>CAYFGK010000013.1:0-74854 GCA_964342305.1 uncultured Saprospiraceae bacterium | reverse complement strand
TGGACGTGCCTGACGGCACTTCGTAGATCGCCCCTGACGGGGCTTTATCGATCAATTTTTAAGCATACCGCGGTTCTGAGCGATCTTTCGACCGATACGGATCTGGTTGATGCCGGGTTTAAGTTGGTAGGAAAATTGGATGTCACCGGTGGGGGTGATGTCCGTACCCATTTGATAGAAATCCACGGGGGCTTGGCCCGTGAGCTGTTCGGGTACTTGTTCCAGGTGGGTGGAAACGATGGAAAAAACGTGCGGCATTTTGGCGAAAGCCAGGATTAAAATCCAGATCAGAGCGCGTTTGATCGTCGGTGGCAAAACTTGTCTTGACAGCTAACCTCATGTTCCTTGTATTTCGGAGGAAATTTAGTTTGACAAGCGAGAGCCATCTGGCCTATTGGCAGGTCCATCAAATCACCCTCTCTCCCTTTCTCCAATTCTCCCTCTCACCCACTCTCCCTTTCCCCCATTCTCCGCTGCAGTCTCCAATTCGTGACAAGGAAGGCAAGACCAACCAAAACAAACACGATCCCCTTCCATACGAAACTCCAGGACTCATCGAAGAAACGCACGATGACCAGTGTTACAATAAACGCCAGGCCCGCGTTAACGTGGAAAAGACTATTGTGCCGTAACCCTTCGGCTAGAAATACGAGTCCGATACCGGCCCCTACCCCATTCATCCAGAGGAGCCCAGCGGTTTCGTTTACTTGTTCCCGGCAAAAAATATAGATCAGTATGTACACGGGAAACCCCAGTATTACCCAAGTGCTATAGGACCTTTTTGCCGAAAGGCTACTCCGCGATAAAAAAGAAGCAGGAATGGTAAAATACAACCACCCCAGTACCAAACACAGGAGGGTCACTCCATTCCAGAAGGCACTTCCCGAGGGAGCTTCCTTACCCTGAAACCAATGACCCCATTGCAGGGTATGATGATCCAGGCCAAAAGTCAAAAGAAGGACCATGAGATAAACACCAAATAGCGGCAGGAACTGAAAGGGAAACAGGAATATGGAATCCCGGCCTTCCAGTTTTTGGCCCCAGCCAATAAAAAATGGAAACAATACGGAAGTACCCAGGATACCGAACAGCGTAGTGTCCATTTCCACGCAGGCCATCCAACCGATGAGGGTGGCAAGGAAAAACATCCATTCCAACAGATTCTTACGCACCAGGTGATCCTGCTTGCGCATATACATGACGAGGTGCGGTACACTGATCAACAACAACCCAAAAAACCATCCCGACTCAACGTATCCATCCTGCAGAGCATAAGCTGCGGTCCCACCCAGATAAAGAATGGTACAGAGGCTCGACCGCAGGGCATACAAAAGGGGAATACTCAACAGTAACCAGGCCAGCACGAAGGGGGCTGGTTCCGTCATGATGCGATAAGTCTGCGCAATGAGCCCCAGTGAAGCTGCCAGCATGAGCATCAGAAAGGCCGAACCGCTCTCCCGCCAGGCGACCTGGTCGGACCGGCGAAACAAAGCCCAGCCGAAGACCCCCAGTCCCAGCAGTAATGGAAACAGGCTGATCAGCGTGCGCATTGACCGGCCAAAATCAGACCAGTTATAAGCCACGATCAGAATTAATCCACTGCCCACCAATAAGGCAGCTAATCCGCTGAGAAGCATAAAAGCCAGGGAGTAGGCAGGCTCCTCCTCCTCATTTTCGTAATGACGGGTAATACGGTCGGCCTGGTCGGAGGTGATCCAGTCGCGTTCTACCCATTTGGGGATTTCCTTGCGCAACCATTCGGTTTCTTCCCGGGCCATAAGGTAGGTTTGACTGGGATAAGTTGTACTTTAGCAGATATCCCAAAAACACTCTGCTAAACCTGAAAGTACAATGCAAAAGCCGATTATGCAACCGCGCAGCCTTCTGCTGGGGATCCTGATCCTCCTTGGATGCCAGTTGCTTTCTGCCCAGCGCCAAGACCTGTCCTTTTGGGAACCAGCCGATTCCTTCCACCGGCAACGCTTCACCTACCTGGCCGGAGGAGCGGCACTAGCCTATACCGGCACCACTATCGGCTTGTACCATATTTGGTATAAGGACTATCCACAGGGACGCTTTCGGATTTTCGATGACTGGGGTGAATGGGAGCACGTAGATAAGGCCGGGCACCTGATCACGGCTTACGCCGAAAGCTACCTGGCCTATAAAGGAGCGCGGTGGACCGGCATCCCTCACCGCAAGGCCGTGTGGCTGGGAGCAGGCGTAGGAACGCTTTTACAAACGACCGTCGAGGTGATGGACGGTTTTTCTGAGCGGTGGGGCTTCTCCGTACCCGACGTAGTCAGCAATACCGCCGGTACTGCACTATTTGTAGGCCAGGAGCTCCTATGGGAAGAGCAGCGCATTTTTTTGAAAGTTTCGAATTCCCGTCCCAATTATTCCGATGCGCCTATTTATTCACGCCAGGATGAGTCGAAAGTGTCAACGGTCCGCACAGCTGCTCATGATCTCTACGGCTCCAATTACCTCGAAGCGTTCATCAAAGACTATAACGGGATGACGGTGTGGGCCTCCGTAAACCCCAACTCCTTTGTGGGTGAACGCAGTCCGCTACCCGATTGGTTGAATATTGCCGTTGGGTACGGAGCAAATAATGTATTTGGTGCCTACGGGAATGGATGGACCGATGACGATGGTACGACCTATTCGCTGAGTCACCTCCCCCGGCAACAGCAGTGGTATTTATCACTGGATATCGACACCGGGCGTATTCCAACGAATAGCGATTTTCTGAAGACCGTTTTTTCTGTGATTCGGTTCATTAAAATTCCGGCACCTGCCCTGGAATGGCGAACGGGTGAAGCAGCCCGATTCCATTGGTTGTATTGGTAGAAGCTATCTCCAAAAGTTTTTGATGACGAAAAGCTCAGATTTTGCCCCCCGGATAGGGCGCTCATTCAAGAGTGATGCTTCACCAATCAAAGCATCCGTACGGACGTAAGCTTTTTGCAACGAAATGCAGGGGCAAAAAACAGCTTTGACCCGACGTGCACGTATGGGCAGGCCAAAGAATATTTTTGAGATGTATTCCGATTATTAAGTGACCGAAGCTTCTTTTTTACGGGCAGACCGCTTGTGTTTTTGCTTACGGGCCCGTATTCGCTTGGGACCGTACCACAACCATATCCCGGTAATGATCATTACCGTCAGGCCCAGGCCGAGCGCATTCATACTAATCAGCTTAAAGGTATCGGAGATGATAGATCCGTCGTGGAGATGTTCGATGAAATCGGAATACCGCTTATCGATGGATAAGATCGCACCATTCGTACCGTCGATCTGAACTTCCCAGTACCCATCCGTAAAGAGAACCTTAGCGATCCCTTTGGACGGACGTACATCCAGCCGGTCGATCTCATTCCCTGCCTGTGCCGGATATTCAGCGTACAGCCCTTCCCTGGCCAACTCGGCCAGTTGGTCGAGTGGCATCCAGTCGACCAGTTCGGCGGATGCTCCCTTCTGTGTCGGAGGCTGAATCCAGGCAGCATCTTTCTTCCAGCCCAGGAGCAGCCCGGTTAGGGCACTGACCAGCAGTAGGATTCCCAGGAAGATACCTAGGTATTTGTGGTAAACCCGGAATTGTCGAACAGACTTCACCAGGCCTTTCGTGTTTTTGCGTTTGTTCACCGTTTGTTGTTTTTGCTTTTCCCTGCCATGAATATTGGAAAATAAAGGCCCAATATAATTTTTGGCACGTTTATTGGTATGTACTACACTGTGATGTGTTATGTACATTCTTAGCTCACGAATATGCAGTTTGCTCGCCGGTTTCCCTAGCCGGCGGGCTTTTTTGATGTAGCATTGACATCCAACCGACGTCCCGTTCAGGCGTGATGATGCGCGATATGAAACAAGGCATCCCCCTGGGTTACTACCGGCAAATTGGAATGTCCGATAATATGTCCCGTTTCATCGGCTCTCAGTGGCGTGCGCTCCAATCCATAGGGATCAGTAATCGAACCGATGGGTTCCCCTTTGGTTACCATCTGGCCGGAGCCCTTTGTCCATTGAAAAATCCCGGCCTTGGGAGCCCGCAACCAACTTGATTTCAGGTAATGCCACGAGGGTTGTTCCACGGGAGCAGGCCCTTCCAGCATTTGCTGATGTACTAGTAACCGCTGTAGCCCCTTCAAACCATTCGCAATGGAATAATCATCCAGCCGGAGGTTTTCTCCCCCCTCAAAGACCAGGATGCGCTTCCCTTTATCGTGGGCGTATTTCCGCAGTGATTTACTGATTGTTTTCTTAGCCAGCAACTGAGGTGCCCCGAAAGCCAGGGCCAGATCACGCGCCTCTTCATCACCGGCCGTATACCGGATCTGAGGAAAATTGTAAATAGAGCGCCCACCGGTGTGAAAGTCCACACCAAAATCCACCACCGGAATAATCTTCTTACTGATGATCCTGGCTACCCGGGAAGCCAGGGAGCCACGCAGTGATCCCGGAAACGATCGATTGACATCTTTTCCATCCGGCACTTCCCGTGAGAAATTGATAAACCCGTACACGTTCAGGATAGGAATGGCGATAATCGTCCCCCTGCGTATACTGCGGAACATTTCCGAAGCAACCGCCTGGCGCACAATTTCGACCCCATTAACCTCATCACCGTGTACTCCGGCCAACACCAGAGCGGTGGGTCCGTCGATCAGGGACCGGTACACGTGTGCCCGGATCAGTATCTGGTTTCCCGATGGTATGCGCCCAACCGGTATCTTGACCAACTCGTTCGCCCCGGGTAGTATTTCGGTATTATGAATTTTCACAAACACTTCATTTAGTTCCCATCCGAGCCTGAAAAGCCCGATGTCTTTTTTCCGCAAATCTGATGATGGCTCCCGCGACGTCCACCCTGGTAACTCCCTCAATGCCCTCCAGGCCGGGTGAGGCATTCACCTCCATAACCAAGGGTCCACGGCTCGACTGGAGAATATCTACGCCCGCCACATCCAGGCCCATTATCTGGGCAGCCTGGATCACGGCTTTTTCCTCTTTCTGCGTTAAGTCGATGCGCTGGGCTCTCGCCCCACGGTGCAGGTTTGACCGGAATTCCCCCGGCTGGGCTTGTCGTTTCATGGAGGCCACCACGCGCCCGCCTACCACCAGGGCCCGAATATCCGCACCCCGGGATTCGGCAATATATTCCTGGACGAGCACCCGCTCGTTAAGTTTCTGGAAAGCCTCAATTGTAGCCTCCGCCGAACGCATATTATCGGCCAGCATGACCCCCACACCGTGCGTACTCTCCAGTAATTTGATGACGACCGGAAAGCCTCCCAGCAGATCGAGTACATCCTCGAGGTCGGAACCACTGGTGACGAAGGCAGTGCCCGGCACCGGCAAGCCGGCACCCGCGAGGCGCTGCAAGCACCGCAGTTTATCGCGAGCCTGCAAAAGCGCGTGCGCTCGAGTTACCGTGTATACTTTGAGGAGTTCGAATTGGTGGATAAGTGCAGCTCCCAGGGAAGTCACCGAACTGCCGATACGCGGTATGATCAAATCAAGTGATGACAGCGGGAGGCCGTCAAAAAAAATTTCCGACCGCTCACTATCCACCAGGTACTGGCATCGGGTATGATCGATGACCATCATTTGGTGGCCACGCCGCATCCCCGCCCGGTACAAACTACGGGTGGAATACAATTGGGGGCCACGGGAGAGAATACCTATTTTCATAAAAGTTACTAATGGCGTTCCACAAAATCGGGTCGGAGTTAGCTCAGGCTGCTTATATTCGCAGCACGCACGAATCTTATCCGGCCGGCTGCACCACTGGAAAAACCGATCTGGCAAGATGCTAAATCTTTCCCGCTTAGTACTCTGTATGCTAAGTTATTTGAAAATACGGGTAGGTCATTTTGGCAATCGACCAGGCGCCTATGCAAGAGTGGAGTGAAGGGGCCCTGTTCTTGAACCCAAGCATCCGCAGGGTCGCGACCGGCCTGCCGGTGTCTCGTCGCCTGTGGGCTCTGGCCACCGGAGACCGGTCAAGACTTTGGCAGGCGGACGAGCATCGAAGCATTTTGCCGAAAGGCACAGCCATAAATCAAAGTTACTTAGTTTGCAGAGTCCTTAAAAAAGAAGCCCTCTACTTATGGTCGATTCTACTTCCCTGAATAACCCACGTACGCTCAATGCCTGGGCTTTTTTTGACTGGGCGAACTCCGCCTTTGCGCTGGTGATCACGGTGGCTATTTTTCCGGCCTACTTCATTGAAGTCACCAACGATTCGATTGAGTTGGGAAGCTTTACCACCAGCAACTCCGTGCTGTACGCTTTTGCAATCTCGGGCTCTTACCTCATCATTGCCCTCTTTTCACCTTTATTGTCCGGAATAGCCGATTACGGAGGTCGGCGTATGTTCTTCATGCGCTTCTTTACCATTTTGGGGGCTCTGGCTTGCCTGGCGCTTTTCTTTTTTCAGGGCATGGAGCAATTGTGGTTCGGAACAACAATGTTCATGGTTGCCATGATCGGTTTTGCCGGAGGGCTGGTTTTCAATAATGCCTATCTGCCTCTGATCGCCACACCTGACCGGTTCGACCGGGTGAGTGCCCGGGGATACGCCTACGGATATATTGGCAGCGTCATACTGTTGGTAACCTGTTTGATCATTATTGAGTTTGCCAATACCCTTGGATTGCCGGAGGGTACTTTTCCGGTGCGGTTATCCTTCCTGTTGGTCGGGTTATGGTGGTTGGGATTTTCGCTGATTCCTTTTCGCCGGTTACCTGCGGATGAGCGGGTTCGTCATCCGCAGCTTATTCGCAAGGGTTTTGAGGAACTTAAGTTGGTTTGGGCTTCCGCCAAAAAACAAAGGGATCTGCGTTTTTTTCTGGGGGCTTTTTTCAGTTTTATTGCTGGCGTCCAAACGGTACTGTTCCTGGCTGCTACCTTCGCGGAAAAAGAGCTGAATTTCGGAACATCTCAGCTTATTCTTCTGATCCTACTCCTGCAGGTCCTTGCAATCGGTGGTGCCTACCTGTTTGCCTTTCTCTCGGATCGAAAAGGAAATAAATACTCCCTGACCCTGATGCTGATCATTTGGACCCTGATTTGCATCATTGCTTATTTCGTCGACGGACAAGGGCCATTCTACGCACTGGCTGCCGGCGTTGGCCTGGTAATGGGTGGCATACAGTCGGTGGCCCGGTCAACCTATTCCAAGATCATTCCCGAAACAACAGAGGACACCACCTCCTATTTTAGTTTTTACGATGTGTTGGAAAAAGTAGCCATTGTAATGGGGACTCTGCTCTTCGGAATACTGGAACAATTAACCGGATCCATGCGGATCAGCATCCTGGTACTCTCCCTCTTTTTCGTGTCAGGTATGCTTTTGCTGCGCCCCGTCAAGATTCGGTAAGGGAGGTCAAAGCACTTCTCTCGCCAAAAGTGTATCTTTCCCCAAACAACGATCCATGCAGAAATGGCTGTTCGCCCTGGTCCTGACCCTCTTATTGGGGTACGGGAGTCAGGCTCAACAACTCACTGATAGTACCCGGTTGTACCTCCTGACCTGTGCACCCGGAGCAGAACTTTTCTCAAAATTCGGACACTCCGCCATTCGCGCCCACGACCCGACAAACGGAACGGATCTGGTATTCAATTACGGGATTTTTGACTTCGACACCCCCAATTTCTACGTAAAATTCATTCGGGGAAAATTGAAGTATATGCTCGGCGTGCAGCGTACCGAGGTATTTTTGCGTTCCTACGAATCGGAAGGACGGCGAATTGATCAGCAAGAGTTGATTCTTACCGGGCAGGAAACGCAGCGGGTAATCGACTTCCTGCGAACCAACTACAAACCGGAAAACCGCTACTACCTGTACGATTTTTTTTACGACAATTGTGCAACCCGCATCCGGGATGTGATCGAACAGGAATTTGACACCAGTCTGGACCCTCCTGCCAACTACGATCCCACAAAGAGTTTTCGCCAACTGCTCGACGAATACATCGGCAATTTTCCATGGGCCGACTTTGGTATTGACCTGATCCTGGGCATGCCTGCTGATGAGCCCGCCGACTTTCGGGACGAAATGTTCCTTCCGGATTACTTATCGGCACATTTTGCCACTACTCAATTTCGCGGTCAATCGCTCACACCGGTTCCGGAGGTAATCGTTCCCGCCCGTATTGATCATTTAGAGCCCTCCGGGAGTATCGGTCCGGTGTGGGTATTCGGGGTTTTGGCAGTAGTCGTTATTTTAGCCTCCCTGTTTGGCCCAGCCAAACTCGGTAAGCTGTTGGACTCGGTTTTTCTTTTAGCCGCCGGACTGGCCGGATGCCTATTCGCATTCATGTGGATGGGGACCGACCACCAGGCCACCTGGCAAAACCTTAACCTACTGTGGGCCAACCCCTTGTGGTTGTTTGTTTTAGATGGCCATTATAAATGGCAACGCGTACTATTAGGAATAGCTTGTTCAACCACTGCGGTAGCTTTGATCGGATTTCCCTGGTTGCCCCAGCAATTGCATCCCGCCATTTTGCCAATTGCCATCCTTTTATTAGTACGGGGTATTCTGCGCCTGCGTAATTGGCCAAAAACAGATAGCCCCCCAATCACCTGATCAAATACAACACAAACAGACAGACTTATGTCACAGGCCATTACTACGATTATTTTTGACCTGGGAGGAGTCCTCATCGACTGGGACCCCCGCTACCTGTATCGAAAGCTACTGGATGACGAGACAGCAATTGATGCTTTCCTGAATGAGGTATGTACTCCGGACTGGAATGAACAACAGGATGCAGGCCGATCGCTCGAAGAAGCTACCCGGACCAAGGTGGCTGAGTTCCCGGAACACAAGGAACTTATTGAGGCTTACTACGGACGTTGGCCGGAGATGCTGGGGGGGCCGATCGCCGGTTCGGTAGCTTTGCTGGAGGAATTGCGCAGGCAACGGAACTATAAACTGCTGGCTTTAACCAATTGGTCCGACGAAACCTTTCCCATTGCCTGGGAACGATATTCTTTCTTGCGGTATTTCGAGGATATTCTGGTCAGCGGACGCGAGGGACTCAAAAAGCCGGATCCGGCCATTTACCGCCGCTTACTGGATCGCAATGATCTGAATCCGGGGGAAGCCGTCTTCATCGATGATAATGCCCGCAATATTGCTGCTGCTGATCGATTAGGGCTTAAAACCATCCATTTCACAGATTCCAGTGACCTAAAGGATGCTTTGGCGGCAAAGGGGATCCTTGAATAGGGATCTTTTAACTGTACCATATTTTTGCGGAAGCGGTCGGTTCCCCCAGGGAACGGTAGGGTTGTTTTGACAATATACCAAATAGGATTTTTATCATATAATATTTTTCTTTCTTTTTATACTCCACAAAATGAACGGAATCGAAACCCTTCAAGCCACATTCCGTTAAATCAAAATAATTGCTTCCCCTCCTATCTACACACCAATCCACAGATCGTAAACGGTCAATTTAACCAGGAAAGCGGTTGTTTTTATTTACTAAACGGCAAAAATCTGGTCCATAAATTGGTTTTTTCACTTATAATCATTTAATTTTGATGTGATTCCAAGAAGAACAATCAATTGAATTCCCCCACTATCCTCTTCTTCAGGCCGATATACGTTTAGAGAGCTTTGAGAGAACTACATAACTCATGCACCTGTCTAGTGACGCGGGCAGGGTAAAAAACGTATTATGAGAAAACGCTATACGCTGAGTTTGATACTCGTCGTATGCTCATTGGGGATGATTCCTGCCTCAGCGCAAAACGTGCAGGCAATCCCGAAAGACGACCTACAGCTGTTTTCGGCGGCCAACTACCGGGATATGTCCTGGCGCCACGTCGGCCCTTTCCGGGGCGGGCGCACCAATGCAGTAACGGGTGTTCGGGGAAATGACCTCATCTACTACATGGGCACCGTGGGTGGCGGTATCTGGAAAACGACAGATGCCGGACAAAGTTGGTTTAATATTTCCGACGGCTATTTCAGCACCGCATCGGTGGGTGCTATCGAGATTGCCCCCTCAGACCAAAATGTTGTTTACGCAGGTACCGGCGAGCATGCTGTACGTGGTGTCATGTCGACCCATGGCGACGGCCTGTATAAATCTACCAATGCCGGGCAGAGCTGGATGCACATTGGATTAGCCGGTACGCGTCACATTGCCGGCATCGCAGTGCACCCAACCGATCCAAATACCGTATTGATTGCGGCCCAGGGTGCCGTATTCGGTCCTTCCGATGAACGAGGTATTTACTTGTCTACGGACGGTGGTGATACCTGGGAACAGACCCTTTACATTAATGAAACGACCGGTGCTGCTGATGTGGTAATCGATCCTTCCAATCCCCGCATTATCTATGCCACCATGTGGGACCACGCCCGAACCCCCTGGAATATCCGTTCAGGAGGTCCGGGTTCCGGTATTTTTAAGTCGGAAGATGGCGGCCGGAACTGGATAAAACTCACCAGTGGCCTGCCTAAGGAAATGGGTAAAGTGGGCATTTCCGTTTCCCCCGTTAACCCGCAAGTGCTTTATGCTAATGTAGAGGCCGAAAATGGCGGCGTCTTTCGATCCAATGACAGCGGCCGCACCTGGGTGCAAACAAATAATCAACGCCTGACCTGGGCCCGCGCCTGGTACTACATGGAAGTAGTAGCTGATCCGGTCGATGAGCAAACCGTATACGTACTCAATGCCCCCATGTTAAAATCAATAGACGGCGGGCAAACTTTCGAGGCAGTTCCCACACCGCATACCGACCATCACGATTTGTGGATCAATCCGGCTGATCCGGACAATCTGATCGTGGCTAATGACGGAGGGGCGGCGGTTACTTTTAACGGGGGCCGTACCTGGTCGAGCCAGTACAATCAGCCAACGGCTCAGTTATACCGGGTTATTGCCGACAAGCGCTTCCCTTACCACATCTACGCCGGCCAACAGGATTACAGCACCATCGCAGTGCCCAGCCGCAGTAATGGTTTCGGAATAACTCCGGACCAGACCTTCGAAGTTGGGGGCGGAGAAAGTGCTTTTATCACCTTTGACCCGGATAATCCCCGCCTGATTTACGGCAGCAGCTATCAGGGCAGCCTTACCGTTTTCGACCACATCACAAAAGAGACAAAAAATATTGCGGCCTACCCGACCGTAGGCATTGCTTCCACACCCCGGAAGAACATGTATCGCTTCAACTGGAATGCTCCGGTAGTTGCCAATGCGGTGCAGTCCAGCATTATATATCACGCGGCAAATAAAGTACTCGAAACAACCGATGGTGGCTATAACTGGCGGGAGATCAGCCCTGATCTTACCCGCAACGAAAGCGATAAACAGGGACTAGGTGGGGGACCGTTCACCAACGAAGGTGCGGGTGGTGAGGTCTACAACACCATTAGCTACCTGGCCAGCTCGCCCCACGATAAATTTACCCTCTGGACCGGATCCGACGATGGGCTGGTGTACCACACCGAAGATGCCGGTGAAACCTGGAAGGATGTAACTCCACCTGAACTGGGCGAAGCTATTATCAATTGTATTGAAATATCACCACACGACACCCAGACCGTGTATGTGGTCGCCACGCGTCATAAGTTCAATGATCTGCAGCCCTATGTTTTCCGGACCAATGATAAAGGAGAAAACTGGTCACTAATAACCAGCGGCATTGCCGGCAAGGACTACGTACGGGTAGTTCGGGAAGACCCCAAAGTAGCCGGCATCCTGTACGCCGGCACCCAAAATGGCATCTATATTTCCTTTAATTACGGAGAATCATGGAGTCGTTTTCAACTCAACCTGCCAATTACCCCGATTACCGACCTGACCATCGCGGATAATGACCTGGTGGCATCAACGGCTGGTCGCGGATTCTGGATACTCGACGATCTCGCCCCCATTCAGCAGACTAAAGGATTCCCCGAAAGAGATGCGTTAGTTTTAGTACAACCTGATCCCGGGGTGCGCTTCCAATCCGAAGAGACCCCAGATGATCTGCTGGAAATTGGGGAAAACCCGTTGCCGGGGATTATTATTGATTACTTCCTTCCTCATGGTCTGGATACTAGTTTGGTCGAACTTCAGATCTTTGCCAAAGCCCCCGATTCAGAAGAGGCACTACGCTCTTATTCCAATCGCATTCCAAATGTACAGGAATACGAAGGTGGACCTGTACCGGAAACGCCTCTGTCGGCCAGTGCCGGCCATAACCGTTTCAATTGGGATATTCGCCGTGAACCTTTACCAGGCATTGACGGAGTGTATATCATGGGGGATTACCGGGGCAGTATGGTTGCTCCTGGTGACTATCGGATAGAATTGAGAACAGTACAGGATACCGTGTCACAATCTATTGTCCTACAGGCCGACCCCCGGGTGAACGTGGCCGAAAAAACGTATGCACAACAAGAGCAACTACTAGAGGTTATCGAATCCAACATTCGTAACATCAACCAGTCACTCCAGCAAATGCGAGACATTCGCCGACAAATAGAAACGCTACTTCGATTCCTTAAAGATAGTGACCAATACCAAGACCTCATCCAATCGGGACGGGAAGCGATTTCCAAGATCAACAGTTGGGAAAAGCAACTCATCCAAACGGAACACGAGACCGATCAGGACGTAATCAACTTTGAACACAAGCTGGCTGCTGAATTTATGTCTTTGAAGGAGACTGTTGATACCGCTGACCCAAGAGTCACCAGCGGTATGCAAGCTCGTTTTAATGATTTAAGTGAAGCCTGGAACGAAGCCAAAAACGACATGGATCAAATCATGAGTCAGGAAGTCAAGCAATTCAATCGCATTTTCAAGCAACGCGATCTACCGGCTTTGATCTTGCCGAAGGTTGAATCCTTTGATGATTGATCTGGTAAAAATACTTTTCCGTTATTTGTGGGCCGTCAGATTATCTACGGCCCCTTTTTGTTTGTTATCTTTGCACCTGATTTCAAGTGGAAAACACAATTACGAATGGATACTACTACGAAAAGCAGTCGTGCAATTGATTGGATCATCTTTTTAGTATCAACCGTTATCCTGATTTTCATGCTCATGTATATGGATGAATGGTTCTGGCTGGCTCTGCCCTTTTCGTTGACCTACCTGGTCAAGGCACTGGACATGATGTAAGATCCCGTCAATGGCTAACTGGGAAGGCATCACGACCTTCCTCCTTATCCCGAATACAGCTAAAAACGCTGAATTCGGGATTTTTTACCTCGGGCAAAAAAAAGCGGCCGCACGATACGTGCAGGCCGCTCAAACAAATCGTAAAACCTTGTCAAATTATTTCTTGGTCTTGATCGTACACCCGATAGCTTTGGTAAAGTTCGGATCGGGCTCTCCGCCATTCTCGATGGCTGCGATCGCTTCTTCTACATAATTTACCGTAACGCCTTCAGGATCGCGTGGACTGTCATCCAGGGCTCCGATGTAGTGTACCTTGCGATCAGTATCCAGCAGAAATATGTGTGGCGTGCGATTAGCACCATATTGTGGATATACCTCCTGGCCTTCGTCCATCAGATAAACGAATGGAAAGTCTTTCTCAGCGGCACGCTTTTTCATCTCCTCCATACTGTCACCAGGCTGAACATCCGGATCGTTGGGTTGAATGGCGATCAGCGGCCAACCTTTGGGAGCCATCTTATTGTGCGTCTCGATCAGACGATCTTCGTAAGCAACGGCGTAGGGGCACGTATTACAGGTAAAGGTTACTATGTATCCTTTAATGTCTTCGTGGCCTTCCTCTGCCTGATAACCAGCCATTGATACCATACTGCCATCAATGTTCATCAATTCGAAATCAGGGGCAGTATCACCTACTTCCAGTCCCTCTGCTTCGGGTTGGGGTTGAGCAGCACTGATCGCAAAAAATCCGATAGCTGCTACCAGTACGAAGGCAGAAAATCCAATAATCTTTTTCATAGTCCTCGTTTAAATAAGTGGTTAATAAATCGGGTATTCAATTGTTTTTATAATACTTCTTGCACCATGGACTCCAGCTCTTCGAAAGAAGCAAACTGAGTTCCGTGAAAAGTGCGTTTATCGGCATCGTACACCAGGGTAATCGGGATAGCTCCTCCCCATTCGGGATCAACCTGATCACCCCAGCTGTTGATATCATCGTCGAGCAACAAAGCTATCTCCGGCCCCAACTGTCGCTCCTCTAAGAAGGGAATAAGCTTAGTCTCGATTTGGTTCGGAAAATCCAGGCTTACCAAAATGATTTTAACTTTTTCGCCCTGATATTTATCGTGCAATTGCTCGAAATAGGGTAGCTCTTCAACACAAGGCTTGCACCAGGTAGCCCAGAAATTGATGACGTAAGTGGTATCCGTTTGTTTATTAAAAATGGGAGCGATTTCATCAAAGGTCTCATAGGTAGAATAAAGCGGCTTAGGACCTTCCATTTCAGCGGAATCAGACCCACCGGATGATTGACAGCCGGCCAGCACCATCATTGCTGCCAAAAAGAAACAAACTTGCCATAGTTTTTGCATCGTGTATACTTTTTCCCTAAAGATGTCAAATTGCTGCCGCTCGGTCGGCAAAGGGTGAGTTAAAAATTAGTTAAACCCTATGAATCAACGGCTTAGCCCGATCAAAAGCGCCCATTTGACGACATTTTCTGCATCAATTCCACCCTCCGCCCCTGCCAGTAGGACAAGCCGGAGCGCGCATCTTCGATGGAAGCAAGATACATCGGATCACCAGTGTCGTGGTACATCTCCGCGGCATCATCCATCTTTGACTGATACTCCTCCAGAAAAGCATCGAGATCATTGGCATCAAAGTACGATATCTGCCCCGTACGACGATCCACGTGTTTGATGGTAACACCAAAATCAGGTTGTTGATCAAAGTCCAGGTCTTTGACACCCGATGATGCAGTAGAAGTCTCCTTTGCGTTCTTAAAGGCACTGGAGGTATCCGTATAGGTGCTCTTCCCGGCCTGTTTTTCGGAAGGACGTGCATCGCGGATCGATTCGCCTCGGTCCTGTCGGGATTGTTCCCGTGCCTGATAAAACAATGTTCCTGGTTCTTCTTCTATTTCGGGATCGGGTTCCGGGACAGTTGGTTCTTTCGGTTCTGTTGTTTCCGACCTTTCCTCTGCTGATGTCACTTGCTCCTCGTCTGCATCCGGCGAATAATGGTCTTTGCCGGGGGGGGCCGATCCTTCATCACTGGCTTCGCGCTCCAGTTCTTCCAACCAGAATTCCAGGTTATCGGGTGCTGCCTCTTCGGGGGCTGCCTCTTCCGGTGCTTTTTCCTCCACTGGTTGTGAGTTCACGGCTGGCTTTTCCTCCTGCGCTTTTGCCGTCTCTTGGTAGGATGGTTCTTTTTTGGGTCTTTCGGGAGGAGGTGGTGGTGGCGGAGAATAATCTTCAAAATCACTGTCGGCCATTAAGTCTTCCGTGCCGGGAGCATTCATTAACTCGGGTAGTGTGTGGTATTTCGAACGCACATAATTGGCCAAATGCCGGCTCAGATACACATAAGGAAAGGCAAGCAACTCTACAAAGACCGGAGCCTGAAAATCGGTGGTACGGAATTTTACCACTCGTTTGATGCCCGTTTTAAAGTAAAAGACCTCCAGGTATCCGGTAAATAGAATAACCAGTATTACCGACCAGGCGGCAAACCGGGCAACCAGGGTGGCAAACATGTTGGCGAACGCCCGGTTTTCTTCTTCCAACTCCTGATTGCGATCAACTATAGTTGATTTGTTATTCTTTTTTTCGTCCCGTGCCTCCTGTTCTGCGGTCCCCCTCCAGGTTTCCACCGCCGCCAGTTCACCATTTTGTTTTTCTTTGAGTTCTTTGACGGATTCGGCCAGTTTAGTTTCTAACTCCAGGTTTTTTGATTCCAGACCGTTTATACGGCTGGTATACCGTTGTCCGGTCGACCATTCCCGCTTTTTATACTGATCGATCTTAGCCTCATTAGCCGTTATTTGGTTGGTGAAGAAGTTTTGTTCGGCTTGTACCAACTCGTCGTAGCGGGTGTTGATATCATTGCGCTTAGTCGCGTAGTCCCGTGCGATACGCCCCATCTCCGCCTCGTAGGCTTCGCTGACTTCGCGGGTATCCTGCAACTCGACGGTTGGTGCAACCCGTTTCAGGGAGTTCCGGGTCGCGTATTGGGATAAGTAAAAGGAATAGCCGGTCAGGGAAATGGCAACACAGCACATTAAAATGATGGAAAAAAGGTCGAGTCCCTTATTAAAGCGATTGAGCAAAGCCCTGAATAAGTACGCCCAGGTTTCCCGGATACCCATCTCTCCCGGAGCCACCAGCACCAGGGCAATCCCCGCCATGATGAGGTACTGTAACCCCCAGTGCATATCGCTAAGCCATTCATCGAAGTAGATTCGCAAACCGATCAGGGCGGTTGCACCACTCAGCAACTGGAGGCCACCGATTATGTAACGAGCCTTGCGGGCCGTTTGCGCCTCGTGATAAAACAAATCCTTGTTTTTCGGGGGCGAAATATGCACTTTCATGAGTCATTGGTTTTCTGCGATCGAGCAATGACTCAAATATATGCATTTTTTAAAACAAAAACTTTTTAATTAAATCTTTTTGTTTTAAACTGGTATTGGGTAGTAGGTATTTAGACCTATGCACCTCATACCTCATACCTCATACCCCATACCTCATACCCCATACCTCATACCTCATACCTGTTTAAGAGGCATTAAGATAAAACTCCAGTCCGATGCGATCCAACTCGCGGATGAAGTCGTTATCGGCATTGACCATGCGTTCACGGGCGATCATGGGTACTTTTAATCGCTGAACAGGGTCAATGATCTCCATGCGTAAGCGGTGTTTGCCTGCGTATTGATCACAGATGGTATCCAGCTCCTGAATCACTTCGGGAGAGATGCGTTCCAGCGGTAATTTTAGGGTGATCGACTCGGTCAGGTTTTCGGCAACCCCTTCGAGGAGGCGTACTTCCTGCACCTTCAGTTCCATTTCTTCGCCCCGCCACGATTTTTGGAATTTGGCTTTTACGTAGAGCGCCTTACCTTCCTCGAGGAGATTCTTGAAATTCAGGTAGTCTTCGCCAAAGAGTTTGAATTCCAGACTTCCGTCAAAATCACTCATCTCAAAGATCCCCCAGCCGTTGCCGTTCTTACTGATCCGGTGAATGGCCTTGGTAAGGATTCCACCCAATTTGATGGATCCGTTGTGGATATGGTTCTCTGCTTTATTCAGCGGGCAGGTCATGAAGTTCTCCACTTCGAGCCGGTAATCATCCAGTGGGTGCCCGCTGATGAAGATACCGGTGACCTCCTTTTCCCGGTTCAATCGCTCAACCAGCGGCCAGGTGCGGTATTCCGGTAGCTTCGGTTCGGGAATCATCACCTCGTCTGTTTCACCGAATAGTGAATTTTTGGCCTGACTTTTTTGGGCGTGGTAGGCGTTTCCGTACCGCAGGGCGTGCTCCAGTAAAGTGTCGTATTTGTCGGAGGGGGTGAAATAAAGAGCCCGGTCAGCTTCAAAACAATCCAGCCCGCCACTAAGGGCCAGGCTTTCCAGTACCTTTTTATTGACGGAGCGCAGATTCAGACGGCGCATCATATCGAAGAAACTTTCGAAAGGACCGTGCTCTGCGCGATTGGTCAATATCTCCTCCACGGGTCCTTCACCGACTCCTTTGATGGCGGACAAGCCAAATCGGATATTGCCTTCCTGATCGACCGAAAAATCCGAGAGGGAGGCGTTCACGGAAGGTCCGAGCACCGTCAGCCCCATGCGCTTACACTCCTCCAGGAAAAAGGTCACCTTGGAAATATCATTTTTATTATTGGTCAGTACAGAGGCCATAAATTCGGCCGGATAATGGGCCTTCAGGTAGGCGGTCTGAAAAGCCACAAATGCATAGCAGGTTGAGTGCGACTTATTGAAGGCATAAGAGGCAAAAGCTTCCCAGTCTTTCCAGATCTTTTGCAGCTTTTCTTCCGAGTGCCCGCGTTCTTTTCCACCCTCCAGGAATTTAGGGTGGAGCATATCGATGATCTTTTTCTTCTTTTTACCCATGCCTTTCCGCAGCATATCGGCCTGGCCCTTGGTAAAGCCGGCCAATTTTTGCGAAAGCAACATCACCTGCTCCTGGTACACCGTAATACCGTAGGTTTCTTCCAGGTACTCCTGCATCTCATCGAGGTCGTAGATCACGGGTTTGCGGCCGTGCTTACGGTCAATAAACTCGGGAATATACTCCAGTGGTCCCGGGCGGTACAGTGCATTCATGGCGATCAGGTCCTCAAAAGCGGAAGGGACCAGTTCTTTCATGTATTTCTGCATTCCCGAACTCTCGTACTGGAAAATGCCGATCGTTTCCCCTCGCTGGAACAATTTATACGTTTCCTCGTCGTCGAGGGGCACCAGATCCATGTCGAGTTCCACCCCGTGGTTGGCTTTCACCATTGCCACTGCCTTCTTGATGATGGTCAGGGTTTTTAAGCCGAGGAAGTCCATCTTCAACAGACCGGCATCTTCCGCGACGCTGTTGTCGAACTGGGAGACCAGCATACCGGTATCCTTGTCGGCCTTTACCGGTACGTACTTGGTGATCTCATCCGGCGTGATCACCACTCCACAGGCGTGGATTCCCGTATTGCGTACGGAGCCCTCCAGCTTTTTGGCGGTTTGAATCATGTGTCCGACATCGTCGCCGGCTTCCGCCATCTTCCGGAACTGGTAGGCCTTTTCTAATTCTTCCGAATTCAGGGCACCTTTGAGTTTCCCGTCGACATCTCCGTCGGCCAGCACCTTATTCAAGGTAGCCTTGAGGTGAGCGGGGAAGGTTTTAGCAACGCGGTCCACTTCGGGCAATGGAATATCGAGTACCCGGCCTACGTCGCGCAGCGACATCTTGGCGGCCATGGTACCGTAGGTCACGATCTGAGCCACTTGGTTTTGCCCGTACTTATCGATTACGTAATCGATCACCTTTTGCCGCCCCTCATCGTCGAAGTCGATATCAATATCCGGCATGGACACCCGCTCGGGGTTTAGGAAGCGCTCGAACAGGAGATCGTATTTGATGGGGTCTACGTTGGTGATCCCGATGCAGTAGGCCACCGCCGATCCCGCGGCCGAACCACGCCCCGGCCCCACCGACACCCCCATCTCGCGGGCGGTCGTCGTGAAATCCTGCACGATCAGGAAATATCCCGGATAGCCCGACTGTTCGATGACGGACAACTCAAAATCTAGTCGCTCCCGTATTTCTGGCGTAATGGTCCCGTAGCGTTTGTTAGCACCTTCGTAAGTGAGGTGGCGCAGGTATTCGTCCTGCGTCTTGAATCGCTCCGGCATGGGAAAAGCCGGCAGCAAAATATCCCTGGCCAGCTTGAGGGAGTCCACTTTATCGTAAATCTCCATGGTGTTATCCACGGATTCGGGGACATCCTTGAACAGCTGGTTCATTTCTTCTTGCGACTTGAAATAGAAGTCGGAACTCGGGAAGCGAAACCGCTTTTCATCCTCGATCAGGCTGTTCGTATTGATGCAGAGCAAGATATCGTGGGGCAGGTAATCATCCTCTTCCACGTAGTGGGAGTCATTGGTACAGATGACCTTGACATTGTATTTTTTGGCGAAAGCCAGCAGCTGTTGATTAATATCCTCCTGACTCACCCCGGTGCCATCGATATTCTCCAGTCCGCGATGGCGTTGTAGTTCGATGTAAAAGTCCTCCCCGAACAGGTCCAGCCACCATTTGAGTTTTTCTTCGGCTTCCTCGATCTGTCCTTTCAGGATGGCTTGCGGTATCTCGGCACCGATGCAGCAAGAAGTTGCGATGATACCCTCGTGGTACTGCAGGACTAACTCCTTATCGATGCGTGGAAATTTGCCGTACAAGCCTTCGATAAAACCCAGTGAGCAGAGCTTGGACAGGTTCTCGTACCCCTTGGTATTCTTAGCGATGAGCAACTGATGATAGCGGTCATCCTTCTCCCCTGCGGCCCGCGAGAACGATTTTTTGTGGCGATCTTCTACCAGATAGAACTCACAGGCAATGATGGGTTTGAGGTCGCGGCGTTCCGCCTCGGCCACGAATTTGAAGGCACCGTACATATTGCCGTGATCCGAAAGGGTGACCCCTTTCTGCCCGTCGGCGGCGGCCTTGTCCATCATGGCTCCGATCTCGGAGGCTCCGTCGAGCAATGAATACTGGGTATGGCAATGGAGGTGAACGTAGTCAGGCATAATCGTGCTGGACTTTTTTGAGGAGCTGCTTGCTTTGGGATACCCAATTCAGGCAGCCACCCACATTTTTCCAAAAGGAGCTATAGCTTGTTGAAAGATAGAAACAATTTGTGGCACCTTTTGGATGTACTATGCACAAGTTTTCCACACTCAGGCATCTGCCGGTGGAAACTCGGATTTCAGCATGTGCATCAGGTGCTTTCCCATTTGGTAGAACCGCTCGATCTCACCGGGCGGTATCAGTTTATTCCGGCGGTAGAGTATAAAATAGTAGTTCACCCCCTCGAACGACCATTTTTTATTGAAGGTGAAGAAATGCAGCACATGCTCGTTAAATGAAGCGCGTATGAAATCTTCGTCCTTACCGGTCAAACGGTATTGCCTGGAAAAATCGGGATGTGCTTCAAAGTCGATGTCACGGGTCAGATTCAGGTATTCCCCGACTTTGTGCAGGAAATGCTCCGGGCGCAGGTAGAGTTCCGGTAGACCCAGATTTTGGGATTGGACGAAAAAGACGGTTTGATTTTCTTTTTTATGTGAATTCCCGGCCGAGATAACATGCTGGTAATCGAAGATCCGGATATCCGTCTCCAGCAGGCCGTCACGCTCCTCCATCAGATGTTTGATCTTCTTGCTATGGCCACGCAACAGCTGAAAATCCCGGAGGAAAGGCAGGGTGCGATCTGTGTCGTCACCTACCCAGGATAATCCCAGTTTGTAGGCGACCTGCTCCAGACTATGGGAACGTCGATTGTAGGCCATTTTTACCGAAAGGTATAAAAAAGATGGGACCACCTTGCGGTGGCCCCACTTCAAAACAACCTATTCCAAATTATAAGTCTCCAAAAACCGTTAAAAATTTTATCGGGAGGTTGAGCGCAGACCAGTCCTTGAATTGATGGTAATCAAGGCTCAACCTTCCGGTAGCAGGTAGAGGGCATTGGGATTTAAGCAGGTGCTACTACCATACCCTTACCAAATACAACGCGTGATTGGGACATTCAGCAATTTACCTACCCATGTCCCAACCCCGGTGGATTTTAGTTACGCAGCAGTACGCGCTGGGTAGCAGCGGGTTGACCGTCAACGCGGAGTTGGATCCAGTACATACCGGCCGATCGCCCACTCAGGTCAATATTCTCCTGCAGACGTTCGCCCGTACCGATGGCACGGATGCGTTGGACTGGTTGTCCTACGGCATTCATAATGGTGACCTCCATGGTTCCCGCTTCACGCAATTGGGCTTCTAATCGAATGTTTCCGCTGGTAACGGTTGGGTAGGCCATAAAGCTGGAACCGTCGGCCAACAGGTTTTCGGTATTGGTTGACATCGCACGGGTGAAATTCGCCACGGATCCCATTCCAGGTGTCTGATTGGATCCGTCGGTGGCGACTACGCGGTGGTATACGGTGGCCGTTGCCCCCGCTTCCACACCCAGGCTGGCGAGCAGGGTATCCAGGGCTCCGTAAGTAAGATCAAGCTGTGCGTTGCTACCCGTATTTGCCTGAAAGACAAGGGTATCAAAGTCAGCATCAATGGCGGCCTGCCAGATATAAGCAACTTCGGTTTCATCTTCGGCGCTATCCATCCAGGTGATGTTCAACAAAGTGGACAGTGCGCCCTCCAGAGTCAATTCCACACCATCGACCGGCCCCGTGATATCGGGGGCATTGTCGGGGAAGAAGTTCAGTTGCGGAAGTATCTGTCCGCGCAATTCACCACCCGGGTTACCCAGGGTATGAATATTAGCGTAATACCCACCTTCGAGGAAAGTCATGATCTGGCTTTCGGTCAGGGTATCGCGGTTATTATCAGCGCGGTACACCCCGGCGGTAGTATCCATTGATACATCCGTATTGAGGAGTATATCAACACCACCGTTTGCTCCTGGTCCTGCCGTATGCAGGTGAGCTCCGCCGGCGATACTGGCATCGAAGGCACTTTCCAGGTTGGCAAAGGAGCCCGTAGTTGTCAGAATATCACCGTTCAATTCGACGGCCAATCCACCGGAGGCGGCGGTCATTACCGGTTGTACTTCATTTATGCCGGCAAGAGTCGTAGTCAGATAAGCGGTTGCCATTGGCAGCGTTTGTCCGCGCAATTCACCGGCTCCGTAATTCGTGGTGTGAATATTGGCGTAATAGCCGCGATCACGGAGAGTATCTAACTGGCCTTCCGTCATATCAATTAAATTATCTGAGGCTTCCAGGGTTGCACTGGTACCGCCATCGATCGTCAGGTTCAGCAGTTTGATAACGGGACCTGCTTCACCGGCCATACCCGCGTGCAGGTGTGCCCCACCGGCAATTTCAGTATCGATAGCGCTGGAAAGCCCGCTCAGCGATCCGACACCGACCATTGATTCACCGCGTACCTCAAAGATGAAGAGGCCGCGCGCATCAGTATCGATTGGAGTGGGCACTTCCACGGCACCGGACAGAGGGGTCGTGAAATAGTAATTGGCTTCCGCCAAAAGTTGTGCACGCAATTCACCACCACCAAAGTTAAGGCTGTGAATATTAGCATAGTATTTACGGGCTCGCAGAGCAGCTACCTGAGCTGAATCCAACTCAAAGGAGTTGTTGCCTGCCGAAAAAGCGCCGGCGGTCATGTCCAGATCAAAGTCGGAGGTCAACACAAAATCAACACCACCGGTTGCTCCGGCAGCTCCCTGGTGCAGGTGTGCCCCACCGGCAATGCTGACGTCGACCAAGGCACTTAGCCCATTGTACGAGCCGGAAACGGTGAGCATACTACCGTTCAGCTCACCTTTGATAGCACCGTAGGCAGTAGTCGTTACATCCGGTACTTCCTGCACACCTGAGAGGTTACCGTGAAAAATGATCTGAGCTTCGGGCAACATTTGCCCCCGAATTTCACCCGATTGTTCCTGATTAGAGTGAATATTCAGGTAAATTCCGCGGGCCATTAGTGCCGCCCGGGCATCGGAGTCCAATGTATAGGTATTCGATGCAGGATGGAGACTACCTCCCTGCTGATCGGCATCAAAATCGGCCGATAGGGGAATAGCAACGGGACCATTCGAACCGGCTGCTCCTACGTGCAGATGTAAACCGCCGGCAATAGCAACTGCGACGGGACTTTCCAGTCCGTCAAAGCTACCGTGGACGATCAGACTATCGCCGTGCAATTCACCGAGTATTTGTCCGCCGGCGCCACTCACAACAACCGGATTTTCGTTCATTCCCGATAAATGGGCGCGGAACACCGCCTGGGCCATGCCCGTTACTTGTCCGCGTAGCTCACCGCCGGGAAAGGTTGTTGAGTGGAGGTTGGCGTAGTATCCGCGAGCTTCCAGCAGGTCCATCTGGCCGGCATCCAGAGCAAAGCCGTTATCGGCTGCCGCAAAAACACCGCCTTTCAGGTCGGCATTAGTGGTGGCATTCAGCAGAATATCCACCCCGGCATTCTCTCCGGCCATTCCGGTATGCAGGTGGGCTCCTCCCGCAATGGAGGCATCAAAATCACCCTCCAGCCCGGAAAACGCCCCCGCAACGAATAGGGAGTCATTTCTGACTTCCAGAGTCAGGGCACCACTTGCCTGCGTCATGGCGCTGGGTACCTCATTGCTACCCAAGAGGTTGATGTAATAGGTGGCATCGGAAGCGGGTAGTAATTGCCCGCGAAGTTCTCCGCCGGGGAACATATCCGTATGCAAATTAAAATACATTCGGCGCTCCTGCAGGGCTATCACCTGATCATCGGTAAGGGTGTAGGTATTGGAAACAGCTTCGTAAGTTCCACTTCGCAGGTCCAGTGAGGTATTCGCATCGAGTTCAATGGCGATAGGACCGTTTTCACCGGCATACCCAATATGCAGGTGAGAACCGCCGGCAACGGACGCATCAAACATACCGTCTAAACCACTAAAGGAACCGGTGACTGTTAATTCATTACCATCAAGTACGGCTTCAACAGATCCTGAACCGTTGCTTAATACCGGCAACACCTCATGACGGCCCGACAAGGTGGCCCGGTAGGTATCCTGAGCCTGTAATACGGCTAGCCCACCAATTAATACAAAAAATAAAAATGCGTAAACTCGTCTCATAGAGTATCTTTTGTGATTGAAATGCTACTTTAACGGACACACATGCAGGTTGTTGACGATTGACGTAAACAACCCGCTTTGTGTCGTCAAATTCACATACGAAGCATTCCTGACGTTTGGATTTAAAAAAGTACCTTTGAATGGCCCCCACTTACATTTGCCTAGTCTTACAAAAAGCGCATGCCAACATCCAATAGACCTACCGAAGACTTATCCCAGAAAATTGTCCGGCTCATTCGAACCAGAGACCGGACCGGACTTGTTTTACTGCACGACAATTATTCAGCGGCTCTTTACCGGATTTTGCTGGAGCGACTACCCCAGGCCGAAGTAGCCCAGGAAGCCCTGCAGGATGTATTGATGAAAGCCTGGGATAATATGGATCAGTACAAGGAAGGGAAAGGACGTTTATTTACCTGGTTGGCCCGAATAGCCAGGAATACAGCCATCGATATTACACGTTCGAAAAATTTTAAACAGGACGGTAAAACTCAAACACTACCCGACTACGTATATAATGACAGCAACCTAAGTGAGGATGCGCGCATTAATGATCCCGGTCTCCGAAAGGTTTTGAAGACACTCTCCCAAGACGAACAGCGCATCATCAACCTATTATACTTTAAAGGATACACCCAAAAAGAAGCCAGTGAAGCATTGGATATGCCACTGGGTACGGTTAAAACCCGTGTTCGTAAAGCCATTTCCACCCTGCGATCCGTACTCGGTGATGAAGGGGTTATGAGACTACTGTTTTAATAAGCAACGGAACTAAAGACTGAAGAGCAACTAAGCAACACGAATATTTCTTGTAAACAACAATCGAAGGACATTGGACATCCAAGCGTACATATCATCCGGTATTCTGGAGCAATATCTGCTCGGGGATACCACCACCGCTGAATCGGCCGAAGTAGAGCGCATGGCCGTACAGCATTCGGAGGTGAGAGCTGAACTCGATCGAATTGAGATGGCACTGGAGAAATATGCTGTCATGTACGGCACTCCACCGCCGGCGGGCACTCTTACTGCCGTACTAGAGAAAGTAGCTCCCCAGACCTCCGCTGCACCAGCCGCGGAAAAACCTTCAGCGCGATCCGGCAGCGGTGCTGCTACCTGGATTTTCGGATTCTTAGCACTCATTGGGGTAGCTGCTGCTATTTGGGCCTTCTCACAGCAGCGCAATACCCAAAATGATCTGGAACAGATTCAGGCAAATCTGCAAACCCTTCAGGAGGATTGTGATGAGATCCAGGCACAGAACGATCAATTATCCCGGAGCCTGGACGTGCTTTCCAATCAGAGTACCGTGCCGGTAAGAATGGAAGGCACTGATAACGCTCCGGACGCTCTGGCAACCGTCTACTTTAATCCTTCCGATCAGGTAGCGCTCCTGTCGGCGGGCAGCCTGCCGGCTCCACCCAATGATATGACCTACCAGCTGTGGGCTCTGATCGATGGCAACCCCGTCGATATGGGCGTCTTTGAGATCGATGCATCCGGCGGCGACCTGATATCCGTACCCTTCATTGAAGGGGCACAAGCTTTTGCTGTGACCCTTGAAACAGCCGGTGGCAACCCTACTCCAAACCTCGATCAGCTATTTGTAATTGGAAACGTGGGGTAAGTACCCCGTACCCAATGAAAGGAATAAAAAAGCCCGCATCTGAAGACAGATGCGGGCTTTTTGTTTTTGTGTTCTTAGCGATCAGGCAGCGTGTTGTTGAAAACATCTGCAAGCATCCTGAATGGTATCAATAGATGCCACTTCCTCCGGGCTCAGTACGACACCGTAGGAACGTTCTAATTTGGCAATGAGGAGTTCCCGTTCCAACGGATCAAGGTATAAATCGTCCACAAAATCAGTATGCGGATTCATTTGATTACTTGGGATGTCCAGGATCCAGGATACCATTTGCATAAAATGATCCTCTGTAGCCGTTCGGGTTTTGTATACTACCACTGTGCGTAAACTTTTAACGTAACATTAGGCAAATCGCTCTAAGAACGAATAAAATGGCAGATTGGTTGCCTGCCTTGTCTACCGTAACAACTAAAATCCTACCAAGTGCACCGTGGAATCATACCAATGACCTGATTCTGACGACTAGAGTTCGTAATTCGGTCCCAGTTTTTCTTTTCGATCGTAGAACTTACGGATAATGTCGATGACTTCCTCCGGATCTTCCACGATCGGCATCAGATCAAGGTCTACTTCGTTAATATTATGGGCATCCTCCAGCATGGTTTGTTTGATCCAGTCACGCAGCCCCGACCAGTACGTTTTACCAACTAAAATAATCGGCAGTTTGGTGATCTTATTCGTTTGAACCAGGGTGAGTACTTCGAATAATTCGTCCATCGTGCCGAAGCCTCCCGGTAGTACTACAAATGCCTGAGCGTACTTTACAAACATCACCTTGCGGACAAAAAAGTAGCGGAAGCTCAGGTTCTTGTCGTAGTCAACGTATTGGTTAGATCCCTGCTCAAAGGGCAAATCGATATTTAGTCCCACTGATTTTCCACCGTACAGTGAAGCCCCCTTGTTTCCGGCCTCCATAATACCGGGGCCACCCCCCGTAATAACGCCAAACCCTTCTTCGGTCAGCCTGCGGGCGATGTCCACCGCTTTTTTGTAATAGGGGTGATCGGGCTTGGTCCGGGCGGATCCAAAGATGGAAATACAAGGACCAATCTGGTTGAGGCTTTCAAAGCCTTCAACGAATTCTGAGATCACCTTGAACATTGTCCAGGAGTTCTCAGCTTGAAGTTTCTGCCCCCACTGTCGCATACCTTGCTTCTGGGTGGGCGGTGTATTTTCATTTCCTTTTTCTACCATAAGACAGTTTTCACTCGATATTGACAGATAGGCATAAGTGATACGAGCCCTTCACCAGACACGGTGACGGGCTCGCAAGTGCCAATTGATGAACGAACTCACCCCTGACGGGATTCATAAGCTTCCCGTACAAAGGTCAGCACTTCATCCAGATCATTACAACGGGAAAATAATTCGTTTAGTTTTGGATTGCTCTGGTCGGCACTTACCGGAACTACATATCGTTCCACATCTTCTTTTGTAATGGTCTGACTGCTAAGTATGATCAGTCGCTCCACCACGTTGCGGAGTTCCCGAATATTCCCCGTCCAATTTTGTTCCTGCAGAAGGGTCAGTGCCCCGGATTCAATGGGTTTGGGTGTACGACCTTGTTCGGAACATACTTTTTCGATAAAATGCTCCACGAGTTCGGGAATATCCCCCCGACGTTCGTTGAGCGAAGGCACCTGAACGATGATCACCGCCAGGCGATGGTACAGATCCTCCCGAAATCGTCCTGCTTCGATCTCCGCCCGCAGATCTTTGTTAGTCGCTGCCACAACACGCACATCTACCTGTATTTCTTTTTCCCCTCCCACCCTGCGAATACGGTTTTCTTGCAGGGCACGCAGCACTTTTGCCTGGGCCGACATGCTCATGTCCCCAATCTCATCCAGGAAGAGGGTACCGCCGTGCGCTTCCTCGAATTTTCCTTTGCGCTGTTTATGCGCCGACGTAAAGGCTCCTTTTTCGTGCCCGAACAACTCACTCTCGATCAATTCTGACGGAATAGCCGCGCAATTTACCTCCACGATGGGCTGATCGGACCGGGTGCTTTTAAGATGGATGGAGCGCGCCACTAATTCTTTACCAGTACCGTTGGGTCCGGTTACCAATACCCGGGCATCCGTGGGAGCCACCTGGTCGATGGTCTGTCGAATTTGGCCCAAAGCCTCCGACGAACCGATCATTTTCTGAACCTTGGACTGGGAAACCTTTCGCTTTAGCTTTTTGGTTTCCGTGACCAGGCTGGATTTGTCAAGCGCATTGCGGATCGTGATCAACAGACGGTTAAGATCGGGCGGTTTACTGATGAAGTCAAAGGCTCCCTTTTTGACCGCTTCCACGGCCGTATCGATGGTGGCGTGCCCCGAGATCATGATCACCGGAATATCGGGCCGAAGGATCTGTATCCGCTCCAGGGCCTCCATGCCATCCATCTTGGGCATCTTTATGTCCAGCAGGATCAGATCGAGCTTTTTTACCTTTTTGAGCTTTGCCAGACCATCCAAGCCATCGGTGGCTTCGGATATCTCATAGCCCTCAAACTCCAGAATATCTTTCAGGGAGTGGCGTATCTTAGGGTCATCATCAATGATCAACAGGTGTGCCATGTAAAGGGAATTTAGCGGATGCGGAGGGGGACTTCTATTTCCTCCCAAAAAGCACGTACCAGGAAAACGATTCTCGGAAGCCGATACGAACTGATCGACAATATACTATAACGTGAGTTTGGGGCTCAGGTATTTTGCTAAACATAGCATCCCACCTTGTATTTGGTATTGGGTAGTAGGATTCGATTTAACCCCGATACCCTATACCTACTACTCTATACCGGGAGGTCACCATCATCACTTTACAAATATGTCAGTGCCCAACCTCACGTTACTATACGCTGTTTAATTTATAATGTTACGAAAAATAATTATATGTGTACGTAAACGTTCTTTTCCGTGTCTTTTTTAGGTCAACCACTAAAGTGGTTAGTTTCATTGGGATTGCTTGCTTATCAACACAGCTAAAGCTGTGGCCTAAAGCAGGATCGTGGGCCGTAAACCGTAAGCCGTCTGCCGTGAGCCGTAAGCCGTCTGCCGTCAACCGTGGACCTCCCTACTCCTCCAACTCCCGAAGTGCCATCCACGCCATGAGTCCCATTCCGGTCCGTAATGCTTCTTCGTCAATATCAAAAGTGTCGGTGTGGATGGGAGAAGTGATCCCCTTAGCGGGATTCCCCGTACCCAACCGGTAAAAACAGGCCGGCATTTCCTGGGAATAATACGCAAAGTCTTCGGCAGTCATACGGATGGGCAGCTCAACTACCTTATCGTCACCCAGAAATTCACGGGCGTAATCAAAGGCGCGTCCGGTCAGAGTCTCATCGTTAAAGAGTGTAGGGTACCCAACTTCAATGCGCAGATCCGCCGTACCCCCCATCGATTTCGACAGGTTCTCCACGAGTTCGCGCAGTAGTTCGTGGGCGCGAAACCGCCAGGTTTCGTCCATGGTACGCAGGGTTCCCTGCAGCTTCACCTCGTCGGGAATGATGTTAGTGGCACCTCCCGTGGAGTTGACCTTACCGAACGTCAGTACGGTGGGGATGGTAGGGTTAGCTCGCCGGCTTACCAATTGTTGCAAAGCAACCACCAGATGACTGGCCAGCAAAACGGTGTCTACACATTCGTGTGGCAGGGCCCCGTGGCCTCCTTTGCCTTTTACCGTAAGGTAAAGCTCATCTGCAGAGGCCATATACATTCCCGCTCGAATGCCCACCTTGCCAACCTCTAGTGGCGGGTGTACATGCTGGCCAAAAATAGCGACAGGTTCGGGATTCCGTAAAGCGCCTTCTTTGATCATCAGTGAAGCTCCACCCGGCAATTTTTCTTCGGCCGGCTGGAACAGCAACTTGATCGTACCCCGGAACTGATCCCGGGCTTCGTGCAGAATACGGGCCGCTCCCAGGAGGGAGGAGGTGTGAACATCGTGCCCGCAGGCATGCATCACCCCATCGACCTGCGATCGGTATGGCACCTCATTAGCCTCCTGAATTGGCAGCGCATCCATATCGGCACGTAAAGCCACTACTTTGCTATCGGGGTCCCGGCCCTCAATCAGCGCGACCACGCCATTGTCGGCAACCCCGTGCTGATGTGGTATGCCGAGCATTTCCAACTGCCGGGCTACGTACTTGCCGGTCTCCGTTTCCTGGTAGGATAATTCGGGATGCATATGGAGGTGCCTGCGAATAGCGACCACTTCCGGAAAAAAGGTATCCGCCAGTTGATGTATATGATTCTTATCCATAGATGATTGTCCTGATCAAACGCCAAAAATAAGGGGAACGATCCACTTAGCAAGTACCGCCGCCATAAGAATGACGATCAGATTCAAAATAAATCCGGCCTGTACCATTTGGGGCACCGTTATGTAGCCCGAAGCAAACACAATGGCATTGGGGGGGGTCGACATGGGTAACATGAATGCACAACTGGCCGCCAGGGTCACCGGAATCGTTACCTGCAGGATATCGATCCCAGCCCCTACGGCAATAGCCCCTACTACCGGCAGAAAGATAGTCACCAGAGCAACGTTCGACATGATCTCCGTCAGGAAAAGACTCACCGCAGTAAGGCCGATTATGATGAAAAAGCCGGCCCGTTCCACTCCGGAAAATCCGCTACCGATCATATCGATAATTCCGGTATCTGACAAGGCGCCGGCCAAACTCAGGCCACCGCCAAAAAGGAGCAGAATCCCCCAGGGTAACTTTTCGGTATCCGACCATTCCAGCAGAAATTGACCTTTTTTCCAGTTGACCGGAACCAGAAAAAGAACGATCGAGGCCAGCATGGCGATGCCGGCATCCGACAATGACAGGAAAGGCAATAGTTTGGTCAGGTTGGTCCGGAAGATCCACAGCAATGCAGTAGTGGCAAAGACCGCCAGGGTCCGCTTTTCCCCGATCGATATCTTTCCAAGGTCCTCCACTTCCTGATCGATGATCGTCTGTGCCCCTTCGAATTTCCCCAGGTTATTGGGATGGAGGATACGGACCAGAAATACATAAGTGATCCCCAGCAATATCAGGGAAAACGGAAGGCCCATGATCATCCAGCGGGCGAAGGTCACTTCTACACCAAACTCTTCACTCAGAATGCCCGCAAAAACGACGTTGGGGGGTGTGCCGATAATTGTGGCGGTTCCCCCGATATTGGCAGCATAGGCAATCCCCAACATCATGCTCAGGGCAAAATTGCGCATGCGTTTGTCGGTAATGTTTATTCCCGACTTACGCAATAGACCGATCACCGACAGGGCGATAGGCAGCATCATCACGGTGGTTGCCGTATTACTTATCCACATGCTGAGGGCGGCCGTTGCCAGCATAAAACCGAGCACAATGCCGTTGGCATTCGTTCCGGTAAACTGCACAATATTAAGGGCGATGCGGCGATGCAGGTCCCACCGTTCCATGGCCAGAGCGATCATGAAACCACCCATAAACAGGAAAACAATAGGACTGGCGTAAGGAGCCGCTGCTTCCTGCATGGGCATTACATCCAGGAACGGAAGTAAAACCATTGGGACCAGAGCAGTCACCGGCAAAGGCACCGCTTCGGTGACCCACCAGGCCAGCATCAGTGCTGCCACGGCCATCACTTTCCAGGCAGATTCAGTAAACCCGTCGGGATTCGGAATAAACAAAAGAATCACAAACAGCAGCGGACCCAGGAATAAGCCCACTCTTTTTGACAAGGCCATAGGCAAGTGGTTTTTCGCAGATCAAAATATACGGATTGCCACGAACCCATCCCAAAAATCTTTCCCGCAGCAGTATTTCAGCCTTGCGGCAAAAGCAAAAGCCGGTCCGACGCGTCGGACCGGCTTTTGCTGAGACCTCACAGTGACCAAGCGCTATTTCACTTCGGACACTTGCGAGCGGGTCTTTACCTGTTGCACAATGTAGTTACCCACCTTCTGCCCTTGCTCCACCCCGACTTCGATAGCCGGACGGTAGTGGATCCCGCCGTACAGACGACTCAGGGCTGCTTCCTCCGAAGCCTGGTAAAAAGAATCGAAGGTCCGGGAAGGCAGCCCGAATTCCTCTTCACTGGTATCGTGAAAGGCAAAATCATTCCCAAAAATGGAGGTCAGGGCCGTTGCCGCTGCCCGCGATATCACACTGTGCCCGCTCGTATACTCGGGAAAGGGGGGGGTCTGCAGGGTTGGTGCCCACGACTCATCAATGTATTCATTGATTACCGTTTCGGGGCGTATCAGATTGGACCGATACTTTTCATCCCAGCAACTGATAAAGCCATCGGCCAGTGCCAGAGAGGTCATGGCGTAAGCCTCGGCTGATTTCATAATGTCGGCTTTTGCCGTCTCACAGGCGATTTGCACGATATTGATCCAGTGACCACCGGGAGTGATCTTCTTCGTGGCATACATAACGTGCCCCACGTGGTGGGATACGTAGGGATTGCAATCCCAGAATTCAGCGATGGCAATGCGCTCTTCCTGATTATCTGCTTCTTCCTGCACCGCATTATATACCTCCATCACCTCCTGGTAGAAGGGGCTACCCTCCGTCATATCAAAGGGCGTCGGTGGCTTGGGCTTGAATTGGTCGGGTTTTTCCAGCACAAAAGTGCGTATCTCCCGCCAGTGGGGCTCAATACCGTCCATGTAGTCAGGAGGAGTGGGCTGCCAACGAGCCGGATCGCTTTCAACAATACTGTACTTAGGGTAGGTACGCGTCTCTTTGTAATTATCGGTAGCCGACCAGGCCAGTATGGCCTTGCCCACTTCTTCTCCGTAGGCGAGGGAGCGCCGGAATACATCGTTGGGCATACCGGTAGCCTTAAACTCCTCCATCATTTTAGCTTCGTGCTCATCCATCATTTGCTCCGAAAAGATGAGTGCCTTACCCACTGTTATGAAAGCTTTCGTGGCCGCTAGTGGAAAGGAATATTCCTCGGCCGGATCAGCTTCCGGAACACCTTCAAACTCGTTGAGTTGACCGGCCAGCGATTGGTATTCCGGATAATCCTGCTGCAATACCTCGTAGGCCGCAATGCTCGAATAGGCGTAAATACGACTGGCTATTGGCGGCGAAAAGATATCGTGGACGATCACATCCGTTAGCTGCTTCATGGTCTGGTGCAAAAAGCTAGGATCAGCCGCCTCGGACGGATAGTTTTCATTTACCGGTTGGCAAGACTGCATACCAAACAACGCCAGGATCAGTCCCGAAAAAAGAATGTTAAACTTTGTTTGCTTATAGTACCTCATCATCAGCTTGTTTCATATTCTATTTTAATGCAAGGTTGGTCAAAGACCAATTTGTGAAGTGGTGATTATCAAAGCCCAACCTCCCGGGAAAGGGTAACAGGTAGAAGGTATAAGGATTAAAGCAATTACTACTACCTGATACCCTGTACTTAATACAACGTGAGGTGGTGACATTCCGTTGTTTAGCAGTAGCTTAGCCTGTCAACCTCACATTATTTTACAAACATAATACTATAGGCGCAAGTTTCAGACCGTTTTGGGATCTCCTTTTGCCTTTCGGCAAAAACAAGACGAATGCTTACTCATTCACGGGCTCGAAGGAAACGGCAGCTCCTCCTCCTGGAGCCAGTACAATGGGTAATTCGGTCGTTGCATCCACCACCTGTTCCCTGATATCGATGGCCAGTGGATTATCGTTCCAGTGTGCATCTTCGCCATCGCCATAGGTAATCGCTTTATACGTCTTATCCGGATCCAGGAAATCTAATGTGACCGTAAAGGAGCGACCTTCCTCATCAGTGGCACTCCCGAGAAACCAACGTTCACCATCCCGTTCTTTGCGGGCAATGGTCAGGTAGTCCCCCACTTCTCCGTTGAGCATGACGGTTTGATCCCAATCCACGGCCACATCCCGGATAAACTGGAAGGCGGATTGCCCTTCATAATGCTCCGGCAAGTCAGCGGCCATCTGAACGGGGCTGTACAATAATACGTATAACGCCAATTGCTTCGCCAGAGTCGTATTGACCTGGTTATCGGGTTTATACTTGTCGAACTTAATGTTGAAAATACCCGGCGTAAAATCGATCGGCCCGCCAAGCATGCGCGTAAAGGGAACGATCAGGGTGTGCTCGGGCGGATTCATATCGATGCTCCAGGCGTTGAATTCCTGTCCGCGCAGCCCTTCCCGGGCGATAATATTGGGCCAGGTACGGCGCTTCCCGGTGGCCTTGATGGGTTCGTGGGCATTGACGGCTACCCGGTGTTCGGCGGCGGTTTCTACCACTTTCTGGTAGTGATTCACCATCCACTGCCCGTGGTGACGGATTCCCTCGGGAATGATGGGGCCCACGTAGCCGGTTTTCACGGCGTGAATACCCAATGACTCGCACAGAGCAAAGGCCGTATCCAGTTGCTGTTCGTAGGTGCGGGGTGCTGCCGACGTTTCGTGGTGCATGATGATGTCCACACCTTTCTCCTTACCGTAGGCTACCACTTCCTGAATGTCGTAATCGGCATAGGGGGTCACGAAATCAAACACGCCTTCGCGGTCGGGAAAGCCGATCCAACGCTCCCAGCCGGTATTCCAGCCTTCCACCAGCAGGGCGCCGATACCATTACCTGAACAGAAATCAATGTAGCGTTTTGCATTTTCCGTAGTAGCCCCGTGCATACCGCTGGCCATGTCCCAGGTCGATTTACCCAGGTGCATCTCCCACCAGATCCCCATATACTTAGTCGGGGTGAACCAACTTACATCACCCAGTTGGTTGGGCTCGTTCAGGTTGAGGATCAGTTTGGAGGCGATGAGGTCTGTTGCCTGCTCGCTCAACTGCACGGTGCGCCAGGGGGTTCGGAACGGAAGTGTCTTATAGGCTTTATTACCATCCGGATCCCCCACTAATTCACTTACCCACTGCATATTCTCGGCGTCGACCTTCAGGGTCATTCCCGCGTAATCGTACAGGGCTGCCTCGTGAAAACTGAGGTGCAGACCATCGGAAGTACGCATGGTGACCGGGGTATTGACCGCATTTTCGGGTATGTAAGTCTGTGCCAGATTCGGGTGATCCCGCTTACTTATGGCGTCGATTTCGGTAAAGGAGGTGGTATTGTACAAGTGCTCGTAGATGTCCCAGTCACCGGGAATCCACCAGGTGGTGTGGTCCCCGGTCAGGGCGAAACGTGTATGCTCATCGGTGATCACGACCTCCTCAAGACCATCCTGTTCCGGAAATTCGTACCGGAAGCCGATACCATCCTCAAACACCCGAAAAACAACCCTAAAGAGGCGGCCCGGCTCCCCGGTTTCCTCCAGGTCAATTGCTAATTCATTATAGCTATTCTCCACGTTGCGTTGTTCACCCCAGGGCATTTCCCAGGTTTCCGAAAAGGAATTGGTACGGCTCGCGATTACCGAAAGCCCCTGTCCCAGATCGGGTTGGCCCCGGAAGGAAAACCCACCGATCAGGCTGGTATCGAGGACCACCATATCACCGCGCTCAAGCGTGTAGGCAGGCTCACCATTTTGCGTAAGCATAAAATGTAGAGAAAGGGTCTGATCCGGGGAGGTAACCACCCAGGTATCCTCCGAAGTCTGTGGCTGGCAGGCCAGACAGGCCACCGCCAGCAATGCACAAGCAAAGGTGTAGGTTTTCATAATGAATAGTCTGTTTAGAAGCTGTTTACAAATTCAACCGGGGAACGCCCGCCTGAAACACCCTGACCGGACCGTCATTACGCACGATCAATACGTACTCTTCACCGTTGATCCGCAAAGAACGAATGTTTTGTACAACCCCCTCCAGATGAACGTCGCCCAGCGGAAGCACGACCATATTTCCTTCTTCATCAAAATCCAGCACATTTCCGTAGCTGGCATCATAGCGGCCCATCTCAATATTATTGCGGTGGAAGTTACCACCGGCGATCCATTCGGGTTGACCGTCCTGGTCAAGGTCCATAGGCCACAGATCATTGATGGTTGAGAACTGGAGCTCCTCCGGCAGGATGTGCTTTACATAGGTGCCATCACCCTGGTTTTCCAGGTAGAGGTGACGAGCTTCGTCCACGTGTAATACCTCCGCCTGACGCAATTTAGTGGCACCGAAGATATCGGTCAACTCTGCGGCGGCCAGATCCTTGGCAAACAAGTATTCTTTTTTCAGGGGAGGTAATTGTTTGGTCAGTTCGGCATAAGTAGCAAATGGGTACTCCTTTCCTTCGAGGTAATAGGTCAGGATCTGATCGACCTGATCATTATCATCAAAGTCATTGATGTACAACCGCACCGGTTCTTCGGAGGTAGGCTGCAGTTTGGCATTAGCTCCGATACCACCGACCAGGATATCCAGGTCGCCATCCTTATCCGGGTCGGCCGTGCGCACGACATTCCACCAGCCGTGTTCTTTCCAGAGGACTTTCTTCGTCAGACGGCCATTATTATTGATGAAAGCGGTAACGGGCCCCCAATCGAGCGCCAGCAACAGATCCGGATCGTCATCCTGGTCCAGGTCTACCCAGCTGGCATCGCGGATCATACCCACGCTACCCAACCCGGAAGCCAGGCGGCTGGTGACATCCTCAAAAACCCCGTCCCCTTTATTAAGGAACAAATATGACTGCGGTGTTTTGCCGTAATTCCAGGGAACAGATCGCGCGCCCAGAAATACATCGGGCAGATCATCGCCATTAAAATCGGTTACCTCCACCGCCGCACCCGTCATAAAGGTATTGCCGAAGGCAGCAGTGTCGAGCGTAAATGATCCGTTACCCTGATTCCAATAAATGCGTTGCCGGCGGGGATCCTGACTAGCCCAGTATTCATTGCCTCCCGAAGCTACTACGATATCGGTAAGTCCATCGCCGTCCAGATCAGCCATTGCGGCGTCAACATCCTCAAAAACACTGTCCTGCAGCATGGTGGCCGGCGAAGCATCCCGGTAACTGCCATCCGATTGTTGTAAATAGATCCGGCTTTTATATCGCTTCGAAGATCCCAGGAAAATATCATCGCGTCCGTCCTGGTTCAGATCCCCGATGGCCACGCCGGGCCCTTCCGCCGAAACCATAAAAGGAATTAGTCCTTCCCGGTCAAACTCTAAAAAGTCATTCTCTTCGTGCACATAGTCGATGCCAACATCCGTTGTTTTTTCCCGAAAGGTAAAAGGAGGCTCCGGCCTTTCGGCAAAAGCAGACCAGTCGAAAGTTGGCAGCCCCTCCACCCAGGTAACCGGTTGCACTGCATTAATGGCCGGGTCCTGAATAGCCTGCACGGTATTATCCGGCCAGATCAACAGGAGGCTATCAATAGCAGAGGCGTCGCCTACCGGTATATGGAAAGGGACCAGGGCGCTGGATTGGTAGCCCCTTACCGGAAAATACTCGAAGTAAAGCTTCTGGTTATCCCGGTACAAAATTGCCCGTGTACCAATAGCCTGGCGGTTGCCTTCCGGTCCCGACAGATCGAATCGCAAATAGTCATGTGCCGTTTCGGGATTCTGCTCCATCAGCAGGTTTTGGTATACAGTAGGAGCATCCTCGATGTTATTGACCACCACGTCAAGGTCGCCATCGCCATCCAGATCCACCGTCACGGCTCCATTGGAAAAAGTAGGCTCGGCGCCTTCAACCCGCCGGGAGACATCGTCGAAGCGCAAATCCCCCAGATTCCGGTAGAACTTATTTGCCAATTTGATGCGTGGCATCTTTTCCACTACGGTCAGGTCTTCCTCTTCCAGGTTATTAGTTTGTTGTTTCCAACGGATCTCATTGTTAGCCCGGTAGTTAACGTAGTCGATGTCATTCATCCGGCGGGGAATACCATTGGATATGAACAAGTCCTTCAATCCATCGTGGTCGAAGTCAAAAAAGAGTGGAGCCCACGACCAGTCAGTAGCAAAGATGCCCGAGTAGATCCCGATCTCACTGAATGTACTGTCGCCGCGGTTCAATTGCAGATTATTCCGCGAGTATTGGTGGTTGTAGCCGTACCCTAACTTGAAATTGAAAATGCTGTACGAGTCTTCCGCCAGCGAGCTTTTTAGAATGTAGGGGTCTTCGGGCAGCATATCCAGGGAGAGAACCTCGTTGAATCCATCATTATTAATATCTGCCATATCGACCCCCATCGAGAACCGGCTGGTATGGCGCATTTGCTCGGTGAGCACCTCCTTGAAGGTGCCATCCTGCTGGTTCAAATAGAGGTAATCGTTTTCGTGAAAATCGTTCCCGATGTACAGATCGGGCCACCCGTCCAGGTTGATATCACCCGTTGCTATCCCTAAGCCATAGCCAATGACCGTACTGTAGATACCCGCTTCGGAGGTTACATCCACGAAGCGACCATTATCGTTGCGCAACAACCGGTCTCCGGCTTGCGGGTGCCGATCGTCAAAAGCCTTGCGCTTACCGAAGGTACCATTGGCGTGCAGGGAGTGGTTGAGCAAGAAACAATCCAGGTCCCCATCCAGATCGTAATCGAAAAAGGAGGCCTGGGTACCGAAGGCGACAAAGTCGAGGCCGTATTCGGCTGCCCTTTCTTCAAATCGAGGTACACCGTCTACGACTTCCTGGCAAACGAACAGCTGGTTGCGTCCCTCTACCGTCTGAAAATCCCCCATCTGACTGACGTAGATATCCAGCATCCCGTCCTGATTGATATCCACTACACTGGCTCCGGTTTTCCACCCCCCGCTGCCGGGAACGCCGGCTTGATCCGTTACATCTTCGAACTGCAGGTCGCCCTTATTCAGAAACAGGCGGTTGGACTCCATGTTACTGGTGAAGTACAGGTCGGGTAGTCCGTCCTGATTAAAATCGCCGGCAGCGACCCCTCCCCCATTAAAGAAGTACATATAGTTAAAGACGTTGAATTCGCTGGTTTGCTCCAGTTCATTGGAAAAATCCAGCCCCAATTCCGCCCCGTTGATCATCTTAAAGGGAGGTGGGCCGGTAGCCTCCGGAGGTTCTTGTGCGTTTTCGCAGGCGTTGAGCAGGAAAAGCCCTGCCATCAGGAAAACCAGAAACAGTCGCTTGGTGGTCATAGCGGATGGTATCTTATACGTTTATCGTAAAAACTTAAACAGCTTGGGGCTTGCGTTATTCCGACCAACTACCAGGAAGGATTCATCGCCCAGGCGGACATCGGTCATGGCCCGCACCTCCCCTTCTACAAAGAACCCGGAATCCCGATTATCCAGGCGACGGAAGTTACCGCCCCCTTCATTGAGCAAGACGTGTCCATAGCTGGCGTCCAGCTTGGAAAACTGGGGCATAAAACCACTGTCGTTTCCGGCCAGCACCAGATCCGGTTGGTTATCCTGATTCAGATCCGTGCAGTAAATATCGCAGACGCAGGAGAACTGGACCTCGGATGGCAGGGCCTGCAGGGTGAATTGCCCGTTACCGTTATTCAGAGCCACAGCCGATTTGAAATACGTTCCTTCCAGTACTCTGGCTTTCGCCAAAACACCGGGGTCGAACAGATCCTGGATGGTCCGGTCGGCATAGTCAGCATGCTTGAGGTTCTGTTTTTTAAGGGCCGGCAATTGGCTGGTCAACTCCCGTTTGGTTACCACTGGCTTGTCTTTGCCATCAACCGTATAGGTGATAATCTTCTCGACAGTTTTATTGTTATCGAAGTCGGCCAACCACAATTTGGCCGGGTTTTCCGGGGAACCGGTGAAATAAAAATTCTCTCCCCGGTTACCGATGATCAGATCCTGGTCACCATCGTTATCTAAATCGGCCACCTCCAGGGTGTTCCACCACCCGGAATAATCCTCCAACCCGGCAGAGAACGTTTCAAAAGCTTGTCCATTCCAGGTGAGTACCTTAGGTGCCATCCACTCCCCGACCAAAATGAGCTCGATCTGCCCGTCATTATTGAGATCAGCAGCCTGCACATCAGTCAGCATACCGGCCCGCAACAGATCGGGAGCCATGGTTTCAGTCGCATCACTAAAGGAACCATTACCCTGGTTGAGGAATAAGTAGGATATCGGGGCTGCCCCGTATTGCTGAGGTACCGATCGGCTGGCCACAATGAGGTCCTTAAACCCATCATCGTTCACATCAAGGGGTAAAACCTCACCGGTATTAAAGCCATTGACCGGAATGGCGCTGGGAGAAAGGGTAAACTGGCCGGATCCGTCATTCAGGTACAGGCGATCCTGCATCAACCGATCGCGCAGGGGCCGGTGGTTACCTCCCGACCCTACGAAAAGGTCGAGGTCGCCGTCGTTATCAACATCCACGAATTCAGCAGCGGTATCTTCGAAATCGGCGTACAACGTAAAGCCGGCATCGGGCCGGAGTACCATTTGGCCCTCCTGCTGCAGGTACAAAGAAGCTTCCTGGCCGGCAGCACCGCCCAGGAAGAGATCCTCTGTTCCATCTCCGTTTACATCTCCGGTTGCGGCGCAGGGACCTTCCCGCGACAGCATGCGGATGGTCAACCCTTCCTGAAAAAAGTCGACATATTCATCTTCCTGATGGCCTGCCAGATCGACGGGTTGTGCCTGGAAAAGGCGTTGGTCGGGCTGCCCTTCCGGTAAGATCCATTCGGGTTGATAATCAATCCTCCGGGCATCAGTATAGCGAAGAGTTAGTATGGTATCAACGGGTACGTTGGTGCGAACGCTTTGGGTACGGTCGGGCCAAACCACCACCATGGAGTCTAATTCAGGAGAGTTGCCCAGTCCGAAGGTCATCCGGTAATCGATCGATGATTGAAATCCACGGGACGGGATCATCTGGAAGTTGAGCACCTCATCACCGCGGTACAATTGAACCTTGGCACCAATCGCTCTGGTATTAGCACCGGAACCACGCAGATCGACGGTGAGGTAGTGGTGATCAAAAAGATCATTGGCGTGGTTTTCGTACACGTAGGATTCCATGTTCAGGTTATTGATAACCATATCCAGGTCACCATCATTATCCAGGTCACCGTAGGCCGCTCCGTTAGAAAAAGATTTTTGGTCGACACCCCACTGATCGCCAATGTCTTCGAAGGTCATGTCGCCCCGGTTGCGGAATAGTTTATTTTTTTGCGGTTCGGAGGGCATACGGTCAATCACCTTTTGCATCTCCTCCTTCTCACCGGTCAGTGCTAACTTCTGGGCGACATCATTGGCAAAAAAGTCCATGAAGTCCTGATCGGTCACATCCTGATAGACTCCGTTGCAAACGTACAGGTCGCGGTAACCGTCATTATCCACGTCAAAGAGAAGAGCTCCCCAACTCCATTCCGAGGCTGCAACCCCGCTGAAATAGGCAATTTCGCTGAAGGATTGGTTTTTATTATTCAGCTGGAGGGTATTCTGCATGTATTGGTGACCGAAATCCCGTTGTACCTTCAGATAATAGGTATTATAATTCTCGAAAGTGACGGTCGATTTCCGGCGATTATCCGTTTCGGGAAGCATTTCGGTAACGAAAACCTCAGGATATCCATCGTTGTTTAAGTCCGCCATGTCGGCACCCATGGAAGCCAGGCTGATGTGTTGCATCCAGTTCTTTATGTCTTCGCGGAAGGTACCATCACCCTGATTGATGTAGAGGTAATCGCGCTCAAAAAAGTCGTTGGAGACATACATATCGGGCAACATGTCGCCGTTGATGTCCCCGACCGTTATCCCCAGACCGAAGCCGATCAGGCTTCCGTAAATACCGGCTTCCTGACTTACGTCGACAAATTGCCCATCGTCATTACGCAACAGTTTATCGCCTCCTCCTTTGAGGAAGTCTTTTACGGGCCAGTCTTCGGCCCGTAAATCTCTCTTATTGCTGTAGTTCAGGGTATTGACCGGTATGAAACTATTATTGAGGATGTAGGCGTCCAGGTCACCGTCAAGATCGTAATCGAAAAAGGCGGCATGGGTGGAATAGCCCCGTTCATCCAGACCAAACTCTGCCGCTGCCTCCCGGAAGGTACCGTCACCCTGGTTGAGGAATAATTCATTGGCCTGGTCATCCCCTTCCACGTATCCGGCATTGCACACGTAGATATCGAGGAGGTCGTCCTGGTTGATATCGACCATAACCACCCCGGTACTCCAACCGCGATTACCGGCAACGCCGGCCTGTTCGGTAACGTCTTCAAAGGTTAGATTACCCCGATTCAGATAGAGTTTGTTGGGGCCCATGTTGGCCGTCATGTACACGTCGATAAGGCCATCATCATTGATATCGCCCAAGGATACGCCACCTCCATTATAGAAATTCCGGTAGCTGAAGATGTTGAAGTCTTCGGTGTGTTCAATATTGTTGCTGAAAAGGATACCCGTTTGTTGAGGATCCAGCAATTCAAAGACTTGGGTGGTGTCAGTATTGTCTTTTTGGCAAGACCAGGTAAGGAACACCAATAAGCCCCAGATCAAATGTCTCATAGGCTTCGTGATTGGTTAGCGTTGATCACGTAAGGTAAAAAAATGTGGGGTTCTCGCCTTCACTTCGTTACTGCGAGCAGAGAAGGCCGATCTGTTTAATAAGTGACTAAGGGTCGCAACTTCACCTTGTATTTAGTACAGGGTTAGGTATTAAGATTTGCTTCCATCCAAATACCCAATACTTACTCCCCTATGTCGGGAGGAGGTTCTTTGCATTTTATAATATCATACAGGCCCAACCTCCCGTTAAAAAAAGAAAGGTCACCCGGAGACCGAATGACCTTTCCATTTGCGATCGTCATCGCCATTCGGCGAAACCACTATTTCTCACACAACGGCTTAGTAGCCAGGATTTTGCGTCAGATTAGGGTTGACCGCCAGAGCGGTTGGAGGAATGGCGAACAACAGACGCTCGGGTCCGGAAGCAGGCTTCTCATCCCAGGCATCCAGGAAGCGGCCAAACCGGATTAAATCGGTACGGCGATGTCCTTCCCAGTACAATTCACGCCCGCGCTCATCGATCAGGTTGTCCAGCGTCAACTCAGCGAATGGCTCAACACCACGCTGGGTACGAATTTCATTGACGATTGACAATGCCTCACCGGCGTTACCGGTACGCAGCAACGCCTCGGCTTTCATCAGCAGAACGTCGGCATAGCGGTAGAATACATAATCGTTATCGGCAACCTGACCATTCACATAGTCGATTGGGTATTTAACAACGCGGACACCCGTGATTTCCAGGTCATTTCCGGTTTCAATGATGGAAACGTCTTCGGTGAACGCCAGTGGGTTACCGCGACGGTCTTCCAATGCATTACCGTCGCCATCGACCTGCTGGCCTACCAAAAACCCGGCATTAATACCACTTACGTCGGTCATTCCAGGATAGTCGGCAGAAGCACGAGCATCATCTTCCTCAAACTTATTGTAAAAGTCAGCGATGGTCGTGAACCCGTTCCAACCGGAAGGATTCTGGTTGTAGTGAAGCGTACAGAACCAGCGAGATGCTACGTTACCGGCATTGGAGCCACCAATATTTTCACCAGTGAAAATATTCTCCGTGGAGATCTGATCATTATTGGGGGCGAAATTATCGAAGTAGTTTTCGGCAAGTGCGTACTGACCGGAATTGATGATCTCGTCGGCACGGGCGATCACCTGGTTCATATCACCGGCATCAAAGGTTGGGCTTTCACGGTTAGCGAATGCTCCTTTGTTGAGGTATGCTTTCATCAAAAGCACCCGGGCAGCATCTTTATTAGCGACGCTGGCGGGACCGTCTGGCAGATCCGAAATTATGGCTTCAGTCTCAGAAATTACAAAATCCACTGCTTCCTGTCCGGAAAGAACAGTCGGTGCTTCCAGCAAATTACCGCCGGCATCGCGGAATGGTACCTGCCCCCAGCCATCGACTAATGACAACATGACAAAGGCCCGTAAAAAGCGAGCTTGCGCTTCTTCCGATGCTGTTGTCTCAAAAGTCAGGATGTTGGTAGTGGTAAAGACTACCTGAAGCAGTTGGTTAAATGTTTGCTCCAGGAAGCTGTGGTCAGCAGCCCAGGTATGATCGTGGAGTACACGCCAGATACCGTTGTCGTCCCAGTCGGGACCGCGGGTTGGCCCAATCACCTCATCGGAGGTGTGTTCCTGAGCAGCCCAGTAAAACTCCTGGCTCTGGTAGCCGCGCACGCCATCATAAGCTGCTTGCAGCAGGGCGCTCACGTCTGTATTCGCATTCAGAAATGCCTCAGCATCCTGGCGAGTAAGGTCTTCGTTCAGCGTCTCTTCCAGGTCAGTACAAGCACTAAAAGTGAGTGCCAGTCCCAGAAGGAGTGAACATTTAGTGATAAGTTTCATACAAATTCCTCTTTTAGGCAAAAGTTCAATTATAATTGAAAGTTCGGATATAAATTAAACTATTGCAAGAATTATTGGGAATCTGACAAAAGCTAGACGTTTCCGTTTTTTGTCAGATCCCCTTGGAAATTAATCAATTAGAAATTAAAGCTGGCACCAACGACTACGGTACGAGCTGAAGGATACGGCACGTATTCGATACCTGCTGATGGCAGACCATTGAAGTCATTCACGGTGTTAACCTCCGGATCGAATCCAGTATAATCCGTAATCACAAACAAGTTCTGGCCAGTCAGGTACACGCGAACGCCACTAATGGCATTTCCGATATTACCAAAGTTGTAAGCCAAAGTAGCGTTAGCCAGTCGGATATGACTACCGTCTTCCAGGTAGCGATCCGAGGACTTAATGGCGTTAGACGTTGCCTCTTGGTTTTCCTGGTTCAACAAGTTGGCATCTATGTTACGTGATCCCAGGTTACCGATCGGAATAACGGTGTTCTTGGTGTTGTTGTAGATATCCGCACCAAACGTACCGTTGAAGTTGGCGGTGAACGACAGGTTACCGTAGTAAATGCCAAGGTTAACCCCCAAAAGCACATCCGGGTTAGGGTTGCCCAGGAAGGACAGTGCTTCATTGTCAGCAAAATCGGACTGCCCGTCTTCACCGATACCCAGGTGATCACGCAGGTAAAAGGCGTTTAGTGGCTGGTCATTTTGCAGCAAGTGAATTGTAGCACCAGAGATACCCTGTCCGAAAAGCTGACCGTAGCGAACGGCCGGGCCATCGTAATTTTCAATGGTATTGTCCAGGAACGTAATATTACCGCCGAGATCCATTGAGAATTTTTCATTCTGCAATACCGTAGCGTTCAGAGCCAATTCCACCCCGGAGTTAATGACGTTACCGTCCAGATTGATCCAGTAGAATCCGGCAGGAGCGGGCTGAATGGTTGGGAATTGGAACAGAAGGTCTTCGCTATTACGGTTAAAGTACTCCAACGAACCAGTCAGCTTGTAATCAAACATGGCGAAGTCAAAACCGACGTTGAAGGTAGTAGTCGTTTCCCAACGCAAATCAGGGTTGGCAACGTTTTCCAAAGCGATAGACTGCTGACCGAAGCTAAAGCGGTCCTGAGCGGCACCGGCGGGGAAGGATGAGTTACCCGTTTGTCCCCAACCAACACGGAACTTCAGGTTGTCAAATGCGCCACCGGCCAGGAAATCCTCATTGTGCAGGTTCCAGGCAGCTGCAAAGGCAGGGAAGGTACCGTATTTATTGTTCTCACCAAATTTGCTGGAACCATCAATACGCAGCGTACCGGTCAAGAGGAAGCGATCGTTTAAGTTGAAGTTCAACTGGGTAAAGAAGGATTGGAGCTCTGAATCAGGCGCTTGCCCGGATCCTATTCCCCGGCTTTGATTTGTGGAGTTTTGGAAAATGTTGGTGTAATCAGTACTCGTTCCGTCCACGATGAAATCCTGGGCAGATACCCCAATACCTCGCTCCTCAAACTTTTGATACTCATACCCCAGCAGACCATTAAACCTGGTCGACCCGAACTCCTTGTTATAATTCAGGGTGTGCGTGAGAATCTGCTGACGGTTAGTCTGCTCACTGAAGGAGGCAAGTCCGCGACCCTCTACGTTTTGGATATTGATATATGATGCCAATTGGGTACGGCGAGAGCCAATACCGGTATTTAGACCATACGTTAACTTATACACCAACCCGTCGGTAATTTTCACGGAAGGCGAGAAGTTCACGATCAGGTCGGTCGTTTCCACCTTATCGGAAAAGGCGTCGATCAATGCTACCGGATTGGTGAAGTTACCGAACTCGGGAATGATGATCGGCGTACCATCGGAATTGTACAGTGGGTGCGTCGGGTTCCACTGCAGCGCGTTACCGATCAAACTGCCACGAAAACCTGCGTTGGTACTAACGGAAGGTGCATCTTCATTCGTACGAGAAGCAATCAGGTTGAAATCAAGGCTGATGCGGTCATTGTCCATGAATTTATACCGGCCTGAGATATTTGCACTCAGACGATTCAATTCGTTGCCCTTAACGATACCTTCCTGATCAAAATACCCAAGAGAAACGCGATAATTCCCTTTTTCGGAACCTCCGCTTACCGCTACCGTGTGGTTATTCACCACGCCCGTGCGGGTAATTTCATCGAAGGCATCTACGTTGTCACCAAAATCACCGGAGGTGAGGCCGTAGTCCTGCAATGCCTGGCGATATTCATCACCGTCCAGAACATCGTACTCTTTGAGTACTCCGGAGAAGCCTAATGAGGTGTTTACGTTTACTCGGGGATCTCCCGTTTGTCCACGCTTAGTAGTAATCAGAACCACCCCATTCGCACCACGTGAACCATAAATGGCGGTGGCGGAAGCATCTTTAAGTACCTGAATGGACTCAATATCGTTTGGGTTCAGATAATTCAGTGGGTTGGAAGGTGGCGTGCTACCCAGATCACCAGCATTTGTACCTGGCTTAGTAGAAGCACCGGTCAACTGAACCCCATCTACTACAAAAAGAGGGGAGTTACCGGCACGAATAGAAGCATTACCACGAATGCGGACAGTAGTCGCACCACCCGGCTGACCGGAGTTGTTGACGACCTGTACCCCCGGGGTACGTCCCTGGATCAGTTGGTCAGGTGCCACGATAACACCCTGGTTAAAATCTTTCTCATTCAGGGAAGCTACTGAACCCGTCAGGTCCCGCCGGCGTTGAGTGCTGTATCCGGTAACTACAATTTCGTCGAGTGTTTCACCGGCTCTCAACGCAATGTCCAGGGTGTTCGAAGCACCCACGGTAACCGTTTGCGAAGTATAACCAGTGTAAGAAAACTCGAGTTGCGTGGCATCGGAAGGTAACTCAATGGAGTAGGAGCCATCTATATCGGTTACCGCACCAGAACTGGTGCCTACCACCAGTACGTTGGCCCCGATCAGTGGCTCCCCGTTCTCGGCATCGGTAACCACACCAGTAATGGTGCGTTGTGCCATGGCCATGTTACAGAACAACATAGCCGCAACGAGCAATACCCACTGCGGGCATTTGTCGACTCTAAGTTTCATACAATATCCAGTTTGATTAAGTAAAATACACGTTAAGTATGCATACTCACCATCCGGCCATAATAGTGGCCTGAACAGTGGATGTTCCATCCAATGTTACGTGCTCTTATGTCTGGGTTTGTACGAAAACTAGCGTCTTGTGTGGCTTTTCGATAGGGTCAATTGGTGTGTGTTATACACTAACTACCATTGATTAAAAGTCACAATAATGTTTGAAAAAAACAAGAATAGGCTGAAAGTTTTTCCAAAAAGAGAGCTTTACCAAACAAAATTGCGATATAACTATTTGACCTTCGCTATATTAAGTAAAGGTAAAGATTCTGTCAATCCACTGACAGTGATTTTTGGTCCGTTGGCTGGTTTTAACAAACCGTCACTTAGATTTGCTATGAATGGTACTTTATGGTACTTCAACAAAAATATAAGCCGCACCCATACCCCACTATCACTCACTACACCCCTGCTCCAAAAGCAGGCACTTTCCAACCCGACAACCCAAATATGAGATACCTATTGATTTTGCTTCTGTGGTTGTGTGCAACCTGCTGGCACACGTCCTCAGCTCAACGGGGATCAGACCTGTATATCCCTGCCGCCAAACAAGGAAAAGTGGAGATCCCCTTTGAATACGAGAACAACTTCATCGTCATCAAAGTCATTTTCAATCGGATCTTCCCATTGCGTTTCATTCTCGATACCGGTGCCGAACATACCATTCTCACCAACCGGGAGATCACCGATATGCTGTCGGTGGATTACCAACGCCGGTTTACCATCCTGGGGGCCGATATGCAAACGGAACTCTACGCCTACCTGGTACGGGGAATAAATATGAAGATCGACGATATGGAATTCCTGAACCGGTCGATCCTGGTACTGGAGGAAGACTATTTCCGGTTCGACCAGTTTGCGGGAATTAACGTCCACGGTATTATCGGCGCCGATATGATCCGCCGTTTCGTGGTTGAGATCAACTACCGGCGCAAAACCGTCACCTTCCACGACCCCCGCCGGTTTAACGAACGCAGAGTGTCGGACTTCACCGTATTGCCCGCCGATTTCCACCGCGGTAAACCTTACATAAACGCTTTTACCCGCCTGGCCAATAACCAGGGAATCGATACCAAACTCCTGATGGATACCGGAGCCAGCATATCCTTATTATTATACACCGATACCGATACCCTGCTCACCTTACCCGAAAAAGTCATTCCGGGCGCACTGGGTATGGGGCTGGGAGGCTCCCTCGACGGGTACATGGGTCGCGTAGATCGATTCCGGCTGGACGAAGACATTGAATTCCGGGAGCTGATTACCAATTTCCAGGAATTGCATCCCAATGCGGATAGTTCCTATCTAAACGACCGTAACGGCATCATCGGCAATCGACTACTAAACCGCTTTACGGTGATTATTGACTACATACGGGGAAATATTTACTTGCGTCAGGTCGAAGACCTGCAAGAGGATATGGAATTTGACAAAAGCGGACTGGTCATGCGGGCTTTTGGCGCAAGCCTAAATAATTTCGAGGTATTCTATGTCATCCCCGGTAGTCCGGCTGATGAAGCAGGATTAAAAAAGGGGGATGAGCTGGTGCGCATTAACTGGCTGCCGGCGTTCTTCTTCAATATGGAGGGGATCACCTCCAAGCTCAGTAAAAGAGAGGGCAAAAAAATACGCCTCGTCGTAAAAAGAAACGGAGAGAACATGCGATTCACTTTCCTACTGCGGGATTTGTTATAGCATGACGGGCCGGGCTATAACCTTAATCCTTCCACTACAAAACCCCTCATCATCCACACTTCGCAAAGGGTGGTTTACCATGCTATAATTGAATATCTGCGAAGGGGCTTTCAAAATACCCGCAGATGTGTTATCTTTGCACCTCCAAAATAACAGTATAACAATCCATTAAAGCATTAACACATGTTCGCAGTTGTAACCATAGCTGGTCAGCAATTCAAAGTTGAGGAAGGGCAAGAGCTCTTCGTCCACCAGCTACAGGCCGCGGAAGGTGACAAGGTTGATTTCGACCAGGTACACCTCATTGACCGCGATGGTAAAGTAGAACTGGGCAAACCGGTTTTGAAAGCCAAAGTGAATGCGACCGTACTAGGTCACCAAAAAGGAGACAAAGTCATCGTCTTCAAAAAGAAACGTCGTAAAGGATACCGTGTGAAAAACGGCCACCGCCAACGTTTCTCCAAAATTCGCATTGAAAGCATTGCTTAACTGCGATCCTGATTTTTTGAACGTAAAAACAAATTGTCATGGCACATAAAAAAGGTGTAGGTAGTACGGATAATGGCAGGGACAGTAAAAGTAAACGCCTTGGTGTTAAACTTTTCGGAGGCCAGGAAGCCAAAGCCGGAAACATCATCATTCGTCAGCGTGGCACCAAATTCCACCCCGGCGAGAATGTGTATAAAGGAAAAGATTTCTCTCTGCACGCAGCTATCGATGGTACGGTACACTTCCGTCGCAAGCGTAACAACCGGACCTACGTGTCTGTGTTGAGCGAAGCTGAATACGCCGCCATAGTCGGAGCCTCTCCTGCTCAACCGGTGAAAAAAACAGCTGAGCCCGTAGCTAAGAAAGAGGTTAAAAAAGAAGCCCCTAAAGCCGAAGCTAAAAAGGAAGCACCCAAGAAGGAGGAAGCCCCTAAAGCCGAAGCTAAAAAGGAAGCGCCCAAGAAGGAGGAAGCCCCTAAAGCCGAAGCTAAAAAGGAAGCGCCCAAGAAAGAAGCTAAGCCCGCTGCTAAAGGTAAATCCGCCAAGATTGAATTGCCTTCCGGCAAAAAGATCAAAGTCGATGATCTGAAAGTAGTTGAAGGTATCGGACCTAAAATTGAAGGCCTGCTCAACGATGCGGGTATCAATACCTGGGCTGATCTTGCCGAAGCTGACCAGGAAAAAGTTCAAAGTATTCTGGACGAAGCCGGTCCCCGCTACCGCATGCACGACCCGGGTACCTGGTCTAATCAGGCCAAACTCTGCGTTGAAGAAAAATGGGCAGAGCTGGAAGAATACCAAGACAAACTGAAAGGCGGTAAAGAGTAATTTTTTGCCGAAAGGCAGTTTTACCATTACGCCTTAAGCATATTAAAAGGGTTCAGATCGCATGATCTGAACCCTTTTTTTGTAGATGCTGTTTACTGGCTCCCGGAAACTTAGTATATTTAGGGCTTACACACCGATCTTCCCCTCCGGATCACCTTTCGTATTCAAATAGCTGTTCTAGCCGCACAAATCATGGCCAGTGTCCACACTGTGCTAGTAAACGGCGTTATTAACCCTTCTGCAGCTATTCACCATGCAAATGTAAAAATCCCCCCTCCTCTTCGTGAGAAGCCCGGATGTTCATCTTGGTTAACCACCGGTTTAACCGGTAAAAGGTATTGATGCATGGCACGCATTTTTAGCAACGCCCTCCTGATCGCAGGAATTTTGCTCCCTGTTCTCACTTTCTCCCAAAAGCCTATCCGCATTGGTGGTGGGAATACCGGAGGAGTTCATGTGAGTAGTAGTGACCAACAGCAACACGACCCCGGATCCACCCTCGACGGGATCGGCAAACAACCTAATCTCAGTGCGGCATCTCGTTTCCTCGGGCAGGCAACCCTGGGGGCAGATTACCAAACCATCGTTGCCGCCTCCCAAATGGGGTACGGTGAGTGGCTCGGAACCCAATTCGAAACGCCCCGCGCCTTTTACCTGGAAGACCTCACCAAACAACTGACAGCAACAGCGCTCGACTCCGCCCTTACACGTGGTGACGACCCCAATCGTGTCGAACCCCGCCTGCATTACTGGCATACCGCCTGGTGGCAATACACCATGACCTCACCCGACCTGCTACGTGCCCGGGTGGCCCTCGCCCTGAGTGAGATCTTTGTTATCTCGGAGGTACCCGAACTCGGTGACCATCCGCTGGCACTGGCCAACTACTACGATATGTTGCTCGACCACGCTTTCGGAAATTACCGGGACCTGCTGGAAGCGATAACCCTCCACCCGGCTATGGGCATTTACCTGACACACGTTAACAACCCTAAAGCGGCCCCATCCCTGAATCGTTTCCCCGACGAGAACTATGCCCGGGAGGTTATGCAGTTATTCTCGATTGGCCTGTACATGCTCCATCCCGACGGGTCACTTATCCTGGATGAAAAGGGACAGCCGGTACCGACCTACAACAACGAAAACATTCAGGAATTGGCCAAGGTTTTCACCGGTCTTTCCTTCGGCGATAATTACCTGTTTGGTCAGGAAGCCCTGAGTGAGCAAAGCTATTTGCACCCCATGTGGATGTTCAACAGCTGGCACGAACCGGGGCCAAAGGTGTTACCACTCGGTGATACCATTCCCGACCGAAATCCGGTAGACGGGATGGCGGATATTCACGATGCCCTGGACCATCTCGCCAACCACCCGAATGTAGGTCCCTTCATCGGCAGGCTGTTGATCCAGCGATTGGTAAAATCCAACCCCTCTCCCGAATACATTGCACGTGTCAGTGCTGCCTTCGCCGATAATGGCCAGGGAGTTCGTGGTGATTTGAAAGCAGTGATCCGTGCTATTTTACTCGACCCCGAAGCCCGCGACTGCTACTACGTGAATGATCCCTGGCAAGGAATGCTACGCGAACCCCTGGTCAGGTATACTCAACTGTGCAGGGCTTTCAACGCCAGTAATGACGATGGGCTATACCGCAACCGGATGGACGACTTTCACCGTGCTACTTTTCAGCGCCCGCTGGCCTCACCCAGTGTGTTCAACTTTTTTCAGCCCGACTATCAGCCCATTGGTCCGGTTGCGGATAACAACCTGGTAGGACCAGAGTTCCAGATCACTAATTCGGTCTCCATTACGGGCTACGCAAATTTGCTGCACCAATGGTTGGTATTCAACCAGGAAGTCATGGAGTTCCGGTCCATCGCCGGAGAGGACAAAACCGATGAGCGACGGATCTACCTCGACCTGGAAGAAGAGATACAAATGGCCGAGAACGGCCACCTCGCCCAGGCCATCGAACGGTTTAACCTCGTACTGGCCCACGGTCAACTATCCGAAACAAACCGCCAGCTCATTCTCAGTACCGTGACGGCTATGGAAACCGAAGATCCGGAAGATCAACTGCGCTTGGCGCTCTTCCTGATTATGGTTTCCCCCGACTACCTGATCCTGAAATAAGTATACCCCCTTAATCCCTCTTGACAAAAAATGCTATCCATGCCAAAGCCACTATCCCGTCGTCGTTTTATCGGACAAGCCAGTTGCGCTGCCCTGGGCAGTACCACCCTGCTCTCGTCCCTGGCCAGCCTGATGGGGACCAATAAATTGATGAGTACTTCCCTGGAGGACCCCGGCGATTACAAAGCGCTCATCTGTATCCTGCTTGCCGGCGGTAACGACAGCTTTAATATGCTGGTCCCCCGCGGGGAATCAGAATACGCTGAATACGCAGCTACGCGGACCGACCTCGCCCTACCCCGGGAAAACCTGTTACCCATTGATGCTCCCAGCCAAAACAAGCTATTGGGCATTCACCCGAGTATGACCCACGTACACCAGCTTTATCAGCAGGGAAACCTGGCCTTCATGACGAATGTGGGCACCCTGGTAGAACCCATTTCCAATGAGCAGGAATTTCGTTCGGGGGTAAAGAAATTGCCCCTCGGCATCTATTCTCACTCCGATCAAATCCAGCAATGGCAAACGGCTATCCCCCAGAGCCGGGAAGCCATTGGCTGGGGCGGCCGCATGGCGGATCTGTTACAGGAAACCGATACCAATACCGGTATATCGATGAATATTTCCCTCTCGGGTCGCAACGTATTCCAATCGGGACAAAACACCCTCGAGTACTCCATCAGCAACCGGGGCAATGGGGTACAAGGCGTTGAGGGGTACCGGTACTGGAATGGAAACCAGGGCTTCCTGACCGATCTGCGTGACGGTGCCTACAAAAACATGGTCGACCGCATGTACGCCAATGTCTTCGAGCAAACCGTGGGCTCCCTGACAAATCAGACCCTGGAGTCGATCGAATCATTCGAATCGGCCATCCAGCAGGTAGCGCCCTTTACCACTTCTTTCGGCGAGCACTACTTTTCACAAAACATGCATATGGTTGCCCGCACCATTGCAGCCAATAGCCTGCTCGGCAATCGTCGGCAGACATTCTTTATGACTTTTGGGGGCTGGGACCACCACAACGAAGTACTCAATAACCAGGAATACATGCTGGGCGTCGTAAGCAAGGCCATTGGCGACCTGTATGCAGCTTTGGGAGAGATCGGCTTGGAAGATAAGGTCACCACCTTTACGATCTCCGACTTTGCCCGTACTCTGACCTCCAACGGGAATGGGTCTGATCACGCCTGGGGCGGCAATGCCATCGTGGCCGGTGGGGCCGTAAACGGCGGCGATGTATACGGTGACTACCCCGATCTGTACGTACGGGATAACCCACTCATGGTCAGCCGCCGGGGCAACCTGATCCCGACTACAGCCGCCGATGAGTTTTTCGCTGAATTAATCCTGTGGTTTGGAGTTTCCCCCAACGATCTGTCGATCATCCTGCCCAATATCAATAATTTTTATTCGCCCAATTCCCGGCAGGCACCGCTGGGTTTCATCCTATAACCCCACGACCCATGAGAGTATTTGCAACACTAGTTACCCTCTTTTTTAGCACTATTGGGTGGGCCCAAACACCTACGATCGATTGCCTCGGTGAACCCGGAACGGTCCAATGGCGCATGTACGGGGACGTGCGAGGAGTGGCGTTCGATGAGATGCCCGCCGAACCGCATTATCCACAAGGCCCCACGGTCACCAAGACCGTTCACGCTATACAATCGCCCCTGAACTACTACGAGCAATTCATGGGGACCATGCAAGGATTCCTGAGAGCACCGGAAACCGGATACTACACCTTCAATTTGACAGGCGACGATTATTCGAGATTCCAGTTCACCCTGGATGGTGCGGGCGATACCCTGACCACCCTCGCCGAGTTCAACGGCTGGACCGGACAGTACGAGCACGATAAATACGACTCCCAGACCTCGGATCCCGTCTACCTCCAGGCAGGTGATTATTATTATTTCTGGATTGGGTATAAGGAAGGCAGTGGCGGTGACCACGGTAGTGTATTTTGGCGCCGGCCATCCATGCCCGATACGGCCGAATGGGAACTCATACATTCAGAGTATATCTACGAGGATGCCTGCCTGGTTACCTGCCTGCCGGCAGGGACTCCCTGTGACGATGGTGACCCAAACACGAGCAATGATCAGGAGGATGGGAATTGCCACTGCCTGGGTGTCCCGGATACGCTGTACCATGACCCCTGTGTGGGACCGGCCGGCTCTGTCCAGGCGTTGTATTATGATTCGATCTACAGCCGGTTCATAGATGAGCTGCTGGTGGATGAGCATTTCCCCGGTGCACCTTCCCATAGCGAGTACCTGGAAGAACTCCGGGGCCCCCTCAACCGGGACGATAACTATGGCTCCCGGATTCGCGCCTGGTTGCGACCACCGGAAAGTGGTTTCTACTCCTTCAATGTAACTGGTGAACATCAGGTTCGGCTCTACCTCGGCTACAGTGATAGCCTTTCGTACGATCAAATGGAGATCGCCCGCCTGGACGACGAATCCGAACGGACCGAATATGCAGAAGAACCGGGGCAAACCTCGGAACCCATCTGGCTCATTCAGGATCGATTATACTACGTAGAGGTACTCCATCAGGACAACTGGGGCTGGGATTTCTTTTCGGTCCAGTGGAAAACGCCCTACTCGGTGTCGGGTGACTGGCAGGTCATTGATGGTCACTATCTCCATGCCTACGCCTGTGAGACGGCCTGCGTACCCGAGGGGACCCTCTGTGATGATGGCAATCCGCTTACCTTCGATGATCAGTACAATGCCGACTGCCAATGCGTCGGTACGCCCTGCATTGATGCGGATTGCAGTAACAGTAGTGATTACATCCCCTATGCTTCCTGTGCCGACGAAGGCACCCACTCCAACCAACCCGAAGACAGCTGGTCAAGTTGCTCTCCCGAACCGAGTCCCAATCCAGCCCGCGGGAACAGTCACTGGATCGAATACGATTTGGGGGATATTTACCTCTTAGAGAATCTGCACATCTGGAATTACAATGCCGTCAATAACACCCACCGCGGATTTAAAAGGGTGGCCATTGACTATTCCCTCGATGGATCAGTCTGGACAGAGGCCGGTGTATTCACCTGGAACGAAGCTACCGGACAGCCCGATTATACCGGTTTCGATATTGATGCTCTCTCGGGCATAGGCGCGCGCTATCTGCTCTTTACTGCCCTGGAGAATTACGGAGACGATTGCAGTGGACTAGCAGAGGTCCAATTCGATGTTTTCGAGTGCCCGGATGTGGGTACAACCTGTGATGATGGCGATCCGTTTACGGCCAACGACCGATATAATGAATGGTGTAATTGCGAGGGCTCTCCCGAATTAACCAATAACTGTACAACCGAGGATACCGTCATTACGGGCACCATCCCCTACGGTCGGCATACTGCACAAACCACCATTATCGCCGACGGAAAACTGGCCCCCGGCTCAAAGACAGTGCTCATTGCCGGTGAACGCATCATTTTTAAACCGGGTTTTGAAACGGGGCCCAACAGTGAATTGCAGGCCCTGATCATGGAGTGTGAAACACCGAATGAACCCACAGCGCCGACACCAGCTCCACCACCTAATCCGGAGGAGCCGGTGGTGCAAACATCTCCCCACCGCCCGATCGGAAAAATCGGATTACGCATACAACCCAACCCTGCACTGTCGAATAGTACCATTGCGTTTACGGTCCCCGATTCGGGCACCTATTCCCTGGATATACGAACGGTTTCGGGGCGACTGGTCCAGACGCTGAGCAGGGATCAATTTTTGCCGAAAGGCAGGTACGAAAAAGAGGTTAACGTGCAGCGTTTGGCTGCCGGTGTGTACTTCGTGCATTTCACCTTCGAGGGGCAAAAAATGACGGACCGTCTGATCGTTTTGAGACCTTAAGTTGATTATACTTTCTCGAAATCGGTGTTTTGAACCCAACCGATTTCCCCGTTGACCAGGCGCACTTTCACCCACTCTCCGATCTGATCACGAATATCCAGAGTGACGCCCGGTTCCAGTTGGCGCCGGGTTTCGCTACGGTCGTCAGGAGCCTGGTATAATGAAGGTGCCCCATCAATCACTACTCCCATATCCCGGGAGGTATCCACCCGGAAAGCAGTGAGTGCCAGAGCTACCGGAAGTGCGGAAGCAATCAGGAGGGAGACTCCGACCAGAAACGCCTTCTTCCGTTGTGGTCGTTCAGGAGCCGTGCGCCAACGCGCCAAACCGGCAAATCCACCCCAGACGAATAAAAGGCCGGCTAGTGCCCAGCCATTAGAGCCCAGCAGGCGTTGGGCATTTTTCCACCACCGCAGTAAAAAAAACTCAGGGACGGGAACGATGGGCTCGGAAAACCCCTCCCGGATAAGCTCCATATTTTGGCGGAAGCCCCGGTCAGCAGGTGCCAGTTGCAAGCCACGCTGGTAATTTAAGACTGCCATTCCCGGTCGGTCGAGCTGATACCACGCATTACCCAGATTGTGGTATAAAGCCGGTGAATAATAGCCCTGATCCAGAAGAGCCTGGTATTGTTCAATAGCAGCCTGGAAATCTCCTGCCTGATAGGCCTCATTTGCCGCCTGCATAGCGGTTCGGGGCGTTGTCTCCGCCCGCAAGGCAACCTGGGTCAGGCCAACCATAAACAGTAGAAGTATACCTTTTCTCATGCGGGTCATTTTTATTCCAGTAATCCGGTGAACAGGTCCATACGACTTTTGGGTCTTTCTTCGGTAAGCCATTTGAAGCCATCCAGGCGCAATGTGTTATGATCCGCCTGTTTCATGGGCGTGATACTGCTGTCCGGTTGTTTGAAGAGCTTAATCTGCTCCACCTCATTAGCTCCAAAATACAAAACCATCTCACTGCAAATCGTCTTGTTCACGCCAACATAGCCTCCGTCATCATCCTTGGCATAGTAGATCGTTTCGGCATTACCCGAGACATCCATGCGTCTCAGTTCATTATCGCGGAAGATGGCCTCGATGTACTTCCCTTTTATCTGATTGAAAAATTGCCCGTCGGATATATTTACAATAAAGGCATTGCCATGCAAAAAGATCCGATCGATCTGTTCATTCCGCAAACGCATATAGATAGTGTCAGCACTAAATTGGGAAGTATCTGACCACAATACCGGATTACCGTAGAAAGCAAATAGGGAGTCACCGGTGTGGTAGGTCACCGAATCACTGATCGCCTGCAGGTCGCTTTTAAAGATGCGCACATCCCGGTAGGCTAGTAAAATACGACTGGTATCGGTTTCGAGGGAATCACTGGTGAGCGTATCCGCGGGTTGTCCGATCAGGGTATCGGCAGCCAAATACAGGGAATCACCTTCCGATACCGTGATCAATTCCGGCCGGCCGAGGGGACCACCCATTGCTTTAAGGTAATCGCGCTCGCGTTGGTAGATAGCACTATCGGATCGAATGGTCAGATCCGCGGAAGTGTCTTGCCAGACAACACGTCCTGTGGCCTCGCCGTATCCACCATCATCACCTTCCAGGAAGTCGATCTGATCAGCTTGTAATATTTGGGGGTCTTCACTAACCCTGGACCGGCCCCGGGTCGCATAGCGGCCCGTTTCCCCATCGTAGGTAATTTCATCGGCCTCAATGTCCTGATCCGCATCCCGATAGCGGGCGTTGCCGCGCATATAAATACTTTCATTTGCTTCCCGGTACCGGATGAAATCAGCAATGGCCAATTGCGTAGAGTCTTTAACCAAAGCATCTCCTTCGAGTTCGTACTCACCGTTCTCCTCACGGTACCGGATCAAATTAGCGGTCGCCCGCTGATCGGCCTTCACGTACTGAGCATTCTGAGCAAACTCGGCTTGCCCGTTTTCCGTATCGTAAAAGCCATCCTCACAATAGATCCGGGCACTATCGGTGGTAATCAGCGTAGGTCCCGCAAAAAATACCGTTTGCCGTTCGACCGAAAACACCAGGGTATCGGCACGGAGTTCGAAATCTTCATCGGTCACCTCTACACTATCCTTGAAATAAGCCATATCCGTTTCGACGTGGTAATAACCGACCCTACTACTGAGCTGAGTTTCTTCATTAACCAGCGTTGCCCCACTGCGGTAAGTGGCAATCTTGGTATTGAGGTCGTAATCCAGTCGCTGAGTAAAGAGCTGTTGTTCGTTATTCGCCAGACCCACTTCCTGTCCACTAAGTTTGGCTTTGCGAGTGCGTCCGTTATAGATCAGGCTGTCGCCAAAAACGGTGAGCGAATCTCCCTGGCGAATGCTTACATTACCGTATGCGTACAGGTCGATCTCATTGATCAGGATGGCCGAATCACAGTACATGTAGGCGCTATCCTGCTTGAGTATGACATTATTGATCAGTTCGTTGATTTTTTGATCGCCGCGGTCCCTTACCAACAGGCTATCGGACCACAGGATCTCAATGCGTTGCCCACCGGAGGTGTCTTGCCGGGGATTAGCGGGCCTTGTCTGCTGGGCATGCAGACTGGTAGCCAGGAACAGCATCCCGACCGCCCATAGCATATATTTGAGAACCGATATACGTCGACAATTAATCAATTCAGTAAGTATAATTTTCTATTGAAACGACCAAGATCGCAAAATGTCCGGTTCGACGGGGTCTGTTTAACAATCCATTAATAGGCGGGCACCTTCTTCTCCCAACAAGCTGCCGAGTGCAACCCCCATTCCTCCCAGCCGAACGGCCACCGCCAGTCGGTTATCCACCATCTCTACGATGGGTTTCTTGGTCTCCCCTACTCCCAGGATCCCGCTCCACCATTGCTCAACGGGAGTCTCCGGCAACCCGGGGAACAAATGGCGGCTGGCAAACCTCAGGAGGCTTTCACGAATTACATCAGTCGTTCCGAAGGCATCGGTTGCTTCTTCTTCGGCGGCCATATTGCGGGCTCCTCCCAGCAGTAATCGGTCGCCTACGTCGCGAAAATAAACATACCCCTGATTGTAATGGAAAGTCCCACGCAATCGCAATCCCGGAATAGGCCGCGTGATCAGCACCTGATTTCTGGCCGGTTTGAGGGGCAGACGGGGAAGTAACCGATGGGCAAATCCATTGGTGGCCACCAAAACCCGGTTGGCCTCGAGGGGCCACCCGCGATTGATTTCCAGGCTTACCCCATTAGCATGGGGTTGCAGGTTGCGTACTTCAACTCCCGTACGCACTTCAATATTCTGTTGCGCGGCAATTTTCAGCAGCGTTCGCACCATATATCCAGGATGCAGGTGACCCTCTCCGTTATTGATGACCAAATGGGATACATCCCGCAAGCCTAGTTTTTGGATGAGGTGATCGGCCGGCCGGAAGGTTTCTTCGACTCCGGTGATACCGGCCATTTCCCGATTGAAGTAGGGCAATTGGTCGAGGCATTGTTGGTAGAGTTCTTCCTGATCTGCAGTGAATACTTCGTAGCCTCCACAAGCCTCGTACCGGAGCTGCTGGTCACCTACGGTTTTCCGAAGGACACCAAGCCCTTTATACCGCCGGGCCACAAGCCCCCAGACTTCGGCGGCATCCTGATGCGACAAATCATCGATCAGTTCTGTCATACTGCCAAAGCAGGCAAACCCCGCATTACGGGTACTTGCTCCCAGGGGAAGCCCACCCCGCTCGAGCACTACGATGCGATCGTGTGGTCTTTGCTTTCGCAAAAAAAGAGCAGCGTTCAGCCCCACAATACCTGCTCCGATAATGAGGAAATCAATATGGGTCAAAAAGGCTTCTCGTTCCCAGAAGCTGGGTGGGTGGTCAGTTTGTGCATTCATGATACAAAGGTACGTAATCAGGTGTGAGGTATCCTTGGGACTGTAGAGAATGCAGTGACCGAAGAGATGATTTGTCTTGAAAGGTTTATCCGTATGGTGTGCCCCGTGTACCGTCCACCGTGTACCGTGTACCGTTCTTCAAGTTTAGGTATATTTGCCCAAAATTGAATACTCATGATACAAAGGATGCAATCCCTATTGCTCTTACTGGCAACAGGGTCGTTAGGTACCCTGTATGCATTTCCCTTTTTACGAGCCACTGAGGAGGTCGAACAATCCGACTTTCTGGCGGATGGCCAGTATTCCGTATTGGATCATCCCGCCAATATGGCGGTCTTTGGGCTGGCTGGCTTACTCGCATTGATTACTATTTTCTTATTTCGCAATCGCAAAGCACAAATGCGTCTCACCATTACCACTATGGTATTGATTTTGGCAGCTGTGCTAGTTGCCGGGGTATTACTTTCGCAGGATGTGCCCGAACTGACCTTTGATTTTGCCATTGGCATTGGTACATTCTTACCTATCCTGGCCTTGATCCTTACCGGTATTGCTTACCGGCTCATCAAGAAGGATGACAAGTTGGTGCGCTCCATGGATCGCCTTCGATAAGAGATAATTGGTCAAAACAAAAAAGCCTTTCCGCAGTACGGAAAGGCTTTTTTTGTTGATATCCAGATCAGGAAATTAATTCCTGGAATTAGGATCTTTCTTAGCCGAGTAGTTCACCTTCAGCTGGCCAGCTTTACGCAGTTCGGTTTTAACATCCTGAACCACACCCATCGTTACTTCACCATCCACCCGGAGGGAGGAGGTAATTTTGGGACGTTTGGCCTCGGGAATTTTAACCTTGTGCTTCTCCAGGAACAGCGGTATTTCCGCAACGGTGGCAAACTTATCACCCAACTGGAGGCGGGGTTTGGTACCGTAGGTTGCCTGGAATTTTTGTACCGGCTTTCCGATGTACAGGTAGTTAACCAAAGACTTTTCTTCCAGCTTGGTCAACTCCGTAGCGAAAGGAGTAACTACTTTAACCTTCAACTCTGCATCCCGCAATACGGTTACCACCATAAAGAAGAACAGGAGCATGAAGATAATATCCGGCAGGGATGCGGTAGAAACCTCTGGTTCCGCCTTACCCTGTTTTTTAGAAAATTTAGACATAGTGATCGTTTTTAGTGCCTTTTACAGCTGTTGATGCAATAAATGGCGTTTTCGACGACAGCCGCCAATTTACTGACCGTCCTCCCCAAAGTTGGTTGGTTCAGCTTCGGAAAGTACCATCGGAATTTCATCCTTAATGGCTTTCCGCTGAGCCAGAGGCAAGTCATCACTGTAAGGGACACCATACTTTCGCCGCGACAGATCATCCCAGAGCTCATTGTATGCACCTTTGAGCTCGTTGTAAACGGAGAGGTAGGTTTTGTATTCCGTACCCCGGTCGTTTTTGAGAGAGATAATGGCCATCGTGGGCTTCTCGGAGTAATCCGGACGATTGTTCGGATTCGCGATGAATTCCTTGGCATTGTTCCGTAGTTCGGAAACGCGCATGGGTTCACCACGTACGAGGAGTTCATTGTTGGCGTTCACCAGCACCGAATACACGTTGCGTTCTTTCAGCTTTTGAATATCCGGTTCTTCTTCAGACCACGGCGGCAGCTTCACTGTAATCCCTTTGTCTTCCACAATCGTTGTCGTAACGAGAAAGAAGATGAGCAACAAGAAGGCAATGTCGGCCATAGAGCCAGCATTAATCTCGTTCTTCATTCGATCTCTAGCGCTTGTCCGTGCCATAATGATTTATTTGAAGAAGTTAATGATCTCCGCGAGAATGAAGGATGCAAAGGCAGTACCAATCAATACCATTGCCGTAATGATGGCGCCACCAATGAACTTCAAATTCCCGGGTGCGATACCACCAACCCGTTCAATAGAGTTACTGATAGGAGTAATCTCGGCGGCAGCGTCGCCATTGGCTGAAGAAAAGGCAATAAAGAATACTACCAATAATACAGCCAGACCGATAATCCCTTTCAGAGACGCTTTCAGGTTGGATAGCACTTGGAACAGACCGAAGAGTATCAGAGCAGCCGCAGCGACGATGATCAAAATGACCGCACCGGTGATACCGGCATTAAAGATCGACGTGGTAATCTGATCTTCCTCAGGAAGTTCGTTGTATTGTTCTAGGCCACCGATAACGCTGAACAGGAAGATCGCTGTGATCAGGATCCCTAGTCCAAACGCCAGCCGTTGACCGTTTGCTACCAGAAATTTATACATAATATAAAGTGGTCTTTCTTAGTTTTTGAATACGTTGTTCTCAGCCATGATGTCTACCAATGCGATAGAGGCATCTTCCATCTTGTTAACGATACCGTCGATTTTGTTCACGATATAGTTGTAGAAAATCTGGAGGATAATTGCCGTAATCAGACCGAATACCGTAGTCAAAAGGGCTACCTTAATACCACCTGCTACTACAGAAGGAGAAAGGTCACCTACTGCCTCGATCCGGTCGAAGGCCTGAATCATACCGATTACCGTACCCATGAAACCAAGCATCGGAGCAATAGCGATGAACAGAGAGATCCAAACCAGGCCACGCTCGAGCAGACCCATTTGAACACCACCATAAGAAACGATTGCTTTCTCAACAGCTTCAGGTCCTTGGTCGGCGTTTTTCAATCCTTCGAAAAGGATACTTGCCGTCGGGCCAGGCGTTGACTTGCATACTTCCTTGGCACCTTCTACATCACCGGCTTTGAGTTTTTCATCAATGCGCGACAGGAGCTTATCGGTATTGGTGGTCGCAATGTTCAGCGTGATAATACGCTCGATACAGAACGCCAGACCGAGGATCAAACAGATCAGTACGAAGCTCATGAATCGCCAGTCACCATCGATGAAGTATTTCTTCAGGATCTGGTAACCGCTCAAATTGGCAGAGGTTTCTTCTACGGCCATATCATCTGCTGGAGCAGCAGGCTCTTCTGCCATCTCTTCCATTGCAGCGCCAGAGGTATCAGCTTCCTCCATAGAGGTAGTGTCGTCCTGGGCGTAGGAAACGTTCGCAGAGAAAACTGCCAAACCCATGATGAGCAGTAGTGCTAACAATTTTCGCATAGTCAATAAGGTTTTACGATTGTTTTTTTAATCAGTTAAACAAATTGCGGAGAGAGAGGGATTCGAACCCTCGATACGGGGTTACCGTATACACGCTTTCCAGGCGTGCCTCTTCAGCCACTCGAGCACCTCTCCGGAGCTGGATAAAAAGCGAAAGATAGAATTTTATACAGGCATTCCAATGCTTCCGCTCTTTCTTTTCACGGGTTTTACGTGGTTCGTGGGCGTTGTTTCTGAGGGATTATGGTTCGCAGATGAAAGGTGCGAACTTGGGCAAAAATAAGTATTAAGCGCTTTTTAACAACATGAGTGGGGGATAAAATTTGCAAAAAGATGCTAGATGTCAAAATTTATGGTCCCCGCCAGGATACCCGTAAAATCTTCGTTTGGGTATATTGCCCTATTCTGTTTGCTTTCTTTCAAAGATCATTTTCGCATTTTCCGTGGTGATTCGGGCCACAACATCCAACCCCACACCATAAATAGATGCCAGCTTCTCGGCCACCTTTATCAAATACGACGATTCGTTTCGCTTACCCCGGAAAGGGGCTGGTGCCAAATAGGGGGAATCAGTCTCCAGAACCAATTTCTCCAAAGGTACATCCGCCAACGTTTTATCCAACCCGGCGTTTTTAAAGGTGGCAACACCTCCGATCCCCAGCACAAACCCCAGTTCAATAATCGCCTCTGCCTGGGCTGCAGTTCCCGTGAAACAGTGGAAAATGCCAAACAACCGGTCGTCATCCATCCCGCGCATCAACTCTATCAGGATATCAATCGTTTCCCGACTGTGGATGACGATGGGTAACCCGCGCTCCATAGCCCATCCGGCCTGCATTCGAAAGGCATCCTCCTGCTCACTACGGTAGGTTTTATCCCAGTACAAGTCCATACCGATCTCCCCGACTGCCTTGAACGGTCGCTGGTCGAGCCATTTTTCAACAATAGCCAACTGTTCCCGGTAATCCGGCCCGACCGAACACGGATGCAACCCCATCATTGCAAAGCAATGCTCCGGATATTGCTCTTCCAGGGCCAGCATATCCTCAATACTGGACCGGTCGATATTTGGCAGGTACATGCGATGGATATCCATTTCAAGGGCCCGCCGGATAACGGCGTCGCGGTCTTCCGAAAATGTATCCAGGTACAAATGCGTATGTGTATCAATGAACTCCATAAGGGTATAGATTCAATTTTACAGTGTTGTGGTGGTTCCCTGCTTTGTTTTCCTGCTTGGATAAAAAACCAATGCCGGTACGAAAAGGCGCGGAAACCCTTTTATCTTTGCCCGTAAAGCAACGGAAAAATGGCCAAGAAAAAATACTACGTGGTTTGGGAAGGCCACGAACCCGGAATATACGACAGTTGGAATGCTTGTCAACAACAGATCAAAAATTACCCCGGTGCCAAATATAAATCCTTTAAGTCGCGCCAGGCAGCGGAGGATGCTTATTCCGATGACTACCGTTCTTTTATTGGCCAGGGTGGAGGAAGTACCAAAAAAAACGCAAGCACCCTGCAGCCCGGTGATCCGGGAACGGATCGTATCATATGGGAAAGCCTGGCCGTCGATGCTGCCTGTAGTGGTAATCCCGGCAAAATGGAATACCAGGGGGTAGATACCCGCACCGGCGAACGCATCTTTCACCAGGCTTTTGAGTTAGGTACGAACAATATTGGTGAATTCCTGGGGTTAGTCCATGGCTTGGCTTGGCTGAAACAGCAGAAAAAGGAAATGCCCATCTATTCCGACTCCAAAATCGCCATCAACTGGGTAAAGGCCGGTAAATGCCGCACCAAGCTGAAACGGTCCCCTAAAACAAAATACCTGTTTGAATTGATTGAGCGCGGAGAGCAGTGGCTTGCCAAGAACACCTTCGATACTCCACTACTAAAATGGGAAACGGCCGAATGGGGAGAAATACCTGCCGACTTTGGCAGGAAGTAATTACCGTTTCTTGGCAACCGCAAAATTCATTTTATAATCCACCTTGGCCTTACCCTTGCGGATATTTTCCAGCTTGCGGCGGATCAACTGTTTTTTTACGGGTTTGAGGTGTTCCGTGAACAGTATACCATCAATGTGATCGTATTCGTGCTGTACTACCCGCGCATTTAATCCGGTCAGGATCACCTCTTTCTCTTCAAATTCTGCATTTTGGTACCGGATCTTCAACTGCTCCGGTCGATCGACTTCACCCCGGATATCGGGAATACTCAGACAGCCTTCCTCGTAGGACCAGGGTTCTCCGGCTTCATCTACTTTCTGAGCATTGATAAAAACCTCCTTAATCCCTTGGTCTTCTTCGCCCTCCTCCATCATCTGGATGGTGTCCACTACAAACAGCCGGATCGATTTACCGATCTGCGGTGCGGCCAGCCCAACACCGTTGGCGTGGTACATGGTCTCCCACATATTCTCAATTAACTCGTCCAGGCCGTTATAGTCGGCTGTGATCGGTTTAGCTACTTTTCGCAATACCGGTTGACCGTAAGCATAAATTGGTAACAACATTCTATTCTTCTTTTCTAACGTGAGGTTGGGGCTAAGGTATTTGCCAAACAACTGAATGTCACAACCTCACGTTGTATTTGGTAGAGAGTATCAGGTAGTAGGATGCTCTTTAACCCTGATACTCTATACCTACTACTCTATACCGAGAGGTTGGGCTTTGACTATCATCACTTTACAGATATGCTTGTGCCCAATCTCCCTTTTTTCTATGGCAGGTGCTCGTCCATATAATCCTGCAAGATAAGCACAGCGCTGATCTTATCGACCAAAGCTTTGTCTCTTCGCTTTTTTTTCTTCAAACCACTTTCGCGGATAATAAGTTTAGCCTCTTCCGAAGTGTAACGCTCATCGACCATTTCGACCGCTATACCCGGAAAGGTCTTTTTCAATTTCCGCACAAACCCCACCACTAAATGGGCAATTTGGGAGGGGCTGCCATCGGCATGCATGGGCTCACCGACTACAAAAAGACCTACCTCTTCCCTACCCAGGTAAGCTTCCAGGTATGAAAAAACGTCAACGGTGGGTACCGTATCCAATCCATTGGCAATCAACCGGAGAGGATCTGTCACCGCCAGACCAGTGCGTTTAGTCCCGTAATCAATAGCAAGAATTCGGCTCAATGGAAAAGTATGGAGTGGACAGAAAAAAAGTTGTCACGGCCTACCCGGAAGTACCGGGTTCACTCCTGACAACCGCTTACCCTTAATTAAATATACCGGCCCCGAAAAGGTTTTGGCTTCGCCCAAACCTTTTCACGCGAGTATAAACTCGACTCGCAGTGATTTGGTGTCCCAGCACGACGTACTGCGGAGCAAAACCGCTTTGTTCTCGGTACACTATAACGCTGACTTCAAAAAAAGCTATTTTTCCGGATAATTCCAAGTTGCCGGTTCCCCACCCACGTCTCCACATACCTCCAATATTTCCATTTCATGTACAGGTATTAGAGTGCAATTTGTATTTTCCGCCCATGAACGGAATACATCGTATACAAGGTGTGATCCAACCCTATGCCTGGGGTGGTCACCATTTTATCGCCGACTTATTAGGAGCCCAAGATCCAAGTGCCGAACCTCAGGCTGAATTATGGATGGGTACACATTCCAAGGGAATGGCCACCATTATTGAAAACGGCACCTCCCGGTCACTCTCATCCTTTATGAAGGAGCAGGGTCTGGGTGATGGCCTACCCTATTTATTCAAGGTCCTTGACGTGCACTCCATGTTGTCAATCCAGTGTCATCCCAATGCGGAACAAGCGAAGATAGGCTTTGTCCGGGAGGAACGCGAGGGTATCCCACTGACAGCTTTCCACCGGGTGTTCCGTGATGCTAACCCCAAGCCGGAGATGATGCTCGCCATTACCGACTTTTACCTGTTGCATGGGTTCCGCCCCCAGCAAGAGATCCGTCAGGCTTTTGGCCGGTTTCCGGAATGGCGTGGCCTGGAGGAATTAGCTTCGCAAAGCATTGCTGCCGTTTACCAAAAGATAATGGAGTATTCCCAGGAGACCACAAACCGATTATTAGCCCCCTTGCGAAATGAACTCATTACTAAAGCAGCTTCGGATTTCCCCAAAACCACGCCCGATCACTGGGCCCGCAAAGCCCTGGACGAATACAAGCGGGATAACGGGGACCTGGACCGTGGAATTTTCTCTATATATATGTTACAACTGCTCCATCTTCGTCCGGGTGAAGCCATATTCCAGGATGCCGGTATTCTCCACGCGTATCTGGAGGGCATTAACATAGAGCTTATGGCCAATTCCGATAATGTTTTTAGGGGTGGGCTAACCGTCAAACACATTGATGTGGATCAGCTCATGGAGCATGCCTTCCTGGATCACGCACCTCCAACCATGGTTACCCCATTACAGCAAGGCCACATCGTTCGGTACCCTTCATCGGCGGAGGCCTTTGAACTGCGTCAATTGAAACTGGAAGCTGCCCAATCCAGTGAGGAAATTGCCATTGTAGCCCCTACCATCTGGCTGGTATTGGAAGGTTCGGGAACGATAGGGGGTAACATGGCCATTCAGAAGGGGGACCAGCTTTTTCTCACCCCGGATCAGCAGATTACGGTCACTGCTCAGAAGGACACCCCTTTACGGATCATGATGGCGAGTACTCCTTAAACGGATTGCCATAAAAAAAAGAAGACCGCCTTGCGACGGTCTCAAATCATGAGAAAAACCACTTAGAAAAGGATATAGATAGAAGGTTACATGAACGCTTGGTAGTAGATAGCCTCCGTCAGGAAGCTTTGTTAAAATATGTTCATGGGGCTCGCGAACCTATCAGCGGTCAAAACGAGCCAGATCATAAGCTTCAATGATCTCAATCAGCTTTCGGTCGTAATTGCGGTCTTTGGAATAACCTGCTTTTTTCAGTCCTTTAGCCCAGGCTTCATAACTGGTGCTCCCTTCAAACAATTCCGGATAGGAACGCTGTAAGAGGACGGAGTGCGCGCGCCAGTTTTCCCAGGCGGTATTATAGGCCATAACCTGCATGGCATCTCCAAAGTGATTATTGCCCTCGGTCGCCTCCCGGCTCATACCGGCGTGACTTTCGGCAATGCCCTGGGCCAATTTGATACTGGCGGGTATTAGGTATTTTTTCATTTCCATTCGGGCAACCTCCTGAAAACGATCGATGTAATTGCGAACGTCTTCCGGGTCGAGGGAACCCACGGTAGCCAGGTCGGGACCCTTGCTTTTTTTGACGGAAGTCAGTGCATTGGCAACCCCCATCTCTTCCACCTCATCACCACCTTGTGTCAACTCCCGGTGAGCGGCAGCCGAATGCTTCAACTTGCCCAGGTTAATGGTGAACTGCAGGTCTTTCTTAAACAAAAAGAATAAGGCCAATACCAACATGCCCAGTTTCAACCAGGGAAACCGGCCCCGCCCGAGTAATCCGCCGGATAAACGGAACAATTGGAATTTCAGGGCGACGTACCACTTTTGCAGGCCACGTAGAAAGCGAATCGGACCGTTGATCAATTGGCGCAGACCGAGGGCCCCGGATGCAGGTGTAGCGTGCAGGGAGCGCTCACCGCCCTGATCCCGGCTGCCTTCTCTGCGTTGGCGATTCCAAAATTTTTTGGGTGGACGCTGTTTCATAACTCGATTTTTAGCAACTTTTTGTATCTTATGCCGGCTTCTTTACACGTGCGTGTTTTTCTCAACCGGTAACACCACAAATATAAAACATATAGTTTTAAAAAGCCAATCTTTTTTCAAACATTTTAAAACAAAAATGGGCAATTTTTCCGATCATATTGTTAATCAACGCTTTAGCACAGTTTTCCACGAGCTGGAAAAGCGGAATATCATAAAGGGCAAATCCGATATTGCCAAGAAACTGGGTACCTACAACCACGTAATCAACAGTATTTTGAAGGGTCAGCGGAATATTACCGTGGATCAACTCAACAAATTGTTTGACACCTACAGAATCAATGCAAACTTCCTGTTTGGCAATTCGGGCCAGATGTTTATGCCCGATGCCGATCCTCCGGGAGGCATGGCTGTTCGCGACATGGAAGACCGTCAGTTCGGCACCGGTGGAAATATTGTCCTGGCCCCGTTGCGGGCCCTAGCAGGTGATGCGGTAGATCAGGATATCGCCGGAGGTACTGACCTTCCCCGGTTTTCGGTCCCCGGATTGGACGGCGATTTGATTGCCGTTGAAATTAGCGGTGACAGTATGCTTCCCACCATTACGAATGGCGACCTGGTCATTTGTGAACGACTCGAAAGGGGGGCACCCATCCGCGACAACCAGGTATATGTGGTAGTGACCGACGTGGTGGTTGCTAAACGGGTGCAGCAGATTAAATCGGGCAATTCCGCCGGGCAACTGCGCCTTATTTCCGATAACGACGCAGTTTACAAACCCTACGAAGTCGACCTGGAGGATGTAAAGCAAATCCTGCAGGTTAAATGTCGCCTGACAACCTACGCCATTAGTTAGCCCCTTCCAGGTGAACTAAGGATCATGGGGCTGGTTCTATGTCTGTATATTTGAGATGCTATTTCGGTATCCTTACATTTAGTACATGAACCGACTTCAACACGAATCCAGCCCTTACCTGTTACAGCACGCCGATAATCCCGTCGACTGGTTCCCGTGGTCCGAAGAGGCCCTGGCCAAGGCCAGAGATGAGGATAAACCCATTCTCGTCAGCGTTGGGTATTCCACCTGCCATTGGTGCCACGTTATGGCCCACGAATCTTTTGAAAAGGAAGCGGTGGCTGCCTACATGAATGAGCATTTCATCAATATCAAGATCGACCGGGAAGAACGCCCCGACCTCGACCAGGTATACATGGAAGTATGCCAGGCGATAACCGGCTCCGGTGGCTGGCCGCTCAATTGCTTCCTGCTGCCCGACGGGCGGCCCTTTTACGCGGGGACCTATTTTCCTCCGCAGAGCCACCACAACCGCCCCTCCTGGATGCAACTCCTCCAGCGTGTACACAACCTTTACCACCAAAAAAGAGAGGTGGTCGAAGATCAGGCCAGCAAATTGCTACTCATGCTTCAGCAGTCTGAATCGGCAGTCATAGAACCCCTCGCCGACCTCGAAATTGCGGCAGAAACGGAAGAAGCAAGAGAAAAGGTAGCTACCATTCGCGACCAGTTGCACCAGAACCGCGATGTAGAACACGGTGGATTTGGCGGTGCTCCCAAGTTTCCGCAAACCATGTCTTTGCGCTTTTTACTGGATTACCACTTGCTTACCAATGATCCCGAGTCCCTCAAACATCTGGACGAAAGCCTGGAGCATATGATACGGGGTGGAATTTATGACCAATTGGCCGGTGGTTTCGCACGCTACGCCACCGACCGGCAATGGCTGGTTCCTCATTTTGAGAAAATGCTGTACGATAATGCCCTCCTTCTGGGACTGCTCGCCGATCGTTGCCGCTACGAACAACGCGATGAGTACCTGGACATCATCGAGCAGACCATCGATTGGGTGGAACGGGAAATGCAGCACCCCGAGCAGGGTTTTTACTCCGCCCTGGATGCCGACTCTGAGGGTAAGGAAGGCACCTATTATATATGGTCTCAGTCCGAAATTACTGAAACCCTCGGTGACGATGCGGACCTGTTCATCGACTATTACGGAGTCAGTGAGGCGGGAAACTGGGAAGGACACAACATTTTGTGGAGGCCTCATTCCCCGGAGGCTTTCGCCAAAAAACATAGCCTGTCGGCAAAAACAATAGCCGCCCGGCTTGATGCCTGCCGGCAAAAGCTTTTGCAGGTCAGGAACGATAGGGTCCGCCCCGGTCGGGACGAAAAACAGATACTCGCCTGGAATGCCCTGATGATCGGGGCTTACGCCAAATGCTCCATCGCCCTGGAAAATCAATTGTATCTGGAGCGGGCCCAACAAAAGATGACCTTTATCCTGGATGCCTTTACGCGATCCGCCGGAGGCTACGTACACTCGTGGAAGGATGGGCCTTCGGAGCAGGAAGCGTTCCTGGATGACTACGCCCTGCTCATTGAGTCCATGATCAACTTGTACGAAGCGACCTTCGACACGGAATGGCTTCGCAAGGCAGCCGACCTAACCGATTACGTCCGGCTGCACTTCCTTGATGAAAACACGAATTTATTCTATTTTACTACCAGGGAGCAGACGGAAACGCCCATTCGCAAAAAGGATCTGTACGATTCAGCTACGCCCTCGGGCAATGCTACTATGTGTCATAACCTGATGCAGCTCGGCCGGTTTTTTGACCGGTCTGACTACCGGGAGCAGTCCCGGACAATGATCGCATCGATCGAAAAAGCTGCCCTGCGTTTTCCTTCCTCTTTTGGTCGGTGGGGCCGGTGTCTACTGCTGCAAACCCTTCCCGGCCCGGAGATTGCAATTGTTGGCCGGCAGTGGAACCGGGCAGCTGCCGAGTTGAGGTATGCGTACCGTCCGGGTGGCCTGTTGATGACACACCGAACCGGCCGGGAAGCCTTTCCCTTATTTAAGGGGAGGGAACAGGATGACGATTCCACACTGATTTACATTTGTCAGCACTATACCTGTCAACGACCGGTTGAATCCGTATCAGAGGCAAAAAAACAGCTGGCTGAGTTAGCCCACCATTAATGCGGCTCTAAATAGTTGGTACATGAAAAATTGCTTGCTCTTTGTCCTTTTTTTTGGCGGAAGCCTGACCCTGCTCCCGGCCCAGCAAGGCATCCAGTACAGTTTGTACATGATGAACCGCTTCAACTACAACCCCGCCTACGCCGGTCTGGATTACGGCCTGAGTATCAACGGTACCTACCGCAAGCAATGGGTAGACCTGCCGGAAAGCCCCAGCAACAGTTCGATCAATGCCCACATGCCACTCTATATTGCCCGGGGTGGTATCGGACTGCAATTCGAGACCGACCAGATCGGTGTGCAACAAAGTACCTTAGTTCAACTGGCCTATAACTACCAGCTGGAAGTTGCCGGGGGTATCCTGTCGATAGGGCTGGCTGGCGGTATTTTACAACGATCTTTGGATGGCAGCCGGATACGGACCCCTGACGGGATCTACGATCCGGATAACGGACTCATCGACCACCAGGATAGTGAGTTGCCCCTGACGGAGGAGTCGGGACAAACCCCCACCTTCGATGCCGGCATTTACTATAAAAACGAATGGCTGGAAGGGGGGATATCTGTGCGTAACCTGACCGAACCCGCCATTGGCCTCACCACCCTTGACATTCAAACTACCCGTACTTTTTTCGGTACGGCCACCGCCCTGATCGATGTTGGCTACACACTTAGCCTGCAACCGTCTTTAATGGTCCGGACTGATCTCGTGGAAACGCAGACTGAAGTCAGTGTGATGGGAGTCTACGACCAAACCTTCGGAGTGGGTGCTTCCCTGCGCGGATACAATACAAATAGCCTGGATGCCGTCGCTATTCTCGGGGCCTGGAACGTCAGTGAAAGCCTGCGGCTGGCCTATGCTTACGACCTCACTGTCAGCAACTTAAATACCGTGAGCAATGGTTCGCACGAGATTATGCTAAGTTACCGGCTAAATAAATCTATCGGTCAGGGGCGTCCGCCTAAAATTATTTACCATCCACGTGCGTTCTAATCCCGCTGACGAGCATTAACCCTGTTCCCGATGGCTCGTTGACCGGTATAATCATCACTTAGGTGACCCTCTGAAAGCGAAGGATAATCACCTGTTTTTACGGATGAATTTGCCGCTCCTAACACCACATTGTCGGCCAGCATGACAAAATTGAAAATAGTCAAGGTTGGCAATAATAAGGCGGGATAAGGGTACGTTAGTCATGTGTCAAACGTTAAACCGTGCTGTTTCACAGCAATTAGAATTTTTTAATTTTTGAAGAAATTGCAAACGGTCTATCTTTGTAACCGCTTTCAAAGGTCATACATTAAATCTGAAGGAAAACTCGGGTGTTAACATGAAAAATGTACTCAAGATTGCACTGGCATCGCTGGTGGTACTAGCAACGTCATGCGGCGGAAGTCGCCAGACTGGAGAGTTGATCGGTGTTCAAGACCGACCCTCCTGGAACGGAATTAATCCCTACGGTATGGTTTATGTACCCTCCGGAACCTTCACCATTGGTGTCGGTGATCAGGACGTAGCCAATACCTTCATCCAACGCCCGAAGACGATCTCCATTCAGGGCTTCTATATGGATGACACTGAAATTACCAATAACGAATATCGCCAGTTTGTATACTGGGTGCGCGATTCCATCGCACACACTATCCTTGGCCACTTCCGGGACGACACCGAAGAGGAGATGATCGACTGGGAATACGAGATCGACTGGCAGGACGAAGCCCTGGAAGATCTGTACTACCAGGGAGATGACCGGCTGGGAAACAGCCGTGAATACAACGTCGAATTATTCGATTACAACTACGACTGGTACGATTGGAAACGCGCTGCCAAAGACCGCGGTAATTCCCCCCGTAGTTCCTTCATCGTAGAGCAGGAAACGAAGATCTACCCCGACACGCTGGTGTGGGTTCGTGACTTCGCCTATTCCTATAATGAGCCCATGGCCCGTAACTACTTCTCTCACCCCGCTTATGATGATTACCCGGTAGTCGGTGTGGACTGGGAAATGGCCAGTGCTTTTTGCGATTGGCGTACTCGTATCTGGAATGCGTACCAGTCTGACCAGAAAGACGGCGTAAAGATTGAGAACTTCCGTCTGCCAACCGAATTCGAATGGGAGTACGCTGCTCGCGGTGGTCGCGACCTGGCTCCGTATCCATGGGGTGGTCCTTACGTACGCAACGCCAAGGGATGCCTGCTGGCAAACTTTAAGCCCGGCCGCGGTAACTACCCCGAAGATGGTGGTATGTACACCGTTCGTGCGGATGCCTACTTCCCCAACGACTACGGCCTGTTCAATATGGCCGGTAACGTTGCAGAGTGGACCAGTAGCGCTTTCTACGAAAACTCCTACGCATTTATCCACGATATGAACCCCGATATTCGCTACGACGCCCAGGAAAATGATACTCCTGCCGATAAGCGTAAAGTGATCCGCGGAGGTTCCTGGAAAGATGTTTACCATTTCCTACAGACCAGCACCCGGACCTTCGAGTATCAGGACACTACTAAGTCCTACGTAGGTTTCCGTTGTGCACTGACCTTTATGGGTCGTTCACTCAATGATTTCTAAAGCGGGTTTTCCAACCTAACTCATTGAATTCCATGAATATAAGGATATTGCAGGACCGCCTGCAATATCCTTATTTCATATCTTAACCCCTTTTATAAAAAATTTCGGGATCACCTGTAACTTTTGCGGGTGCCCGCATTATGTGGATGTAGCTATGACCAGCTACGGACACGGAAATAATCCATACAACCATAAAAAATACGCAAAATGAGCTTTATCAAGTCCAAAGGTTTCAAGTACATCAAGAACTTAATTATTGGTGCCGGTGCTTCGGTAGTACTGTTGGGTGCCCT
>CAYFGK010000012.1:0-80268 GCA_964342305.1 uncultured Saprospiraceae bacterium | reverse complement strand
TACGAATTTTTAAGCAATACTGCTTGGAATTGAACACAGTATCTCAGTGCTCAATGCTCAGTGCTCAATGTTGAATGCTCAATGTTGAATGTTGAATGTGGTTGGATTTTCTTGGCTTTCGCCAAAGGGTCGGCAGTATAAGCCCATCCGCCCTTCAGCGGTGGGAACCCGCACCACGCTCTCTGCACCGGCGAGGGTGGGCGACGCAAAATAAAGCAGCGATACAGCAATCAAGCACAAGAGATAACCCAACTCAGGCAAATCCCTTAAGTCGCTCTAGTCTCTTCTTTCCCTACCAGTCTCTACCCTCCAATGAACCATGGAGTTTCACGGAGTAAGCCGAGTAATTTCCGCTTTCCCCGCCCGCCGTAGCCTTGGCAGAAGCGTGGCGATTTCCGATCACCTTACCACCACCTTCCGGGTCAGAATTCCGCTGGGATTCTGCAGCCGGAGCAGGTACAAACCCGGAGCAAATGCACTCGTTGCTGCCAGATTCCAGTTGTGATCTCCGGCCGGTAGTTCGCGCCGCTCGCGAGCCAGCTCCTGCCCGGATGTGCTGAACAGGGACAAATCCCAGGTATTGGCTGAAGTAGTTACCAACTGGATGTTGAGGGTCTGACCGGTCGTAAGCGGATTAGGTCCGATCGACAGGTCGGCCAGTTCAACCGGTTGACGGGAGGCGGTGGTAGTCCCCGATAATTTGAACGACATCACCTCCGAATAGACCGGGCAGGTATACCGGCCATTGAAGGCGCGGACCCGCCAGTAATACGTGCGATTTGTTCGTAAGCCGGCCACAGAATGGTTGGCCGTAAAGACAAACTCCTGGGTTTCCAATACCGCAAAAGTTGGCAGCATGCTGACTTCCAGTACATACCCTAAGGCTCCATCGATGCGGTTCCATTCGAAGCGAATGCGATCCGCAGGGCTAATCTGATCACCCATGGCCGGATAGGTAGCCGTTATATCCCGGGAACGAATGGCCGAAAACTCAGGGGGATTCACCAGGTGGTCCTTGCGCTGACTCAGCAAGTAATTCTGCATGGCGCTAATTTGTCGGTCGGAAAAACGATTGGAGCATCCATCCTGAGCGTAGGACATTATCATGGTACCATCCGACCGGAAATTAGCCCCGTTGGGATCGATCTGTGGAAAACTACTGGCGCCGTCTTCCGCACAGAACCACCGTCCGTTCAGGTAATCAGCCGGTGTATCACAAAAGCCGTCACCAGCCTCATCGCAGTTCGACCCATCGGCGAGTTCCACGGGGACATTATTGACGAACAGCGGAGCGGGTTCCCGATAATCATGGATGTATCCTTCCCAGCCGTTGAAGGTGTGTGGAAGTGAAAAGTAATGACCCATTTCATGGGCCCAGTTGCTGTTGTAGCTATTCGTACAGCTTCCCGCGAGGGTCATTCCGATAGAGTGCCGGTCCTGGTCAACGACATTATACCCGCAAATGCCCTGTTCCACCGCCGTATTTACAAAAAACACGTTTACGGCTCCCTCCTGCCGGTAAGCACTGATCATGGAGACGGCAGCACCCGCATTGGTGTGGTCGTAGTAATCCGGACGATCCAGATAGGTAATCCGCTTGATATAGAATTGAATGCCCGTTTTGTCAAAATCAGTATTGAGTTTGCAAAAAGCGTTGAGCATATTATTGACTTCAACGGCTTTCTGCCCGTCGGGTCCCAGGGTAATAAAAACCTGAACGGGAATGTTCCAACTGACACTGGAACGCAGGGGAAAATCATAGGATGCTGACTCCTGAAAATCGATCAACCATTCGGACCGACCGGAGGGGGTCAGGCACCAGGAGGGTGACACCTGGGCCGCACAGCTCATTATAGCCATGCACAATAGCAAGGGGATCAAAGCTCTTTTCATTCTGCTCACTTTACAGTACGTACGCAATCGCCCGCAGATGCAGATTAAAGACCTGCAAATACAGGTAGTACAAGGGTAAATATGCCGGTATGGAATCGTAATAACCCGTGGAAATTCCTTACTTTTCGCGGAAAGTCAAGCCACAAGCATTGACCCATACGGTCAACTCTGGTAGATAGCCATAATCGAGTGTAGTTCTCTCCGGAGATGATTTGCGCTTACCGTTTTTTGATAAAGCAAACTCCGTGTATGCTTGTTTGAACTTGTAAGGGATCTGTTTACATTTTCGTCAGGAAACGAGGATTTGGTCGGCTTTTGGGCAAACAGATCTAGGTTTGGCAGTTTTCATGTAAGGATAAAACGCTATTCAAATATAGAACAAAACATTCAAAACCAAGCAAAAAGACCAAAGTTATGAGTAAAGTGACCGTTGTAGGCGCTGGAAATGTAGGAGCTACCTGTGCCAATGTACTGGCGCACAAAGATATTGTTAAGGAAGTAGTGCTTCTCGACATCAAGGGCGATCTCGCCCGCGGGAAAGCCCTCGACACCTGGCAGCAGGCTCCCGTAGATTACTACAGCACCTACGTTCGTGGTACCGAAGACTATGCCGATACTGCTGACTCGGATATTGTAGTTATCACTGCCGGAGTACCCCGGAAACCAGGTATGAGCCGCGATGACCTGATCTCGACCAACGCCAAGATCGTTAACTCGGTAACCACCTCAATTAAAGAGCACAGCAAAAACCCTATCATTATTGTGGTTTCCAACCCCCTCGATGTAATGACCTTTGCGGCTTACAAAGCAGCGGGACTGCCATCTACTCAGGTATTTGGAATGGCTGGCATCCTGGATACCGCCCGCTACCGTGCTTTCCTCGCCACCGAGCTAAATGTATCACCCAAAGATATTCAGGCAGTACTGATGGGTGGCCACGGTGACACCATGGTCCCCCTGCCACGCTACACTACGGTCGCCGGCATCCCCGTTACGGAAATGATTGATTCCGACAAACTGGATGCCATCGTGGAGCGCACCAAAAAAGGTGGTGGTGAGCTGGTCGGCCTCATGGGAACTTCCGCGTGGTACGCACCGGGAGCCGCCGCCGCTCAGATGGTGGAAACCATTGTCCGAGATGAACAACGCATCTTCCCCTGCTGTGCTATGCTGACCGGCCAGTACGGTATCAATGATATGTTCCTTGGCGTTCCCGTAAAACTGGGCCAGAACGGTATCGAACAGATTATCGAGCTCGACCTGAACGATGATGAAAAAGGACTGCTGAATACCTCCGCTGAACACGTGAAATCAGTAATGGATGTATTTGAAGGTATGAATATATAAGAACGGATATTCGATAAAATAAGGGGGGTATTCCACACGCAACGGAATACCCTCTTTTTTTGCCTAAGCATGAATTCCTGCCTGATTTTTGACCAACAGCAGTTTTCGGACCAAGTTGATTTTGACGACCCGAAGCTTTGTCGTAACTATACTTCAGGCACTTGGAAAGGCAGGTCATTCACCGGACATAGTCCATTTTTGAACCCTCCGCCAGCCATCGTTGTTTCACCCCTATCGAAGACTTAAACAGGGTAAATCATGGAATCACTGCAAATCGATTTGTCGGCCATTTCCCGAATGATCACAAATAAGGGCAATACCCTCGAGGATTTGTCTAATCGTCAACCGGTCATGTTGGTCTTTCTGCGACATTTCGGATGTACCTTTTGCCGGGAGGCCCTGTCTGATATTGCCAAAGAGCGGCAATCCATAGAACAGGAAGGTACCAATATTGTCTTCGTGCATATGACCGATGATGAAATTGCTGATCGCTACTTTCAGCGGTACGGCCTGGAGGGGGCCGAGCATGTCAGTGACCCGGCCTGTACCTATTACGCAGCTTTTGGCCTCACCAAAGGAAACTTCAACCAGCTCTTTGGCCTGCAATCCTGGATCAGGGGCTTTTCCGCCGGCGTAATGGATGGGCATGGCATCGGTCTGCAGTTAGGTGATGGTTTCCAAATGCCCGGTATTTTTGTTATTCACGAAGGGAACATCAAAGACAGTTTTATCCATAAACTAGCCTCTGATCGTCCTAATTACCGCGACCTGGTACGCTGCTGCAACCTCGCTTCCTGATCCGGCTACGACTAAGGTTTCTTGCTTACCGGCGGTAGATGCCAACCGGATGGATTGCTATGTGTTGTATAACCAAATTGAAATTTCACTTTTTATGATAGGCTGGAGATTTTCTGAATTTGAACCGGGGCAAGAAGGGCAAGCCAATTTTGAGAACCTGCTGAAATTATTTCAGGAGCTGCTGGTGCATACATCCGGTGACGTATCCGAAGCTCTTTCCTGGCTCACCGAACTCGACCGTGAATACGAACTGACCGATGAAAACTACGGCATGGCTGATTTCATTCAGGACCTCATCGACAAGGGGTATATTCAGCCACAGGATGAGCGGAACCCTAACTTTGTACCTTCCGCCAAGTTAGAGATTGCCTTACGGCAAAAAGCACTGGAAGATGTCTTCGGAGAGATCAAAAAATCGAAAAGGGGAAACCATACCACCAAATTCGGTGGTCGCGGTGACGAATTCGGCTCCGAAACCCGACCCTACGAATTTGGTGATCAACTCGACAAACTGGCCGTTACCGACAGTATGCGCAATGCCTACATCAACCACGGCATCGAAGATTTTCAGCTGACCCAACGCGATCTCGAGGTTCATGAGACTTTTTACCAAAGCCAGATGAGCACCGTGCTGATGATCGACATATCGCACTCCATGATTCTGTACGGCGAAGATCGCATCACCCCGGCCAAAAAGGTGGCCATGGCCCTCTCGCAATATATTACGACCCGCTTCCCCAAGGATACCCTCGACGTAATCGTTTTCGGGAACGATGCCTGGCCCATTGAGATCAAAGACCTCCCCTATCTGGAAGTCGGGCCCTACCACACTAATACCGTGGCTGGTCTGGAATTGGCCATGGATATCCTGCGGCGTCGCCGGAACCCTAACAAACAGATCTTCATGATCACCGACGGCAAGCCTACCTGTATCAAGAAGGGCAAGAAATACTACAAGAACAGCTTTGGTATTGATCGCACCATTCTGCGGCGCACCCTCAACCTGGCCCAACGCTGCCGGAAGCTGGATATACCGGTAACCACCTTCATGATCGCCCGCGATCCCTACCTGATGAATTTCGTGGAGCAGTTCACCAAAGCCAATAACGGGAAGGCCTTCTATTCAAGCCTTCAGGGACTGGGTGAGTTCGTTTTCCGCGATTACAAGAACAACAAAGGGCGCCGGCACCGCTAGTCGATGCTGAATACTACGGTGCGAACCGCCGTTGCCTCCGAACCATCCGGCAACTGGTAGGGCAGTAATAATTCACGTGCTTCGGGTAACTCGAACACCTCCTCCATAGTCCGGATAGCTCCGGCGGGCACGCGCTTTTCCTGAAGAGCAGCCAGCAATTCGTCCCGGGGGCGCTGACCGATAGCGGGAGCCAGTGCCCGCTGCAGTTCTTCCCGCCGGCGTACTCTCCGCGCGTTGGTAGCAAAGGCTTCTTTTCCTGCTACATCCGGTAGTCCAAGTACTTCGCAAAGGCTGAAAAAATGCTTTTCCGTTCCCGCCGCCAGGACGATGGGCTTGGCATCCTTACAGGTAAAGATGTCCCCGTAAGGAGCAATGTTCGGGTGCTGAGTCCCCATACGGACCGGATTGAAACGTCCCATCAACCAGTTTGTGGCCTGATTGGCCAGGGAACTGATGGCCGCCTCCAGCAGGGAAACCCGCACTACGCAGCCCTGCCCCGTTTGCAGGCGCCGAATGTACCCGCATAGCAGGCCCTCCTTCAATTGATGAGCTGCCAGCAGATCGATCAATGCGACCGGCATTTTGGCAGGTGCCCCGTCTTTGGGGCCACACATGTACAGGTAACCACCCTCCGCCTGCAGGACTACGTCGAACGCAGGTCGGTCCGTATCTTCTCCAAACGCCGACAGTGCTCCGATCAGGAGATTGGGTTTTAGAGCACGAAGGTCCTCAATGGAAAAACCTAAGCGCCGGGCGGATGCCGGCCGAAAATTGGTGATTACCACGTCCGCTGCCCGGATCAGTTTGTATACTTCTTCCCGCTCCGACCTCTTTCCCAGATCCACCAGGCGTGACTCCTTACCGTAATTTATACTGGCGTAATAGGCCGAAAAAGGAGCATCGGATTCTTCATTCGGCCCCTTCCAACGTCGGGTCACATCACCGCCGGTAGTGGCATTCTCCACCTTAATTACCTCTGCTCCCAACTCGGCAAAAAACATACCCACGGCCGGCCCGGCCAGAACACTGGCCAGTTCTACTACCCGTAATCCGGCAAAGATCCTTTCTGACATGCGAAAGATTATTATTTTATGATTCTAACTAACCTCGCCGATGAAGATACTAAGTGCCCAGCAAACCCAAGACCTCGACCAGGCGACCATGGAAAGGGAGCCCATACGATCACTCGATCTGATGGAGCGGGCCTCCCTCGCTTTTTTTCATGAATTTAAAAAGTACTATCCGGATAAAGACAGACCAATATGCATCCTGTGTGGAACCGGTAATAACGGTGGCGACGGGCTGGCCGTTGCCCGGCTTTTACACCACGCGGGCTACGGAGTCACCGCCTGGCTGGCAAAGATCAGTGAAGAAGGTTCACCTGATTATACGGCAAACCTGAAAAGACTACCCCGCTGGAACGCTGTAAAGGTGGTAACCATAGAAAAGAATAGTCCCTTTCCGGATATTCCGGACAATGCAGTCATCATCGACGGTCTTTTCGGCTCGGGATTGAATCGACCCGTCGAGGGGTACTGGTCTGACCTTCTGGAGTATCTGAACCGGTCGCCAGCCAATCGGGTAGCCATCGACATCCCCTCCGGAGTCTTCGCCGACAAGTCAAGCGAGGGTGTCTCTTTTCATGCTGACCAGACTATTACCTTCGAATGTCCCAAATTGGCTTTCTTTTTGCCGGAGAACGAAGATCGCATCGGCGATTGGAGTGTGGTTTCCATCGGTTTACATCCACTTGCCATGGCTGATCTGGAGACTCCTTTTTATTTTACTACCGAAAAGGATGCCGCAGCGCTCTGGCAACCACGAAAACGCTTTGCGCACAAGGGAACTCAGGGACACGCGCTAATGATCTGCGGTAGCTTCGGCATGATCGGTGCCGCCATTTTAAGTGTTCGATCCTGCCTGCGAAGTGGTTCTGGATTGGTTACAGCTCACCTGCCAACCTGTGGTTATCAGATCATGCAATCGAGTGTCCCGGAAGCCCTCGTAAGCCTTGACTGCCACCGGTACTACTGGTCGGAAGTACCAGCTACCGAAAACTACGCAGCCATTGGCGTTGGTTGTGGTATCGGCCAGAAAGCCACTACATCAGTGGCCCTGCAGCAATTACTACAGAACACCAACAAGCCGATGGTTATTGATGCGGATGCCCTCAACCTGCTTTCGCAGCATACCGACTGGATGGATCGAATACCTGCGGGGAGCATTCTGACTCCGCATCCGGGAGAATATCGCCGACTGGCGGGATCTTTTACCAACCATTTAGACCGACTTAAGAACTTGCGTGAACTGGCACGCAACAAAAAATGTACTTTTGTATTAAAAGGAGCCTTTACGGCCGTAGCACTGCCCTCCGGTGAAATTCATTTTAACGGCTCAGGGAATCCCGGGATGGCTACCGCCGGTAGCGGGGATGTATTGACCGGACTGCTTACCGGCCTGCTGGCACAAGGGTATAGCTCGGAATCGGCGGCGGTGCTCGGGGTTTACATCCATGGTTTAGCCGGTGATCTGGCAGCTGAACAATTAGGACACGAAGCATTGCTGGCCAGTGACCTGGTCGACCACCTGGGGAAGGCTTTTCATAGACTCAAACAAGTACATGCAACCTGATTCTCAACAGAAACCCGTCGTATTAATAACCGGTGCTACCTCCGGTCTTGGAAAAGCCCTGGCCGAACACCTGAACCAAAAAGGCTATCAGGTTTTTGGCAGCAGCCGTAACCCCGATGCCCAACATCCATCATTTACTTTTGTCCGGATTGATCTTGCCGATGCTTCCACCATCCAAACAGCCGTCCGGGACATCGTCGCCCGGACCGGGCGGCTCGATATTATCATCAACAATGCCGGCGTGGGCATTGCCGGACCGCTCGAGTCTTTACCCGCCGATCATATGAAGCAGGTTTTACAGGCAAATCTGTTGGGGCTGGCCTACGCGATGCAGACGGTATTGCCCGTAATGCGCGCCCAGGGAAGTGGTAAGATCATCAACATTAGCTCGGTTGCCTCGGAAGTGGCCCTGCCGTTCCGGTCTATGTACAGTGCCTCAAAAGCGGCAGTTAACCGCATGACCGAAGCCATGCGTATGGAGGTGGCTCCTTATGGGATTCAGGCAACATCCATCCTCATCGGTGATATGCGTACGCCCATCAATCAAAACCGGTTGATGCACCATCCGGGTGACGATTCGGTCTACGCCCCGGTCTTCGAAAGGGCCGCCGCGGCCATGAATAAGGAAGTGGACCAGGGGGTTCCTCCGGAACAGATAGCCCGGCAAATCGAAGCATTGCTGCAAAAGAAACGGCTCAAAAAGCAATACACCATGGGGAAACCCCTGCAACGCGTAGCCGTCTACCTGGCTCGGGCATTGCCCGGGAACCTATTCGAACGCTTATTGCGTACCTACAGTAAAGTCTAGATGACCATGGAACGAATAATAGTACTGACGGGAGCGGGCATGAGTGCCGAAAGTGGCATCAAGACCTTTCGTGATAATAATGGATTGTGGGAAAACCACGATGTGATGGAAGTTGCCTCACCCGACGGGTGGCGTAAAGACCCCGAACTCGTACTAACCTTTTATAATCAGCGTCGGGCTCAACTTCGTGAAGTTGCCCCTAACCCCGGCCACCTGGCTCTGGCTGAGTTGGAAACCAAATACGATGTGCGCATTATCACCCAAAACGTGGATGACCTCCACGAACGGGCCGGCAGTACCCGGGTCATTCACCTACACGGTGAGTTGAAAAAAGTACGTAGCGTACAGCGCCCCGACCTGATTTACGATTGGGAGCACGACCTGCGTATCGGCGACCTTTGTCCGCAAAGTGGTACACAGTTACGACCCCACATTGTCTGGTTCGGTGAGTCAGTCCCCATGATCGAACCGGCTCTGGAAGAAATCGTCCATGCGGACCGGATCATGATCATCGGCACGTCCATGCAGGTTTATCCGGCCGCTGGCCTGGTCTCCTATGCTCCACCACAGGCGCCGGTATACTACATCGATCCCAGGCCAAGCATTAATTACGAACTACAGCAAAGCAAAAATCTGCAGGTCATTTCGGAGCCGGCGGGCCAGGGAGTTCCCGCTTTGGTGAATGAACTGTTAAAAAAAGCCTGAAATCACGAGCAGTGACTCCAGGCTTTTTTTGCCGAAAGGCTACTATTATTGGGTAAACCGGTAATAGGCAATTAAACCCCCGGTAAAATAGAGATCATTTCCCGTTCCGGCCGCAGCACTGATACCATCCAGGTAATCCGAAAAGCTTATTCGTCCGCTGCCCTCCAGGGCCAGGGTAATCTTTTGGGTAATATCGAATTTAACACCGGCCCCGATGGGAATGGAGAAAAAGGTCGTGCTGTTGCCAATGGTGCGATCCTCACGTATGCCATTGATGATCGTCTGGCTGTTGCCGTCGTAGTCGGAGAAATCGGTATCAAGGGTTGCCAGGCCAACCGCGATCCCGGTAAAGAGGTAAGGCGAGACCAGGCGGTCCATGACCACCTTTCCCCGGGCATCGGCAAAGTATCGATTGGATCCAAAAGGCTCCCATTCGGCAACCATGGACAATTCGAACACATTGGTGTTAAAACGAAAATTGCGATCTGCCCGTTGGACATAGTTGCGGTCGTCGCCCGTCAGGTTTGCGTAGATCAGGCTTCCGCGAAAACCTAATTTTGAGGAAATGTAGGCCTGACCGACCATTCCGAAACTGAGACTGGCTTCCGACAGATCCGGGGAAGCAGTAGGGTTTACATCACCCGAATAAGCAGAGAGGCCGACGAATACGCCGCCTTGCCAATAATCGAGCTGGGCTTTTCCTAACAAGGGGAGTAGGAAAAGAAGTACTGTAGCGTACAACGTTTTCATAATAATCGATTTTTGAGATGTGTTTTGGATAACAGAACCAAGTCTTAAGGGGGCTTTTGTCGGTATAAAGATACCAATTTTCAAACTACTGCCCCTCCGTTTTTGACTCAGTTTCTTGTTCCGCTTCCGGGAGATACAGATCGAATTCTACCCGCCGGTTGAGCTGACGCCCCTCGGCCGTGTCGTTATCCCCGATCGGATCCTCCTCGCCAAAACCGGCAAAAGTCATCCGCGCTTCATCAACCCCCTTCTCTTTCAGATAATTATAGCACGATCTGGCCCTTCGCTCCGATAGGCTCTGGTTGATCTTGGCCGATCCTACGCTATCGGTATAGCCATTAAGGGTCAGGTAATAAACCGGATACTTTTCGAGCAGGTCATATACTTTGTCCAGAATTTCCTGGGAAGAAGCCAGCAGATCCGCACTGCCCGTCCGGAAGCGTACATTGCGCTGGGCATCGACCAGGACCTCCCGTTCCTCTTCCTGCAATTCCGGGCACCCCTCATTCTCCGGGGGGCCCGCAACATCCGGACAACGATCCAGGGAATCGATCACCCCGTCGGCGTCGAGGTCAGGACACCCCGTGAATCCAGTGGTATCAGCAATGGTCGGGCACATATCCAGGGAATCAATTATGCCATCACAGTCGGTATCGGGCAAGGGGCAGCCACCGTTCTTTAATAGTCCGGCCTCGTCGGGACAGGGATCATCCAGGTCTGCTATGCCATCCCCGTCGGTATCCGGACAGCCACCAAGTTCGATAAGCCCTTCGGTATCCGGACAGCGATCATCGGCATCGGCAACACAATCGTTGTCCCGGTCGGGGCAACCATTCGTTTCTTCGTACCCAAACTCAGTGGGGCAACCGTCGGCAGGATCCATAAACCCATCTTCATCGGTATCGGGACAACCGCTAAAGGCCATCAGTCCCGCCAGATCAGGACAGACATCTTCGACGTCCTCTACCCCGTCGCCATCCCGGTCGGGACAACCGGCAGCAGATTCATTTCCGGCAATAGCGGGGCAGGAATCTTCCTTGTCTACCACTCCGTCGCCGTCGCTATCCTTGGGAGAAAAACGCATGGTCAGGTTGACCCCTCCCGAGGTTATCCAGTCGCGGGCATCGGGATTACCCGTAGCACTGACCCCGTCGATCAGGTCAGTCCAGGCATAGCCAACCGACATTTCCAGAGCCAGGGTTGTGCGATAACTCAGGTCCAGCTTTATGCCTCCAGTAACGGGTACCGCAAACTGAAACTGGTCTTCTCCCTCGGCTTTATCCCGGGCAGCCAGCTCGGGAAGTTGGCCCTCATCACCTTCAGCGTAATTGGTTTGGGGGTTCGTGTGCAGCAATCCCGCACCGACGGCTCCGTAGGGTGTGATCCGGGGCCGGAATTTATGGGGACCGGCAGGGAACCGGCTTTTGCCAAAAGGATCCCACTCCAAATGCAGGATCCCCTGAGAAATGGTATTGGAAAAAGAGTACCCGCGGCGGTCAAAGGTAGGACCTTCGGAATAGGCATCATCACCACGCCATACACCCCGTTGCAATTGCAAACGCAGTCCCCAGGTGGGACTAAACTGACGTCGGATAAAAAACCCGTAGTTCAGATCCAGAGCATCCATTACGGGGTAGTCATTTGGATTCAGGTCGCCCTGGTACGATGTGGCTCCGAGGTGTATCCCGCCTTCCCAGTATGACTGGCACAGGCATAGGAAGGGAGTAAGCACACACAGGAGCGCCAGCGTGTAGTTTCTCATGCAAGTTGATTTATGTACACAGGATCGGGATTACGCCGACCGGTAACTGTCCGGGATCATTCCGAACATGGACTGGGGTTTCTACCGAGGCCGGAAACGGGTATTGTAGTGTGTATCGACTGGAATGGGGGCCGCCTTGGTTCAGACTATTCGATAAACGGCCCGACCACTTCCTCACGAAGTAGTGCCGATCCCGGTTTTCTCATAGCCAACGATCGAATAGATCGTACTATTACTTGACCAGATAAACATATACAAAAAACTTTCCTTTTTCAGTACGGCGGGCAAAAAAAATGGCGAACCGGGTGGTTCGCCACAAGTATCAGTAAGTTAACAAGGAAGGCTCCTAGAACAAGCCCTCCACTTGGAAAAAGTGCTACAATAAATTCTTATTCGTAAAACTGACTCTTTCTTTATCTGGATTGGAAATTACTAAATTCCTATAATGCATGTGAATAAAGTTTTCCACATTGGACCTAACGTAAACGTAACAAACTGAATATCAACAAAATGACATTGTGGAGAAAGTTATTAACATATGTGGATAAGTACAGGTTTGAGGTTTGAGGTTTGAGGTAGGTTTGAGGAGAGGTCTGCCGTTATTTTTTGTTTGGAAACAGGGAGTTCTAACCATGACCCTGTTTCATCCAAACAAAAAATAACGGCGGTTACCGGCCCGTCGACTTCAAAACAGTCGTTTTCGGGAGAAATAAAAACCCAGTAACATACTCAGGAGAATAGAACCACCCAGGATGAAATAGACCGCATACGGGCTATTGTCAAAGGGGAGCTTAACGTTCATCCCGTAGAAACTGGCGATCAGAGTCGGTACGGCGAGGAAGATGGTGACCAGCGTGAGGCGATGGATGGTCACGTTCATATTATTGGATATGATGGAGGCGTAGGTATCCATCGTTCCGCTCAGAATATTGCTGTATACGTTAGCCATTTCCAGGGCCTGACCGTTGTCGATGATGATGTCTTCAAATAGATCGGTTCGGTCTTCATCATCGCGAATGCGGAGGTAGTCGACCCGCTTCATTTTCATCTTTAGCAGGTCGTTGGCACTCAGGGAGTTGACGAAATAGACCAGGCTTTTTTCAATACTCAGCAATTGCTTGAGCTCCCGGTTGCGGCTGGCGTGGTATAGCTCCTGTTCAATGAGGTTGCGCTTCAGGTCCAGCTTTTTCAGGCAGGTCAGGAAGCGGTATACGTTGTGTTCCAGGATCTGGAGAATGAACTGCTGGAAATCACCGGGTTTGAAGTTTTTGACCTTATCCTCCAGGAAGCGCTCCAGTACGGGGTTTTCCACGGAGGTGATGGTGATCAGATAATCACCCGCCAGAATGATGCCGATCGGTACGGTTATGTATATAGCATCATTCTCTTCGTCGGTCTCGTTCAACACGGGCGTATTGATGAGGATGAGCTTGACGTCCTCTTCCACTTCGTAGCGCGATCGCTCGTCGACGTCGAGTGAATCGGTCAGAAAGTCCATAGGGATATCAAACCCCTGGGAGATTTCTTCCAGTTCTTCCTGGCTGAAAGGCGGGGAAATGTTAACCCAGCAAAGTGCCTGCGGTTTTTCTAATTCCCGGAGCCTGCCTTCGACTTTTGCGTAATAGCGAACCATATACAGAAGCTTGCGGATACCTGCCGAACGAACCTTGTCTGTCCGATGCACAAACATACAACTTACAGTCCGGATCGGCAATTAGCCGGTTCGTTAGGATCTACGTTTTACCAACGGAAACGCTTCACGACCGCTGAAGATCTTTCAGAAAATATTCGTACACGGGAAGTGCATCCATGCCCGCGAAGCCCCACTGGGGCGGGCGCCCGATGCGCAAACGGTAATAATCGGCAATGATATCACCCTGCTGCTCGTAATTAAAATCGGTGAGTTGCCCGCCGCCAGTACGCACCCGCTCCAGTGCTGCGGCTCCGCCGTAATCGTAGCCGATATCCGAATGGTAGGCCCGTAAGGCACGGGGAATATAGGCGAGGCCGAAATGGTGGAACTGCCACACGTGCGTGAGTTCGTGCACCAGCAGGGCTCCCGGCATCTCTCCCCAGCTGTTGATGGTATACCCGCTAACATAACAGATCTGGTATTGACGCGGCCCCAGGTAAGCCCGATTGTCGATCCGGACCCTTTCCCAGTCGAGGCTTTCGCCAAAAATCGCCCGCCCGATCTTGCGTTCCTCCGTCGTTAAAGGACGGGTATTCCACTTGATCCAGTCGGCCAGGGTCTCGTAAAATTCTGCCAGACCGAGCAGGTCAAAGAACATCACCATTAGTTCAATCAGCCAACGCCCGGGCGACTGTTTGCGAAGAGCCGTAAAGTGCCGGAGCAATCGCCGACCGCGAACGGGAAACCAACGGAAAAAGTGAACGCACCTGCGAAGGCTACCCTGAAGTTTAGACTGGAATTTTAGTCCGAATGAAACACGCTGATCCATAGCCCCGATTATTTGAATCGAATGGCCTTGATCGGATCAATACGAGTGACTAGATAGGAAGGTACGACCAGAAACAATACTGTAATGACCAGCGTAGCTACGTTCAGTAACAAGATGAGCCACGGGTTCAGATCGATGGGGGCATAGGAGAGGTAGTAATTCTCCTCTTGCAGTTTGATAAATTTGCCGTATTTCTGAGCCAGGCACAGGGCAATGCCGATCAGGTTCCCCCAGATGATACCCACCGCAATGATCCGGGCGGCGTAGTACAGAAATATCTGCCGGATACTCCAATTGGAAGCCCCCAGGCTTTTCAGAGTGCCGATCATATTGGTGCGTTCCAGGATCAGGATCAGCAGCGCGGTGATCATATTGATGATGGCCACTACGACCATCAGGCTGATGATAACGATTTCATTGACATCCTGCAGGGCCAGCCACTCGAAGATCTCCGGTAGTTTTTTCCGGATGCTTTCCGCAAAAAGATTGTTGGGTAGTTCTTCCAGATAAATGTATTCGGTGATTGGCTCCAGATCATCGATATCCTCCACGAAGATCTCGAATCCACCAACCTGGTTTTCATCCCATCCCATCAGTTGTTGGAGCTTACGCAAATCAACCAGAGCGAATTTACGATCGTACTCCTCCAGACCGGTCTTATAGATACCCGACACATTGAAACGGCGTTGCAGCTGTTGGCTGTTTTCCGTGACGAAGGTGATCGTAAAGCGATCCCCTACCCCGACCTGCAGTCGGTCGGCCGTTTGCCGTGAGATCAAAATATCATCGGAGGCGGTAGAATCGGGATTCGAGATGCGATCTCCTTCCACCATGAATTGCTGCATAAAGGACCAATCGAAGTCGGCCCCTACCCCTTTCAGGACGATACCCTCAATCTGGTCACCCGCCTTGATGATTCCCGGACGCAGGGCAAAGGTCTGAATATGGCGAATCCCGCCTTTGGTCTGAGTCCATCGTTCCACGGGGCGCCCCATGACCTCGCGCACTTCGAGGTATTCGATCCGACCTATGGTGTCAAGGCCGGGATAGAAATCCTGATTCCTGGGGATGGGCCGGGCCTCCAGCAGACTTTGGTAGATGTTGGCGTCGGTGATGTGGATGTGGCCCCAGAAGCCGAAGATCTTGCTGGAAATTTCATTCTGAAAGCCGGCTACGAGCGCGGTGGTACATATCATGACGGTCATACTCATCGCCACCGCAATGGTCGCAATGCGTAGGATCAGTCTGGAAAAAGATTGTTCGCCTTTGGCGGCCACCCTACGGGCGACAAAAAACTCGTAGCGCATGTACTTTGCGTTGAAAGCAGCTAAAGTACGATATCAACGATGAATTGGCGGGCTTATTCCCCGTAAATAAAAAAAAGCCCCGCCGGAACGTTCCGGCGGGGGCTTTCCTTACCAGTTCAGCCGGAAACCAGCCCCATTCCCCGTGGAGATCACCTCCAGCTTGGGTTTGGTTTGCGAGGGCCCGGGGAGCAGGCTTTGGTTGTAGATGTCAACGGCCTGTTTGGCGTTTCGGTTGGCAGCGCTGCCCACCGGAATGGCAACGGCAATGAATCCGGCACCCACTGCGGCCAGCGTCCAGTTAGGATCGCCACCACCGAGAGATGTGCCTAAAGGATACCCGATGAAGAAGCCACCGGCACCGCTCAGGACAGAAGTCCAGATATACTGATTGCGGGCTTTGGCCATCAGCGGACCGGCATCCGCATTTGGTTCCATGATGGTGACCATCTGTTTCATAGACAAGGTGGCACCCTCCTGGGTAAAGCGATAGCCACCGAATACTTTTTCACTGTTAATAGGTTGAGCCATGGTAGTCAGGCTCCAAAACAACAGACCAATGAACAGGCCCTTTTTCATACTTTGTAAGGCGTTATGAAATCAAGTCCCTGGATACAAACCAATACGGTTTCCCTCAGGAGGATTTCATTATTCGCGCAAATCACGTCTATTTGTGGATCAGTAGCAATAGGCATCTCGCTTTCGCAAAAAAAAAATAATATTCCGGTCGGCTACTGCACATCCGGTACCTCTAGCCGAGGAGCCTCCGACATGCCTAATTCCTCGAAAACCGGGCCATTAAGCATAAAGTGTAATTCTGACATTTGGTTCAGATAGGCTTCGATGGGTTCCATTCCGATGGCCAGTCGTCGCTCGTTGACGGTGGCGCTGTCGGCCAATGGTTTGGGCAGGGTCCATCCGGTCTCCGGGATAAATTGTACCTGCGTACCGTACAGTTGCTTCTGTCCGTTGTTTATGCGAACGCGATCGGTCAGCAAGGCCAAATGGCTTGCCTGGGCGTTGCTGTCGGCAACCTCTGCGGGGAGGGCGTCCAATACTTTTTGCTGAAAAGCCGGTACATGATCGCTGTGTTGCACCATTAACCAAAAGTGTTTTTCCCCCTCTTCACCGACCCGGTCGATCCCGAGGTAGCCATACTGATCAAATAATTCAGCCAACTGTTTTTGGTGGATTTGGTAGATACTATCCTTAAAGGATCGCCAGTCTTCCTGGGAGAGATGTTCATATCCTTCGGGAGGAAATGCATTACCGGCCGCCAATTGATCTATGTCGGCCATACGCTTAAGTTCGGCGGCTAATGGTTCATCGAAGGTTACAGGGTCGGGGATCGGTTCGGTGGACGTACAAGAAACGACTGCCAGGATCAGCAGCAGGAAAAAAGGATGGTCTTTCATCTAATCTGATTCGTTTTGCAAGGAAGGACCGGAAAGTATTTTCTGTGGTTGCATCAATAATGCTAGTTTTCCCATCTGTGCCAGCGACCAGACTTCCTTTTCATATTTTATACCGCTTCCGAAGTGGTTTGGTGGCCCAGCACGAAGTACTGCGGAGCAAAACCACTTCGTTGTCGGTATACTTCTCGTTCTGGATCATTGTTGGCGCGTATGATCCAGAATCCGACACATGGCTGCAACGTCCAGATCCGATTCAGCATACCGGGGCCGGATAGCTACCGAACGGACCAACTGGTTTCGGCCGTAGTTTGCTCCATAAATCGTGTCAGTTGATCAGGATTCATGTGGCTTTTCGATATCGAGCATCAGCTCGGCCACTTCGGCTTCTTCCTTTGCCTGAGCCTGCCTGGCGGGCCAAAGGTGGAAGCCGCCGCGGCTTGAGTACAGGGTCCAGGTGCCCCAGATACCGTTCTCATCGATGTGTCCCTGGTATTCCACATCGTGTGTCAGGTAGGATTTGGTCATGGAACAAGTCATGGCACCCAGGTCGTAGGTACCTTCCCAGGAGAAAGCGCCCACATCGTCACCCCCCGAGCCTGAAATCAGCCCGTTGGTGAATTGCATTTGACTGGGCATGGGATGCTCCCTGCCAGCTCCTGATCCATACAGATAAAATCCACCCCAGGAGCCGCTGGGCAATAATTGATGTGATTCCAGTTCGTTCATCGGTTGTTTGGGTTACGTTTACCGATGCTGTTAACCAGAAACGGGACCCAAAAAGTTCCAGGCCATTCGAAAAACCAAAGGTCGTAAAACGCGATTCGCCCGGCTCAGTTGATGAACCAGGCGAATCACAAGCGGATTATTTTATCAACCCTCAGAAGCTAAGAAGCATTAGTTAACTAACTCCGGGATATTTTTAAAGGTCACCTCAATGTTCTTCTTCTCCCGGGTAGTCGAATCCTTAAAGTCGTGGATCACTTCCAGGGCATCGTGATCAATTTCCTTGGCGTAGGTCCCATCCAGTACCACTTTACTTTCGGCAGGAAGTTCTTCCAGAGCTAACTGCAACCTGGCTTTGTTGAGGAAAGATACGTGTTCACTCAGGCGAATGTTGATGTGCTCTTTACCCGTTCCATCTTCTTTCTCCATGTGGTAGAAGTAAGGCACTTTGTAGTTGGCGCGCAGAATATAGAAGGCACCGACGACCATACCGATGATGATACCGATCAACAGATCAGTCACCAGAATAGCAATGATGGTCGTAGCGAAGGGCACGAACTGAGCCCGTCCGGTACGGAATTGTTCGGCCCAAAGGGCAGGACGAGCTAGCTTATAACCGATCAGGACGAGGATGGCCGCTAGTGATGCCAGTGGAATGGTGTTCATCGCCACCGGGAAGAAAGCGACAGCCAGGACCAGCAAAATACCGTGGTAGATAGCCGACATTTTTGATCTGGCGCCGGCGTCCACATTAGTGGAGCTACGAACGATAACTGCCGTGATGGGCAAACCACCGATCAGACCACACACCATGTTACCCACGCCCTGCGCTTTTAATTCGGCATTCGTTGGGGTACGGCGCTTGAGCGGATCGAGCTTATCCACGGCTTCTACACTCAGCAAGGTCTCCAGGCTGGCAACGATCGCCAGGGTTACGGCCGTGATGTATACTTCTACATTGGTGATCATGGAAAAATCAGGCGTAATGATCAGGGAGGAAACGGATTCCGAATTGGCAAGGATCGGAATGTTTACCAGCTGACTATCGGCAAGAGCGAGCGATGGAACAGCCGCCTGGAATAAGAAGCTCAGTCCAACCCCGAAAACTACGGCGGCAACCGCACCGGGAATGGCCTTCAAAGCACCAATATTCTGAACAATGGATGTGCGCCACAGCAGGAGAATACCGAGAGAAGCTACACCTACTACCAGGCTGCCGGCACTTAACCCGGAAAGGACTGACCCGTTGATCTCGAAGAGTTTCGTTCCTCCCACTCCGATCAGGTAAGGCAGTTGCTTCATGATCAGGATTATACCGATGGCTGCCAGCATCCCTTTAATGACCGAAGTTGGGAAATACAGGCCGATGACTCCTGCTTTTGCAAAACCAAGGATTAATTGGATAATACCGGCAATCAGGACTGCCAAAAGGAATCCTTCTATGGATCCGAGGGTTTCCTGTGCGTTCAGTACAATGACTACCAGGCCGGCAGCCGGGCCACTCACACTCAGTGGGGATTTGCTCAGAATACCTACGACAATACCACCGACAATACCGGAAATTAATCCGGACAGCAGGGGAACACCGGAAGCAAGTGCGATGCCCAGGCAGAGCGGTAGCGCTACCAGGAATACAACCACGCTGGCTGGAAAATCATGCTTGGCGTGTTGGAAATATTTCTTCATAGATCCGATCGTTTTTTGTTCGTTTGATTAACGACAGTTGACGTGTTTCTGCTATTCAATCCCCAAACAGCACGACCAGAACTTCACATGGCCCTGAAACAGGCCTACTTCGCATGTAGGTATGAACAACCGAGATCCACGGTCAAGTCAGAATCCTGAAAGCTAACACCTCCAAATAAAAACAGACTTAAAACCAGATTAAAACCAGATTAAAAATCGTGAGGTTGGGCAAAGACGATTTTGTAACGTGCAGCTATACCGCTTCCGAAGTGGTTTGGAGTCCCAGCACGAAGTACTGCGGAGCAAAACCACTACGTTGTCGGTATATTAATAGCCCAACCTCCCGGTACAGGGTAGTAGGTAGAGGGTAAATAGATACCAGGCATACCTAAAGCCCTATACCAATTACAAGGTTAGGATGTGACGCTCGGTCCCTTTGCAAACAGATCGGCCCTCTCCGCTGTCAGTAACGACCTTATGGCGGGAACCTCGCATTAGGTCGCTATTCCAGTCCATTCCACGCCCTTGTTCATTCCGGTGGGAAGCCAAATGCGAACAGTAGTTCCGTCTCCGGGACTGGATGAAATAGTCAGTTGCCCTTTGTGCAAATGAAGAATTTTTTGCGCCAGTGACAGGCCTACCCCGAAGCCCTTCTGGTCGCGCGCATTGGCTGCCCGGTACAAGGGTTCAAAGATATGCTGTATGTCCTCTTCAGGTATACCAATTCCCGAGTCTTCCACGGTGATTTGGACGGCATCCGGGGTTCCGGTCAAATAAACGAAGACCTCCTTATTATCCGAAAACTTGCAGGCATTGTCGATGATATTCGTAACGGCCACCTTCAGCAGACTCTCATTGCCATCCACTTGTAAATGTTCGAAAGTAGCGGGCAGGTTACTGAAGTCGTATTTCACCTGATTGTCCGGATATTTAGAATCGATAGCTTGCCGGGCCTGCCATAATAGCTCATCCATCCGTATGGGTTCGATGTGCCAGCCATCATCCTCGGTCGTGGTTTGGGCCAGCGAGAGCAAACTGCTGGTCAGCAGGTCGAGCCTTTTGGCTTCCCGGGCAATGGTGGCCAGTGAATCCCGGTACTCCTGTTTGGGACAATCCCGGTTTAGGTAATATTCCGTTTCACTCAGGATCACGGTCAGAGGATTGCGCAACTCGTGGGATGCATTATTGATGAAGTGGGTCTGCAATTCGAAGGATGTCTCCAGCCGGTCCAGCATATCGTTAAAGGTATCCGCCAATTTACCCAATTCATCTTTCTGCGGGGATTCGTCTAATCGCAGGTGTAAATTGGAAGCCGTAATGGCGTTTACCCGGTCTGCCATCTGGGAAATGGGATTTAATACCCGACCCGAATAGATGGTTCCCAACAGGTAGACTAAAATCATGCCGAGCAGGAAGGTGATCAGAAGCACCCTTCGCAGGTTGCGAATTTCTCCGGCACCGTATGTATTTCGGGCGGAAACGATGACCAGGAAAATGCCCTCATTATCCTGGTACTGTTGTCCGTGATAGTAGGTATCTCCCTGCCGGTACTGGGCTTCCTCCCTGAGTTGGATCTGCTGGAGGAAAGCTGCCGGGAGATCCTGTAGCGAAGTGGTGTCGGTGGGTGAGGGCTGGTATCCGGCAGGCACCACCATTTCCTGCTCATCGGGTAACTGCCGGAGGTGTTTTTGGCGAACTTCCTGGTAGATGGTAGCGCCTAATTCATCCTCTTCAAGATAATACTGCTCGGCAATCGTGGTACGTTCCCGCAGTTGAGCGAAGAATTCCGACTGCATATGCCGGTTGGTGAGGACGTAAATAGCTTCAAAAGTTCCAAATAATACCAACCCGGTTAGCAGGGTAAAAACTAACGTCAGGCGGTTGCGAATGCTCATGTGATCAGGATTCTTTTAATACGTAGCCCATACCCACTACGGTATGGATCAGGCGGGAACCAAAGGGTTTATCGACTTTCTTACGGAGGAAATTGACGTATACATCAACGACATTCGTATCCATGCGATAATTCACTCCCCAGACCGAATCTAATAAATCCATGCGAGATAATACCCGTCGCGGATTGTTCATAAAACATTCCAGCAGGCGGTACTCCGTTGCGGTCAGCGTAATCTCAATACCGTTTCGGAGAGCTTTCCGGGTATCTTTATTGAGTTGCAGATCAGCGAGCTGTAACACCGAGCCAGGACTGGTGCCGTTGTTTTTACTGCGGCGTAGCAAAGCCCGCACTCTAGCAGCCACCTCCCTCATTTTAAAGGGTTTGGTAACGTAATCATCGGCCCCGGCATCCAACCCCTTGACTACATTGTCGGAGGTACCCAGCGCAGTGATCATGAGAATAGGCACCTCTTTTAGGTGGCTCGACCGGATTTCCCGGCAAATATCTAAACCATTTATTTTGGGCAGAATTACATCGAGGATGATCAAATCGGGATCACTTTGCCGGATCAGGTCCAGCCCCGTCTCGCCATCGTAAGCAACCTCCACCAGGTAGCCCTCATCGGACAAGAATCGCCGCAGTGCCCCAGCAATGGCGGGTTCATCTTCAACTACCAGGATTTGATACATAGATCCGGATTAAGTCAGTTCGTCAAAGGTATATAAAGTTAGTATAGTTTTGACAAAATCGCATCGTCGTCGGCTGCGCGGATACCGTGTTGGATATTCTGTCGAACGTAAGTATCGTACTGCTTCGGTGATTCGTCAATGGCCCCGAGGATGTCGGAGGGTTCCGGGTAGCGATCTACGTTCGGAATATTAGGTGTAACTAATATGTAATCAACACCTTCCGGGAAACGGATATCTACGGCCAGTTCGCCCAGGTCCGTAACACAGCTTTCTTCCTCTCCCAGGCGATACGCTGCTCCTCCCGGGAAATCGGCAAATGCTTCGTTCCAGGCCTGGCGAAAGGGATTTGAAATACTACGCAAAGCCGGTGACCAACAAACACTCACCAAACCCCAATCGGTCCAGAGTCCGCGGCGTGGATCGTAGCCCTCCACGATCCCCAATCGCCTGGCTTGTCGCATCAGTTCATCGGGTTCCGAAACGGGCTGTTGGTAGGGTACCAATTGGGCGGTGCCGACAGGTGCCGAAGTGGAAAAGACCATCGTATACGTTTGCCACCGTCGCATCGATCGCATCCCGTAGCGAATCGGGGCCGGCCATTTTTTGGCGGAAGCCATATCCAGTTCCCGTTCCCGCCAAAGGCGCTTGGCACGTCCCAGCGCAGGCTCCGGGGCATTCGATTCGTCCTCCCAGAACAGGCAACCAATCATCAGTACGGCTCCCTGAAGTCCCATTTTCTCTTCTTGCATACACACACTTTCGTACTACTAAGCATACTCATTGTCGGATACACCAACAAAAATGTTGAATGATGAGTGCTGAATGATGAATTCAGGTTTGAGGTAACCTCTGACCTAACCTCAAACCCCAAACCTCAAACCTCAAACCTGACAAGTTACTTGGTAAGGATCGCCTGCGTGATCAACTGACGGAATCTCCAGGCTGTTTGGTCGTTGACCGGACCCTGGGTTTGCTTTAACAACACTCCGACGATGCCGGTTTCCGGATCGGCGAAGTACTGGGTGTTGAAATAGCCGCCCCACGAAAAGGTGCCTTCGCTGCCATTCGTTCCTGTCCGCACGCCCTCCTCATTGGTTACCGAAAAGGCCAGACCGTGGTAGCGACCACCGCCGAGGAGTCCCTGGTCGTGCATGTTCAGGATCAGATCGATGGTAAGCGGGCTGAGCAACTGTTTGTCACCGTAAGCGCCCCCATTCAGGTACATTTGCAGGAAGGTGGCATAATCCAGGGCGGTACTGGATAGGCCAGCTCCTCCGGAAAAGAAGGTGCCGGCTCCTTTTTTAGGGTAATCCGGATCGTAAAAGGTGACCGGGAAATTCGACCAGGAATCGCCTTCTTTTTGCTGTACAGCGACCAGGCGGTTGTGTTTGTCGGGGGGTAAGTAGAACCAGGTATCATCCATCCCCAGCGGATCCAGCAGCCGCTGTCGGAAAAATTCATCCAGCGGCATTCCGGAAATGACCTCGATCAAGTAGCCCGCTACGTCGATCCCTTCGGAATAGGTAAAGGCGTCGCCCGGATCGTGGTGCAGCGGTAATTTCGCCAGCTTAATAACAGATTCTTTAATGGTGACTGGCTCGGTCGTAAACAGATCGGTAACTCCGGCATCAGCATAGAGTTTCCGAAAGCGGGGATCCCCGTCGATCACGCCGTACCCGATCCCCGAAGTGTGGGTCAACAGGTGGCGAATGGTTATTGGGCGTTTTGCAGGCCGTACGCCGATGGTACCATCCTCGTACATGGTATCAAGGACGGTGGCGTCAGCAAATTCGGGAATAAATTTGGATACAGGATCGTCGAGCTTAAATTTTGCTTCCTCCCACAGCATCATGAGAGCCGTCGAGGTGATTGCTTTTGACTGGGAGGCAATCCGGAAAATATGGTCTTTTTGCAGTGGCTCCCCTTCGGCACTGGCGGTACCATAGGCCCGGTGAAAAACGATCTTTCCGTGCCGGGCAACCAGGGCCACTGCACCGGGCAAATCCCCCTCAGTTGTGGTTTCGGATAGCATGGCATCAAGCCGCTCCAGGCGTTCCGGCGACATGCCAACGGAGGCGGGGTTGGCGGGTTCCAGTGGTGGATGATAGTTTAATGCTGGTGTTTGACTGTTGACCAGAAATCCTGCCATGAGCAGGAAAGAAATAAGGCAGAAGCGCATCTGTTCAGACTTTGGTGTAGTCCAAACTAATATTTTTTGCCGAAAGGCCTATCGCTTATTGGGTCCTATGCCGGATGGGGATATCGCCGATGAGTGATGGCATCTCCACCTCGCGAACCATGCCCCGGTGCTCATGTCCAAAGTCCCGGGATGCCCTCCGGCCAATCGGGAAGGTAACGGTCCAGCCTGGCCCATTCCATCCAGTGATCATTCATCTCTCGTGCTCCCTGATGTGTATAAAAGGCGCGGGCCGCCTCATTGTCGGGCTCCACATTGACCAATATATTTCGGGCACCCTCCTTAACCAGCCAATGGGCCAGACAACGCCACAGCACAGATCCAATACCCTGTCGGGAAAAATCCGGGTGCACATCGAGCCACTGTAGTTCGGCATCACGGTTAAATCGACGCGAAAGATGCCCGGCGATCATACCGGCCACCTTTTCATCCATGGTTGCCACCAGAATGATCCGCTGAGGAAGTGCGGAAGCAGGTCCGCCCGTACCGTTCAGGTAGTTGGTTATCCGATCCAGCCAATAGTCATTTGTTCCCCAACTCTTGGCTCTGATACCAGCCAGGGCCCCAACATCGGCGGTCTGCGCGATCCGGATGATCAGGGAACTCAAGCTAGACACTTATTTGTACGCCGTGTCCGCCCAGGCAAGTAAGCCTTTGTCCGCCTGGTGGTTGGCCGGCAAGCAAAGGCATGGCTTCGCCGATCAGAGCCCGGACGTCGGGAAGCTGGAGGGAGGCCTGATGATCCTCCGCGCTGTCCCAGACTTCGGTAACCCAAATGTTTTCGGGAATTTCTTCATCCTGACCGATCAGATACAGCCGACAACCCTGAGCATTGGCTACTAACGCGGAGGCGCGCAGAAGTATACTAGCTAGTTCCGCACCATGTCCAGGTTTAGCAGTGATTTTTCCGTGTAAAGTGATTGCTTTCATATTGTTTTATGCCTTTCGGCAAAAGTTTACGAACGTTCCGCAAAGGGTATGATTTTTCCGGACTCCACATAATCCTTAAGTCCACGCAGTAAAATGGCCCAACAGTAAGACGAATGCCGGAAATGGCCGTTGGCCTCGGGCCAGTCCCGATGCCAGAACTGAAGGCGGGTCTGATCATTCTCGAGTGTCAAATCAAAACCAAAGCTGGTAGGGTCCCAATCCGGATCGGATTTCGTCATGGACAGGTGGAAATGCTTCCCCGGGTCCGCATTCATTACTTGTGCGTACCAGTCGTAGGGTTCTTCAAAAAAGAAGTTGTACTCGGCTCCTTTCCGGGCTTCGCCCGAACAACGCAGGGGCCACCAATTCTCCAGATCGGATGGGTTGGAGACGGCTTTATATACAGCTAAGGGTTCCGCTTTAATGAACACATCGTGTTGGATGCTGTGGGATTGGGTGTTTTTTTGTACCGCCATAGTAATCGTTTTATTGCCCCTTGGGGGGCCAGGTAATTTCGTTTCGCTCAGCATATTTCTTTAAAGGCCCCATACCCATCGACTCTCTTCGTTCATCAACATGTTCCGGATCTTCCAGCGGACTAAAAACGAAACGCCCGGTTTCCGGATCTTCCCGGTATTGGGTGCCGTATAATTGCTTTTTACCTTCACCGATTCGGATGCGATCAATGGTCATGGCCAGTCCGCCTTTGCCGATGTCGCCTCGTTCGGCAGCTTCCTCTAAAACGGGGAGGTATTTTTTCTGGGTTGCCAGGTCCGCGTGCTGAATGATCAGCCAGGCAACCCCGCTGGCACGACCGACCAACTTCTTTGATGGGTAACCATAGGCATCGATCAATTCCGTGATCCGCTCCAAATTAAGGGAATCCTGCCGGTCCATTTTATCAAGTTGGGCCTGGTAAACCGGGGTATCTTTCAATCCGTCGAGATACATTTTGTAGAGGTCATTACGGATTCGCTGGTCCACCATCCGGATTTCCATGAGTTCGCGAAAAAGGTCGGGCCGATCACCTCCCACTTTTCGGGTAAAGTGATCTAAAAATACAGGCCATTTGCTGTCTGCTTTCAGTGGGTGAAAAAACGTATCCTGCACCAGATAATCGAAGGGGATTACCTGATCGGTGTCATTATCCACCGAGGCGTACAGGTCCAGAAAGGCATCCTTCATATTACCGGCTTGAGTGTAAGCCCTGGCTCTTTGGTAATAAGCACTTGCATCCGCCGGTTTGGCTTGAAGGGCACGGGAAAAAAGAGCTGCTGCATATTCGTAGTGAGCGGTATGCAAGTGAACCATACCAGAATCAAAGTCAGCTTCATAGGCCTCGGATTGGGCCAGGCTCGGATGGCCGGCAAAAAGGAGTAGGACGATAAAAATCCGGGCAGTTTTCAGTTGGAGCATAACGTCTTAATTTCCAGATTTAATGTTAAAGCGAGGCTAGACCCTAATGGTGTTGTAAAATGCAGATCATCAAAGGACTAGCCCCCATTACCGGGTTGTAGATATGGGATATTTTGATTTAAGCAAATCTTACTACCTTATACCCTATACCAAATACGACGTTACGTATTGATCCTCCGTCATTTAGCAAACAGATCTGGCCCAACCCTACGATATTTTAGATATCGTTTTACCGGAAGGCGCAGGTTTCCCCTCCAGATCTTCGCGGGCAACGGCTATGGCGGCCTCCACTAATTGTCGTACCTGATCGCTTCGGTAGTCGGATCTTTCCCGCACGGGTATATGGCGAATCCACTTGCCCGTACCCTGAAGCAGTCCGGTGGGATCAGGCAGCACTGCTCCCCTGTTGAACCCGAGGTTCAGATGCTCCGAATAGATGGGAATGTGGCAATAACCGTGGCCCAGTTTTTCCGAAAGGGAATACACGGAGGTCAGCGCGTGGGTATGGTAAAGCAATTCGTTGGCGTCGGGGTTGATATCTAAGAGGAAGGATCGCAAATCGAGGTATAATTCGATTAACGATCCTGATTTATGATCCAGTAGTGCCTGAAAGTCGGGGTGTACGGGTCGGTCCATACCGATAATATACGGATTTAATAATTGGCATTCCGGGCCACGATGCGCGTCAAGCCGGCCAATCATAACCAGTCCAGTCGATCGGCATCCAGGGTTTCCCCGCCCATTCTACGACCGAGGTCGGCATACTCCGCCGGGGACAGCGGATCTCCCAATTGTCCGTTCTCCAAAACGTAGATCTGATCACACAAATTGGTCAGGCTTTCGAGGATATGTGAGGAGAGGATCAGGTTGTATCCCTTACTGGCCAGGAGTCGAAATAATTGATTCATCTGTTGGTTGCTCTCCAGATCGACTCCGTTGAAAGGCTCATCGAGCAGAAAGAGTGAATTTTGCTGCAGTAAAACGGCCGTAAGTGCCAATTTCTTTTTCATCCCCGTTGAGTAATGCTGAGCATATTCGGACAGCGGCAACTGAAAGATATTTCTGGTGCTCAGGTTGGGAACGGATAAGTCACGAGCCCGAATGGCCAGGCGCAGGTATTCTTCGCCCGTCAGCATGGGCAGGAATTTGGGGTTGGTCGACAGGTAACCGATGCCCTGTGAACCATTGCCCGGCAACCCCTCAATCTCTCCGGAGTAACCGGTCAATCCGGCGAGACACCGAAAGAGGGTGGTCTTACCCGAGCCATTGCGGCCTACAATACCCGTGATCTCACCAGCGGGAAATTGGGCACTTACTCCACGGAGCACCTGTTGATGGTAGTAGGCTTTTGCAAGCTGATTCAGGACGACCATGGCAGATATTGTTTCAGGTTAGCGAGGGCCTTACGTCCCAGAAAGGGCAACACTACCACCAGGACGGGCAAAAAAATGATTCCGGTTGCCACCAAAATAGCGTGTACAAAATCGATATCACGGGGATAACTGGCGTATTTGGCCAATAGAATGGCAGTTTGGGCACCGAGCCCCACCACAAAGACCACCCCAACAGCCAGACTCATTCCGGGAAACAGTACGCCCAGAAAAATGGCCAGTGGCAGACCCAGGTAGCATAAATGTTCCGCTCCGGTCACCCACTTTTGCCATAAAAAAGCCGCAGGGGTCTGACTGTGTTGCCACAAGTAAGTAACCGGCTCAATTTGCCCTATCCACCCCATCGGCAGTAACATCAGGATCGTAAATCCGAAAACAGAAAGGCCCGGATTGGCAACAATAAAGCCAATTACCACGAAAAACAAGACGACCAACAACAGCCAGAGGTGCTTTCGAAGACCCGTGGTGTATTCAAATGGTTTTTTGCCGAAAGGCAGCCTAAAGGGAAACCGGACATGAAGTAAAGGAGGGGACCAAAGCGATAGCAGGCTGAGGGCCACCGCAAGGAGGCCAAACCACCAGTCTTTGAAGACCAGCAAGACCAGGGCGAAGGGCAGACTGAGCAAAAGTTGTTCCCAACACCGAATCCGCCAATAAAAATCCGGTCCGCTCCATTGCCGGATAGCTTCCCGGCGAAGGGGCCTCCCCAAAAGTTGTCCCAGGTACACCATAAGGACCAGGAATACGTAGGGGCCCCAGCTGTAAGTCACCATCAGTCTCCACGACAATAATCCAAATAAAAAGACCAGGATGACCAGGCCCACCGCCGGTGGTAGCCCCAGGGACCGCAGGTAACGAAGTAAGCGACGCCATTGAATTTCAGTAAATTCACCCATGGTACGAAAGGTACGTTGATCGGTCAATCCGAAAGATCCGGCAGAAGTCCTGGTCGAACCACCGGTGTTCTACGTATGAAAAACCCAGTGATTCGTAAAAGGGATGTACCCGCCGGTTAGACTCCAGGGGATCAACCCAGACCGCCTCCACCTCTTGATCCGAGAAACAGTAAGCTAGTGCCATCTTCATAAATTCCGTACCGTAGCCATGACCAAGATCAGATGCTTCACCGATCCAAATATCAAGTGCACGCTGATTGGGGGGCATTTGGCCCCAGTAATGCGTATCCTCTTGCTCCGGATCGATGATCTGGATCACGCCCACATCCCGGCCATCGACCTGGGTAATCCACAAAGACCGCCAGGGTGGATTCACGGCCAGGTCTTCCGGTGACCATTCCCAGGAATCGTTATTATCGGATAGCATGACGTGCGGTTGCTGGTCCCAATGGATCAACATGGTAAGATCATCCGGTTTAGCCGGCCGATAGGAAAAATGTGGCCTGTTCATCCGTAAAAATAATCAGCCGCTGCCTTTCTTTTGAAAAACAGCGGCTGATTCTGCTTCCGTAGGGCGAGATTAATCTCTTTTCAAAACCAACCGACCTTCCCGGAAACCAGTATCGCCCTCCAGACGGAAAATATACAGCCCATCTCCGGCCAGGTCTTCCGATCGTATGAAGATGTCGTTCAGTCCCGCATTCCCGTTCCAAGAGCGTTGGTGAACCAATCGGGCGGCAACATCAAAGATCTGTAGCCGCACCGACTCTTCAGCCGGCAGAGAGAATCGCAAGCGCACCTGATCGTGGAATGGATTCGGAGCGATTTCCAGCACATCGAACGCGCGATCCCCTACCCCGCTGGCCGACCATTGCAGAGCCACGTTGAGTAGTTCGTCAAATGCATTGTAGGCTTCAGCCGGCGTTTTGGTGGAGGTTAGCCGCAACCCATCTTGCAAGCGGATGTCGGCGCTTGCCGATACTACGACCGTAAAGAGCGTCGCTGATTCCAGTTGGGAGCCCGGTTGCGCATTCCAGGAGAAAGTCCATAAGCGTTCGGGATCCAAGGGCCCCATATGATCATTCGCCAACAGAGCCGGACGGATGGATTCGATTTGGAGGTCAGGATGAATGACCTCCAGGGTAAACTGCATCCCCTGAATGCCCTGCAGGTCTTCGGAGGTAATGGGAACTTCCAGGCGGTCCCCCGCTTCGACCAGCAGATCCGGTGCCCACAGGTCGAGCTGATCGTCATTGCGCACTTCGGGTGGTGGCTGACTGCTGTTAACGCGTGCGTTTCCGTTCACGTCACCGATCTTGATGGCCATGAAGTCGAGGGTAACCTCACCATCCAGCCCTTCTACCCCCATCGCTTCGGGCATAGCCTCCTTCCAGGGGTGGCCGGGATCCGAGAAATCGTAGTCACTCATCACAAATCGCCAGCTTTGGTTCCCCAAAAAGCTGTCGCCCAGCCCCAGTATCAACTTGCGCAACTGAATCAGGTCCAGGGTTGAAATACCCCCCGAATTATTGACGTCGGCCGCAATCAGCTGATAAGGCGTTCGCAGCTGCGTAATGCCGAGGATGTGTTTCTGGATTAGGATCAGATCGAAGGTTGACACCCCGTTCACGTGATCTTCATTTAAACCGGGTCGCACATCGTAGTTTCGTCCCGAGGCAAGCTTGTCGAAAGCGTAGCGTCCACGGCCGTCGGTATGGGTGACCCGTTCTTCTCCTCCCGCCAGCAGTACTTCGACGTTTTCCACCTCCACACCGTTCTCGGTCTTGATGGAACCGGCAATGATGCTGGTGGCTGGTTCGCAGAAGCCCATATTATCCTGAACTTCCACGTAGGCGGTGCAGTGATCGCCATTGCCTGCTTCATCCCAGGCGTAGATATGTACTTCCACCAGTTCGCCAATATCGTCGCAGGTAAGCAGTACACTGTTCTGGGTACTGTCGGCCGGATCAATAGCCCGGTTGATGCTGAATCGCTCCACGCGACCCTGCTCACCCTGTCCGGTACAGTCGTAGATCGGACTGCGGATGAAGTCGTTAGCCCATACTACCGCCATCCCAAGATCTTCCACCGTGGGTTCGGTTGGCATCAATTCCACGCTGATATCGGAGGCACAAATTGGTGCCGGCGCTTTACAGTCGACCACGCTAAAGGTTAATTCTTCGCGGGCCGTATTGCCGCACCCATCACGGGCTTCTACGATAAAGGCGTGGTCGCCCAGCGGATAAAAACCGGTAATGATGTAGTTGGGATAGCCTCCCTGGATGGTTGATCCGGGTAATTCATATACATCAACATCATCGGCATTTTCGTCGTAATAAACGGTCACCTCAACCTGGTCCGTACAATTCTCCGAAACACTGAAGGGGTAGGTGACCGACGTCTGACAACCGGAAAGCGTTTCGTCGTTGATACTGCAGAATGGTTCTTGTGGGGCGGCATCGATCGTAGGTGCGAACGCATCGTACACCTTGATGATCTGACGGTATCGCCAATAGCCCGTAGAAGCCAGGAACGGCCGCTCCATGGAGTTGGTCCAGTAGCCTTTTTCGTTAGGGGTAAGGTTAAATTCATCATCGTCGGCATCGTAGTAGGTGATGCCATTGGGGCGCACCAGTACGCAGACCCCCTCGTCACCGGGCACATCATCGTTGTCCATATCCCGGTCGATGATCTGCGGTTCGGACTCCCCGTCGTATTCACACCAGTTGATCACATCGTAGGTGCGAAAGATCTTATAACACTCATCGGCGGTTGCGTCGAAACGCACGTCCTGTACCTGTACGGCAATGAGGTCACAGGCCAATTCGGCAAAGGTTACTCCCGGGATACTTGGGTCCGTACCGCAGGTAGCTTCCACATCGGCAGGCATACATATCTCGTAATCATTCACGGCCTCTACCATAATGTCTTGCTCCACTACCGGCGAGCGTAATTCCCGCACGGTGCCCAGGTATTTCACCGCCTGGAAACGGCGGGTCACCGTACCGGTGCCACACTGAGCCAGGTCGAAGGCGGGTGTCAATTCGAGCAATTGAACCAGTCCGCATTCGTCTCCGACGATGACTGCGTCGCCAAAATTGGCCAGCGTACCGTCGAGGGTAGGATCAAGGCAGGTGGTTACTGTATCGGCCGGGGCGGCTGCGACCGGTGGAAATTTATCTTCCAGTAGTAATTCTGTTTCGCAGAAGCCGGCATTTCCGTAAATATCCCAGGCCCATAATTCGATGGTGGGCAGTGAATCCAGGTCACAACAGAATAGTTCCACGTATTCGCCATTGGTGACGGGATCGTTGAATCGGGTGTACCCACTATCATCTAATTCATCGCCAAGCACTATTCCGTTTCCGTTACGGTCGAAATTCGGGTAGCAAATGGGGGGTACCAGCCTGCGTACTTTGAGGGAATCCAGTGCGCAATTATCCCAGGTACCTTCATCGATATCGACCGCTGCAACCTGGGCGTAGCCCGAGGCATTAAGTGTGACATTGATGCGGTCGTCACATTGAACAACCGGAGACACAAAATCCTTTACGCGGAAATACACGGTATCGACGCTAAGATTACCACAGGCATCGCTGGCGTTGATTACCATACCGTGCAGTCCCAAGGGAATTCCATTCACGATATTCCGGTTGACCGGATAATCGACGGCCATGAAGCTGCTGTCGCCGGTGGGGGTTCCCCAAAAGTCGACCTCCGGCCCGTAGGTCAGAAAGGACGTACTCAGGGCGATGGAGCCGCTGCAATCCGAGAACTCCAGGGCAAACATATCTTCCAGCACGGTCTGGTCCAGACGAAAACTGGCTTCGCAGGCAAAAGGCGCCGTAGAGACGGTAATCGTATCGGCTCCCTGATCAATGAGGGGCCCCTCAAAATCACCGATCAGAATGACCAGCGTATCCACGTTGATGGCTTCGTCGGTACACCAATCGAACAGTTTTACGATCCGCTCGATCTTTCGGGTACCTCCACACAGGAGGAACTCGCGGTCTTCGAAGCCCGAGGAGTGGTCACACTCATTCTCGGTGATTAGGAGGGTATCCCCAAACGCATTGATAATAAAGGGGTAAGTGGGCGGTACGGGGGTTCCCGCCGGTGTACATGTATTGATCTTAACGTCGGGTAGTTTAGCTGCCGGAACCAGGTCCGGCACGTAGAAGGGGTAGGCGATGGTGGTATCCGTCACCTGGCCAAAGCCATCCTCGGCTTCGAAGGTGCGGAATAAGGTAGCGAAGGATGTATCGCAATCGCCGTATACAATATTATCAGTGACCGTTACTTCCGGAGTCGTACAATTATCACTAAAGACCGGACCTCCGATGTAGTAGGTGTAAGAGGGGTCCTGCCAGGATGCAGTCACGTTGTAAATTGAATCGATATCGTAACAGAGCAGGGAATCGGTACCCAGCGGATTGGTAATGGAGTCGATGCGGGGCGCCCGCAGGTCCATAGCCTGCACGGCACCCACACAATAATTTTCGGTGCAACCCGGGATGCGGACGAAAGCATCCAGGGTTTGTCCGGCGTATTCCGGAGTAATGGTATCGCCGACCAATGCTCCTCCCTGCGATACCAGGACGATTTCGTATAGGGTATCCAGATCAGCATCCGGCATCACCGGTAGTAAAATGAACTGAGAGGGCCTCACTACGAATTGACAGGAGTCGTTGAGGCCAACGTTGATGGTATCCCGGCACGATACATCCCGAAGGTTCAACACGTCGACGGTCAGTCGTGCGGTATCCGCCGGGCAGCTCATCCCCGCCTCTACGATATAGTCGAAGCAGAAGGTCCCGGTCGGGAAGGCCGCAAAATCAACGTTGGTGGAATCGCTTAGGTCAGCGGGCACGCTATCGACATTCACCCAGAAGCCACCGGTGGTGGGATTTCCGGGTAAGCTGGCCTTCAGATCGACTGGTACGCTGTTTTCCAGACAAGAGGTTAAAATTTGGATGGTGGTATCGCGTCCGGCACAGCCATCCACGTCCATCATCATGGCGGGTGCCGGAGCTTCCGATTTGGGGGACCACCCCAGCAACCCCATGAGCAGGGGCAGCACAAAGAGGCTCCAGTGATATGTTCGGTGGTTTGTAATGGAATTCATACGCTTCTATTGTAGTTTTCCCAATTCTTCATGGGTTCAACTACAAAAGCTGTGCCATATTAGCAGGAAAACTAATTTTTTGGCGAAAGCCATAAAACAACCCCAATTGGTTAACTTTGGGCCACCCGTGGAACGGCACGCTCCCAAAAGGGGTTTATGAGGCCAAAACGGACATTGCAACGCCGGTTTACCGGTGCTTTCAAAAGAGACCAAACACACATGAACTTTTTAGATGAACTGACCTGGCGGGGGATGCTGCACGATTCCACCCCCGGCCTCGAAGACATTATTGACCAACCGCTTACCGGCTACATCGGCTTCGACCCGACAGCCCCTTCCCTGACCATTGGCAACTACGTGCAGGTTATGATCCTGACCCATTTTCAACGACACGGGCATCAACCCATCGTATTAATGGGCGGGGCTACCGGTCGTATCGGCGACCCCTCCTTCAAAGACAAAGAACGGGAACTAAAAACCACCGATGAGTTGGACCGCAACCTGGCTCACCAGCAAGAGCAATTCCGGAAGTTACTCGACTTCGAAGGGGACAATCCGGCCCTCTTCGTTAACAACTACGATTTCTACCAGAAAATGAATGTGCTGGACTTCCTGCGCGATGTGGGCAAGACACTTACGGTCAACTACATGATGTCGAAGGAGTCGGTGAAGAAGCGCATAGAGACGGGTATTTCGTTCACGGAATTCAGCTACCAGTTACTGCAGGGCTACGACTTTCAGTGTTTGTTCAAAGAGCACGGCTGCCGACTGCAAATGGGTGGTTCCGATCAATGGGGTAATATCACGGCGGGTACAGAGTTCATTCGCCGCAACCTGAATGAGAAAGCCTACGCTGTCACCACGCCCCTGCTCACCAAATCGGATGGAAAGAAGTTCGGCAAATCGGAGGAAGGGAATATCTGGCTCGACCCGGAGCTTACGTCTCCCTATAAATTCTACCAGTTCTGGATCAATGCTGACGATGCGGACATCCCGACCTTTACCCGCTACTTCAGCCTGAAAAGCAGGGAAGAGATTGAAGCTCAGGAGCAAGAATTAGCCGATAATCCCCGTGAATGCAAGCGTCTGCTGGCCGAGGAGCTCACCATCCGACTGCACACGCAGGAGGCCTACAATTCGGTACTCAAGGTGTCGGAACTCTTGTTCAATAAGAAGGCTAAGCGCGAGACACTGCTGGACATGAGCGCCGCCGATCTGTCGACGGTCGCCCGGGAGATACCCAGTTTTTCCGTGCCCAAAGATGCCCTGAGCAACGGTGTGAACATTGTTGACCTGCTGGCCGAACACACACAGGTGGTAGCCTCCAAAGGAGATGCACGTCGAGCGATCAAAGGCAACGCCATCGCCGTTAATAAAGAAAAAGTCCAGGACCACGACGCCAGCATCACCAGTGAAGCCTTGCTTCATGGCCAGTACCTGATGGTGGAAAATGGGAAGAAAAATAAGTTTATCCTGATCGCCGAATAATCGAGGAGCTATGGAATTGAATATGTATCAAGTGGATGCCTTTGCCAGGGAAGTCTTTCAGGGGAACCCGGCGGCCGTAGTGCCTCTGCAGGACTGGACGCCTGATGACTCCCTGCTGCAGGCCATCGCCGCCGAGAATAATCTGTCGGAAACCGCTTTTTTTGTCGACCGTGGGGACTATTTCCACCTGCGTTGGTTCACCCCGGCAGCGGAGGTGCGCCTGTGCGGACACGCTACGCTCGCCAGCGCTCACGTACTCTTCGAAGAGCTCAATTACGAGCGGGACGAGATCCTGTTCCGCACCCTGGGCGGGGACCTGCGCGTCAATCGGTCCGGCGATTCGTACAGCATGGATTTCCCCACCGATCCGCCCGAACCTATCGACAGTCACCTGCTGATCGAGGCTGCCCTTGGTTTCAGACCCAACCTGACCTATAAAGGTACCGATGATTACCTGGCTCTTATCGATTCGGAGGAGCAATTACTGGCATTGGATCCCGACCCGCTACCGATCACAAAGCTCAAAGCCCGGGGCCTGGTGGTCACCGCTCCCGGCGCCAATACCGATATTGCTTCGCGCTGTTTTTACCCGGCCCTCAAAATTCAGGAAGATCCGGTAACGGGATCGGCCCACACCATGCTGGCACCCTTCTGGCTGGAGCAGCTGGGACGCACCACCTTCTCCGCCGTCCAGGGCAAAGACCGCCGCGGACACCTCCAGTGCAGCCTCCTCGACGACCGGGTGGTGATGACGGGACAGGCGATTACGTACCTGCATGGGACGATACATCTGTAACAGCAATGCTGAATGCTTAGTGCTAAATGTTGAATTAATGGTTCTCGCCAATAAGCTGAACAAGCTAGTAACCTACCATTCCGTAAGCCGAAAATCGTTTGCCGTTTAAAGATTCATATCTGACCTCCCACAAACTTCATACTTCACACTTCACACCTCATACTTCATACTTGTATCTACCAGCCATCGCCTCCAGGTCCGGTAATTCCCGGATGTAGAGGTGAAGAGTCCGCTGGGCGTCTTCGAAATCGAGGCGGTAGTCGTCGTGCATTTTGCCGAGTAGGGTCCGGAGTTTGCCGGCCCGGCGGATCATGTAGGTGTAGAGTTTGAAGGTTCGTCGCTCGCTATAATCAGCCAGGCGATCCTGGAAGCGTTCCAGGGCATCGTTGAGTAGCTGGTAATTGAGTTCTACTTCCCCGTATTTATCACTGGTTACTTTAACGTGGCGGGTGATGCGGCCGCTGATCGATCGCATGGTGAGTTTGAGGTAGCCCGGCGAGAAGTGGCCCCGTTCCAGTTGGTCGTATTCCTCATCGATCAGGCGCGACATATCCAGGCGGCGCTCATCGGTGGTGGCGGCGCCTTCCAATAATTGAAATTGCAGGCGTTCGGTGAGCACATCATCTTTGGGGATCAGGCGAAAAAGCAATTTGTCTTTCTCTTTTTGCGAAAGCACGGATATCGCTGCTTTCAATTCCTTGGAGAGGGCGCGTCGGGGCATATGTGATTTCCTTTTTCCGGAAAATATAAAGAACTGGCGGGATACACACGAAGCCGTGCCAGCTAAATCCCCACCAGGGGAAGTATTGCTACCCATCGCATTCGTTGGACTGGGGTATCTTTGTATATTCCCGCAAAAAATGAAGCTCAGCAAAACCCTGTTCCATACGGGCGAAGAGCGGGAACGGTATTACAACGCCATTGCCCCGCCCGTAATGACCTCCAGCAACTACGCCTTCCCTACTGTCGCCGCTTTCCGGGAAGCTTTGATCAGCCCCATGGATACTCACGTATATACCCGCGGAAATAACCCCACCGTAGAGATCCTGCGCCGTAAAATGGCCGAATTGTGTGGAACGGAGGAAGCCCTGGCCTTTGCTACCGGTAGCGGGGCCCTTGCGGCAGCTATTCTCTCCTGTGTAAATACCGGTGATCACATCATCAGTGTCCAGAAACCCTATGCTTTTACCCAGGTCATTCTCGATGGTTTTCTGCAGCGTTTTGGCGTGGAGCGTACTTACGTGGATGCGCGCGGAGTGGACGAGATCGAAAAGGTCATTCAACCCAACACCAAATTATTATTCCTGGAAAGCCCCAATTCCATGACCTTTGAGTTGCAGGACCTGAAGGCCTGTAGTGAACTGGCCCGGGACCACGGCATCATGACCTGTATCGATAACAGTTGCGCTACGCCCATTTTTCAGCGGGCCGCCGATTTTGGTATTGATCTGGTAGTCCACGCCGGCACCAAATACCTGAACGGGCACAGTGATGCTACCTGCGGCATCGTGTGCGGATCGCGCAAGCACCTGGAAAAGCTCTACAGCCACGAATTCATGGCCCTGGGAGGCATCTTATCGCCACAGGATGCGGCCTTGGTTATCCGTGGTTTACGGACCCTGGAATTACGGATGCAGCGCAGTGATGCCAGCGCCCGAAAACTGGCTCAGCAACTGGAGCAGCACCCCCGGGTGCGACAGGTCCTTTTCCCCTTTCTCCCCAGCTTTCCGCAGTACGAACTGGCCCGCAAGCAGATGAAAGGAGCCGGTGGCCTATTCAGCATTGTACTGGATACCGAAGAGATTCGGGAAGTCGACGCTTTTGCCGACCGGCTGGAACGATTCAGCATGGCCGTCTCCTGGGGCGGGCACGAATCACTGGTCCTTCCGAATGCCCTGTTCCATCAGGTGCCGGGCAGAACGGATAGTCCCCTGCCCTTTCAGTTGGTGCGTTTCTACATTGGCCTGGAAGATCCGGAGTGGCTCTGGGAAGATATCGAGGATTCCCTGGAGAAAATGGGCTGAATCATCGTATCTTTATTAGTTGATTAGCCTTTCGGCAAAAGAAAACCTATGTCGATTACTCAGCACCATCGCGTGGAACAAATATCGCCCGGAACGTCCCTGGTCGATTATTGCAAAACCGCATTCCCGCTTTTGGGAAGCAAAACGGCGGTAAAAAAAGCCATCGCCACCGGGCGCCTGCTCGTAAACGGGCAGGTAGCTCAATTCAGTACCGCCCTGCGCGAGGGAGATAGCCTGGAATTGACGGGCAGTGGCGTAAGCAAAGCCCGCTCGTTCGACAAAAAACTCCCGGTTGTCTACGAAGACGATCATCTGCTGGTGATCAACAAACCCGCCGGCATTGCCGTGAATGGCAACCGGATCAAGACGGTGGAAAATGCCGTGGCCGGCACGGAAAAGCCATCGCCGGCATCCGATGCCCTGCCCCGCCCCGTCGCCGTACACCGCATTGATCTGCCGACTAAAGGGCTGGTAGTGCTCGCCAAGACCAAGGAGGCCCTCATCCGCATGGGCAAAGCCTTCGAAGAGAACGAGGTGCGCAAGGAATACACGGCCATCGTACACGGCCAACCGGAAGAAAAAGGATCCATCGACCAGGCCATTCAGGGCAAGCCAGCGGTCACCGAATACCGGACCGTGCGGACTGTGCCCTCGCGGGTATACAAACACCTGGCTCTGGTCAAACTACACCCGATCACGGGCAGAACCCACCAGTTGCGCATCCACATGCGCCAGGCAGGGCACCTCATCCTGGGGGATAAACAATACGCCGCCGGCCAAAAGACCATTTTGGGCAAGGGACTATTCCTGTGTGCTACCCAACTTAGTTTCCTCCACCCGGTTACCGAAAAACCAGTGGTGTTGCGGATCAACCCACCCAGGCGCTTTGATAAGACGCTGGACCGGGAAAAAGAGCGGTATTGATACAAGTACTCTTTCCCTTTTCTGTTGGTGAAATAAAATAGCTCTTAGTAATCCCGATGTGTTTCACAAACAGAAAAGGGAAAGGATTACTTCTGTAGAACCGGGAACCGGAATATCCGGTACGGCGCGTTCTTCGCGATGTGTTTTTTCGATTGCAGCATCTGGTTCGGAATATCGCTGTCGGCGAGATACATAAATCCATCGGCTCCGAGGGACAGGCCATCGGCCCAATCGATGCGCTCGTCTTTGATGAGGGTGAATCCTTCTCCACCGGGAGGAATGACGTAAATCCCCTGATGCTCAATGTCGGTCAGGTAGACATTTCCGGTATGGTCGGTGCGAATACCGTCGGTCAGGGGTTTATCATCGATGTATTCAATGGCCGTGGACAGCTCCAATTCCGTCAAATCAGGATTGAACAGGTCCTCGGTAGGTATGCGGAACAATCCGGAATGGCCCATGGCTGCGTAATACACATACCGGCCATCCCGACTGAAGTCGATGCCATCCACCCCGGTCAGCAGATCGACCAAACCACCGAAAAAGCGCATTTTTTTGGTGGGGGTCACTGGTACCAGATCCTGGTGACGCAGGGAATGATCATTGATCAGTCGGTTCATGGCCTGACCGGTTACCAGGTTGTAAGTTGCTATACTGGGCTTCTTGCCAAAAAAACTTACGTTTGCCACTACGATCTTTTGACCATCGGGCGATACGCTGAGGTCGTTGAAAAAGGACAACCGGCGGGCTACCTCCCGCGGAAAAGCATACCGGTGAACCATTTGATCGGTGCGCAGATCGAAGGCCGTCAGCGTGACCGAATCAAATCCGTGGTTTCCGTGATCGATCACCCACAACCGGTGGTGGGTATCGGTGAACACGCCCAGTGGTGTGTTAAAGATTTCCTGAGCCTCCCGGTCCGGATAGGGGCTCGCTTTTCCGTCCCTAATTTCCAGGAGCTTATTGGAGTCCGGTCGACTTTCGGGATGAACGGTGAAAAAAATCCGTACCTCCGCACTGGTATCCTTAGTAGCTGCCACGTTACCGATCGGCTCGGGATAAGCGATCACTTCTTCCAACTGGGCGGAACCGTAGCGGGGATTGGTGCTCATGTCCACGTGCTCCTTGCCCCCTCCGTATCGCAGGTATATACCAATACACAAGACCAGGATGAACAGCAGAAAAACCCGGAGGAAACGCCATAGCCACTTCATAGATGAATATTTATTCAGTATAAAGATATGGATTTCCTGCCAACGAATGAAGAAAACCTCAAACTCTCCCAGATCACCCAGGCCCGAAAGGGCGAAGGTGGCAACCCCCACACCTCAAACCTCAAACCTCATACCTCATACCTGTTTAATCGCTCCCCACGCCAACTGGTAACACTGCTCAATATCCTGCTCTTGCAGATTGAGTTGTTTACCAAATCCTTCGTGGGCAATTTCATTAGCTCCACCGATCAGGAATGCAGTCATAGTATCGACGGGAAGTTGACGGATGAGGCCCGCCTTTTTTGCCTTTTCCAGGAGAGCGTAAACGGGTACGTAAGCAGCCCGGTGCATGGCTTTGGATTCTTCATCCAGCAGGTCGGAATATTCGTATTGCCTGATAAAATGATTACGTACCGGAGCCCCGAGCGCATCCCGGAAGTAATTTGTCCAAAGTAATTTTATTTGCTGTGGCAGAGGGGCATCGGTATCATGCTCCTTCATGATGGCAGCCATTTTTTGCTGCTTGAGGTAGCGATAGAGCTGATTAATCAGGTCTGCCTTTCCATCGAAATAAGTGTATATGGTGCCGGTCGCCACGCCGGCTTCTTTGGCAACTTCCGCCATTTTTAAACCGGCATAGCCGGTTTCCAATACGTGGCGGAGGGCTGCGTCAAACAGCCGATCAATTTTTGATGGGTCTTTTACTCTGGCCATGTTTATGTGTACACTGTCTGCGTTTCAATAGTACCTAACGCAGTGAGGTAATGGATTGTTCCCTTTTCACGACGGGTGCCATTGAAATCCCATGATTCACGAAAAGCCAGCGACTGTAGGACGTTTTATGTTTCTATATAATGAAGCGTAAGACGCGATAAATCGCGTCTCTACATGGATTGGGGTTATCGGAACGATACCGCTCCCCAATTCTCCCTTTCTCCCTTTCCCCAATTCTCCAAATCCCCCTTTCTCCCTTTCCCCAAATCCCCAATTCTCCAATTCCCCAATTCTCCAATTCCCCGTCGATCCAGTAGCGCGGCGGGTCAAAAAGCAATAATTCTAGGTTCATGAAAAGTCGATCCGGAGGATCGACATCCTATCTCCCACCCGGCGGGCAATGCGTACGCAAGAAACTCGTGAACAGTGACGACAAATGACGGCGCGTACCTTCCCCTTCGTAAATGCCGTGTGAGCGATTGGGGTACGGCATGAACTGGAAAACCTTATTGTGCTTGATCAATTCATTGACCAGCATTTCGGCGTTCTGGTAGTGCACATTATCGTCGCCGGTACCGTGGATGTACAGGAGATTTCCCTCCAGGTTTTTGGCGTGGGTGACCGGTGAGCCCTGTACGAAATCTTCCCGGTTTTCCTGTGGTACGCCCATGTAGCGCTCCTGGTAGATATTGTCGTACGTCAATTGGTTGGCAACGGCCGCCACGGCAATTCCCGTCTGGTACAGGTCGGGGTATTGAAAAAGCAGATTCAGGGTAGTAGATCCTCCCCCACTCCAGCCGTGGACCGCCACGCGCTCCGGATCGAGGTAGTCGTGGGTCTCCAGCAGCTTTTTACAGGCCATGGCCTGGTCGCGAATATTAATGACCCCGATCTTGCGATAAATAGCTTTACGCCACTCCCGCCCCTTGGGTGCCGGTGTCCCGCGTCCATCGACCGAGATGTAGATGTATCCGTCGCCGGTCAGATCGCCCTGATACAGGCTGTTCCGACCGGTACCAAACCGATTGACGACCGTCTGTGCGGCCGGTTCACTGTACACATAAAAAAGAACCGGATACTTCTTGGAAGGATCAAAATCAGCGGGTTTAGCCATCCATCCGTCCATCTCGATGTCGTCTTCGGTGGTCACCGTGAAAAAAGAAACGTTCGATTTTTCTTTGGCGGAAGGATCAAAGCTGTCCGCGATACCTTCCCCTTCGGTCAGTGCTTCGTGTTCGGGTAGCGAAATCCATTCCCTCATCGGAGGCGTGTAGTAATTAGAGAAGCTGTGGAAAGCATACGCACCATTGGGGGATATCTGATAGCTATGGCTTCCCTCCTGAACTTCGGGGGTAATGCGCTCGGCCGCTCCTTTACCGTCCAGGCGGGTGCGATACAGATAGGATTCGGTAGCCTGCCCGGGCGAAGCTGTGAAATACAGGAAACCCTCCTCCTCCGCTACGCGCAGGGGGTTGATAACGTCCATATCATCCGTTGTTACCAGTTTGGGTTCTCCCCCGTTCTTACCGATGCGGTACACGTGTCGCCATCCGTCCATTTCGGTAATCCACAAAAAGGCCTCACCATCTTCAATCCACCGCCAGCCATTACCATTTTCCCAGCTGCTGCGGACACTGATCCAGGCGTCGTCCTTTTCCGCAAAGACTTCCTGTACGGTGCCATTTTTGGCGGAAGCCAGCATCAGCTTACTCTCATTCTGCTTGCGATTGAGCTGTTGCAAAAACAACTGGTCATTATCGGCCCATTCCATGCGGGGTATGTAGTGTTGGCGATTATCACCAGGGACATTCATCCAGGTAGTTTTCGTTGACTCCAGGTCAACGACCCCCAGGCGGCAAGCAGAAGGGGATTCACCTACCTTCGGATATTCCACCGGAATGGTGTACGGGTAGATAGAATCCGTGGTATTGATCATATAAAAATCGCGAATGGTATTGGCATCGATCTGCCAATAGGCGATCCGGGTACCATCGGGGCTCCAGCGAAAACCATCGAGACAGCTAAACTCTTCCTCGTAGGCCCAGTCGAAGGTGCCGTTGATCAGTTTGGGCGTGCCGTTGGAGGAGGTAAGCATAGTTATGTCCCCGCCCGACAGGTCTTCCACGTAGATATTGTGTTTGCTGACGTAGGCTACCCTGCCGGCATCCGGCGAAAATTTGGCGAACATCAGAGACGCTTCGGGCAGGTCAGCCCCCAATTGGTGCAGACTGTTATCACTCAAATCCAGCACCCAGTAGTCCCCACGGGTATCGTACCGCCATACCCGGCGCGTATTCGTGAAAAGCAACACTTTCTGCCGGTCATCCGAAAAGGAAAAGGAGCGAATGGCAATGGGGTCATCCGATCCCTCGGGAACCAGTTGCTCCTGACTTACTACGGTTTCTTCTTCCTGTGTATCCAGGTGGAACAGGGTAATGGCACCACCCTGCAGACGATAATATCCGTTTCCGTCTTCGGTCCACTGCGAACCCCGGCCAGGCTGGCCGTAAACAGTCAGGCAAATAGTTAAGAATACCAGTACCGTGAGAATGCGTTGCATAGTATGTTTTTTTGGCTTTCGCCAAAATAGGTATTTAAACCGCTTCCAAAAAGAGTTGACCGCGACCAACTTTTTCTTTTGTCAGTAAAAAAATTGTCGGAAAATATCATCTGAGTAAATAAAATTACCATTAAAAACCAAGAACATACAAGCGTAAAAACTTGACGTTGCAACTAAAAACACATAGTTTTGCGTAAACAACGTTTTGGACGATGAAAAAACAAACTGTACATCGCCAGTACAACTTTCCGGATGCCGACCTCTACCTGATGTGTGTCGAACGGCTTAAGTACGCCATCCGCGACCGCGAGCTTTTCCAGCAATATGGGTACGACAAAGACCGACTCAAGACCTTTCAAACCATGTGTGAGAAGTTTCGCGGTCTGCCCGACGACGATGAACTCGTGGGTGATCAAATGCTCATGACCGAAAAGAAATACGATGCCGCCGAAAAGCTCAAATCGGCCATTCGCTCGCTCATGACCCGCGTGGCTATGAAGTACAGCAACCGGTCGGGGCGTTACCGCAAATTCGGCACTGCCAAACTCGGCGACATGACCGACGCTCAGCTCATCTTCTGCGGACGCCGGGTGATGCGGGTCGCCCGCCAGCAAATCGACTTCCTCGCCGACGTGGGGGTCAACGAAAATGTGATCCGCCGTATCCATGATGCCGTGCAAAACTTCGAAAATGCCCTCAATATTCAGCAGGACAAAGTGGCCGATCGCGACATCGCCGTGGAGCGCCGCACCGAACAAGGCAACAAAATGTATCAGGAACTCATCGTCCTCTGCAACATCGGTAAGGATATCTGGGCCGAGCGCGACCCCGTTAAATACGAGCAGTTCACCATCTACGAAAGCAATAATGACCAGAAGATCGCGAGGAAACAAAAAGAGGAAAGGGAGAAAGGGAAAGTTGGAGATCAGGGGGGCTAATTCTGAATGATGAATGTTGAATGATGGGGAAGGTTATTCAGCATTCAACATTCATCATTACTTCACGGACCTACCGGTCTCTAATAGTGACAGTAGCTTTCTCAAGATAGCCTACTATGGTGAAGAACAATACCCAAATGCTATTCCTGCTCAAAGATCGCCAGCTTCTTGGGATTAACTTCGACGAATCCGAGGCTGGCCGAGTTGATGCAATAGCGCAGGCCGGTCGGTGCAGGACCATCATTGAACACATGTCCCTGGTGACCTCCGCAGCGTGCACAAAGTATCTCGGTGCGGGTCATACCATGGCTGTTATCAGTTTTTTCCCAGACGTGATCTTTCCGGATAGGGGCATAAAAGCTGGGCCAGCCGGTACCCGACTTAAACTTAGTGGAGCTCGTAAACAACGCCAGGCCACATCCGGCACAGGTGTATACACCCTTCTTTTTATTCTCGAGCAGTTCGCCGGTAAAGGCACGCTCGGTACCCGACTGGCGTAGTACTTTAAACGCCATGGGAGAAAGTTCCTTTTGCCAGGTCTCCGTACTTTTTTCCACGTAATCCAGGCTATCCCCCTCCAGGGAAAGAAATACACGGTCTTTATCTACTGCGCTCGATTCACCCGAATCGCCATCCTGGGCCTGATTACAGGACAAGAATACAAAAAGGGCTAACACGCTGGTCAATACATTTCGAATATTCATCATGTTTGTTTTTAATTGGGTATCTGTAAAACGGATTGAATACCGCTTTCTGTTCACAAGTTCTCACTAAATGGCGAGGCATGCTATCCGCAATGCGACAGTTTATCAGGTTTGAGGTGTGAGGTGTGAGGTGTGAGGTCCTCTAACCTTCACCTCAAACCTCAAACCTCACACCTCAAACCTGCCTACTTAATATGCCGGTCACGATCATCCCGTTGATCCCGGTTTCGGATACGCGGGTGATTCCATTCCTCCCGTTGGGCGAATTCGACAATGCGCCGCATCGTAGTCATCATGGCCAGGAAAACGATATACCCTACCGTCACGACGATCAGGATCCAGCGGTACGATCCGGCTTCGCTAATGGGCAAGGAGGACAATAGCCAGGCAAATCCACCGGCCAGCAGTGCCAGACCAAGAAAACTGTAGATCGACCGGCTCCAGTACTTAAGCATATTCTTGGTTGACAAGGCGAAAACGCTGTTGAACAGTGCAAAACACAGCAAAAAGGCGGTAGCGGCCATCCAGGGGAACCGGGCCGGAACCTCCATGATACCGGTAGCTCCTACCCCTAGTGCAGCCAGACTGACTACGACAACACCCGCCAGGCTTAAAACAGCCTGGTAAATGGGATTAAATGCCTGTTCAAAAACGGAGTCCTTGGATACTTCACTCATAACTTGTATAAACTTATCAAATAACTATAGCACCGTGAGTGCCTTAATTACCAACTGGCGTAGTAACAAAATTCACCCCTAAAAGTTACAATTTTGGTGAATTGCAGGGCGTTATTCCTTCCAAATTAACCCCTTGTTGATAATATTATAATCCCACTATGCTGCGTACTTACTTGTTCCTGTTTTCTTTGGCTATCCTTTTGGGTTCCTGTGCCCGCCCTGCCAGTCAGTCCCTCATTGGTCAATGGCAGGGACAGGATGAATCTGGAAATGCCATTCGCATCACCTTCACCGATCAGGGAGAATACCTGCTCTGGGTCAATCAGCAACCGCTGATCGGGTCAGCCGAAAATCAGCCCCTCCAATTCAGCATTAAGACCCGGAAAAAACAAAGAATGGAGGTGCACCTTTTTGAAGATAACTCCAGCTCCTTTCACGCCACTCTCCAGGCCGACTTTTTGCCAACCGGGGAATTAAATCTCATCCCCGAACCGTCCTCCTCAAACCAGCAGCAAGCTATCCGCCTGCAACGCCTGTAAACAATCATCAAATAATAGCTTCTCCCCTTCCACCGTCTCCGATTTCGTATTTTTCCGGTACCTAAAGTATCCCCCATGCGACGATTGCTATACGTACTTCCCCTTTTATTGCTCTTTGTTTCCGATGACCGGTTACATACCTCCTTCGCCGCCACCGGCGATGCCGACGAAGAACACAGCATGGTACCCGAAGACTGGTTTTACCGGCAACGGGCCTTCCCGCACGGCCGTATCGACCGCCCGGCCTACCGTCGCGCACGTACCGAAATGGCCCGTCATACCCGTGAAAACACACTATTGCGGGGAGCGGCAACCTGGGACTTAGTCGGCCCACTTAACATCGGCGGACGCATAACTGATCTTGAAATGTGGCCCGACGATCAGCAAACCATCCTTGCCGGTACGGCATCGGGTGGGATCTTCCGGTCCCGGGACCAGGGCGCCACCTGGGTCCCGGTCTTCGACCCAATGCCCACGCTCGCCATTGGTGATCTGGCCATCTCGCAATCTCAACCCGCAGTGGTCTATGCCGGTACCGGTGAAGCGAATGCCGGTGGTGGTTCCATCGCCTACGACGGGGCCGGCATATTCCGGTCAGACGATCGCGGCCTTAACTGGCAATCGATCGGCCTCGAAAAAGCGGGAAGTATCGGCCGCCTGGCGGTCCATCCCCGGGATGCCAATACGGTGTTCGTCGCTGCCATGGGGCATTTATTCGAAAACAATCCCGAACGCGGCCTATTCCGTACCACAGACGGGGGTGACTCCTGGGAACAAGTATTGTACCTCAATGATTCCACCGGCGTAATCGATGTGGTTTTACACCCCGATGATCCAAGCATCATCTATGCAGCTACCTGGGAACGGGTTCGTCGCCCGCAGAGAAGGTCCTATTCGGGGCCTTCCTCCGGTATTTGGCGCTCGAGCGACGGAGGTGAATCATGGACGCGGCTTTCTTTGCCTCCTAATGGTCACAACAACAATCTCGGGCGCATCGGTCTGGCCGTTTCTCCGGCAACGCCGGATCACCTGCTGGCTTACGTCGTTCACCCGGCGGGAAACCTCCTGGGCGTATACGCGAGTACCGATCGCGGCGATTCCTGGTCCACCCTGCCCACGACGGGTATCGACGAAGTGTCCTTTATGTGGTGGTTCGGAAAGATTTGGATGCACCCCAACGAAGTGGGACACTACTACTTTGCCGGTTTGAATATGCACGAACTAAAACCGGATGCCGAAGAATGGACGTCCGTATTTCCCGGTGCCCACGTCGATCAGCACGCCCTGGTCATCCACCCGCAACGGCCTGAGTTGGTCATCGCCGGAAATGATGGTGGCATCTATATCTCCGAAGATGGCGGCCAGTCGTACCGACATGCGGACAATATGCCCATTACCCAATTCTACACGGCCTACATTGACCGGTCGGCAGCGGATCGGCTACTGGGAGGTACTCAGGATAATGGCGTCATTCGCACCTACGGGCAGCAGCGCTCCGGCTGGGATATTCTTTTTTTCGCCGATGGTTTCCGGACCATGGTAGATCCACGCGACTCCAACGTTATTTTCCTTTCGTATCAGTACGGGAATCTGATGCGCTCCACCAGTGGCGGACGCAGTTTTTTTCGCGCCACCTCGGGTATCCCCGGTACAGACCGCAAGAACTGGCACACACCGGTTATCATGGATAACGACAAACCGCGCACACTCTATTACGGTTCACAGCGGGTGTACCGGACCACCGATCGTGGTTATTCCTGGAATCCGATCAGTCCCGATCTGACCGACGGTGATCCCGGTGGCAATTTGACGTATGGTACCCTCACCGATCTGAGTCTGTCACCGCTAAACAACGACCTACTTTACGCCGGCACGGATGATGGCCGGGTCTGGCGTAGCGACGACGGTGGCCAGCACTGGATCGATCTGTCAGCTGGTCTGCCCAAGCGCTGGATCACCACGGTGCTGGCATCACCTTCGGACGTAAACGAGGTTTTTGTAACGGTCTCTGGATTTCGGTTTGGGGAGAGAATGGCCCATATCTATCACAGCACTGACCGCGGCGTCACCTGGGTCCCGATCGACCGGGGGTTGCCCGATGTACCCGTAAACGACCTGGTTATTACTCGGTTCCGAAGCATTTATGCCGCCACTGATGTCGGCATCTTCCGGTCCCTGGACATGGGCCAATCGTGGGAGCCTTTTCAGGATGGCGTCCCGGCTACCGTGGTCACTGACCTCGATTACGAGCCCGATACGGACATTATGCTGGCCGCCACTTTTGGGCGCTCCATGTATCAAACCAGGATCGCTGATGTTACTACCAGTTTAGAGGAGGTGGCTTTCGCCAAAAAAGCATCGATTTTTCCCAATCCCGCCCGGGATCAAATCCGGATCCGATGGACATCGACCAGCTCCGGTCCCGGACAGTTGCGGTTGGTAGATAGTCAGGGACGTGTAATCCAATCTGGGGAGCTAATCGATCTCCGAAAACAAGAGGAACAAACCTATGGTTGGTCAGTAGCACAATTGGCTCCAGGCACCTATTGGGTTCAGCTACAGAAAAACCATCAGATCGTGTGGACCGAGCCGGTAGTGGTTATTGAGTAGGTACCACTTTCCCGAACAGATCGTATTCGGTAGCATCGGTGATGTGCACCTGCGCAAAATCGCCAATGCGGACAAAGTATTTATCGGCGGGCACCAGTACCTCGTTGTCGACCTCCGGCGAATCACCCTCGGTGCGGCCTACGAAGAATTCCCCTTCCTTGCGATCAAAAAGGACGGGCACCGTACGGCCTATCCATTCCTGATTTTTCTCGAAGCTGATCTCCTGCTGGATCTCCATGATGCGGTTGGCGCGCTCGGCCTTTACCTCTTCCGGGACATCGTCCTCCACATCGTAGGCACGGGTTCCTTCCTCGTGAGAGTACTGGAAAACCCCCAGACGATCAAAGCGATTCTCCCGAACGAAGTCGCATAATTCTTCAAACTCCTCTTCGGTCTCCCCGGGATAACCTACCAGGAGAGTGGTTCGCAGGGTGAGTCCGGGTACCTGCTTGCGGGCCGTGGTGATCAGTTGTTCGGTTTCGGCACGCGTTATCTGGCGCCGCATCCGCTCCAGTACCGTGTCACTGGCGTGTTGCAGGGGCATATCCAGATAGTTACAGATCTTTTTGCGGCGGGCCATGACCTCGAAGATCTCCGTCGGGAACTTACTGGGGTAAGCATAGTGCAGGCGAATCCATTCGATACCTTCCACGTCGGCCAGGGCATCGAGCAATTGCGGAAGAGCTCGTTCTTTGTAAATATCTAATCCGTAGTAGGTCAATTCCTGGGCGATTAGCATCAGCTCCTTTACCCCCATGCGCGCCAGGTTTTTAGCTTCGTCGACCAGGGCTTCAATGGGACGGGAGATGTGCTTACCGCGCATCAGCGGAATGGCGCAAAAAGAACAGGTGCGGTTACAACCTTCGGATATCTTGAGGTAAGCGTAGTGTTGCGGTGTAGTGGTAACCCGCTCACCGATGAGTTCGTGTTTATAGTCGGCATTCAGTTTGGCGAGCAGACCGGGCAATTCAAGGGTGCCGAAGTAGGCATCGACTTCGGGGATTTGCTCTTCGAGGTTATCTTTATAGCGCTGGGAAAGGCAGCCCGTAACGTATAATTTATCGATCCCGCCGGCTTCCTTTACTGCGGCGTATTCCAGTATGGTGTTAATGGATTCTTCCTTGGCCAGATCGATAAAACCACAAGTATTGACAATGATAACGTTGGCATCCTCATCGTTGCTATCGTGCACCACCTCGTAGTCATTACCCTTCAGTTGGGTAATGATGTTCTCCGAATCCACCAGATTCTTAGAGCACCCGAGCGTAATTACATTTACTTTATCCTGCTTTAACGTCTTGGTCTTCATGCCTTTTCACTTAATTGGCCGCAAAACTACCATTTCTACCCCGGAAAGACAGTTCCCATTGAAAAATAGTTGAGTGCTTCCAGCGTTATTATCAAAAATCTTCGTCATGCGTCACCTTATTCTTGCCCTTGCCCTGTTTTTTGGCGGAAGCCAGCTCCAGGCCCAAATCGGCCTTCGGGCTACTTACGATCAATTTGAACTCGACGATTTTCAGGTATCGTTAACCGAAACACAGGAAATCCGCGAATTACCCGGCTCTGCCTATGCGGTGGGGATTGATTATTGGTTTCGGCTAAAGAATAAACGCATTGAGTTTTTACCCGAACTGAATTATGCCCGCACCTCCGTGGATCTGCCGGATGCTACCCACATTCGCGGGCAATGGCTGAGCTTTTTCTTCAATACCAATTTTTACGTATTTGACCTGGCCAGTGATTGCGATTGCCCCACTTTTTCCAAGCAAAGTAACCTGCTGAAGAGTGGCTTCTTTCTGAGTTTATCCCCCGGAGTAACTTACGCCACGGTCAGCTCCGAATCCGACCGGATAGGCACATTCGATCCGGATAATACGGGCCTCATCCCGAGTCTGGCGGGAGGCCTGGGCCTCGACCTTGGTGTTTCCGATTTCCTGACGCTAACCCCTTTTGCGGAAGCGCGCTATTTATTCCCCTTTGACCAGCCCGCACAAGCAGAACCGATCAATGATGCGGTACCTCCCGATTACCAGCTTTCGGGCGGAGATTCACAAGGCTGGCGTTTTCGGGCCGGTTTGCGGCTCGGTCTCCGGTTCGATTACCAGTAACATACCGGGCCAGGCCTCGTAAGTCTCAGTCACCCAACACCCTATTATTCAGTCGCTTACGCGAAAAAACCGGATTTTACACCATCGTAACAATCCGGTTTTTTAATTCGCGCCGTGTGCGTGCCAAAACTACCTTTGGTTGTATACACCGAGTTGATGACAAGCGACCAATCAAATACATGAAAGAACTGAACAAATACAGCAAGCGGCTGACACAGGACGAAACCCAACCAGCTGCCCAGGCCATGCTATACGGAATTGGCCTTACCGATGCCGATCTGGATAAAGCGCAGATCGGCATCGTCAGCACCGGCTGGGAAGGTAACACCTGCAATATGCACCTTAATGGGTTGGCCGAGCAGGTCAAGAAAGGCGTCCTGGATACCGACCTGATTGGTCTCATCTTCCATACTATTGGTGTCAGTGATGGGATGTCGATGGGTACATCGGGCATGCGCTATTCCCTGCCCTCCCGCGACATCATCGCCGACTCCATTGAAACGGTGGTCAGTGCCCAGTGGTACGACGGTGTAATCGCCGTGACCGGCTGTGATAAGAATATGCCCGGAGCCATGATCGCGCTGGCACGTCTCAACCGGCCGGCTATCCTCGCCTACGGCGGCACGATCAGCCCGGGTTGCCACGCCGGCAAAAAGCTGGATATCGTCTCAGCCTTCGAAGCCCTCGGCCAAAAGCACGCCGGGCAGATCGAACCCGAAGATTTCCGGAAGGTCATCCAAAATGCCTGTCCCGGCCCCGGTGCCTGCGGCGGCATGTATACCGCTAACACCATGGCTTCGGCTATTGAAGCCATGGGCATGAGCCTGCCATTCAACTCCTCGATCCCGGCCAATATCCCGGAAAAGCAGGCCGAGAGTGTACGGATTGGCAAGGCCATCCGGCATTTGCTGGAGGAAGACATCAAGCCGCGGGACATCATGACCACAGAAGCATTTGAGAATGCACTGACCGTCATCACGGCCCTGGGCGGGTCTACCAATGCAGTACTCCATATGCTGGCCATTGCCCACGCTGCCGGAGTTAAGCTGACCATCGACGACTTCCAGCGCATCAGTGATCGCACGCCCTACCTGGCCGATCTGAAACCCAGTGGTCAGTACGTGATGGAAGACCTGTACCACGTGGGTGGCGTTCCGGCCGTCATGAAAATGCTCTTACAGGAAGGATTCCTCCACGGCGACTGCCTGACGGTGACCGGAAAGACCATAGAGAAGAACCTGGCCGAAGTTCCCGGCCTGAAAGAGGGGCAGGAAATCATCCATCCCGTTTCAGCACCTTTGAAAGAGACCGGTCATTTGCGCATCCTCTACGGGAACTTAGCCGAGCAGGGGGCAGTTGCTAAGATCACCGGCAAAGAGGGGACCTTTTTCGAAGGAAAAGCCCGGGTATTTGACAGTGAAGATGAAGCTAATCAAGCCATTGCTGAAAAAGTTATCGAGGCCGGTGATGTGATCGTCATTCGCTACTGTGGTCCCAAGGGGGCTCCGGGCATGCCCGAGATGCTCAAGCCTACCTCCGCCATTATGGGCGAGGGATTGGGAAAAAAAGTAGCACTGATCACCGATGGCCGCTTCAGTGGGGGCACCCACGGGTTCGTCGTCGGGCACATTACTCCCGAAGCACAGGCCGGCGGGCTAATTGCTTTGTTGGAGGATGGCGACCTCATCACCATCGATGCGGTCAACAATAAGCTGACGGCCCAGATCACTACCGATGAAGTTGCCCAACGCAGAGCAAAATGGATTGCACCCACATTGCGGGCCGAAAACGGCCTGCTCCGAAAATATGCCCACACCGTTTCTTCCGCAAGTGAAGGCTGTGTGACTGATAAATTGTAGAGCCAGCATCCCCAGCCGGGATGTCAAAAACCAGCATCATGAAAGATCCAGTGACCACCGCCCAACCCCAGCCGGCGGTTGGCCAAAGCGGGCAGCAAATGACCGGTGCGCAGGCTATCCTGCGGTGCCTCGTGGAAGAAGGAGTAGATACCATTTTCGGCTATCCGGGAGGTGCCATCATGCCGGTTTACGACGCATTGATCGACTTCGAGGATAAACTTCGTCATATTCTGCCCCGTCACGAGCAGGGCGCCATCCACGCTGCCGAAGGCTACGCCCGAGTGACGCGACAAACAGGTGTCTGTATGGCTACCTCCGGACCGGGGGCTACCAACCTGATCACCGGTCTGGGCGACGCCTACCTGGACTCCACCCCCCTGATCTGCATTACTGGCCAGGTATTCCGGCATTTGTTGGGATCAGACGCCTTTCAGGAAACGGATGTCATCGGTTGCACCATGCCGGTCAGTAAATGGAATTACCAGATAACCCGTGCGGAGGAAATTCCGGAGGTTTTTGCGAAAGCATTCCACGTAGCCAATACCGGACGTCCCGGCCCGGTGGTGATCGATATTACCAAGAATGCGCAGGTTGAAATGTGCGAATTCAGCTATAAACCAGCCCCAAAGGTTCGCTCTTATAATCCGCGCCCCAAAGCGCGTCCGGAAGCATTGGAGGCTGCCGCCAAACTCATCAATGAGGCGAAAAAGCCCATGATTCTGGCCGGCCACGGAATCCAGATAGCCCACGCCCAGGATGTCTTCCGGGAGTTCGTGGAGAAAACGGGCATTCCGGTAGGTTCTACCATTCACGGCCTTTCCTCCATCCCTTCGGATCATCCACTGCACGCGGGTATGCTGGGAATGCACGGCAACTTCGGCCCCAACGTCATGCAAAACCGCTGTGATGTGCTGATCGCAATTGGTATGCGCTTCGACGACCGGGTAACCGGGCGGCTCGACAAATACGCTACGCAGGCTAAGGTCATTCACATTGAGGTTGATCCTTCGGAGATCCACAAGAACGTCCCCGCCCACGTCCCCATTCTTGCCGATGCCAGGGATGCCCTGGAACAGCTTCTGCCGATGGTAGAACGTAAGACATACCCCGAATGGATCCAGGCATTCCGGGAAATGGATGCCGAAGAAGAGCGGAAAGTACACCAGGTAGCCCTCAGGCCATCCGATAACGGAGAGATCCGCATGGGGATGGTGGTTAAGGAAGTTTCGGATCAAACCGATGGCCGGGCCATTGTGGCTACCGATGTGGGGCAGCACCAGATGATGGCCGCCCGCTACTACGTATACCGCGACACCAACCAATGGGTATCATCGGGTGGAGCCGGCACCATGGGCTTTGGTTTGCCCGCTGCCTTCGGTGCCAAGATCGCCAACCCCGAGCGCGAGGTGGTTGCCTTTATCGGTGACGGTGGTTTTCAAATGACCATTCAGGAGCTGGGGCTTTGCGCTCAGTTGAATACCGGGGTGAAGATCGTACTGCTGGATAATAATTACCTGGGGATGGTTAGGCAATGGCAGCAGCTCTTCTTTGAGCGACGCTACTCTTCCGTCAAACTGGAGAATCCCGATTTCCTGAAAATTGCCGAGGGCTTTGGCGTATCCGGCGAACAAGTTGTCAACCCCGATGATCTGCCCAGTGCCATCACGCGGATGCTCCAACACGATGGCCCGTATCTGCTCCACGTGAAGGTGGAGAAAGAGGATAATATTTTCCCGATGGTTCCATCCGGACGGGCAGTCGATGAGATTGTACTCAATACGGAGGATCTGAAGGCACTCTTGAATGAAAAAACGAAGTAATATGGAACCTCAGGAATATACCATTACGGTTTTCACCGAAAACCAAACGGGGCTGTTGCAGCGGGTGGTTTCTGTTTTCACCCGCCGGCATATCAACATTGAGTCACTGACTACCAGCCGTTCTTCGGTGCCCGATATCCACCGCTTCACCATCGTGGTGCGCATCAAAGAGGACATGGTCCGCAAATTAGTCGCCCAACTCGAAAAACAGGTGGATGTGGTGAAAGCCTTCTACGATGATGCCACACGCATCATTTACCAGGAGATTGCCCTGTACAAGATCCCGACCCATATTTTTAGCAACAGCGATAATGTGGAAACACTGATCCGCCGGCACAACGCCCGCATTTTGGAAATTGAGCCGGAGTACATCGTACTGGAAAAAACCGGGCACCAGGAAGAGACAGAGGCCTTACTTCAGGAACTTGAGCCCTTTGGTATTTTCGAGTTTGTCCGGTCCGGCCGGGTGGCGATCACCCGCCCAATGGAGCGATTGAATAAATACCTGAACGAACTGGAGGAAACGGCCTGATCAGTCCTGATGGGCTTTCAGGACCTGTTCCAACCGGAACTGGATCACCTCGAGCGACATATAGCCACGGGTGAGGACGAAATATTCTTCATCTAATTCAAGAACCAGTGTCGGGAATCCCCCAATACGAAATTTGGCCGTCCGGTCGAATTGCTGCCGGGCCTTTTCGTGGTAGGCTTTTTGTTCCAGATTTGCGACAAATTCTTCGGGATCCAGATCAAAGTCAGCGGCCAGCTTACGGTAGGTTTCCGGTTCGGCCGGGGGGTGCCCGTCCCGGTAAATAGCTTGTTGGAGCGCAGTGGCAAAAGCCAGGTCAACGCCAGGCTGCAGATCCTGAACAATGGCCATGGCCACGGCCGGATACCAACTGGAAAAGTGAGCTGAGCCTTCTTCCAGCACGTCATCCAGGAATGGTTTTCCGAAATTCACACCAGTGGTTTGCTCCACCTGCCGGTAAGCGTCCTTTATGTACGAGGCTACGTCCCCGATGGGGCCTTCCCGGTCGCCCAAAACCATACCGCCGGAGACTACTTCAAAATGGATAGAATCATTAACCTGCTGATACAGTTCCCGGATTACCGGACTAAAACCATAACACCACCCACAGAGAGCGTCATAGAAATAGATAAGCTTTCTCGTTGCCATATAAGAATGAAATACATCAAATAGTATAGGAAAGGATACGGTTACCTGGTATTAATTGTTTGACAGGAGGGAGGAATTATCCAACTCTGCCAGTTTCTCCAGCAACCAGGAGCGGTTAAAGACCTCTTCCGTAGCATCCACTTCTTCCCGGATCTTAACTAATTCGCGCTGAATTTTATCAGCCCGAAGATACGGCAAACGAGTGCGTAACAGAGCAGCTTTTCGCGTAAGCCTGAACAAATTATAGTAGCCCAGACGCCGGATATCGGACATAAGCTGATTGCGTTGCAGGTACTGCCGGAAGGATTCGGTGAGGGCGTGCAGGGCATCGTATTCGTCCAGATCGTAGTAGGTGCGCATCAGTAGAGCCCGCGTGCCCAGGCTGTAGCGCAGATCACTGTACTCCACTTTGGTAAGCAGGGCGAGCACCTCATCGTATTCGCCGGCTGCGTAGTGGTAGGAAGCTTTATTAAACCGGAAGGCATTATCCATGGATGCGGGGAGCAGAGACTCCCGGTACCCCTCAATGAAAGACTTGGCCCAGTCGAGCTCGCCCAGTCGCAGAGCCGTGGTAACAATGTTCTTGTAATCCCATTCGGACAGGAATCCATCCTCCAGCAAAAGGTCATCGGAAAGTTGTAACTTATACAACGTAAATAACTCCTGTAAAAATCGCCCGTCATTGCGGTTAATACGGGCAATACAGAAATTCATCAGGTAGTTATAGATGGTGATCAGTTCCGTGCGGTGAAAGGCCTGCCGGTGCTCGCGAATGGATTCCAGGGCCTGAAAGTAAAACGCGCTGGCCTCATCGCGCAGCATTTGGTATAAAGAGTAATAGATGTAGACGGCAGGCTCGGGCCGGTACCGATCCGGATGGTGGCGAATCTCCCGGAGAATAGGCTCCAGGAATAGTAGTTTGTATTCTCCGGCCAGTATTTGTCGGCGGACCTGTAATTCACAGGCATCACGCAGCTTTTCACTGATAAAGTAGAGGTCAAAAGCATCCTGCCGGCTCTGGAGGCTGGTATCGGCCTGGCGGCGTTCCCGCTGTGCCACGTAATCCCCGGTTTCTACCCCCAACTGATACCTGAACTGCAATTGCAGGGCGTCACGTCGTTCTGATTTCTCCAGGTGGCGCCGCGCTTTGCTAAGTTGCCGCTCGTACTGCGAGAAGAGTTTGCGGACTCGTAACCCCCGCAATAAGTACAAACGGCGAGCCGCATCATCGTCATCCAACCCCTCATTGATCAAAAAGGCTTCAAACAAACGCTGGGCATAAGTTAGTATTGGTGCAAATGCATCCCCCGCGATATCGGCCCGGTTCATGACCTCTTGTTCCAAAACATCCGGCGAGCAATTTTCCGCAGTAAAATCGGGAAAAAGCTCATCCAAATAGCTTACCAGACACCGCACACCATCGTGTTTATTGTGGTATGGTGAGTACACAAAAGCCACAAATCGGGTCATTTCCCGCCTGTCCAGGCTATTTAGCGATTGTATGAACTTAATTTTCATCAGAAAAATCCAATAACTCTAACACATTAAAACCCTAATAACCAATATATTAAACATCAAATCACCCCTTAATTTACAATAAAAAATCCAAAAATGTGCTCCAAAAATATTTTCGTTCGGGCTGTGGATAGAGCATTTTTGTAAGGTGCTCAACAATCTACATGCCAACGCTAAAATGGATTATACCATGAACTTACGACCCAAAACCGTTACGTTTCTACTCACCTTCCTCTGCTGGACTGCTTTTGTTCTGGCACAGGACCCGGCAGACTGCCTCACTTTTGAGGACCTCCCCTCCGAAGAGAAATTCGGCCCCGAATTCGGACAGGAAGCCGGGGAAACCATCATTGCTTCCAGCGAGTTAGCCGTTTCTCTGGACTCCTTTTTCTATTCAAACGGATCCGGTGACCTCCTTTCTGTCTCCGTCTTTACCGACGATGGATTACTGGGCGACTACGGTCAGATGTTATTTCCGTCTAATGCCAGTCTGACCTTTCGCCCCACACACAATGAAGCACTGCTTTCCTCCCTGTGTTTTGACTTTTTCTACTACGGTGGCTCCATCAATCTCGGTGTGAATGGCCAACAACGACTGCTGTTCGAAAATCTAAACGACCTGCTCGACCTCGGAAACAGTGAGCTTTTCCCAAATGTGGAATTATCCGTTGCCCTGGCCGCCACTGATGGTTTCCCTATTCAGGGCACCCTTTGTGTAAAGGGTGACCTCGAATCACTGACCATAGGCGGCCAGGAATTCGCTCTTGATAATGTTTGCCTCGAAACCCGCAGCAACGATCCCTGTCGCTGGGATGATATCGCCGTCGCCCCCGTCTCCTGTTCAGCAGCGGGTATCATGAGCCTCAAGGTGGATTTCCCCGCTAACTGGCCGGTGCAGGACAATGGGTACTACGTCATGGTCGAGGGCAAAACCTTTGGTCCTTACCGCTACGCCGATACATTGATCCAGGTCGGTCCCGTTCCTATCAATGATGCGGATCTCTACGAGGTTATCCTCTTCGATGACAACCAATCGGATTGCCGGTTCCGGGACTTCTTTCGCCTGCCCTGTATCAGCCGCCCCTGCCCCGTTACCGAGATCGAAGCCTATATCGACGAATGTTCGATCACTGCTGACCCCCTGAGTTCAGAGATAGTCGTCAACTTTGATCACAATAGTGACCTGGCACTTAAATTCCTGCTGGAAATCGGTGGCCTGGTCCGCGACACCTTCTCTACCGACCAGCTCCCGCTGCGTATCCGCGTGCCTTTTGTGCTTCCGCTGGAAGCTCCGGTCATGACGACTATTTGCCTGGAAGTACCGGGATTTTCCACACCTTGCTGTTTTGAACTTACGCTTTCGCGAAAAGAATGCGGGCCCGTCAATACCTGCATCGAGTTTGAAGAGCTGGAAAGCGATGCTATTTACGGCCAGGACACCTCTTCCGTAGCCGGTCGCGTCCTTTTCATTGAAGACCGGGTACCGGTAGGGATTGACAGCTTTGTTTTTGAAGACGGCAACAAATTCTATGGTTTTACACAAGTAACCACCGATCTATTCAACGGAGGATTCCGCCGTGCTTCCGGCCAGTATCTTTTTGTCTCTAATAACAATCTGAATTTTTACCTGAGCCGCACCCAAAAACCGATTAACCAGGTATGCTTCGACTTTATTGAAGCTGGCGGTTCCCTTAATCTGGGTGTCAATGGCTATCCGGTAAAAGTACTATCGACCTTTGCCGAAGCAGCCGACGTAGCGTGGCCCGATGGTATAACAGCCACCATTACCTACGATTCCACCACCAATGTTCAGCGCCAGGGCACGCTGTGCCTGTCTGGTGATCTTCAGCAATTAACGGTTGGTGGCCAGGAGTTAGGACTCGACAACGTATGCTTCTCGCATAAACCGGACGATATTTGCCGGATTTCGGGACTGGAAGCCATTCCCACGGCTTGTGGTTCGGATGGTCTCTTCTACGTCGACCTGACCTTCGATCAAACCGGGCCTGCCGGTGAAGGTTTCCACGTTTTCCGGTCGAACGGACAGTCATTAGGCACATTTAGCTACGATGACGACAGCGTTCGGGTTGGTCCGTTTAATGCCTACTCCCGCGACCTCCTGTACCTGATCGTTCAGGATAAGAGCTATCCGGATTGCGCCGACAAGATCTTGGTTGACAAGCCCACTGATTGCATGAATGATTGCGGACTGGGTGGCTTGCAAGTCGATATCCTGAATTGTTACGACCAACTATTCTACGACCTGAAAATCGATCTTAAATACTGGCCTGACACCAGTACTGACGGGCGTTTCCGTTTGATCATCGAGGGTCGGGATTTCGGCACCTACGCCTATAGCGACCTGCCACTCGAACTGAATCAAGTCGACATTTTTACCGAAGCAACGACTTTTCCGGTGGAGATCTGCCACCTTGGCACCGACGATTCAAACGCCGAAGCGTGTTGCATCCGTGCTACCGTTGATAAGAAAGAATGCCTGCCGGCTTGTGATCTGGGTGAGCTGAAGATCATTGACAGAGATTGCGATCCTAACGGCGGACTATACGTCGCACTGGATTTCGAACACGAGAACACTTCCGACTATTTTGTACTGGCCCGAAATGGCGTGCCCGTTGGCAAGTACCGGTACTCTGAACTGCCCATCAAAGCCGGCCCCTTTTACCAGGGACTGACTGACCGGGAACTCAAGCTATCCGTTTATGATGTCCGCAGTCCACGGTGTAACAGCTCCGTGTTGATCGATCCCTTCCCCTGCGAGCCGGCACCCTGTGAACTCGGTGAGATCAAGATCATCGACAAGTATTGTGATGCCGATGGTCAGGCCATCCTGGTAATGGACTTCGACCACGCCCGTACCTCCGGTAAATTCGTTCTGACCCTCAACAACCGGGAAGTGGGCACCTACTCCTACCGGGAACTCCCGATAAAAGTAGGTCCCTTTGGCCCCGTTGATGCCAACGTAATTTCCATTGCTGCCTTTGATGCCGAAAACCCGGATTGCCGCACGGAAACCCGGTTCGAGAACTTCCCCTGTGAGCCCGTACCCTGTGAACTCGGCGAGATCCGGGTGCTGGAACAGGTATGTACCGACGCCGGTGAACGCTACGTTAAACTGGATTTCCGGTACCAGGGTACGTCGGATAGCTTCTACCTCTTCCAGGATGATGAGCTATTGCGACGCTATAATTACAAGCATCTGCCCATTAAGGTGAAACTACGACCCACGGCATCCGGGGCAACCCGCATTCAGTTACGCGTCGTGGACAATAACAGCCGTTCCGATATTTGTGAGTCAAGCACTACCATTGAAGCCTTCCCCTGTGAGCCCGTCCCCTGCGAATTGGGCGAGATCCGGGTACTTGAACAGATCTGTACCGACGCCGGTGAACGCTACGTCAAACTGGATTTCCGGTACCAGGGTACGTCGGATAGCTTCTACCTCTTCCAGGACGATGAGGTATTGCGACGCTATAATTACAAGCATCTGCCCATTAAGGTGAAGCTGCGCCCCACCGCGGAGGGCGCCACCCGGATTAATCTGCGTGTAATAGACAATAACAGTCGTTCCAACGTTTGCGCAACCAGTACCACCATCGAGGCCTTCCCCTGTGAGCCTGTTCCTTGCGAACTAGGTGAAATACGGGTAATCGAACGCCTCTGCACGGATAAGGGCGAGCGCTACGTTAAAATCGATTTCGATTACGAGGGTACCTCGGATAGCTTCTATCTGTTCGTGAATGAAAAGTTGATTCGTCGCTACAACTATAATCATCTGCCCGTCAAGGTGGAGTTACCCGCTACTACAGCCGATGCAACCTACCGAATCCTGGCCGTTGACGCTGGCCCGAGAGATGCCTGTGCTACCGACCTCAATATCGAAGCCTTCCCCTGTGAGCCCGTACCCTGCGAACTGGGTGAGATAAAGGTGATCGATAAATACTGTGAGGATAGTGGCCAGCGCTTCGTTAAGCTGGACTTCGAGTACACTGGTGTGTCCGATAGTTTCTATCTCTACGAAAACAACGAACTCGTCGCCCGTTACAACTATAACCACCTGCCCATCAGAGTGGAACTCGACCCCACCAGCAATACAGCCCGCACCCAATTGACCGTGGTTGACGCCAAAGCGGATGGATGCGCAGCAGAAATAATTATCGAAGCATTCCCCTGTGAACCAAATGACTGCCACCTCGGTCCCATCAAGATCGTCGACCGATCTTGCGAGGATGGCGTCGTATATCTTGGTATTGACTTTACGTACGAACGTGTTTCTGAATCCTTTGTCTTGTTGCAGAACGGTAACGAGATCGGTACGTATCGCTACGATCAGCTCCCGATCGAGGTGGGTCCTTATTACCCACCCATCGAGCCTGGTGCTATTGTCCTGACGGCAGTAGACAGTGAACAGCGTGATTGTCGTACCGATCTTCGTTTACCGGCTCTTTTCTGCACCGAGGATTGTGACCTGGGACCACTCAAACTGGAACAAACAGAATGTGATGCCGCCGGAACCTATTTTGTAACGCTCAACTTCGATTACCCCGACGCAAATGGTCGTTTCCGCCTTATCCAAAACGGTGATACGCTGGGGCAATTTGCCTACGCCGAATTACCCATTCGCCTGGGGCCGTTTAATGAACCTAAACCAAACGGCCTGATCGTGCAGGTTCAGGATCTGGCAGATGAGCAATGCGAACAGAAAGGCCATATTGCTCCGTTGGGCTGTAATGCCGGCCCCTGTGTGCTGTACAATCTGAAGACCGAAGACTTTGAATGCCTCGAAGACGGCACCTACCACATGACTCTCTTCTACCGGTCCGAAGGACTAAGGGAGGATCAGGTGCTGGTTGCTACCTTCTCTTCGGGCTACCAATTCCGGTTCCTGGCGGGCGAAAACCCCGTTCGCATCACCGATATTCCCCTGCCCGCTGCCAGGCAGGATGTGGTGACCCTCTGTGCCGCAAACGGCCCCGAAAGCTGCTGCATTTCTATCGACTACGATATACCGTGCCGAAATACCTGTGGACTGAGTAACCTGGAAGTGAAAGCCACCGATTGTGATGCTGAAGGACGGTTCGACATGCTCGTCGACCTGGATTACATGGATGTTTCCGATGGGTTCACCCTCTTCCTGAACGGTCGCGCCTACGGCAACTACATGTACGATGAACTCCCCATCCGGGTGGGGAACCTTTCGGGCGGCCCCGATAAGATCTATCAGGTTACCGTGCGTGATTTCCGCAATTTCGATTGTAAGATCAGTACCCGCATTGAATCTCCTGCTTGTGTATCTCCCTGTGCACTCTCCGATGTGACCGTACGGGTGGGTAATTGTGAAGATGGATTCTTCAAAGCGCTGATCTATCCTGAAATGACCGATAATCGCGAGGGAGCTTTTCTGGTATTCGTGGGCGGTGAGCTTTTTGGCCCCTTTGAATACGGTAAGGAGGAAATAGCTGTCGGCCCATTTCCGGCTACCGGTCAACGCTTTGATGTATTACTGGTCGACCTGAACGACCCGACCTGTTTTACCCACACCGAGATATATGCCCCGGATGATTGTGATGAACCCACCGAATGCGCCATTAAGGATCTGCAGATACGTGTATTGGAATGCAACCCCGATGGTTCCTACCTGGTAGGCATCGACTTTGAGTCGAAAGGTGCAAACAATGAATTTTTCGACGTCCTCGATGCTAATGGTGAAGTCCTGGGTTATTACCGCATCGACGAATTACCCGTGCGCGTAAACCTGAATCTGCCCGCCGACAGTACGGTCACCTTGGGTGTTTGTATCAACGACAACCCCGATTGTTGCGCTCGTACCGAAGTGGAAGCACCCGATTGCACGCCGGAAGCCAACTGCTTCCTGGATCGCATCAAGGTCAGCACGACGGAGTGCGACACCAACGGTCAGGTCTTTATCATACTGGAAGCAGGTCTGGAAGCAAGCAGCAACGTTGCCATTGAAGTGATCATCAATGATCGGATTGTCGACAGCATTCGCTTCGATGCCGACGGTACCGTTCGCCTGGGTCCCATTGACCCCGGCTTTGGCAAGGAATTATTCCTGCTCCTTGGCTCCCTGACCAGCAACGACTGCTTCCGTGAAATAGCCCTGCGTTTTCCGGAATGTGCCGACGAAACCGATGTCTGGCCCGGAGACGCCAACAAGGATAATATCGCCAACTACATCGACCTCATCAATGTCGGGGTAGCTTACGGATCCCGTGGTTTTGCCCGGGCAGAGCGAAACACCGACTGGGCAAGCATCCCGGGTAGTGCGTGGACCCAATTCTTTGCCAACGGACTGAATTATAAGCATGCCGACTGTAACGGTGATGGCATCGTTGATGCCCGTGACATAGGCATTATTCTGGCCAACTACAACAAAACCAACGGCCAGGTAGAAATCCCGGACACCTTACCGGCTACTGATCTCGATCCGCCAATTCGCCTGGAACTACCTCCCGGCGGACACATGGGCTCTACCGATCCGCGCTTGAATATACCCATTGTATTAGGTGATGCTGACCGCCCCGTGGAAGACATCTACGGCCTGGCCTTCGTGATCGAATTTAATCCCGAACACATCAATCCGGCTACCGTTGAGGTCGAGATACTGACCAGCTGGATGGGAGTTCCCGGTGTGAACCTGGCCAGCGTGGACTACACCGATGCTCAGAACGGTCGCATTGAGATCGCCATCAGTCGCACTGATCAGAACGAAGTGTCCGGCTACGGACCCATCGCAATGCTGCGTGGTATCAAGGACGACATTGCGGGCATCCGGACGGAGATATACCTGCGCCACGGACGTCGTACCCGCATAGATCTGGAGGAAGATGGTATCGGTGGTGGTGATTTCGAATTGCTTTTCACCGACCCGGTTACAGATCCGGGACTGGTTGACCTGCGCAACAGCCTCTCGGTCTACCCGAATCCCAGCTCCGACAGGGTACGAGTGACGACCTCCTTCCAGGTCCCCATCGAAGAGATACAGGTGATTGGCACCGACGGCCGCACCCTTACTGGTGTTGCCCGCAATACGGAGTGGATATCCATTAAAGATTTGCCGGAGGGTATTTATGTACTACGTGTGAAGGTGGGTGAACATATTATTCACAAAAAGGTGATCCGAGAATGATAATCCCAAAAACGTCCCCCTTGTTTACAGTGTTCTGAGAGTTCCCCACTGAAATCCCATGAATTTTATTCGAATGGCCCGCTTACCTGGCGGGTCATTTTTTTTAGGCTTTCGCCAAAAATCCTTTGGCTATTTTTTTGGCGAAAGCCTGGAAAGGATTAGCGGAAAGCGTTCCGGCCATCCACATTGTTCCGCTGATAAGGGATCTTGAGAAAATCGAGCGTGCCTGGTTTTACCCGGATATTGAAGGTATAGGTGCCACGGGTGGGTTGCCATTGCAGGTCCATTTCCCAGCAGTGGAGATCACGCCGGAAGCCGACCGACGGATAGGAAAGCCCGTTGCGGACGAAATCATACCCAAAGTTCCCTACACTGATGGCCCAGTTCTTGGTGAGCTGTATCTGCCCGCGGCAGTTGATCGAGTTGGTAGAAACCATAAATTCCGTTTTCTCGTCGCGGCGAACCCAATCGAAGGATATGTTGTGCGAGATAGAGAAATTCTCGAAGAGGCTCAAAAAGTCCTGTTCTTCCCGGTTTGGATTTAATTGCCGTTGGCGTTGCCGCTCAGCCACATCGGTCACCACTTCCTCTTCTTTGCCCTGAAAGATTGATCGCAGTTTAGACACCGTGATATTCGAGGTCATGCGCAGGTTTGCCCGGTCAAAACGCAGCAATCCGCCACCATTATTGATGGAGAGTTCATTGATGCGTCGACCATTATCGTTGAGTACGTATGGGTCGAGAGTAGCGCTAAAACCAAGGGTCGTGATCCCTTTGAAAAAGCGGGCGGTGGTGCGGACGTTCACCGGGCTCCAGTTGAGGGTATCCGCTGCAAAGTTATAGTTGCCCGAGATGAACAGGTTGTCGATTAACTTAACCTTTTTAGAAGTCGAATCACGTTTGGAGTACACTTTGGCCTGGAAAATATTATTCAGGCTGTAATTCAGTGAGAATTGCTGCCCCGATCGCGGCGGTGCGCCAAAGATCGCTCCCTGGAATACGCTGAAGGTCTGCGTTTGGTCCGGAAAGCGGACGTCGGACTGCAATTCCTGGTAGTAGCCCAGGTCCGGATCGAGGTAATTGGGTGAGTAACTCAGAGAGATCGTCGGGCGTATTTCGTGTCTCAAACCACGAAGGAAGCCTTTGCGGAAATTCAGTGTACCAAAGATCCGCGTGTTCAGACTCAGGCCGGCGCTGTACCTGCGCCAGCTGCGGAACCCCCGCAGGGTGTCGGTATTGATCTGTCCGTAACTGATGGTATCGAAGACGACCTCAAAATCCGAGGGGTCATCGGGGTTGAACAACGTATCGGCTACAATCTGCAGGGTGGGATCGAAAGTACGATCCAGCGAACTTAAGTTCCACACCTCCTGATAACTTACATTCGGGCTGATATTAAAATATTGTAAAACTTTAAAGGTCGACCCCAGGCTGATATCCTGGCGCATTCCGGTTTGAGCATTCTCCAGGGTGGAGGCATCGAACAGGGTGGTATCGGTGGCAGTGAGGCGATTTTTGGCCTCTGCACTATACCGCATGTTGATGGTTTCGTACCAGCGCTCTTTATTTCCGCCGGTGCCTTTTCGCTTAAAGGGATAAAAGGTCTGCGTTTGGAAGCGCAAGTCGGGGAAATTGATGGTTACCTGCCGGTTACTGGTGTTCTGGCTGTGGTTGAAGGCCGCCGAGAACGTAAGCGGGGCATCCTGCCAACGCTTGGTAAAGGTCATGTTGGAGGTCAGCTGCGTCTGTAACACATTCTGGGCGTTATTGAAAACCCGGCTCTGGTAGTTATTCGTCTGGATATTGATATTACCGCCGAAGCTATTAGTGGGGTGCGCCCGGCTGTCCTGGCGGTGAGACCATTGAATACTGAAGGATTGATTACGGGATATACTCGCATCCGATGGATTCTCGATCTGACGGGAATCAAAACCCACGCGCACATTACCGTTGTATTTATACCGTTTGCGATAGGTGGAAGCGGCACTGACACCGAAGGTACCTTTGAGGTAAATATCCGAACGCAGCTCCAGGTTAAAATTATCGCTTAGGGGGAAAAACCAGCCTACACCCCGCAGTCCAAATCCCCAGGTCTGTGAATACTCGAAATCATTCGGGAACAACAGGCCGGAACGTCGCCCCGAAGTAATGGGAAAGAAACCGAAGGGCAACCATACGGGAGTAGGGGCTCCCATGATCTCCAGGTTGGAGGGACCGACAATGACCAACTTATTTGGCACCACCTTCTGTTTATTACTGTGAATACCGAAGTGTGGCTCGTCGAGTGTACAGGTAGTGAAGAGCGCATCACTACTGTACAGGATGTCGTTGGATGTTGTATCCCGGCTATCTCCCCGGATAAATTTGGTTTTGCCACCGTGCACAATGATATCCTCCTGCTGCGTAGTCACATCGTACACAATGCCTTTCTCCGTATCGTAATTATAGCGGATCCTTTCGGCCTTGAATTCCTGCTCCCCGTCTTTGAAAACGGGAAATCCGGCCATGGTGCCCGAACTATCGGGATACCCGCTGGCCAGGATGATCTGGTTTTCGTAGTCGACTTCGATATAGTCGGCTTCCAGGGAGATTTCCTCGTAGGTCACTTTCGCCTGACCGTACATTTTGATCTTCTTACCACGTGCGTCGAAAATAGTGGAATCCCGTGCGGGATAAACAACGGGAGCCTCCAATCCCGAGTCGGATAATTTATAGGAAAGAGGCTGAACGGGCAATGTAGTATCAGCCGCAGGTATGGTATCCTGAACGGGTTGTTGGTTGGTATCCGCCGGGCGTTGGGCCAGGGTCGGCAGGGCGAACACACTGAGAAAGAAAATAATAAATAACCCGCTTGGTTTCAATACGATATTTCTGTTATTTTGTACAAACGAGGATGTTACCTTGATTGACGGTGCGCAAGACCCGGATAGCAGACGGTCCGCTACGCCCCTTTCCCTTGAACTATTGGATACTGATATACTATGGTCACCGCCTTCATCCTTCTGCAAACGTTCCTGTTGAGCTTGTCGCAGCCACTTGCTCCTGCCTTTAACACTTTTTTGACAACGAACCCCGTTGACACGGTTGCTATACCGGCCAACGTTTCCGGTCAGGTGCACAAAGGTATCAAAACCCACCCAAATCATAAAGCCGCCTACGAGGTTAAGACCGTGGTAATTGATGCAGGCCACGGTGGCCATGACCCCGGATGCCTGGGTGGTAATTCCCGGGAAAAGCATTTAGCGCTGGGCATTGCCCTCCAACTCAGGGATGCCATGCGGGAAGCCTACCCCGATTTGCGCATCATCATGACCCGCGACGACGATACCTTTATTCCGCTCTACAAACGGGCTGCCATTGCCAACCGAAACGAGGCAGACCTTTTCCTGTCTATCCATTGCAATTTTATGCCGGGCTCTTCGGCTACCCGCGGTTCGGAGACTTACGTTATGGGACTCCACACTGCGGACCACAACTTACGGGTTGCCAAGCGGGAGAACTCCGCCATCCTTTTAGAGGATGATTACGAGAAAAATTACGACTACGACCCCAATTCGCCGGAAGGCCACATTATGCTGAGTATGTTCCAAAATGCTTACCTCGAGCAAAGCATCCTTTTTGCGGAAAGCGTGGAAGACCATTTGCGGGACACCGCCAACCGCCGCAGTCGTGGTGTCAAACAAGCGGGCTTCGTCGTTCTGAAGGAAACCACCATGCCCAGCGTACTCATTGAAACGGGTTTTCTGAGCAGTCCCTCCGAAGAGCGTTTTCTGATGAGTTCTGATGGTCAGGCCTCCGTAGCAACCGCCATCCTGGGCGCCTTTACCGACTACAAACAAAAAATGGAGTCTCAGGCGTTTGAGGAACTGGCGGAACCGGTCGTGGACATTTCCCGGAACCAACCCGAACAGGCCAGGTCCAGTCAGCAAATGCAGCCCAAAGCCATGACGACTGCACTGCCCCCACTACAGGAACAACCCGGGGAGAAGCCAACCTCAAAAGAGCAAACCGAGGCGACCGATGTACCCAAAAAAGTATACACAAATGTTTATCAGCCTCCCCAGGAACAGGCCGACAACCACCGAAGTGTGCGGTCACAGGGACCCGTTCCATCTCCTAACCGAAAAATAAACCAGGCACCATCTCCCCCACCGCCCAAGCCTGACATACAGTTCTTTGTCCAGATGATTGCCAGCGGACAACCACAAAATACCACGACCGACCGGTGGCGGGACCTTCCCTATACCATTGAGGTTATTAAAGAAGCAGATCTCTTTAAATACAGGGCCCGCAACTTCCAATCGATCGACCAGGCCGTAGCGGCCAAACAGCTATTGCGTGACCGCGGATTTCCCGAAGCTTTTGTCATGGCTTTCTACCAGGGAAAACGCATTTCCATCGAAGAAGCCCGCTCTTTACTCGAAACTCCCTAGACAAGGCTGCCTCTGCACCCAACTTTTAGAACCTACGTGACGTTTTCAAGGAGTTAAATAAGTAACCAACGCCCGACCGAAATATCCGGCTACAGTTTTATACCTTTGCAGCCGGAAAAAAGCACACCTCCTATGTCCAATGAAATTAAGGTGGCCTTACTGGCCATTGCGGCCATTGCCTTGTCCTATTGGGGATTCAAGTTTATTATTGGGAAGAACATCCTGAAGAACTCCAATATCTACTACGTAGAGTACCAGGATATCGACCTGATGAAAACCTCCTCCCCCGTTACCATCGGCGGTGTGCAGGTTGGATTCGTCTCCGAGATCAAACCCTTGCTGGATCGCAAAATGGTTTTAGTAACCCTCGATCTGGAACAAGATGTACGTATTCCTGAAAATACGGTAGCCTATATTAAATCTACCGGCTTTATGGGTGGAAAGGCTGTCGAACTGCGGTACGGAGCCCCCTGTACCGGCGACGATTGTGCCGAGAGCGGGGACTATCTTCATGGAGAAACTCTGGGAATGATCTCCAGTATGTTGAGTCAAGAAGAGTTAAACGAATACCTCAATATCCTGGAAAACAGCATTGGCACCATCGTCGACTCCCTGTCAGTGCATCTCCTGGGGGATGATGCCGACGGACCGCTGGCCAATAGTCTGCGCAGTCTGGAATCGACTATGACGAACCTGGAAAGTGCCTCCGGACAGCTCAACGGCATTCTGTATAAATCTTCCGATAACATCAATGGAACCCTGGCCAATCTGGAAAGCATCACCAGCAATTTGGACAGCAGTAATGATAAGATCACCCGGATCATTGACCAAACCGAACAATTTAGCGGCCAGTTGGCAGCCGTGGATCTGGCTACTACCCTGAAAGAAGTGGAGACTACCATTGGTGAATTGCGATCTACCCTCAGCAAGGCCGATGAGTCCTTTGCGGGGATCTCCAACCTGGTCGATAATCTCGAAGCCGGTGAAGGAACCCTTGGTTTACTCCTGCAGGATGACGGGCTCTACCGGGAACTCTCCCGGCTGAGTAGTCAGACCGACTCCCTGCTTACTGATTTCCAGGAACGCCCTTACCGCTATATGCCCTTGAAGAGTCGCCGCAAAGTGTTGCGATACGACCGCAAGGACGAAAACCAGGAAGAGGGCAACTAGGCCCGCTATACCGCTCCCAAAAAGGTTTGGGTGACCAAACGGTATAGCTGCAATCTGGTCCTTTTTGAGCAGCTGACTACGGGTAAAAAGCTGTAATCATAGCCCCCTAAATCCGGGCCCGGCATCCATTTCGTATATTTATCACGAAAAGGATCAGATCTATGACCTCCGTAAGTGTTATTATTCCAACTCTGAACGAAGCAGAGAACATGCCGGTCCTGCTGCGTCACCTGCGAACCATCGACGACGGTTCGCTACGGGAAATCATTGTAGTGGATGCCCAGAGTAAGGATGACACAATCCATGTAGCCCGCCAGCACGGGGCTACCGTTTTAATGGCCAAATGTTGTGGGCGGGCCGCTCAAATGAACCAGGGCGCAGCTTTTGCTTCGGGTGAGGTCCTCCAGTTTATTCACGCCGATACCCGGCCGCCGGCCTCCAATTTTGCGGACATTAAGGAAGTACTGGTTGCCGGAAGCCCCATTGGCTGTTTTACCTACCGTTTTGACTCCAGGAACCCTCTGCTGCGTATAAACGGCTGGTTTACCCGGCTGGATCGCCTTTGGTGTCGGGGCGGCGATCAGGCGATCTTCATCGAAAAAAAATTCTTTGATGAACTCGGTGGCTACAAACAGCACTGGAAGATCATGGAGGAATACGACCTCATTATCCGTGCCCGAAGGATAGCACCCTTCCACATTGTACGTAAGGATGGGATTGTTTCGGCCCGTAAATACCGTGGCCGCAATTATCTGAAGGTTCAGCTTGCCAATCTGATCGTATTCAATATGTTTAAGCGTGGATACTCTCAGGAACAACTGGTCAGCACCTACCAGCGCCTACTGGGATAAGTCGCCGACCAGATTGACCTCCGGTTCTAATTCCACCCCGAAACGCTCGTGGACCGCATCCCGGACCTGGATAGCGAACTGCCACACTTCCCGGCCGGTCCCGTTCCCGTAGTTCACGATTACTAACGCGTGTTGGGGGGATGTTCCTACCTGCCCTATGCGTTTCCCTTTCCATCCGGCCTTTTCAATCAACCAGGCAGCGGGAATTTTCACCCGGTCCTTATCGACCGGAAATGACTTGAGGTCTGGATATCGTTCACGGATGTGCTGATAGGTCTTGCGGGGTACGATCGGATTTTTAAAGAAGGAGCCGCCATTACCTAATTTCTTCGGGTCGGGCAATCTACTTTTACGGATCGCCACTACAGCGGTACTTATATCGGCCGGAGTAGGCCGGGAAATATTGCGTATCGCTAATTCCTGATTAATTGCACCGTAGGAGGTATCGGCTGCGTGTTTAGTGGTAGTAAGCCGTAGTTGCACCTCCGCAATAAAGTAGCGGCCCTTGTCTGCGGTTTTAAACCGGCTGGTCCGGTACCCAAAGCCACAGTCCTCCGCATCGAAAAGCACCCACTTTCCTGTTTTCAGGTCTATGGCGCGAACCCGGTGCAGCACCCTGCTCAACTCGACACCGTAGGCGCCGATGTTCTGCATAGGTGCAGCGCCCACACTCCCGGGAATCAGGGATAAATTTTCCAGTCCACCGAGGCCCATTTCCAGTGACCAGGCGACCAGATCGTGCCAGTTTTCACCACCCGCCGCCGCAATGATAGCCGTATTGCCTTTCCGGCTCATAATACCACGGCCGATCAATTGATTGTGGAGCACGAATTTCTTCGGGTTTTCCAGGAACAACACATTGCTCCCTCCTCCCAGGATCAACAGATCCTCGGGATCGAAAGCACGGGCAATCGCTTCAATCTGTCGTGGTGAATGTATGCTAGTGAAGGCGGGCGCGCTGGCCGGAACACCAAATGTATTGAGTCCCTGCAAATCTGTCCCCGCGTTAACGTCAATGGAGTACTTGGCTTCTTTCATGCCGCGCGAAAATACTATTATAAATCGGAAGTCGGAAATCGGAAATCGGAAAGCGGAGAAACCTCAAACCCCATACCTCAAACCTCAAACCTGACCCATCATTCCGCCAGATCAAACTGCAGTTTGGCCAGGGCGTTATAGGCGCCGTCTTCGACGCGGGACAGCTCTTCGTGGGTACCCTGCTCAACGATGCGACCATCTTCGATAACGAAAATGCAATCCACATCCCGGATGGTTGCCAGGCGGTGGGCAATGATAATCGAGGTGCGGCCTACCATGAGGGTATTCAGCGCATCCTGCACCAGACGTTCCGATTCAGCATCCAGGGAAGAGGTGGCTTCGTCGAGAAGCAGAATGGCCGGATCCTTGAGGATGGCCCGGGCAATGGCGATTCGCTGGCGTTGTCCTCCCGACAGTTTCACTCCGCGTTCACCGACAACTGTATCCAATCCTTCCGGGAACGATTGAATAAAGTCCCAAGCATTTGCCTGTCGGGCAGCTTCGATAATAGCTTCCTCTCCGGCAGCAGGAGCACCGTAGAGAATATTTTCGCGGATGGTACCACCGAACAGGATGACCTCCTGAGGTACGATGGCCAGGTTCTGACGATAATCCAACAGGTCGTAATCGTAGATTGACTTCCCGTCGATCTGGATATCACCGTCATCCACCTGGTAAAACTGAAGTAATAGTTGAATAATGGTCGACTTGCCGGCCCCGCTTCCGCCGACTAGTGCTACCTTCTGGCCGGTCCGTATATCCATGGATAAGCCCTGGATCACGGGGACGTCTTTGCGGGTGGGATAGGCAAAATGAACGTTTCGGTAAGAAATATTCCCCTCAAAGCGGGTTGCCGGCCTGGCAGTCATTTCGCGGGGCTTCACTTCCGGTTCGTTATCCATAATATCGAGTATCCGGTCCGTGGCACCAACGGCGGAAACGATCTCTGTATAGAAACTACCGATACTGGCAATACTGGCTCCGACCAAACCCGTATACACGATGAAGTTAACGAGATCCCCCTGCAGCATAGCCCCACTCTGTACCATCAGTGCGGCACGCCACATCACAAAGAACAGCGCTCCAAACATGACAAAAATGATGAAAGCCGCAAAGAGGCCGCGCATGTGCGCGGCACGGAGGGCCGTCTTCACCACATCCTGCAATTTTCCGCCGTACCGGGCCAGTTCAAACCATTCGTTGGTATAAGCTTTGACAGTTTGTATCGTCTGCATGGTCTCTTCCACTACGACATTGGCTTCGGCCAATTCATCCTGGCGGCGTTTTACCAGCTTGCGAATATGACGACCAAAAAACATGGCCAGCAATACCACCACCGGAAAGGTCAACAACATGGTCAAGGCCAGTGACTGCATCTTAACGATGATGATGAGAATAGCCCCCACGAATATGATGATCTGCCGCAGGAATTCGGCCAGAGTAACGGATACCACACTTTGCACCTGCGTCACGTCATTAGTAATGCGGCTGGTAACTTCACCCACCCGGCGCTTTTCCAGGAAGGGAATGCCCAATGTGATCAGCTGCCGGTACAGATCGTGCCGAAGATTGGCCATGGAACGCTCACTGACGATCGTAAACAACCACACCCGGAGATAAGAGAACACACCTTGCAGGCCCAGCAGCACCAGCAGAAATAAAAAGACCTGGTTCAGCGTTAGGTTGTAGGTCGGATTACCACTGATGATATTCAGTATCTCACCCGGCAAACTCATTATGGCCAGAAACAACATACTTCCGGCCGATAAGAAGAACATCCCCAGGATAAAAGGCCATTTGTAGGGCAGGACGTACCGGAATATACGCAACGACCGCTTAAGGTTTTGCTTATTCAATTTAGGTTGATCCTTCTTATTGTTGGGGCGCTTTCGCGTACTCATACATCTGCATTTATGCCCGCAAAGGTACGTGTATTTTGCCCGTTGCGACTTATTAAACAAAGCTAAAACACGCTTTACGCGCGCAAATATTAATGTATGCCCGCATTGGGCAAATTATTTGACATGATTCTGACCCGATGAAACAAATGCCTACTTTCGCGCTTGCTAATCCCCGGACATTCAGGTAACACCCATTAATTGGTAAAGCCAAACGATGAAGCACACGTACATAATCGTATTCTTGGTTCTAATACAAATCACGATCCACAACGACACAACTGCACAAAACCTCGATTTCGGGGTGGTGGTTGGTTTGCCCTCCTACAGCGGCGATCTGTCCCCGCAAGACTTTGGCATCTATTTTGAAGATATCCGCATCGGGGGTGGTTTGTTCTTTCGAAATCAATATTCCAAACGCCTGGGAGTGCGCTACGGTTTGACGTACGGTCGCATCAGTGCTTCAGCTCCGCTCCGCGGTGCCAACGGATACCGCCCCAACTTCCTCACCGACTTATACGAAGCTTCTGCCATCGCGGAAATAACGCCCTTTACAATCGGTTACTACGATGCCGGCACCATTATCACGCCCTATCTGGCCGTGGGACTTGCGCTTTTTCAATTCGATCCCAAAACAGAATTCCAGGGTGAACGGATCGCCTTGCAACCCCTGGGAACGGAGGGGCAGGGCCTGCCCGGTTACAGTGCGCCCTACCGACGCCTGCAAGTCAGCATGCCGCTGGGCATTGGCCTGAAATTCGTGGTCCAGGACAAATGGACCATTGGTGCGGAAATCGTCGGCCGTAAAACCTTTACTGATCACCTCGACGACCGATCCGCAGCAACGGTGGTTTTTGGCGACATTATCCAGGGTAATGGAGAACTGGCCGGTCAATTGAGTAATGAGAACCTGCAGCCTACAGCAGAAAATTTCGAACGAACCTACCAGCGGGGTGGTGAATTCGACGATTGGTACTACTTTTCCGTCCTTACCGTGAGTTACCGCTTTCAATCCTCGGATATGGTCTATAAACCCGGTAAGAAAGGAGTGATCTGTCCGCGGTTCTGATTCCCGGTAAAAACTTAACATTGGACACTATAGATTGATGGTCAGCATCTTGCCCGTGGCCTGAAATGTCCTGGACGCACCGGAAACAATTCCCTCCTTTTTTCCTTCCACATTTGAATGTACCTTTACATTCGCTTAACATAACCGGCAGTTTTACCGAAGCATGAAGAAAGTTCTGGTGCTGTGTAGTGCAAATTCAGTGCGCAGTCAAATGGCGGAGGCCTACTTAAAATTTTACGCGAAAGGGTACGGGATTTTTTTCAGCGCTGGACTGGAAAATCACGGTATAAACCCCTACGCTGCCAAGGTAATGGAGGAGGACAATATCGATCTCAACGAGCACCTTTCTAAAACCGTTGAAGCCTTTAATAATATTACCTTTGACTACCTGATTACCGTCTGTAATGCAGCAAAAGAACAGATTCCCCGCAATTTTTCCTACCGGGAGCATTTGCATTTCGACATTGACGACCCCGCCGGTATCCAGGGTACTGAAGAAGAAATTTTACAGGCTTTTCTGGATACCCGCGAAAAGGTAAAGCGCTATATTTTGCAGTTTATTGGCCGTAACCTCCTGCCCAAGTCAGAGACCCAGGCCTAGGAAGATTATCTTTACCGGATCCTTTTGTTTACAACAATTTAATAATGGGAGTTTTGGGATATGCCCAAAAACAGCGTTTTTTAGCGGATAGCGCAAAAGTGTCCTACTAAAAAGCTGGCATGGAACAACTCCGATTCATTCCTCGTGATACAAGTTGGTTATCGTTTAATCACCGCGTATTGCAAGAGGCGAAAGATCCATCTGTCCCCCTTTACGAGCGGATCAAATTCTTGGCCATTTACAGTTCTAACCTGGATGAGTTCTTTCGAGTCCGGGTAGCCGCCATGCGGCAGTTCAAATTGCTTAATAAGGCTGATCGCAAAGAATGGCTGCAGGTCAAGCCCAAAAAGGAACTTCGCCGTATCCGCGAGGTGGTCCACCAGCAACAAACGGAATTTGGATCCATTTTTCGGCACCAGCTGCTGCCGGCCCTGCGCCGGGAATCCATTCACCTTTTGGATCATCTGAGTGCTTACACTGCCGAACAGCGGGCTTTCGCCAAAAATATTTTTGCCGAAAGGCTGCAAAAAGATCTGACCTTCCAATTCATTGAACCCGGACAGGAACCTCCATTCCTCAAAAACCGGGGCCTCTATCTGCTGATAACCTTCTCGGGTACCGATCGCCTGGGCCTGGTTAATATCCCGAGCGACACTCAGGATCGGTTCTGGATTCTGCCGGCGCCGGAAGGACAGCACGCCATTGGATTTCTGGACGACATCATCCGGGCCGGCCTGCCCGGCTACTACAACCAGGCCATTGATCAAACTTACGCTATTAAGATGTCGCGGGATGCCGAACTCTACCTCGGCGATGAATATTCCGGAGACCTGGTCGAAAAGATCCGGACCAGCCTGGATCGGCGGGATGAAGGAGCCCCCGCTCGCTTTCTTTACGACAGCAGCATGCCGGCCAGCCTGACCAAACAACTGAAGCTCTGCTTCCAGTTAAAAAAGAACGACCTTTTTCCCGGTGGCCGTTACCATAACTTTCACGACTTTTTTGGCTTACCGGATCCATCCGGGAAAGCGCATTTGCACAACCCGCCGATGCCGCCCCTGCCCCATCCGGTCCTGGAACAAAAGCCATCGCTGATCCAGGCCATTAAGGAGCGGGATTACATCCTGCACTTCCCCTACCAGAAGTACGATTACGTACCGATGTTTATTGAGGAAGCTGCCCGGGATAATACCGTAAAATACATCAAGATCACCCTCTACCGGGTCGCGGGTAAATCGGCCGTGGTGGAAGCGCTGCTGGCTGCCAGAGCTGCCGGAAAGCAAGTTACGGCCTTCATCGAAGCCAAGGCCCGTTTCGATGAGGCCTCCAACCTCTACTGGGGCAAAGAGCTGGAAAAAGCAGGTGCTAATGTCTATTACAGTTATCCGGAAATAAAGGTGCATACCAAATTGCTGCTGGTAGGACGGGAAGAATCCGGGGAGCTCCATAATTATGCTTATCTGGGTACCGGAAATTTCAATGAGAAAACCGCCCGTCTTTACGGCGACCACGCCCTGCTGACCTCCGACAGCCGCCTGTCGGACGAGGTCGACAAGGTATTCGGGGTGCTGGAAAAGAAGCTGGTAATCCCTAAAACCAAGCATCTGTTCGTATCACCCTTCACTACCCGTGATCGCTTTGAAGACCTGATCGACCGGGAAATAGCCCTTGCGCGAGCTGGTAAAAACGCTTACATGATCCTGAAGATGAATAGCCTGGAGGACAAAGGGATGATCGGGAAGCTCTACGAAGCCAGCCGGGCAGGAGTACGTATCCGAATGATCGTCCGGGGTATCTGCTGCCTGGTGCCCGGGGTACCGGGGCTTAGCGAGCACATTTCGATCACCTCCATTGTGGACCGTTTCCTGGAGCACGCCCGTATTTATGTATTTGGCAATGACGGGAATGAAAAAATGTACACGGCCTCCGCCGATTGGATGGAACGCAATCTCGATCGACGGATTGAGGTGGTTATGCCGATTTATGACAAAGACGTTTACCAGGAGTTACGGGATATCCTTACCTTACAGCTTCAGGATAATACAAAGGCAAGGCAGTTGAATGCTGCACAGTCGAATCCATATCAGCCCAAGGTGCCCCATGAACCCTCCGTTAGAGCACAGATTGCCATCTATCGGTATTTGGAAAACAAGGTAACGACTAAGGAGGCCGGCACCGGGGCTCCTGATACCGCTAACAGTCCCAATTAACCAAGTTACGCAGTCTACAGACGTTTACGTGCCCAGGTATAATCCTGGCGGTACAATTAGTAACCTATGAAACAGATAAACTCCGTCCGCGATTGGTTATTTCGGCTGATGCATTCCCGAAATTTAGTCTATAACACTTGTTGGGAAGATCCTCGCTGTGATCGCCAACTCCTCGATCTGCAGCCCGACAGTGAGATGGTTATGATTACCAGTGCGGGATGTAATGCACTGGATTATTTGTTGGATGATCCACGGCAGATCAATTGCGTGGATATGAATCCGCGCCAGAACGCCCTGCTGGAACTCAAGCAGGTCGTTTTCAAGAACAGCGATTTCAACCAGTTATTCCAGCTTTTCGGTGATGGTCGCCACCATCAGGCCAATGAGCTGTACGAGGATACACTGCGCCAGAACTTATCGGATTCTTCCCGTCAGTATTGGGATGACAATATGGACTTTTTTAACGGTCGTGGTATCCGCAAATCCTTTTACCACTATAGCACATCGGGCACCTTTGCCTGGATGGCCAATCAGTACCTGAAGGTCCGCCGGAATGTATACGATCAGATCCAACAGCTCTTTTCTGCTATTTCCATGGAGGAGCAGGTTCGGTTGTATTACCAGGTGGAAAGCAAGGTACTGAACCCGCTCACCGAGTTTTTTATCAATCGCCACCTTACGCTTTGCCTGGTGGGCGTTCCCCGGTCCCAACAACAGTTATTCGTTGAAAAATACGACAAAGGAGCCATGGGCTTCATCCAGGAATGCCTGCGCAAGGTCTTTACCGAGCTCCCCATTCACGATAATTATTTCTATCGGTTATACCTCAATGGTTCCTATTCACGGGACTGTTGCCCCTCCTACCTCGAAGAAGATAACTTTGCGGTATTGAAAGACCGGTGTGATCATATCCAGACCCATACCAACACCATTTCCGGTTTTTTGGAGGCTAACCCCAATCCGTATTCCCATTACGTACTTCTGGATCATCAGGATTGGCTGGCCGCCAACGACCGGCCGGCCCTGGAACAGGAATGGCGGCTCATACTGCAAAACAGTAAACCCGGCACCCGGATCCTGCTGCGTTCCGCCGCCCACGAGATCGACTTCTTCCCGGATTTTGTACACCAGCACGTTCAGTTCGAACAGGAGGAAACCGCACGTACGCACAAGGAAGATCGCGTAGGCACCTACGCCAGTGTGTACCTCGGAATTGTGGACGAACCGCTTCCTTAATTGGATGTCGACCCTCCGGATCGACGGGAATAAGGGGATGGGGAGATCAGGGGATTTTACTCTGTATTCCCAAAGTCTCCAACCTTTACCGACAATCGGAAAAGAATGGGAGATTTGGAGAGTTGGAGAATTGGAAGACACAGGGCGGCAAAGAACTGAAAATCAAATTTTAATAAAATAAGCACCAGCAATCGAAAAATTCGACAAACAAACCGCCACCGAACAGACGGATCTGATCCAACAGTATTATAAAATGCAATCCCGCATTTATGATGCAACCCGTTGGTCGTTCTTGTTTGGCCGAAGAGATGTGATTCAACGGGTCCCTCTGTCCGGAGACACGACCGGTCACCTGGTAGAAGTGGGTTGTGGTACGGGCATAAATCTCCACTATTTAGCGAAACGATTCCCCAATGCAACCCTGACGGGATTGGATGTATCCCGGGATATGATCCAGCTTTCGCAAAAAAAGAACCGGTCTAACCAGGACCGCCTGACCTTACTCCAACAACCCTACGCTAAGGGGGAATCTCCGATCTCTCAACCGGCCGATCTGTTCCTGTTCAGCTATTCCCTGACGATGATCAATCCGCAGTGGCCGGAATTGATCGAACAGGCCTACGCAGATCTGCGGCCGGGCGGATACATTGCCGTAGTGGATTTTCACGATTCCAGGCGCGGTTGGTTCAAACGACATATGTCCAATCACCACGTGCGTATGGACGGGCATCTGCAACCCTTCCTGAACCAGCATTTTACGCCGGTCCACGATAAAGTGCATCGGGCTTATTTCGGCGTATGGGAATACCTGGTCTACGTGGGGAAGAAATAGAAATGATGAATGATGAGTCAGGACTGTACGAAACTTGATCGATAGTGTTTTTTTGGGCAAAACCCACCCTCT
>CAYFGK010000011.1:79086-81725 GCA_964342305.1 uncultured Saprospiraceae bacterium | reverse complement strand
TCTACCAAATACAACGTGAGGTTGCAACATTCAGTTATATAGCAAACACCTTAGCACCAACCTCACGTTAACCAAAAGAAAGGGCGAATGGGAGATTTGGAGATAGGGGGAATAGATCCCTACTCTTATGTCTGATTGTCTTGTGTCTATTTATGTAAGAGGAGGCCCAGAAGGCCGACCGGTCTTAGATGTCCTTATTGCTCCTTGACCATGTCATTGCGCTCAAAACCAGAGCCACTGACAATACTGCAAATGGCGGCCTTGCCGTTGCCCACGGAATTATCGGTCACTTTCAGCATGCCTACTTTTTCGTCGATACTGCCTAATTCCAGGCCAGTGTCGGGATCAACCAGGGCTTTCCCCTTGCGATATACCGTAAAGGTATCGCCTACCTGTACCCCATCGAGAGAGCCACTGTTGATGTAGACCTGACCACCCTGCACGGTGACCACTTTGGCCATCCAGGGGATACGACCGGCATTGTCATTTACGAGATCCACCACATTCTCGACACATTCACGCGTAACTTTTCCAATCAGGGATTGATCAAAATCGGCCTGGCTCCCAAAGTCGTATTGCTTATAGCTCACATTGCCCGAGAGGGCATTTTTGGTCTCCCGTACATTTTCGGCGGTGATGATCTCTCCCGTGGTGGTGTTTACCATCCGGATGTCAACCGCCGCAACGGCTGACTGCTTGCCCACCCCTACGCGAGTCCCTCCGATGCGTACACCGGAGTCCCGGTCTTTATAACCGAATTCGGTTACCGCACCAAATACTGCGATCTCCACCCCCAGCATCTGCCCGATCTGGGCGGCACTCTGAGCAGTGACGATGCCCTGGGTGCCCAGGTCTTGTTCGGCCAGCAGGGCGTTGATCTGTTCGCGTTCGATTACCCGGTACTCACCGGATTGAACGAGTTCGGTAACCAGCATGTCGCTGACACCGTCTCCGACACTTTTTGCTCCACCCCAGCCAAAGTTACTATCGGACTTGTCGGCAAAAGAAAATACGGCAATACGCTTTTTCTTACCCTCTTTTTGGGCGTGCAGGGTGAGCGTGGTAGTCAGAAGGAAAAGAACAGCCAGTCCAGTCGCCCGGGATGCATAACGTATCATGATAATCGGTTTTTACAAATAGGATATTTCTTCCTTTAATAATACAAAAATGCAGCAGGTTGTTACCCCTGTGGAGGCAAAGGAAAAGAGTTAAAAAGGCAGGTAGTTCACCACCTCCGGAACGATGGGTTTAATGGTTTGCAGCAGGTCATCGAGCTGGGCTCGTCGATTTTCGTCCTGACGCAGATACTCCATATCCGATTGTACGAGGCTTCGTAATTCGGATTTAGGAAGCGACCCGCTTTGGTAACGCGCGACCGCATCGTACCAGCTGATAGTAGGCAGGTAATCTGCCCGTTTGCGATAGTTTCCCTCGCGTTCGGCCAGGGCGTACCTGTCCATCAGACTGAGCATCTGATCGTACTTACCCTGGACCAAAAGGGCCTCCAGGTAGGCGGCAAAAAAAGTATGCCACCGGTAATGCAGCACCTCTTTCTCGTAGGCCTTTAAAAAGGTGGAGCAATAATTCTCGGCATTTTTATACAGCTGATTAGCAATGAGGCATTTCACGTAAAAGGAAACGAACCCGATCTTGTTGTGAAAATTCTGAGTCTCCTTCATCTCTCTGGTCGCATTCCGCATTACCTGCAGGGCCTCCTGTGGTCGGTTGGCCCTAAGGAGTACTGCACTCAGGTTATTCACGTAGAAAAGATAATCGTGTGTTTTGCCACGGACCGATAGATAACCGTAGTAAATAGCCTGGTCAAAATCGCGTACCCGGGCGTGCAGTAAAAGTCGAAGGTGGTAATAATTGAGCAGGATGCGCTTAGAGTAACTCTGCCCACGGGCAAAGATTGAGTCCAGGTAGTCAAATTTTTCCCACAACAGATCAAATTTCCGGTAATTGAAGCTCACAAAGGTCAGGCGAACAAAGGCCATGTGCCGGTAATATCCCTCGATACTTTCGTCAAAAAACACCCGGCTCAGCCACCGTTCCCACTGGATGCTCTCGGCCGTATTGGCTGCGTATTGGTCGATGATATCCTGGGTAGCCTGGTGCATTTGAGTATCCACCCGGCAGGATTCCAGATAATCATCTTCGTAGGCCTCGAGAAATTCATTGACCAACTGGTGATCGTGGTACCGCAAACGAATCAGGAGAAAATGCCGGTAGTTACGTACCAACTCATAAAACCGCTTGAAAAAGAAAGTTGGATGCTCATACTTACGTATAGCTCGTAACAGTTTCTTCTCATCGCCTGATTGTATCCGGTCGGTGGTGATCTGTTGGTCGAGGTCACTGATCCAGGCGAAGTGGGCATCTATGTCGATCTGGCGTAACCTCTTCTGTATCCAATTCTTCAGATTACTGTACTTACGCTTGTCCAGATTGGTATCGTACGGCGTAAACTGGTTGATCTGCAGGCAATTTTTATGGACCCTTTCCAGAATGCCACGTTTTTGCTCGTCTTCCAGTTGGGCAACGGAAAGCAGGTACTGCGTCTCGTGGGGCAGTAAGGTGTTCGCAAAATCCGTGAATGTCTGTAGCTTGGGTCGCATGAAGCACGCGGGTTTTCCAGC
>CAYFGK010000011.1:0-78986 GCA_964342305.1 uncultured Saprospiraceae bacterium | reverse complement strand
TTCCGCTCTCCGATTTTATAACACCAGTCCCCCGTCTACGCTCAGGCAGGTGCCGGTGATAAATCCGGCCTCTTCGCTGGCCAGAAACAAGTATGCATTAGCGATATCGACCGGGTCGCCCAGTCGTTGCAGGGGCGTACGCTCTTCCAGCCCTTGCAGGTAATCGGCGGGAATGGTATCCACCATCTCAGTGCGAATGAAGCCCGGGGCCACTGCATTTACGGTGATACCTTTGCGGCCGTATTCCCGGGCCCATACTTTGGTGAGGCCGATGAGCCCCGACTTGGTAGCTACGTAATTTGCCTGTCCGAAATTACCGTACAATCCAACCACCGAAGAGGCACTTAAAATGCGTCCGTATCCCGCCTCGACCATGTAGGGGGCCACGGCTTTGGTGCCGTTCCAAACGCCGGTCAGATTTACGTCGATGACCTGCTGCCACTGTTGGGGCGACATTTTTTTCATGGAGGCATCCCGGGTGATCCCCGCGTTGTTGACCAGGATGTCGATACATCCCTGCGTTTCGTGCACGGCCGAGGCAGCTTCCTGGGTGGAAGCGAGTTGGGTGATGTCTACCTTGTGGAAGGTGGTGTGGTAACCCTGGTCTTGCCACGCAGTAACGGCGTTGCGACCGGCCTGTTCGTCAATATCCCAGATAGCTACCCGGGCTCCTTCTTCCAGAAATCGTTGGGCAGTGGCCTTGCCAATGCCACGGGCACCGCCCGTAATGATGGCTACGCGGTCCTTCAGTCGGTTCATATCGTGTTTATTTGTTGGTTACAAAGGATTTGATAGCGGTATTAACCGCTGCTGCACATTCCCACTGCACAAAATGCCCGCAGGCTTCCAGCATTTGAAGTTGGCTATTGGGTATCTGCTGGTGACCGGATTGAGCGACCTCTTCGGTGGTCAGGCCGCCGTGCAAAAGGGTATTGGGAATCAGTAAGTCTCCCCGTCCGTACAATATAAGCGTTGGCTGCCTGATGTCGGAAAGTTGATCAAAGACCGGCTCCCGTAACATACCCAACACGCACTGTGGGATCATTTGGCAATAGGCATCGTACAGTGCGGTGTCGGCCCGCAGCCGCAGGCGGTCTTCGTACATAAAGTGCGCGTCCTCCGGAAAATCACTTTCGTGAAAATTTAGCGCAAAGTTACGCTCGATCTGAGCGGGTGGTGTGGCCCGCACCACATCCGGCGTATACACTTGCTGAAACCAGGAACGCTCTTGTTCGGTAAAGGTCTCAAAGCCAGCGGGAGCCACCAGTACCAGTCTTCCCACCTGTTCGGGGTGCTGCGAAGCCAGGGTAAGGGCGATTTGTCCGCCCATGGAATGGCCTACCACGGTGGGTCTTTTTAGCGAAAGCTTACGCAAAAACTGGCTGACCTGTTGAGCAAAAAAAGACATATCGTAGGGGTAATCGCCCCGTGATGATTTACCGTAGCCCGGCAGGTCCAGGGCAATGCACCGGTAGTGCTTGTGCAACTCAGAAATATTCTTGTGCCAGGCAGGCAGGTAACTACCCAAGCCATGGATGAAAACGAGGGTCTCGGGACCCTCTCCCTCGTCAATGTAGGTGATAGACACCGTGTCGGACAAAGAAATCGTGTTTGTGTCGTAGGAATATTGCAGGGAATCCATATAAGCACTGGTTTGGGCATAGGTTCCGCAGCCGGCAAGGCTGAGGATTAACAGAAACAGAAGGAAACGTTGCATATTTTCTTGGTTTATAGGTCAGGTTACCGAACCTGGTGACAGCTCTTGTTCCGGTTTTTTGCGCAAAAGAGCGTATAAAATCAGCCCGATTACCACGGATCCCAGGATAGCCGCCGTGGCCGCAATGGCGGGGTTGCGCACCTCCGCCTGCATATACCAGCTGATACGTCCGTAATAGACCGAAAAATGAATGATCACCGCGCCTGCGCTGGCGGCAATGACCGCCAGACGGGGAACTTTTTTCAGGAATACCCCAAAGAGGACCGGTAAAAAAGCAGCCGAGAAATAAGCGTAGACACCATTCTGGGCAAAAATACCCACGCTAAGACTTGGATTCACGAGTTGTTGCCACGATAACAGACCCGAAACGATGGCGACCAGCACAATGACTACCTTATTGATAAAGATGAGTCGTTTTTCGCGTGTTTCACCTTCTCCCAGGCTTTCGCCAAAAAGTGGATCAATAATGTCCGAAGTAATACTGGTAGGTACCGACTGGATCAAGCCCTCGAGGGTGGAGAGGCCGGCCGAAAGAAGTCCCATAATAACGATCAAACCTATGTACACGGGGAACTCCCGCACCACGTAAGCTGGGATGATACCATCCATATTGAGAGGCTCTCCGTCAACGGTCAGATCGGGGAAGCTAATGCGGGCATACAAACCGGCGATGACCACGGCAAAGAACAGGGCCTCCACGATGATAGCTACCAGCAAATAGCGGTTTACGTCTTTCTCGGCCTTTAGCAGGAGCGATTTCGTCAGGATATGCGGCTGGCAGATAATGGCGACACCCACGACCACCGAGCAGAAAATGATCTCAAAGTAGTCGCGGAACAGAAAGCTTTCGGGATTAACGGACTGGGTTAATAAAGGATCGATGGCCTCCAGTTTGGCCATAAACCCGCGCACACCATCACTAAAGTGTTCGTATCCGGAGGTGAGCAGAATGACCGCAACAACGATCATCAATACGGCTTGGATGGTATTGGTATAAACCATAGAATTGGCACCGCCAAACATCATGTAGCCAAAGACAAATACGATCAAACATATTAGTACAACTGCTTCCTGCGCGTTGAGGGCACTGGCCAGTACTTTGGTCATGCCCACGCAGATGAGCACAATGAAAGTGATCAGGAGCAATGACAAAAAGCCAAAGAAGATGGAAAATCCCGAACTACCGTAGCGCTTACCGATCCACTGAGCCATGGTGAGGGCTTTGACCGTAGCTCCGTGTTTGCGAAAGCTCTTGGTAAGCACGATCAGCGAAATGAAGGCGGCCAGTGGCAGGCAAACCGCCAGGGCGAGAATGCCGCTCAACCCGTATAAAGCAATAAATCCCGGATTGATAATAAAGGTGGCTGCACTGGTTATGGAGGCGGCCAGAGAAAGTCCTACCACCACCGGTGAAAAATGCATGCTCCCCACTGCGTAATCAGCCATAGATTTGGTACGAAGGGCGCCCCGAATGACAAAGAATAGGATCAGGGCTGCGTAAAGCGCAATTAGTATGGAGCTGGCCAATACAAGTTCCCGGGAAGCCATAGGTTCTTTTTTCTGAATGGAAAATTTATGTGGCATTTTTGCCGGAAGGCAATATATAAATCGGAGAACAGGGTGTTTGAAGGAGTAATGTTTTTGTTGCTAACTAAAGGGTATTGACCTAAGTGAAATAATCGGGAGCATATGTGCTTTTTTATAGTGTAAGAGGCTGATAGTTAATTTATTATTTAGTGCATTGATAAAGGGGTTGACCCGTCTTGGTCATTTGGCTTTGCCATAGCTTGATCCGGGAAGATGAACGGGATGGAAGACGGCAACGCCTGGTTATAAACCTTTGATAATGAATGCTCTTCTGGATTTTCTCTCTACTGATATCTCTTCGTTCGGTTTGTCACACCCTGACGGATAGCTTGTTAAGTAATTGGTTATCAGTTTTTTATAATTGAATTTTTGAAAAAAAATGCTTTAGTCTATAGGCTCCATCTCAATTTGCCTATCGGAGGTCTGATGGTCGAGGTGCTACTTTGGCGAACAGAATTATTCGTTGACAGAATGATTTTTTGCCGTACATGATTGGATGCAAATCAAGCTACCGCAAAAAATATTTCAAGCTGATAAAACGCACTAGACTATGAAAAAAGCGATACTCATTTGCTTGACCATGGTGGGACTGCTCACCCAGGGATTTGGCCAGATGGCTACGGTTCGGGGCCTGATTACCTCCGATGCTACCGGTGAACCCTTACTGGGGGCCAACATCATTATCGAAGGCACCAATAAGGGCGTAGCCGCCGACATGGACGGTTCTTACTCCCTGGAGGCAGAGCCCGGCACCATTACGCTGATCGCCTCCTATACGGGGTTCATTAATAGCCGGGAGACGATCACCGTTGCCGCTGGCGAAACCTATGAATTGAACTTCCTGCTGACTCCGGACGTCTACGTCGGACAGGAGGTTGTTGTCTCCGGGTCGCGCCGTGATGAGAAACTGACCGAATCGCCGGCCACCATCGAAACAATCTTTGCGGGTGAGATCCAAAACTACGCAGGGAGCCCTTCCGATCTCCTGGCTCGCCAAAAGGGAATTGATTATTTCCGTGCGGGGGTAGCAGTCCCCGGTATCAATGTTCGGGGATTTAACTCCAACTTCAATGCAAAAAATCTGCAGGTAACCGACGGGCGTTATTCAACCCTGATAGCCACCGGTCTGCCTTTCGGACCACTTAACACCACCATTAAGGAGGATATCGAACAAATTGAGGTAGTTCTGGGACCCAACTCTACCATGTACGGACCGAACGCCCATAACGGACTAGTGAATACTATAACAAAGGATCCCCGAACCTCCGAGGGGACCACCCTGGCCCTGGGTGTGGGTAACCAAAGCACCCTGTCGATCCGCGGGCGGCACGCCCAGGTGCTGAGCGATAAATTCGCCTACAAAGTAATGGCTTCCTACGATCAGGCCGAGGAATTCGACTATGTCGATACTGTCTATATCGATCGCCTCGACGGAGAAGGAAACCCCGGCGTTGATGGTGTAAAAGAAGCTTACGATGAATTTGAGCTCGACCGGGATATAAATTTCCTCCGGGCTGAGGGCGCGCTCTACTATACGCCGGTCGAAGGAACGGATATTATTTTCAATACGGGCTACAGTAATTCCACCTACCTGGCCCCTACTAATGTGGGGCGTAACCAGATCATCGACTGGGCTATCAATTACTATCAACTACGGGTCAATTCTGACCACTGGTTTGCCCAGGTGAACTACACTACCAGCAAAACGGACGATACCTACTCCATCGATGATCGCACTAAGCAATATTATCGCGGGATAGATGCCGGATTATCCCCCGAAGAGGCCGGTGGGGAGTTTTCGTACCAGGGAGGAGCACGATTCCGGGATGATTCCCGTCGTTGGGCCGCCGAGGTTCAATACAATAATCAGTTTGGGAAGCTGGAACTCATTACCGGCGTACAGTATTTCCTGGATAAGGCCAATAGCCTTGGTAGTTACCTGCTGGACGAAGATGAAAATGATTTCATCAACGTACGGCAGTTAGGGGCATATGCGCACCTGCAATACGACTTGGGGAGCGGTTTCCGCGCGATAGCAGCTGGTCGCCTCGATGATCACGAAGTGTACGGGACCAACTTCGTGCCCAAAGTCGGCCTGTTGCAGGTGGGCGATATGGGTACCTGGCGCCTAACCTACGGCCAGGGTATTGCCGCACCGACTATCCTGAATATGTTTGGTAATCTGTTTACGGGGCTTATCCTCGGTAATGCCGAAGGGTTTACCCTTGCTGACGGTACCATGATAGCACCCCAATCGGTCGAAAAATTACAGACCATCGAATTGGGCTATCGCGGGCAGATCGTGAAAAGTAAAATGTTCCTCGATGCCAACGCCTACTACAACATCAGCGAAAATTTCCTGAGCCCACTGCAGGTATTGGGTGTGGCCAGCCTGCGCGGAGATACCCCCATCGCCGAGGTGCAAGATGGGTTCGGTGTCTATAATGGCCTGGTGGCCTCGTACGTCAATTTCGGCCAGTTCAATACTTACGGGCTTGATCTGGGGGTGACCTATTACTTCAATCCAGAGTGGAGTCTGGCTGTTAATTACTCCCACTTCAATTACAACATCGACGAAGATAATCTGGAGAATGATTTCGACGGAAATGGTGTCGTAAACGAGCTGGACCTCTTGGTAAATGCACCCAACAATAAAGGAAGTGTTGGACTGAGTTATCGTGGCGAACGCTTTAATGCGACCTTCTTCTCGCGTTGGGTGGAGGCATACAATTATTACTCCAGCTTCCAGATCGCTTCCGAAACTAAGCCCGGCCAAACGTACCGGGGGGTACCCATCGTGGAAAATGCCCGTTCGGCCGATGCCTTCAACTACGGTCCGCTGGGCGGATTTGTAAGTGTCGACGTGAATATGGGATACCAATTCAGCGATGTTTTCACCCTTAATGCTCAGGTGACCAACCTCTTCGACGAAACCTTGCGCGAATTTACCGCTGCTCCACCGACCGGACGTCTGTTCGGCCTCGAGCTATTGATTAATCTTCCCGCTATCGGACAGAACTAACGATGTATATACGGGCTGGCTTTACCAGTTGGCTGGCCCGCCTTTTCCCTGATCCTGAATAAAGCAAATGCATGCGAAATGCTATTATCCGCTCGGTTGGAGCCTACGCTCCGGAGCGTAGGATTACCAATACCTATTTCGACGACCTGTTGGGCGAAGACGTAAGTACCTGGCTGGAAGAGAATGTGCAGATCTACGAACGTCGCTGGTGTGCTGATGATGAAAGTACGGCCGATCTCAGTGAACGGGCCGCACGCCAGGCCCTCGAACGCGCTGGCCTTACGCCCGACCAGCTCGATCTGATCATCATTTCTACCGATACACCTGAGTTCGTTTCTCCATCTACCGCTTCGGTGGTACAGGATCGCCTCGGGGCTAACCGCGCCGGAACCTTCGATATTAATACCGCCTGTGCCGGATTTGTGACGGCCCTGGATATCGGGTCAAAATACATCCGGGCCGATGAGCAGTACAATAAGGTGTTGGTCATCGGGGCCTACGCCATGAGTAAGTACCTCAATCTCTCCGATAAAAAGACGGTCACCCTCTTTGCCGACGGAGCAGGAGCCGTAGTGCTGGAGGCTGAAGAACCCTCCGAACGCGGCTTCCTCGGGGCCCAACTCATCTCCAAGGGCGAGTATAACGAATGGATGGGCATATACGGAGGGGCTACCAAAAAACCGATTTCTGAAGAGGTGGTGGCTAACCACGATCACCAACTCAAATTTGTCCGTAAATTCCCCAAGGAGTTGAATCCGGAGGTGTGGTCACAAATGGCCAATAACCTGAACGAGCGTCTGGCGGTACAGGCTGCGGATGTGGATCGCTATTTCGTCACTCAGATTAATGTAAATGCCATTCATGAAACCATGGATAGGTTGGGTGTTCCCCGCGACCGGGCCGAAACGGTGATGCACTACTACGGCTATACGGGCTCGGCTTGTATACCAATGGCCCTCAACCAAGCCTGGGAGCGGGGCACCGTGAAAAAAGGTGATTTGGTGTACTTCATCGGTTCGGGGGGTGGCCTGGCCTTCGCCAGCGCTGCTTTCCGGTTGTAATGCGAAAAGCTTTTTTGAAATGCAATTGTTAGCACAAGACTGGGTGGCGAAGTGGGCGGTCTATAGCCCCGATCAGGTGGCCGTTTCGGAAAACGAATCCGGACGGTCGCTCACCTATGGGCAGCTCCAGCAAAAGGCCGAACATTTGTGTCACTGGCTGCGCGATACCTATGACTTGCGGTTGGGTGACCGGGTGGCGGTACTGGCGGAGAATTGCCTGGAATACGTGGTCTTGTTCTCGGTAGCTCAAAAAACCGGGATCATTCTGGTACCACTCAATTACCGCCTCGCACCGGCCGAGATCACGTATCTGATCACTGATAGTCAACCCGCACTGATCATTTACGAAACAGAACTACAGGGTTTACTGCAACCGCAGCTTGATCTGCCGGCTTTGCCCCTGAACGAACTCGAACGCACGCTGGACCAAACACCCCAAAAAATCAAACCCTTTCCGGTTGCCGCATTACCTGACGATCATCCGGCTTTCATTCTCTATACCTCGGGAACTACCGGCTTTCCCAAAGGAGCTATCTACAGTCACCGGATGCTGTTCTGGAACAGCATCAATACTGCGATGAGCCTGATCGTCAATTCCGAAAGCCGGACGATCAATTGCATGCCGCCTTTTCATACCGGAGGGTGGAATGTATTACTGACGCCTTTCCTGCATCACGGAGGCTACACCTGCCTGATGAAGAAGTTTGACCCCGGGGCGGTGCTGCACCTCATGCGTACCGAACGTCCGACTCTCTTCATGGGCGTACCGACCATGCTGAAGATGATCGCCGATGAGCCCGGTTTCGCCGGGGCCGACCTCTCGAGTTTGTATTACATCATCGTCGGCGGCGAACCCATGCCCATCCCTCTGATCGAGCGTTGGCACGAGAAGGAGGTCTTTATCCGGCAGGGCTACGGAATGACGGAGGTAGGCCCTAACCTTACCTCCCTGCACCAGCGGGACGCCATTCGTAAAAAGGGCTCCATCGGTCGCCCCAATTTTTATGTGCAAATCCGTGTTACCGATCCGGGAGGTATGGAGGTGCCGGCCAATCAGCCCGGTGAATTGCTGTTGAAAGGGCCCATGGTGACGCCGGGATACTGGCAAAACCCGTCAGCGACCGCCAAGGCGCTCCACGACGGATGGTTCCATACCGGCGATATGGTACGGCAAGACGATGAAGGCTACCTCTACGTAGTTGACCGGATCAAGAATATGTTCATCTCGGGGGGCGAAAATGTCTATCCCGCCGAGGTGGAGCGAGCCCTGTTACAACACCCCGATATTCGCGCGGCAGCGGTGATCGGTATTCCGCACAAAAAATGGGGGGAGGTCGGAAAGGCTTTCGTGGTAACCGACGCAAACCTAACTTATTCCGAGATACAGGAGCATTGCACTAGCTTGCTGGCCAGGTTCAAGATACCCAAAGAGGTCGTTTTCGTGGATGAATTACCACTGTCGCCAACCGGAAAAATAAACCGAAAGGCACTCTCCTGATAACTGGTTAGCTATCTTACCGGTAAAAACAGTGCCCAAGTTATCCACCCTGGTCTTTATCGGCGGTATTTTGTTCCTGGTCGTCCACTTTGCGGGCTTCTACTTCGGGCACTATGGTTTTGATGATCTTCACTACGCCGAACTGGCCCACGGCTGGCTGACCGGTGCCTACGATGCTTCCGACCACTACAGCTATCGCTGGACCCTTTTGGGGCTTACCACCCTTTCCTACGCACTCTTCGGCATCCACGACTGGAGTTCGGCCCTTCCCGCCTTATTCGTTACCAGCAGTCTGCTATTCGTAGTGTACCGCTTGCGTTCTGCCCTGGGAGAATGGGTGATCGCTATTGCTTTGGTGCTCTGCGTTACTGCCCCCTGGTTGCTCTTTTACGCCGACAAGCTGATGCCCGACATCTATCTGGCTGCCTCGGTAACCCTGGCCTGGTACGCTTTGTTTCGGGGACGTTCCGGTCAGCACCCATACCGGAACGGATTGCTACTTGCCATGGGGATGATTTTGGGATTTCTCAGCAAGGGAACCATCATCCTGGTGGCCCCGGTACTGTTGGTAGTCGTGGTTCGTGATTTGCTCATGCGTCGGGCAATCGTTTTTTGGGGATCCGCTATTGGGGCGGGCGTTATTTTTGCGGGTTGTTACCTGTTGCTTTGCTGGCTTTGGCTGGGGGATCCCCTCATCCGGTTTTCGGCCATTGCCGACAACAGTTACCTCAACGCCTGCAGCTACGATCAGCAACCCTGGGCGGTATTACGCGATCGCCTGCTGTTTGATTTCTGGTCCCTGGTCCTGCGCGAGGGGTTTGCTCCCTTTTTGGCCCTGGGGCTGGTGGGAACTATCTTTGATCGTCCGCATCGTTTCTGGCACGGGTCGGCACTCGGGTTGTTGCTGGCCGCCAATTTTATGACCATTTCGCCGGATGCGTACGTGCCCATGTGTCTGGATCCACGGCATTATCTGTACCTGATCCCGGTCGGGGCTGTTTCCGGGGGACTGGTGTTGGAGGCTGCCTTTCGGCAAAAAAAGATTAGCCGGGCCCTATTGCTCTTGCTGTTACTGATAGCCGGTCAACAGTGGCTGGAGTACAATAGTTGGTACGCTGGTTGCCTCATTGGCGTGGCTCTGTTATGGGGTGCACTTCCCTTTTGGGTGTCCCCAAAAAGAGGAAAGAACCTGGTGCTGGCGGGAACGATCTTACTTGGATTGGCGGCACTGATTCCCCGCCTCCAATACCACCAATCGGTGCGATACCGACAACAAGCTGCTGCCTACCAAAAAGAGGTAAAACCTTTACTGGATTCGGGAGTGGTATACACCGATGCGGTGCAGCGGCGATTGATCCGCTATTACGAATCTTTTGATCCCCGGCTGGATACCCTGGTATACGCCCTGCGCGAACTGCCGGATTCGCTGCCACCTCCTTCCGGCAGGGTCTGGCTGTACCTCAATGACCATACCCAATACCTGACCGGTTCCGATGAATCGAACTGGCCGCTTTGGTTGCGTGATGCAGCTCGTAAAAGCGAAGAAACCTGGCGACACCCTTCCTTGCTTTTATCCCTCTTCGCCATTGACGATACACCCGAATGGGTACCCCGGTGGGATGCCGGAGCCCGTTTTTCGTTCGACTTTGAACGGGACACGGCCCGCTTCTGGAATACGAATCCCGATCGCTTTGATACCACCGTAGCCCATACCGGTGACGTCAGCGAACGGGTTGGCGAGTTCTCCGCTACTTTGGCGATACCCTGGTCGGCTTTGCCTTTTGCGGAAGCAAAAAAAATGGCCGTACGCAGCAAGGCTTACGGACGAATCTCCGACCTGACCTACGCCCAATGGGTTGTAGCCGTTGAGGGCGCCGGGCAGTCCTTATTCTGGGAAGGTGCTAATGTGACCTCCTTTTTTCGGGTCTACGAAAAATGGACTCCCTTCCAGGTGAGCACCATCATCCAATTACCGGATAGCATCCCGCCGGAAGCCAGCCTGAAGGTATACCTCTGGAATCCGGACCGGGATCGCATCTGGCTCGACGATGTCGAGATTACCGTAGCCCCCTTAGCGGAGGGGCAAAGCAGTGGGGCGCAATAGCCGTCCTACCGGATAGCGGCGGTGCGTAGGCTCGTAGTAGGGCGAATTACGATAAATAAAGTCTAACTGAGCCCTGCCCGATGCAGCAAAGTCGGCATCCTCGGCTTTACGTGCTTCCAGCTTTTCCCGTAATTCGGGATGCTCCTCCAGATACTCGGCGGCGTAGTCTTCGAAAACGTAGCTGCTGAAGTATTCCTTCTGTTGCAGAATACCATCGAAGAAATTCCAGGCGAACCAGGAATCCGGTGCCTGGGGTTCCAGGGTTTCCACGATGTAGCGATTAGCCGCCTGATCGACCGGGATTACGTAGTCGCCCCGGTGAAAAAGGAGCGTCTGGGTGTCGCGACTTACCTCCACCCGGTTGTGCAAATAATGACCCTCGTAGGCATCCTGTGTCCGGAAATCTTCAATGCGATAAGTCTCCACTTCGACCTCCGTGTCGGCGGTTAGTTGGTACATGCGAACGCCATTCCAGCGCAGGCGGTCAGCTACCTCGCCGTAGGCGTAGGGCAGAATATAGGCCTCGGGAGCTTCCACGTTCAGAGTGGCACGGTAGTAGTTGAAGTGGGGCACGGGTTTTTCCCATGGATCATTATGGTCGTAGTACATGCGTTCGAGACCGGTAACATCACTGGGTTTATTTTTGGCGGAATACCCCTTAAACATAATGGTGTCAGACTTACTGCGATCGATTTGCCAGTTCAAGTCAAAGCTGGTTTGGGTGGCGGTCTGCATTTCGGATTCGCGGCGCGCCGTGAGGATGTCGTTCCTGGCGTCTACGGCATAGTCGGCTACGGAATGCATGAAGTGATAAACGCTCTTTACCCGATCCTCAAACGGTTTGAACATATGCGTCTCGGGCATGAACGAGAGTGCGTGGTGCAGGGCCGCATAGCCCGAGGAATAGCGGGGCAGATCCAGAAATCCGGCAATTCCGTCTTCGGGTGTATTGCGTACATACACGTAGGGTGTCATCTCATAAGGAGTAGCCGCCATTTTGGCGAATAGGTAGGGCAGCATATCATCCTGCAGCAGTTTGGCCAGCGGACCACCCAGTTTATTGTGCTGGGTGGGGATAAGGGTAAGTACGTACTGGTAATCGGCTCCGTTAGAGGTGTGGTTATCTACGAAAATATGCGGTTTCCATTGACTGTACACCTGATTAAAGGTCTGGGCATTACGGGAGTCGGCTTTGATGAAATCCCGGTTTAGGTCCAGGTTTCGGGCATTGCCGCGAAAGCCGTGCATGACCGGTCCGTTCTGGTTAGCGCGGCTGTAGCCGCCGCGATTCAGGCCTCCGCCAACATTGTAAAAGGGGATGGCAACGATGATGACATCCCTGAGTTTTTCCTGCTGGTCGGGATCTTGCAGCAGGTCCCGGAAGAATAGCATGCTGGCATCCACTCCACAGGGTTCGCCGGGGTGAATAGCGTTATTGATAAAGACGATGACCTTGTCACTGTTCCGGGCCGAAACCGGTGAGAATTGGCCGTCGGCCGAAAAGATGGCCAGGTGGAGGGGGTGACCCGCATCCGTGTCGCCGTGCGCTTCGAGGGAAAAAACAGAAGGGTAGGCCGCCGCCAACCGTTTGTAATAATCTATCGTCTCACTGTAAGACGAGGAGGTGTTTGGCGTTTTCTCAAAGGGTGTTTCCCACTCATTTTGGGCGGATAGACCGCCGGAAATCAGTATGAAAAGAACGAACGCAGTGAACCTGAAACAACAAATTGGAGTCATAGCTTTTAGAACATTATATGTTAATGTCGGTAAACTTACGTACCCCGGCCGTTTAAGACAATTTTAACGCCTCTTTTCGCAGGCAACCCATACTAGCAGGTCGGTCAAAGTGTTAAGAGGATGAACGTGAACATATTAAATTCTGGTCCGAAGAAATCTGATTAGTTGTATCTTTTTTGGCGAAAGCCATATTGTTGAAACAATTCGGGCCGAGTGCTATCTATTCAAGTACATACTATGCAAACCATGATAAGAACCAATCGTTTCTTGCTGATCCTGGGTGCGTGTCTGGCTCTCTTACCCGCACAGCTGTCAGCTCAGGCCTTTGGCCGCAATAAGGTCAATTACGAGACCTTTGATTTTGATGTTACGCAAACGCCCAACCTCGAAATCTATTCCTACACCAAGAACGAGCAGGTGCTGGAAGACCTCGCATCTTACTCGGAAATGTGGTACCAGATGCACCGGGCTACCCTGCGTGATACTATTATGCAGAAGAACCCCCTCATCTTTTACAACAACTTTGCTGATTTCCAGCAAACGAACACCATCTCCGGCGCCGTAGGTATTGGTACCGGTGGTGTAACTGAGGCCTTTAAAAACCGTGTGATCATGCCGGTGGCCATGTCGAACCAACAAACTGTTCAGGTGCTCGGCCACGAGATGGTCCACGCCTACCAATTCAATACGGTGATCAACGGTGATTCGACCAGCCTCCAGAATTTGGGTAATCTCCCTCTGTGGATCGTGGAAGGGATGGCCGAGTATATGTCGATCGGTAGTGTGGATCCGCACACAGCCATGTGGATGCGCGACGCGGTACTCAACGAGGATGTGCCTTCCCTGGAGGATATGAATAACCCGACCTACTTTCCCTATCGCTACGGTCATGCCTTCTGGAGCTTCTTTACCGGGCTGGTAGGTGACGGTAAGATCCAGCCGTTCTTTAAAGCAGTGGCCAAATTTGGTGTCGAACAGGCTTGTATCACGGAGCTGGGCTTGCCAATCGATTCGTTATCGGCACGCTGGGAACGGTCACTGAAGGAGACCTTCACACCTTTCGTTGAAGATATGGATGAAGGCATTGTCGGTCGGTCCATTATCAATGAAAAAGACGGTGGACGTATGAATATTTCGCCATCGATCAGTCCGAACGGTCGCTACGTGATTTTCCTCTCGGAAAAAAACCTCTTCTCAACGGATGTTTTTCTGGCGGACGTGAATTCCGGGGAGATCCTGAAAACACTGGCCAGTTCAACTCGTGAAGGTAATGTGGATGATTTCAACTTTATTGAATCATCAGGAACCTGGTCACCGGATAGTAAGCGTGTTGCTTTTGTCGGTTTCAAAAAGGGATCGAACGTACTCCTCATCAAGAATGTGGAGAATGGAAAAACGGAGGAAGAGATCTTTCTCGACGGGGTGCCGGCATTCGCTAACCCCAGTTGGTCACCCGATGGTGATAACATCGTACTGTCCGGCCAGAAGGAGGGACAAACGGATCTGTACCTCTACAATCTGAAGACCAAGGATGTTACTCAGCTTACCAACGACAAAAATTCGGAGCTACACCCGAGTTGGTCACCCGATGGTTCGTACATCGTATATGCCTCCGACCAGCTGGCAATGTCGCGGGGCCGTACTTATGGGCGCCTGACGTTCAACCTGGCCAAGATGGATATATTGACGCAGTCAGTTGAGCTGATCGACGTTTTCCCCGGAGCAGATAACCTGAATCCCCTGGTCGACGAGAATGGAGATATTGTATTTCTATCGAACCGCGATGGTTACCGGAATATGTATCGTTTTGAGACGAGTAGTAAGAAGGTTTATCAACTGACGGATATAGCGACGGGTATTAGCGGTATTTCGCACTACTCTCCGGCAATCAGTATCGACCGGCGCCGGGACCGTATTCTGTATACCCATTATAATAAGCGGAGCTACAGCATTTTCCGCGCCCGCCACGAAGATCTGTTGCAGGAGGAGGTGGATCCGAATGAAGTGACCTATGAGGCCGCTTTTCTGCCACGACCCAACGACGAGATGGAGAGCCTGGTGGATCGCTTCGTGCGATCACAGGATCAGTACGGAAACCTCGCTTCCGGTAAGATGGAAGAAATTCCGTTTAAGAGTAAGTTCCAGCTCGACTATGTCGGTGGTGGAGCCGGTGTAGGGGTAGGAACGTCGAATACTTTTGGTACAACCACGGGTGCGGCCGGTGCGGTGGACCTTCTCTTCAGTGATATTCTTGGTAATAACCAATTTTACATCAGTGCCGCACTTAACGGTGAAATTCAGGATTTTGGTGGGTCAGTAGCTTATATCAACCGCAAGCGCCAGTTAAACTGGGGTGCTTCCCTGTCGCATATTCCCTTCCGCCAGACTGGCGGTGGCTTTGCGGGCCTCGACACACTACCCTGCGAAGACTGTGGTGGCCTGGGTCTTTACGAGCGATGGGATTTTGCGGTTAACCGCATTTTTGAAGATAAGGTATCGCTCTTTACGCAGTATCCATTTTCAACAACCCTGCGGGTGGAAGCCGACGTTGATCTGTCCTACTACAGTTCATCGACGACCCTTTTCTCCAATTATTACAATAGTTTCGGAGGTCTGGCATTCCAGGAACGTGACCGGGTAGAGAACAATAACCCCAACGATATTTACGCCCAGGGATTCGCATTGGGTAGCGTTGGCGCTGCTTTTGTCGGCGATAATTCCTCCTTTGGTATGACCGCACCACTGAACGGTCAGCGATTCCGTTTCGGGGCCCGCCAGTACTTTGGTGAATTCAATTATACCAGTCCGTATCTCGACTACCGTATCTACCGCTTCTATAAACCAATTGGGTTTGCTTTCCGGGCCATGCACCTGGGCCGGTACGGTGAAGATGCCGATGTATTTTTCCCGTATTACGTAGGTAGTCCCTGGTTCGTCCGCGGACTGGGAGCGCAGGCACGAGAAGATTTGCAGGTTACTGGTGAAATTACCGACGACAATTTGTTCGGTTCCAAAATGTTCATTTCCAATCTGGAGATCCGGATTCCCTTCTCGGGGCCCAAGCAGTTGGCCCTGATCAAATCCGGGTTTTTGTTTTCTGATCTGAACTTCTTTGTGGATGGCGGATTGGTGTGGAATGATTTTGAGCAATTCGATACCGACAACAATCTTTCTGGATTTTCAGATGCCAAGCCCGTTCTCACGGCGGGTGTTTCGCTTCGGGCAAATGTTTTTGGAGCCCTGATCGTGGAACCATATTACGCCAAACCGTTGGGTACCGATATTCCCTTTACGTTTGGGGTCAATATTGTCCCCGGCTGGTAAAATATTCCGGTTCCCCATTTACGCCAAACCGGCTGTTTTACGATCGTAAAACAGCCGGTTTTTATTTGTAACAAAATGGCCAGTGGGGGATATGATTTTTTTAGAATTGAGAAAAGTTATACATTGGGTTTACACGGGAGTTACGTAAGGAACTAGTGAGCCCTTAGAAACTCCCTTTTTTGGTAGGCGGGACCTTGTTGGACTACCAAAAAAAAGTTGCCGCACGTAACACGCACGGCAACCACTAAAAATGGATTAGTATGAAAAAACTTTTTTGAGCTATGTGGAGGAGTTGTTCTGTCCCGAACAACTCGCTAGCTTTCGAAAAATCTTACCCTTTTAACTTGCTTTCCTCCTCTTTTGTTTTGTGTACATCCTACAATAAGTAGTTTTTCGGGCATATTTCGTATGAAATGAAGCTTTCATCAACAATGACACCTGCCAATATAAGTAGTTGCACGATTGGGTTTAGAAAATAATGCCGAAATACGAGGATTCGTCTACCAACAGACAATGGATGTCTAAGCATGAGGTTTGTTGGGTGTCAAAAAACTAGGCTGTGAGGAATGCTGCGCCGAAAACGCCCGCACTATCGCCCAGTTTTGGGCGCAGAATCGGCGTATCCAATCGCGGATTGAATACAAAGGATTTGACCCTTTCCACTCCTTCGGTATAAAGCTCCTCAATATTGCCTACACCACCACCAATAATGATGGCATCGGGGTCGAGAATATTGACCAAATTGGCAATGCCCTTTCCAAAGAAATGAAGTAGTCGTTCCATAGTTGCCGAAGCGTGAGGGTCGACCCCGTCACGGTGGCGTTGGACAATGTCTTTTAATTTGCGTTCCGTGCCACTCAGGCTGTGGTAATACCGCTGCAAAAAAGGTCCGGAGATGATGGTCTCCACACACCCTTTATTACCGCAGTAGCATTCGGCTCCACTCTCATCGAGAAAAGAATGCCCCCATTCACCACCGATTCCCTGCAAGCCGCCGTGCACCTGACCATTGATCACGATACCTCCGCCAACGCCGGTGCCCATGATGACACCAAAGGTGAGGCGTGGGTTTTCCACGTGATCCGGAACAATACCCATTCGTGTTTCCGCCATTGCAAAACAATTGGCATCATTGGCCAGAATAAAAGAATATCCCAGGTTTTTCTCCAGATCTTTATGGAATGGTTTGTGGTTGAGTACAATGGAATTGCTGTTCTTGAGCAACCCGGTTGGCGGATCAATAGCCCCCGGGGTACCCATTCCGATTGTGTGCGGAGTGGTTCCGGTTTCCTTTTTCAAAAGATCGATCAAATGACCAACTCGCTGAATGACGTGTTCGTAGCCTTGATCGGCTTCGGTGTTGACGCGCAGACGGGCGAGTACGTCAGGCTGGGCCGCACTTTTTAGTACGACACCTTCAATTTTTGTTCCTCCCAGGTCGATACCCCAGAGCATAGGCGTTGGTTTTATTGTTAGGTCAATTAATCAGAGTGAATAGTCGCGTTTTCGTACCTTTAGCTATTCTAAAGCTTGCAAGCTGCCCTAAAAGACGTTCATGAAGATAATTGCACAAGCCCAAAAACCAAAAGATACAAATCTGCGAATTATTCCCTTTCGGAAGGATGCCAGTTTGTCGACACACCTGCTTCGGTTGGCGGGTGTGCTGGGGCAATCCCAAGCCTGGCTTCAGCAAGATTTTTCGGCCGATTACGGGCAAAGAGTCAGTTTGCTGACCGGGGATGAAAAGGTCGTTCTCCTCGGGCTGGGTGAAGGTAATGAACGCCTGAAATGGGTGCATGCTTTCCGTGATCTCTCCAAATCATTTCGTGGATTACCCTTACAGGCGGTGAGCATCGATGTGCGGTCGGGTACTATCGGTGATGATCTATTACCATCCCTGCTGGAGGCAGCTACCGAAGGCCTTTATCTCGGCGGGTATGATCCCGGTCGCTTTAAGTCGTCTGATCCCGGGGAGCACCCCCTGTGGAAAACTGGTGCTACCTGTTATTTGCTCGCCGATATCCCGATGCTTGATCTCGTTCGTGAAGCGGGTGAACGAGGAGGCAATACCGGCAGCACCCTGGCCGGTATCATGGATCTGGTCAATGCACCAAGTAACCACAAGAGACCGGAAAATTTGGTAGCCTGGGCCGAATCATCTGGAAAGTTATATGGGTACGAGGTGATGGTGCTGGATCGTGATCAACTCGAAGAACAAGGGTTTCATGCCTTGCTGGCCGTGAATAGGGGAAGCGAGGACCCCGCTACCCTTATTGTAGCTACCTATAAAGGGGGAACCAATAAAACTCCGGTAGCACTGGTAGGTAAGGGGGTAACCTTTGATACGGGAGGTGTGTCGATAAAGCCCTCTAATCAGATGCACCAGATGAAAAGTGATATGGGGGGTGCCGCAGCAGTACTGGGAACAATAGAATTAGCGGCCCGGCTGCAATTACCCCTTGATCTGGTGGTAGCCGTTCCCGTTACGGATAACAGTGTGGGAACCCGTGCCATCAAGCCCAGTGATGTCATCTCCTCTTATGCGGGAAAGACCATTGAGATCATCGATACTGATGCGGAAGGCAGGCTCATCCTCGCCGATGCTATTAACTACCTGGTCAGCCAGTACCAACCCCGGATACTCATCGACCTGGCTACCCTGACGGGATCAGCCATGAGCACCTTTGGTACGAAGGGAGCCGCTCTTTTTGCAAATAATGATCAATTGGCAGCCGACCTCTACCGGGCAAGTGATCAGAGTGGAGAACGCATCTGGCGTCTGCCTTTATGGGAAGAGTACGAGGAAGACCTGCATTCCGATGTGGCCGATATCCGAAACTTCAGTGGGCGGCCGCTGGCAGGCGCCATCGGAGCGGCCAAATTTTTGGAGTTTTTCACCGAAAACCATCCTGCCTGGGCTCACCTTGATATCGCGGGGGTTGCATTCTCCGAGACAACAATGACCAAGATGAAAAGTGCTACCGGATTCGGGGTACGCCTACTCATCGCTTACCTCCGCAAATTGTCTGACCAGGGCTGATCATTGAAAAATGAGGGGCACAGAATGCCTCTCCTCATTTTGGCGAAAGCCAAGCCAGACCAGTGACTATTGCTGTTTACCTTCGAGATAAACCGTGGACTTTTATCCGGAATGGAGATTCACCGGCATTGAGGTGCCTGGCCCGGTCCCGATTGCCATTTGCCATCTTCCACCCACCAGGATTCCCAGCTTCCGCCCTCACCGTTGGTCCAGGTAGTGAGGTCGAATGTATGGCTGCCATCGGGATTGCCGGGGACCTTGTACACCCGAATTGCCTGCTGTTGCCGCGACCAAGTTAGCGGTTGACCTGCTTCTAAGCGTTCTGGCCCCGTTTTTTCGCCTTCACAACTCACCTGCAGGAAGTAGGCTACATCTTCTTTGTCGGGGTAATCGCCATAGACGTGTGCAAGACCCGATGGGTCGATGCAAACAGCTGTGTACTCATCACAGGCAATGCCCCGCATGGGGTAGCCTTCCCGGAGATACGCGCGGGCGAGGAAGGCTACGTGTCGCCCCTGACGCTGCCGCTCGCTGTAGTGTGTATCGGTAATGGTTTGTGCCAGAATGGGTAACCGGATGAATGGCCGGGAGTCAACGGTCATCGCCTGGTGAAAGGGGTTTGCCAGGGCCTCATCGGACTGGATGGTTCCCACCGTAGCGCTGAAATAAGGGGTGCCCAGAATGGCCATGCCGGCGCTGGTACCACCAATGGCGATGTTCCGCTGGGTCAGTGCCCGATTGATCAGGCTATCGACGGGACTGTCGCGCCAGTACTCCACGTAGGTCGATTGATCACCGCCTGCGAACCAAATGGCGTCGGCTTCCCGGATACGCTGGTGTACGTAAGGGTGGTAGGATGCCTCCCGGCTATGACACAGAATGGTTTCCACGGAGTGAACCGGCACGCCCAGTTGGGTAAAGAGGTAGTCGTTGTATCCGTCGGAACCACTGGTCCGCAGCACGAGGATATCGCCCCCTTTGCTACGCTCGAGGAACCAGCGCATGGCCCCGTCGTCTTCGGTACGGCCGCCCATCAGGCAAATACCCCCGTCGGGTTGTACGGTCCTGGCCGTATCGGGGCCTGTGCGATAGAAAGTGAAGGATTGGGCTAACAACTCCGGAAAACACCAGCTGATCAAAATTACGATCAGGATGCCGGAATTGGTCCAAAATGGTAGCTGACCGGAGCAGTAATACTTTGCGTTCGACATGAAATAACTGGTTTAATTCATTTAAAAGGGTCCGAAAAAGACCCATTATAGGTTGGTTGAGTACCAAAATCACTCGTTCGGATGATTTTTTCACCATTCTTTTTACGGACTTTATTGAAAATTAATTAACCCTAAAATCGAATTATGACAATCATCAGAAATGTTAAGTGGTTTCTCTGCGTCTTGGTCCTGATGGCTTGCACTTTTCAGGCTTCTGCGCAAAAAGGTAAAAAAGGTATTAGTGACGAACACCAAAAAGAGATCATTAAACTGTTTGAAGGAGTCGATGCAAGCGAGTATCGCCTGGTATTTGACAATGGCAAGGAAACCTATGGCCGCAAGCGTATTCAAATGAAAGACCTGAAAGCCATCAGCCGCAAAGGAGGTGAAATGTCCAAAGGCATTAAGTGGACGTTCATAGCAGGTGACCGCAGTGAAAATGAGGTGTTTTACATCTACACGGAAGGTGAAACCAAACTCGCCAGTATGCTCGGAAAGAAGAAGTTCGCCCGGTTGCAGGAAATTGCCAATCAGTATCCTGATCCGCGCCTGCGCTAAAGTCCTTCACCGGAAAGCCAGATAGCCTGGTTTTCCGGTTCCTTTTTGTCCACAACCCCTCCGATTATGTATAAAAAATTGGTTTACGGACTGACGACCCTGCACCTGTGCCTGGTCACGGCTGTCATCCTGCGAATGTTGCCTCTGGGAATCTTCAACGGTAAGCTGGAAGCTCCCCTGGCCTGTCTGACATCTGTTAATTATTCGGCCTGGCGATTTGCTTTTTTTACGCCAGATATAGGGAAGAGTACCGAGATTGAGGCCATCCTGTCCAATCGGGCCGGTGATACGATACGATTATCCACCAATGAGGATTTCCGGTTCTTTACCCACAACCTGGAATCCGAGAACCGCTTCTACGGATATAAAGTACACTCTGCTAAGGATAGTATGTTCATTGACCTGAGTGCCCGTTCGGCCTCCACTTTTTTGCTCAATGAATATCCCACCATGGACCGTATCACCTACCGCATGAATGGTATGATCTACCCCGAGATGCAGGAACAGCGTCGGGATTCGGCTATTATCGAAGATACATTTTACGAAATCACCTTTAGCTTGTATTGACCTATGGACCTACTCAACAACTTACGGCAACGCTTCAACGATTTTTTTACTCGTCCTGCCGATGTGCGGACCCTGGGCTTGTTTCGTATCCTTCTATCGCTTTTTTTGCTGGTACAAGCATTTTTGTGGTTGCCGGATTGGGCTAATTTTCTGGGCCGTGAGGGCTGGGTACAGTGGGAACTGACCCGGGCGCTCAATCAATTCTGGCACCTACACATGGAGGTTTTATTCACGTGGGTGGAACCCTACGGCCTGACCGATGTGCAATTTATATACCTTTTTTTCTGGGTATATGTGGGAGCGGGTCTGGGTTTACTGCTTGGCTGGTATACCCGCATCTGGGCAGTGATCGCCTATCTGTGCCATTACGTCATTATGAGTACGCTGCCCACCTTCATGTACGGAGTCGATATCTTCCTGCATATTTCTCTGTTTTATATGGTGTTGATGCCGGTAGGTAAAGTGTGGTCACTCGATGCTCGGCAGGGTCGCGCTAATCCCGAACCCACGTGGTCGTCGACCCTGTCGATCCGGGTCCTACAGATCCATTTGTGCCTGGTGTATTTTTCGGCTGGTTACGAAAAGATGGCTTACTCCAACTGGTGGGAGGGTAATGTGCTGTACCGGTCCATGGTGCAACCCGATTTTCGTCAATTCGATTTGCGGTGGCTGGCTTACGTGCCGGTAATTCCCATGGTCCTGAGCTGGCTGACAATGATTCTGGAGACCTTTTATTTTATCGGCATGTTCGTTCCGAGGTTACGGGTTTACTGGCTGGCAGGAATGATCGGTTTACACCTGGGTATCGGCTTGTTTCTGGGCTTGTATTTGTTCGGACTCATCATGATCTTATTATCCGTTTCGGCTTTTGGGGTGTCGATCTACAAGGATTTACGCCATTGGCGGAAAGAACATAGATTCATGGACAAGTCTTTTTCGTTCTCAATGCTTTCGCAAAAAAAGCGAAGCCTGGGATAAACTGGCCGATTAGAATAATCGATCGTAGCTTGGGCTTTACAACGCTTGAATGGTATCTTGGAGGCCAGACAAATCCCAAAATCTATTCCCATGCGCGGCCTTGGCTATCTTCTAACCTTATGTTTGTCAATAACCCTTTTGCAATGCGGCACTCCCGAACCCGCTCAACAAACAGAAACTATTCCCGAACCAGTCGACCCCTCTCCGGTACCCCGCGAATTCCGGGCCGCCTGGGTAGCCACGGTTGCCAATATCAACTGGCCCAGTAAACCAGGTCTTCCGGTCGCTCAGCAAAAGCAGGAAGCCCGGGCCCTCCTCGATCTGCTGGCCGACCACAACTTCAATGCCGTGGTCTTTCAGGTACGTCCCCAGGCGGATGCCCTCTACGACAGCCCCCTCGAGCCGTGGTCGTATTTTCTGACCGGTCAGCAGGGGGAAGCTCCCCAACCCTATTACGATCCGCTGGCTTTCTGGATCGATGAGGCACACCGGCGGGGACTGGAATTGCACGCCTGGCTCAATCCCTACCGGGCGCATCATCCTACCGGTAAGGAGGTGACCAATGCCTCCATCGTTAAACAAAAACCAGAACTCGTGGTGCCCCTGGCCACCGGCTATTGGTGGATGAAACCCACCCACCCGCAAACCCAGAGTCATACTACGGCCGTAGTGGTCGACCTGATCGATCGCTATAATCTCGATGGTATCCACTTCGACGATTACTTTTATCCGTACCCGTCTTATAATGAAGGAGCCGATTTTCCCGATGGCGATGATTTCCGGGCTTACCAAAATAATGGAGGGACCCTCAGCAAGGATGACTGGCGGAGGGCAGCGGTCGATACCTTCATCCATCAGTTATACGACACCATCAAAGCCCGCAAGCCGCACGTCAAATTCGGGATCAGCCCCTTCGGTATCTGGCGTCCGGGTAATCCGCCCAGTATTCAGGGGTTCGACCAGTACGCCGAACTCTACGCCGATGCCCGCAAGTGGTTCCGGGAAGGCTGGGTCGATTACTGGACACCGCAACTTTACTGGCCGGTGAACCAGGTACCCCAAAGCTATCCGGTCCTGCTCGATTGGTGGGCAGAGCAAAATACCATGCAACGGCATCTGTGGCCGGGTATGAGCATTGGACGTAAGGAAGGGGAAGCTGCCGTTGATGAGACCATCAACCAGATCATGATCACCCGCGGGCAGATAAGCGACGCTCCGGGTACTGTGCACTGGAGCATCGCTCCACTGGTCAATCATCCGACCCTCGCCCGCGAACTACTGGAAGGGCCCTACCAAAAGCCCGCCCTGGTCCCCGCCTCACCGTGGTTAGATGCGAGTCCGCCACAGCCACCGCGCGTCGATGGCGTAGTGCAGGGCGATTCCCTCCTGGTTACCTGGCAGCCCGATCCCGGCGAGCCCGTTTCCCGCTGGATACTCGCCTACGGCTACGCTGGCCAATCCGACACCTACGAAATTCGGGGAGGAAATACCCGAATGGTTCGTTTACCACTCTTTGCCCGCAAAGCGGGCTTGCCAGCTACCCAACCACCCAGCCCCATGCCTCCGGCCAACCAGGTGCTCGATGCCCTGGCCCGGGTATCCCTTCGCGCAGTTGATCGGGCCGGCAATGAGAGTAACCGCACAGTGGTGACTATGCCCTCCTTCACCCTGCAACAGGCGGGACCCTTGCCTACTTTTTTTCGGGATCCTCCTCCACCGACTCTCCGCGGATTTCAGACTGGCTGGAGTGTGCTTACTACCCTGAAACCTGACGTCTTGCGCAATAAACGCTGGGCCTTACTGACGCACCTGGATGCGAGCCACGGCCTTTCTCCGGGGAGTTATCAGGAATTGGCGGCCCGTTCGGAAAGTACTTTTTCCGGGTTCGTTGATGCAGGGCAGGCGGGATTGGGTGCCGATGAAGCCTATCGGAATTTAGATGCTGCCTTGTCCCGGTCGGTCGATATGATCGTGATCCACCTGCAACTCGACGGTTCGGCCTGGGATCCTAACCTCGATGTGCTCTACCGTACTCTGCGCTGGTGCAGCCAACAGGGAATCTCGGTAGTGGTGGTCGACCGCCCCAATCCACTGGGAGCACAGCGGGTCGAGGGTCCGATGCTGCCCCGACCCATGGATGTCGGCGGCCCGCTACCAGTCAGGTACGGCCTGACCGTTGCTGAGCTGTCGCAATACTGGAATGCACGCCATCAGTTGGGGGTAGCCATGCGAACGCTGAATATGCAAGCTTATACCCGCAATATGACCTGGACGAAGACCGGCCTGCATTGGCAGAGCGGGCGGATTGACCTGCCGGGACCGGATCACGTCCTGGCGCAGCCGGGCATGCGGTTACTGACCTTTGCGGGTTATCGGGCGGGTATGGAGGTACAGCGTCCCTACTTAGCTTTTTCACTGCCTGCGGCATCGGGTCAGCCCGATGGTCGGCCTTCACTACTGGAAAATATCGACCCGGCCGTTCTGGAAATGGTTGACCTGGACGTACTTCGCATGGCGGATGCCGGTAAAAACGGACAACAGTGGGTGGTTCGGCTTTCGCCCAAAGAACCGGAGGCTTTTCAGTCGGTGCGGTTGGCTGCTTACCTGCTGGATGGCTTGTATCGTACCTATCCTAACCAATTCAACTGGTTTACTACGGGGCTGCAACCAGCCCCGGGAACCCCGGGTCTGAGCGCCATGGGCGTATGGGAAGCCTGGCAGGGACAGGTATCTGACTTCCGCGTGCAACAGGGGTATTACCATTTGTATGAGGGTCAATGATCCCTGGCAGGAGGATCAGAGAGTTCATCGAGTCGCTTTTGGTAGGTGAATCGGGGCGTATCCTGGTAGAGGCCATCGTATAAGCGACGAGCTTCTTTCCACTGCTCCTCATCGTCGGGAAAGAGCACTGTCCATTCGTAGCGGGCGGCAGCTTCCTGGTCTTTATCCAGGTCACGCTCCAGCAGTTTACTGAGTATCTTTTTCGCCCGTTCAGTGTCCTTTGCCAGGCGGGCCGCCTGGGCTTCCAGCAGATGAGCATCAAAAAGCAGGTCGGGATTGCCCAGGTTTTCGGCAATTTCCAGTGCTTCCTGTACAATGTCATCAAGTGCATGCTGATCACCGGTCTCCAGTAATACCAGCCCTTTTTCCACCAGGCTGCTTCCCAAAACCAATTTATTCCCAATATGGCGGGTCATGTCAATCGCCCGGTTATAAAAGTGGAGTGATCGGTCGTATTGTTCCAGATAGTAAAAGATGTCGCCCAGAGTATTGACCGCCTTGGCAATGCCCTTCCGGTAATTCAGCTCTTCGGAGATCATCAGGCTTTTCTGCAGGTACTCAATGGCCTTGTAGAAATCACCCTGAATATTCAGCAGTTGTCCGATCAGGCCAAGGGCAATGGCCGTCCCCTGCTTGTCGCCGAGCTGTTCGCATAATTCCAGGTCGTCCACGTAGTGCGACATGGCCCGTTTGTAGTCGCCCTTGCGCTCGTATACGATCCCGATATTCCCGATGGCGATGGATACCAGGTGCTTATTTCCCAGTTCGCGACTAATGTCAAGGCCCAGTTCAAAGCTCTCCAGTGCCGAATCGTAGTCGCCTTGTTCGAGATAAACGATACCCATATAGGTGCGGATAGTGGCGCAACCCTGCTTGTCTTTATTGGATTCGCAAATGTGGAGTTGGTCCTTTTGCTGGCGAATCCCTTCCTGGAATTCCCCCCGGTTCATGTAGGTCAAACCGAGGTTGGCCACAATGCGGGCGTCGATCTGGGGTGGATCCAGTTGGCGGCCGATGGAGATACTCTCCTGAAAATACTGCTGAGCCTGATCGTAGGCACCTTGTCGGAAATACAAATTTCCCAGATTTCCTTTCACCTTGACGATACCCGATTGGTCTTCCACGGATTCAAAGAGTCGTTCAGCAGTTTGGAGCCGATCCTGGGCATCATCGTAATCACCTTTGAGTAGCAATACCTGTCCCAGGCTATTGTGGGTAGTGCCTAGCAGCAAGACGTCCCTGAGTTTTTTGGCAAGAGCCAAAGCCTCCCGGTACACTGCTTCGCATTCTTCCCATTCACCAATCAATTCCAGTACCCGGCCCTTGCTGATCAGGGTCTTGATCTGGTGGGCTGAATCGGATTTTTCCTCCAGTTTTTCGAGCAGTTTCTCGTAAAATTCGAGAGCCTGCTGATTCTGAAAATTCCGTCGGGCATGATCGGCAGCTTTGCGCAGGTAATCACAGGTTTTATCAAAAACACCGGCCTGTTCGTAGTGGAAGGCCAGGTCGACGTAGCGTTCTTCGAGCTTTTCGGGGTAGAGTCGCTCGATGGCCTCGGCGATCTGGCGGTGCAGCTGCTGCAGGCGGGTTCGTAACTGCATATTGTAGGCTGCTTCCCGCAACAGAGAGTGCCGGAAGATATACCGTAACTCACTCATGGCCTGCCAGATCTGCCCGTCTTCCGCTACTCGGATCTGCTCGGTAAGCAGCTTTCCGGTATCTCCATTCTGGCCGGAAAAATCGTGGTGGGATTTCATGACTTCCGTCAAAATAGGTACTTCAAACTCCCGGCCGATGACGGCAGCGGCTTTGACTGTTTCTTTCACTAGTGTTGATAGCCGATCGATGCGGGCGGTCAGGATCGAATTGATGGAGCTCGACAACTGGATGTGCTCATCGGCCAGCATCCATTTACCATCTTTTTGTACAAGAAATTCCTGTTCGCCAAAATACTCGAGCAGCTGCTGGAGGTAGAAGGGGTTGGAGTTGGTGGTCCTCAGGAGCATCGTGAAAAATGAATCGCTGATAGGTCCCCGCAGATGGAATTCGGCAAACTGGCGGGCGGCATCCGAATTCAGGAAGTTCAGGTCAATATCAATGACCGGTAAATGCATCTCCGTGAGGGTATCGATGGGAAAAAATTCGGGTTTGCTCCCATCGTCCAGATAGCGGGACGTGATGATCAGCAGAACCGGGTAGCGGGGCAGGTTGCGAACCAACTCCTGAACCAGCTCCAGAGAGTTATCATCGAGCCAGTGTGCATCCTCCAGTTCGACCACGCAGGGCCTGATCAGGGATTCGCTCAGCATGAGGTTGATGATTGCCTGGACGGTGTTCCGGTAGCGTCCTTTGGCGTCGAGTTGCTCCCACAGGGAATCGAAGTAAACGATACCCAGCAAGGCGGCGAGTACGGATTTGGTCCGGACCAATTCTTCCTGTAGCTCACTGGCATCAGGGTGGTCAATACCATCGAGCTGTTTGAGTAAGGTAGTGAAACGCCGTTCGAAGTGGTCCGTGTTTTCCTCCGAACTACCATCGGGCGATTGATCGAAATAATTGCGCAGGAAAAACACAAACGGGTTAAAGGGTTTCTTCAGGATCTGGTCGGTCTGGCAAACGAACCACTGGATACGATCGGTGCTTTCCAGTGCCTTTCGCAGCTCGTGGGTGAGGCGGCTTTTTCCGATACCGGCTTCTCCGAATATCTGAGCGATCCCGGTACTTTTACCATCGAAGATGGGTTGGGAAAAGTCGATAAGAAGTTGTACCTCTTCGTCCCGCCCCACCATGGCCCCTTCGTAGGCACTGTAGTACGAATCGTTTTTTCCCACCATTTTGAAGGTAGGGATAGTACCTTCTATTCCCTTGTACTTGATATCTCCCTTGTGCTGAAAATGAAAGTAGGGATTTTTGCGAATCTCGGCATCAACTAATACCTCACCCCAGTCGGCATACATCATCAGGCGCGCGGCCAGGTTTACACGATTGCCTACGGCTGCGTATTGGCAGCGTTCTTCACCACCGACAATGCCCGTGTAAGCGGTACCCTCCGTAATCCCCACCCGGTACCGGAAGTTGTATCGCTGTCGCAAATCCTCCAGATCCTGATTCAGGACGTAGATGAACTCAAGGGCCCGTTCCACATTATTTTCGAAGGAGACGGGGGCTCCGAAAAAGCCGACCAGGACACCGCCTTTATCGCCGAAATCAATTTCTTTGAAATAGCCACTGAAGTTGGACATTTGCTCCAGTACATCACTGGTAAATCGGTTGAGCAGACGGTGATCCGAGATACCGTCGAAACTGATGAAAACGGCACAAACGGAGCGGAATTCGCCTTCCTGCTGGTAATTGGCAACGGCTTCGGGCAGAAACTGGCGGGCTACCCCCTCGGTAAGGGGTGGCAATTCGATCTCCCGGGCCTGGCTGGGTAGCTTACTTTCGGGAGTCAGACCATAGAAACCCGGCTCCAGGTCGGTGAGGGTAATGGAGTCGGGGATACCCCGCTGGCGAAACGATTCGTCCATTACCAGTGAAAAATCTTTGTTTTTGGCGAAAGCCTGGCAGGAAGCACTAGTGTCGATGGGGGCACCGCGAAAGTAGTAGGCGCGTTGGTGACGTCCCACAATACCCCATTCGACGGGGCCGAACGAAAGTCCGATCTTCAATCCGATGGTGAACATACCAAACTGGTAATCGCGATCTTCAAAGTAATTGCGGGCCGTAAGGGCCGCGTCGAGACAAGCCAGGTTGGTCTGCAATGCCGGGTCGTCGGATTCGGGGAAAATTGCCGTGAAAGCATCACCGGCAAAGTAGGGTATAAAGCCTCCGCGTTCATAGACGATGTGGACCAGGGGACCGAAAATATCGTTGAGAATGATGGATAACTCCTCCGCACCGGGGTTCCCTTTATCCATCAGGGTCTCGGTCAGTGGCGTGAAGCCGCTGAGATCGAGAAACAAAGCATAGGCTGGCATTTCTCCATGCCATTCATGCTGCTCGAGTTTTTCCTGAATGAAATGTGGAATTAGGTACTTCAAGCCTCAATCATTCCTTTGATGCCGCGCGGAAGTTACGAAAATCTACCTATCGCCCTTTTTCATCGCCTTACGGTACAACAGCCGGTCCCGGAAGAGCCTATCTTTAAGCAATGGTAAAAACAAGGTACAAAATTCGGTTCGCCAAGGATGCAACCTGACGGATTAGATATTGTCCTTTTTTTAATAAAGGTACACAACACCCGCACACCCCTTTTAAAGTAAGGTACATCTGTAACTTTCTGATAACATTGAAGTACTACTATCAGAAGCTATCCGGAATTGTTCAGATGGCCTCCTGGTACCCGACTTAACCAACTAACGTTCACCCGATGAAAATCACCTCGACCTGCCTTACCCTGGCCATTCTGTGTATGTGCCTTTCGGCAAAAGCTCAAAAAAAGACAGAACAGCCTGCGGTAAAAAAAGAGATGCAAACCGTGCGCACACAGCAAGCCATGGAAATTGATGGCTTCCTCAACGAAGATGTCTGGGCCGACGCACCGGCCACTACTGGCTTTACCACTCTTGACCCGAAGCCCGGCAAAGATGCCTCCCAACGAACCGAGGTGAAGATCGTGTACGACAACCTTGGGATCTACGTGGGGGCCATGCTCCACGACGAAGAGCCCACCGGCATCCAAAAAGAATTATCTCAGCGCGACAACTTTGGGAATACCGACTGGTTCGGTGTATTTATCGATCCCTACATGGGCGGTATTAACGGTGTGAGTTTCATCCTTACACCGGCCGGTGTCCAATTTGATGCCAAATACTCGGTATTCGGCGAGGATGAAAGCTGGGATGCCGTATGGGAGAGCAAGGCCCGGATTACGCCCGATGGGTGGGTGTCGGAAATGTTTATTCCCTATGCCGCTCTGCGTTTCCCAAAAACGGATGTGCAACGCTGGCACATCAATTTTGGTCGCCTGATCCAGCGCGAACAGGAAAAGAGTTTCTGGAGTGAGATCAAACCCGATGTAAATGGTTTTCTGAATCAGGCCGGGGTGATCAACGGTATCGAGAATATTAAATCCCCCATCCGCCTGCAGGCAACACCCTTCGTAGCCGTTTACGGCCAGATGTACAGCGAGCCGGGCCAGGCCAACAGCTTTGGCCATTCCATCAACGGTGGTATGGATATTAAATACGGTATCAATGATGCCTTTACCCTGGATATGACCCTCATTCCCGACTTCGGGGAGGCACAATCCGATAATCAGGTACTCAACCTCGGGCCATTCGAGGTTCGTTTCGATGAGAACCGGCAATTCTTTACCGAGGGTATTGAGCTCTTCAATAAGGGCGGACTTTTCTATTCTCGTCGTGTGGGCGGACGCCCAATTTATGGCGGTGACGTGGAGGACCAATTGGTCGGTGACGAAGAGATCATCGAGAATCCCGCCCAATCGCAATTGGTAAACGCCACTAAAATATCGGGTCGCACGAAAAAAGGGCTGGGTATTGGTTTCTTTAATGCCACCTCAAAACCCACCTACGCCAGGGTACGTAGCGAAGAATCAGGCACCCGGGATATTCTGACCGACCCGCTCACCAACTACAATGTGTTGGTCTTCGACCAGAACCTGCCCAATAACTCCTACGTCACGCTGATCAATACCACGGTAATGCGCGATGGAGCGGCTTACGATGCCAATGTGACGGGAGCCGTCACGGAATTGCGCAATAAAAAGCAGAGTTTCGGTGTGGATGCCAGCTTTAAACTCAGCCAGAAATATTTTACGGATAATACCGATCTGGGACATGCCTTCAACCTGGGGACCCGCAAGCTTAACGGAAACTTTAACTTCGGAATCATGTATTCCGAGGAGAGCGATACGTATGACCCCAACGATATGGGGTTCCTATTCAATAATAACTCCCGCAACATAAATTTCTCGACCAACTACAATTTCTACGATGGACTGGGCCCCTTCAATCAGTTTTCCTTCGGAGCCTGGATGGGCTACGAGCGGTTGTACAACCCCGATGAGTTTGTCAGCTTTGGCGTGGAAGCCTATGTATGGGGGCAATTAAAGAACTTCTGGGAAGTAAATGCCTGGACCTTTACCCGTCCGGGTGCTAGTTTCGATTATTTTGAGCCCCGCACACCGGGACGTTTTTACCGTAATCCCACTATGAATAACGTTGGTTTCTGGATGGGAACCGACAGCCGCAAGCGAATCCGCGTCAGCCTGAACGGACGCCTCCAAAACTTCGGAGAAGCCGGGCGCAATACCACCAGTATTATGGTGTCGCCCCGTTTTCGCGTAAGCGATAAGTTTAATATGAGCCTCCAAATGCGGAGCACCCTGGAAGCCGGCGATGTGGGTTATGTGGATAAGATCGAAAAGAAAGACGGACTGGATGAAGATATTATTTTCGGCCGCCGTGATGTGCGTACCGTAGAGAACACCTTCAACACCGGGTACACCTTCAACGAGAATATGGCCCTGACCCTGCGGTTGCGGCATTATTGGTCAAAGGTTGAGTACGACTCCTATCACATATTGGAGGAAGACGGCCGATTGGGGACAACGGAGTACGCAGAAAACCGGAATACCAACTTTAATGCCTTTAACGTGGATATGGTCTACCGCTGGCGCTTTGCCCCGGGCAGTGACTTATTCATTGTGTGGAAGAATGCCATTCTTAACGACGGCGATCAGGTCAATCTGAATTATCTGGATAATGTATCGAACCTTTTCGACAATCCGCAAACCAATAGTATCTCCATGAAATTGATCTACTTCCTGGATTACAATTCCATCGTGCGTCGTCGCGCGCCGATCGAGCTTGATTTTGATGCCCAGGATAGGATGATGTCGATGTCAATGACACAGCAGCGTCGTTCGGGGCAGTAGGGGGATTGTCGCAAAAAACAGGCTGGCCCCGGTTTCGCCATGGCGAAACCGGGGCCAGCCTGTTTTTTGCGAAGGTTTGAGGTTTGGGGTCTGAGGTTTGAGGTTATTTACTTGGTTAGTTTTGGGGTGTCTCCTTAGATTTTTACCTTACCCTAATGAGGTTTTTATTAGTACTGGTTCTTTTTTTGGTTTTTGGATCTTGTCACCCGCGAGAGGATTTGTGCTTTATTCGCGCAATGAACGAATATCAAGAGCTTTCCGAGTTTGACTACCTGGAATTTACGCGAGCTTTCGAGGCATATCTGTTAGATGAAGATGTCATTGAAGAATCTTCCCGAATGGAATGGAGGAAAATGATTGATCAAAGAGGGTATTGTAATATTGATTATGCTCACTTCATAGAAACAGTTGATAACTCCTTTGCGACTTCACCACAAATTTTGGGAGCATTTTTCGAATGCGGTAATTCAAGGCCTGGCTTTTTTTCAACCATTGATCCCGATCGGCTTAATGCCATGGGACCAGACTACGTCACTAATTTGCTGTATGGTCTATCGGATGAAGATTTCAATAATGAGGTGGTAAAAGCCTTCTTTACCCATCAGGTGAATTCATATATGTCATTTTGCGAGTAAGGTGATTAAAGATGTAGAGCAGCAAAATACCACCTAAGCATGGAATGAAAGGCCAAGTGCAACTCGGCCTGTAAAAACAGATGGGTCGGTACTTCGCTACGGCGAAGTACCGACCCATCTGTTTTTACAGGCAGTCCACCCCTAACTCAACAGGGACTGTAGCTTCATCGCTACACCCATATCGCCCTTGATCTTGACCTTCCCGCTCATTACGGCCATCATGGGATTCAACTCCCCTTTGCGCAGGGCATCGAGGGTTTTAACGGAGGTGATGATCGTGCAATCAGCTTCCCGGTCGTCATTGGTTACGGAAGGGGTCTCACCCGTCATATCGAGGAATACAACGCCCTCCTCGAAAACGAACTTGAGGGTCTTTTCCATGGCCGGCGCTTTGTTGGCCTGGGCCTGAAACTGTTCAGTAATAGTTTGTAAACTCATAGTCGGCACATTTATGTAAAGGAGATGCCACCGGGGGTGGCAAAAAAAAGGCGCCTAAAAATAGAAAAAGCGGGGAAAAGCCTGTTGCCAATTCGTGATTTGAGTCTTTTCCCCGCTCAGTACTCTGTAATCAAAGTTACTTAGGTTACAGAGTACTCAGCTTTAACGGGAGGTTGAGCACAAAATTATCCGTAAATTTATGATAGTCAAAGCCCAACCTCCCGGTACAGAGTAGTAGGTATAGGGTATCGGGATAAAAGTGTGTCCTACTACCTTATACCCTCTACCGAATACATCGTGAGGTTGTGACATTCAGTTATTCAGCAAACACCTTAGCCCCAACCTCACATTGCTTTAATTTTTCAGCTGCTTCATGATCTCCGAAATCGCCCGATCCAGCTGTGGTTGCTGTCCCTCCAGGCGATTTTCGAAGGTCTCGCCAACGGTGATATCCGGCGCTACCCCGGTCTTTTCCAGGTTGTCACCATCCAGGGTGTAGCATCCCCAGGATGGTAGCCGGTAAAACGAACCATCCACCAGGCCATTTCCGGAGGTGAAGATGATCCAGCGGTACGTTTCCGTACCTATGATGGTACCCAGGCCCAGCTCCTTGAACCCGGCCGAGGTCATTTCAGCATCACTCAGGCTTTGCTCGTTGATGAGAAGTACGATCGGTTTGGTGGCCGGCGAGAAGTTGGGTTGGTCGGCCAATTCTCCTCCACGGTATTTCCACTGCAGGTACGGACGGCGCGATAGGAACTCCAGTACGCGATCGTGGACGTTTCCGCCCGTGTTCCAGCGCAGATCGAGGATGATACCATCGCGGTTGCGCTCTTTGGAGACCATCTGCCGCAGAAAGTGATCCAGCTCCCCGCCGCCCATGTTGCGCATGTGCACGTACGCAATGCGCTCATCTGATTTTTCGTCGATGTACGCCTGGTTAGCTTCCATCCATTCGTCGTAGCGGGCACTGCGTTCGGAGGTGTAGCTGGTGGGGTGCAATTTGGCTACGAAGGTACTGTCGCCCCGCCGGAAGGTGAGGGCCAGTTCCTCGTCGGAGGAAGGCTGCACAAAGTAAGCTTCCCGGTTTTGGGAGGTAATCACGGGTCGTCCGTTGACGGCGGTGAGCACATCACCCGGTTCAATGGGGTGGCTGGCCAGTACCGCGGGTGTTTTGGCGATCAGGCGCTCTACTTCGAAAGGGTTATCCTTACTAAACTGAATACCGGTGGCCAGCGTACGAGATCCGTAGTAAGTTCCTTCTTCCCGTCCGAACGTACTAAACCCAAAGTGGCTGGTATTCAACTCGCCGAGCAAATCGTTGAGCAGTCGGCGTAAATCATTGCGTTCGTTCAGGTAGGGCAGGAAGGTGGCATAGCGGTCGCGCATAGCATCCCAGTCGACCCCGTGAAAATCCTCGTTGTAGAAATTCTCTTCCAGGTTGGCCCAGGTTTCATAGTACATCTGCCGGAACTCATTATTGAGGTTGCGTCGGAAGGTGTGATCCAGCTCGATCTTTTTGGTGGAGCCACCGGCCACATTCAGACTGTGGATATCTCCCCGCACCAACAAAAATTGCTTGCCCTTGGCAGTAATAATATTGGTATTGCCGGTATTGGCCCCTTTGATGGCCTCTGTTTTGGGGCGTTCAAAGGGTTTAAAGGTGGTCTTCCATAATTTGGTTTGCCCCTCGTCGTGATTGGATGCGAAAACCATCACCGTCTCGTCGTCCTTTTGCCAGATCCAGGGATTATTCTGGCTGCCGAAGGACGGCCCCACGCGCTCTATGCGATCCATCAGCCCGTCCATATCGATGGTGATGGGGTCGGGAGTTTCTTCCGCCTCGGTGGTATCTTTTTTCTCTTCTTTTTTGTCTGCTTCCGCAAAAAGGGCATCGTACTTATCGCTGCGGTAGGGATCGTCAAAGGCCTGCAGCTGCATGCGGTAAATATTGGGATCCTGCAGGCCGAATGGATACGACGGCTCGGTTGGATTGGATGTAAAGTAGATGTATTTACCATCGGGGGACAAAAAAGGTGCTGCTTCGGTGACCCCCGTTTGGGTCAGGTTGGTCAGGGTTTCCGTTTCCAGGTCGTACCAGATCAGGTCCTGCTCAAAATCACGATAGGCCGTGATCAGAATATGCCGGTCATCGTGAGCAAAGCGTGGCCAGTCGTTGTAGAAGCCCCACAGCTCCTCCCGGAAGATAGTCTCGGACTCCATGGATTCCATATCCATCAGGCGTACTTCCTCGCGTCCGCTAAGATATACCGCCTTGGATCGGTCGCTGTTGAAGCTCAGGAGGCGATTGTTTTGATCGTCGTCGGTCAGGGCCTTCTCCGTGCCGTTTCCGTGGGCAGGTTGTGAGAACCAATTGGTGTATCCACCAACCGTCTGGCTGTACACGAGGGTTTCACTATCGGCCAGCCAGTACACTTCCTTCACGCGTTCGCGGGGGTTGGTGGCCAGGTGGCGGATGTATTTCCCTTCGATATCGGAGGCGAAGAGTTCACCCCGGGAAACGAAAGCCATCTTTTTACCGTCGGGCGCCACATCAAAAGCCGTGACGTTGCCCCCTGCTTTAAAGTCCTGATCTTTGGCCAGGGTGCTATTTTGCGTAAGCTGAACCGCTACGGGTTTGGCCTTTTTGCTGGCTACATCGTAGATCCATAACTGATAATCGCGCCGGAACACAATGCGGCTGCCATCGGCACTTACATTGGGCCAAAAGGCAGCGGTAGCAAAGTTGGTCAGGCGTTTTTTACCCTGATCGGTGAGCTGGTACAGATTATATTCTCCGTTGTGCTCATCGCTGAGGAAGTAGATGTTCCCATCCTGATCGATGGTCGCTTTGAAGTCTTTCCCTTCCCAGTCGGTATAGGTCTGGAAGGTCCCGGTGGCCGGTGAGTAGGACTTCAGATCGGGATTGAAGGCTCCTTTATAGCCTTTGCGGTTAGCGAAGTTGTCACTTTCCCAACTTTCGTTAAAAAAGAAACGCTGACCATCCGGGTGGGGCACCAGGTGATGGTCGTTATTGAAGTAGTGATCAAAGATTCGGGTTGGAGTGCCGCCCTCCGCGGGAATGGCAAAGGAAGCCGTTCGGTTCTCGCGATTGGAGGAAAAGTAGATGGTCTGGCTATCCCACGACCAGGAACTTACCCGGTCAGAACCCTGATGGAAGGTTAATTGCACTACCGGACCGCCGTTAATGGGCATTCGGTAGACATCGTTGTTGCCGTATTGGTCGCTGGAAAAAGCGATCCAGGTACCGTCGGGCGACACCATCGGGTGGGTTTCCTGGCCATCCATAGCGGTAAGGCGCGAAGCCATTCCTCCATCGGATGGAACGGACCACAGGTCACTATCGTGGCTGAAAATAATAGTAGATCCATCGGGTGTGAGGCTTGGGTATTGAATAAAGTACGCCTCATTAGATTGCCCGGCTACTGCCCAGGGAAGAACCAGGCAGAGGAGCGTAAACAGTCGTTGCATAGATGTTTTGATTTTGTACCAAACGATTTGCGGTTATTATAGCCTGCCAACCCATAATTTTACAAATCATGAATTGTTGGACTGTACCAGACTAAAAAGTAGGTATTTTTTCAGGCAGAGCAGGTGAAGCCAGCTATCTTTTCGGCCAGATGCGCCTTTTTTAGGTTCAAGGTCCAAGGTTCAAGGTCCACGGTCCAGGGTTCAAGGTCCACGATCCAGGGTTCACGGTTCACGGTTCACGGTCCAGGGGTCACGGGCTACGTACCTTAGCGAATACCGAGTGGGTCGTTGTCCTTTATGAATTTTAAAAAATAATCAGAGTATGGGCGATATTGATTCTTCTGCTCCCGTTCTGGTAACCGGTGCCTCCGGCTATGTAGCTTCCTGGATAGTACGCTACCTGTTGGAGGGAGGCTACACGGTGCACGGAACGGTGCGGGATATGCGGCAGGGGCAAAAGTTTGGGCACCTTTATGAGCTGGCGAAAAAAGAAAAAGGAACTCTGCGCCTTTTTGAAGCCGACCTGTTGGAAGATGGTTCGTTCCACAAAGCGATGGATGGCTGTGCCATTGTTATCCATACCGCGTCCCCCTTCCGTTTGAAGGTGAAGGACCCCAGGAAAGACCTGGTGGATCCCGCCCGGAAGGGTACGCTTAATGTACTGGCGACGGTACATGAACTGAAGACCGTGCAACGGGTCGTGCTGACTTCCAGTGTAGCCGCCGTGTATGGCGATGCCATAGAATTGGCTGATAAACCCAATGGCCTGTTTACTGAGGATGACTGGAACCTGCGGGCTGATCTGGATAATCAACCCTATACTTTTTCCAAAACGATTGCAGAAAAAGAAGCCTGGGCGCTCGCCGAAGCTCAGGATCGGTGGAGCCTGGTAGCATTGCAACCGGGGTTCGTACTGGGACCTTCGCTGAGTAATCGCACGGATAGCACCAGTACGGATTTTATGTTGTCGATGGTTAATGGCAATTTTAAGTCGGGAGTACCCGACCTGTACTTCGGGATCGTGGATGTCCGGGACGTAGCCCAGGCCCATATTCGGGCAGCCTTCAATCCCGAAGCATCCGGCCGACATATACTCACCGCCGATGAACTGGGGGTGTTGGAGATGGGAGCCATTCTGCGTACGGAGTTTGGCAAGAAATACCCATTGCCGCGGCGGGTTTTGCCGAAATGGCTCCTGTACGCTGTGGGTCCTTTCCGGGGATACAGCTGGTCCTATATCCGGCGTAACGCGGGCTATCCGGTGCGCTTCGATAATACCTATTCGATGGAGGATCTGGGGATGACCTACCGGCCCGTTTCCGAAACACTGATCGAGCAGGTGCACGACTTTGAGCGCAGAGGAATGATCTAAAAAAACGTGAGGTTTGGGCTAAGGTGTTTTGCTAAACAGCTGAATATCAAAACCTCACTTTAAAAAGAAAAGCCCACCCGTTTGGGTGAGCTTCCTTGGTACAATTTCCTTATTGACTAGTATCTTTTAAGCGCGATTGATCAGGTATGCTCGGGAGAGTAAAAGCGTGAGCTCCTGATTCAACACAACGGGTTGGTCACCCAATCCGTTCCAATCGCGGATCTTTTCTTCCGTAGTATGGAACATCCTGGCAATTTGCTCAAGGTTGTCGCCCGGAGCCACCACGTAAAGCGTGGGTACCAAATTTTGTTCTTTTGCCTTCACCTCTTTGGTCAGATAGTCCCGCATCTTTACACTGGCTGTCGCTGGCAGTGCCAGGAAGTTGCCTTTGCTATTCTGCGGTATATATCCTCGCAGGTAGGACGGGTTGATGGCTGCAATGTCTTTATAGCTCAGTCCGGTAATCTCTGCGATCTTGGCAAACGAGAGGGTTTGCTTAACCGTGAGAATCCGCAAATCCTGACTAAATGAAGAGGTTGCGGAGGGTGTCAATTGGTGCAGGTGGTAAAAATTGGCGATATAAGCAGCGGCCACGAAGGCAGGTACGTAGCGCTTGGTTTCACGTGGCAAGTGCGGGTATACTTTCGCATAGTCACTGGAACCTGCGTACCGAACCGCATTCTGGATGCGCCCCGGGCCGGCATTATACGCCGAGAGAACCAACGCCCAGTCATCAAACATACCGTCGAGGTACTTCAACATGCGTACCGCTGCTTCGGTAGACTTATATGGATCGAAGCGCTCGTCGACCTGGTCGTTCACTTGCAGGCCATGGTGGCGGGCGGTGATGCCCATCAGTTGCCACATGCCGGCTGCCCCTACGTGTGACTTAACCGTAGGACGCAAACCTGATTCGATCATGGGGAGGTATTTCATCTCCTTAGGCAACCCATGCAATTCCAGGTAGTGTTCAAATACAGGGAAGAAGGCGATGGTGCGACCAAGGATAGCTTCGGTCTCGTGACGTCCGGCCAACACATACTGGTTGATTCGACGCACAACTTCATCTGTATCTTCAACTTCCAGAGGAAGGTTGATAGTTGCGAGGCGTTCTTTTATCTGTGCCTCGGTCACGGCGCTTGACATAATGGGAGAAGTCAGGTCCGCGGTGTTTTCGAGTGTGGATGTAGATGCTGTACTGAGTGTAATGGACATCAGTACAACTCCTAGCGTCCATGGGAGTCTCATTGGCTTACTATTTACATGTTCTAAATTGCCAGCATGCTAGCTGACCGTGGGTTTCGTATATAGGTGTTGTCAAACGAAATAGTATGACCCCTCAACGGGGAAATACCGCTGTAAATCGAGGCAAAGCTAGACCCTTCGCCCATAAAAGTCAATGAATTTGAACGCTGTGACCGGATGGTAACAGTTCGTTAAGGTTAGAAATGGCCCCTCATTTAGTTTGGATTCAGAGTAGTTGGACCAATAAAATACCGCGATAACGGTAAACAGAACGGTAAGATTCCTTTGAGAAGGTGTACGTTAGGCATAAAAGAAGGTGTATACTCGCCGAAATTTTAACATTTATTTAACGATTGTATACAGCAATAAGGCCCTGCACAGAACAGGACATAGCAAAATAAACGAAGGGTAAAAGGAGTGTGTTCATGGGATGAGGACTCTTGGTTGGTCCTCAGTAAATAGTAAGCACAGGTAATATACCAAAAAATGTGGAAAAACACAGAGTTATCCACATTTGCACCACGATTTACCCTTTTTTGGGTAAGTACCGGGAGGTTGAGCATAGACTATTACCTAAATGGAAGAGAATCCAGGCCCAACCTCCCGGTACGTAGTAGTAGGTATTGGGTACGAGGATTAATTATATTCCAACTACCTGGTACCCTGTACCAAATACAAGGTGAGGTTTTGACATTCAGTCTTTTAGCAAATAACTCAGTCTCAACTTCACGTTAATATAGAGACACTGATCTTGGAACGAACTAAACAACACTATATGACTATCACTATTCTGGCTTTCGGGATTGCCCGTGACATTCTCGGTGGCTCCGAAACGATTATGGAATTACCCAGCGGTATTACGGTGGATGACTTGCGTAAAAAACTATACGCCGATTATCCGGAACTCACCAAGTTAGCTTCGCTGGCTATTGCCCGTAATAACGAGTATGCCGAAGGTCCCGAGGAAATAACCGAGCGCGATGAGGTAGTGCTGATTCCGCCGGTAAGCGGCGGGTGAGACGGTCCACGGTCCACGGTTCACGGTCCACGGCTCTCTACGCTCCATGCCCGACGCCCAATGCTCTACGCGGACAAGAGCAATGCCCAAAATCCAAAGCATTGGAAACTCACGGTCCACGGCTTTCTACGCTCCATGCCCGACGCCCAATGCTCTACGCGGACAAGAGCAATGCCCAAAATTCAAAGCATTGGAAACTCGAGGATCAAGGGCCACGATTCACGGCTTACGGTTTACATGTTGCGATGCGAAACTGCGGTGGATTTGATCAAGAATGCAGACAATATTTGGCCCTGCTATTTTGACTAAGCTGATAGAAAGAAAAACTTATCCGTTATCCGTTATCCGTAATCCGTTATCCGTAATCCGTTATCCGTAATCCGTAATCCGTCTACAGATTCAGCCAGTACGTGACCTTTGCTACAATCGCCCGGTTCTTCACGCCCCAGTCGAACGTGTCGTAGTTGTCGGTGTAGACCAGGAAGAAGTCGGAAACCGGAGCAAAACGCCACTGAAAGCGCGTATTGATGTTCATGTTTTCCGATTGACTATTGTACTGCAAGAAAGTAGTTAAGAACAAGGATTTACTGAAGGTCAGATCGATGCGGGGACCGATCAGGAATAAGCCGGCCGATGCGTGGGGGGCAGGCAGGTCAATATAGGTGTAGTTTACGTTCATTTCAATTTGCCCCAGCGGCTGGTAACGGTACGTAAGCGAACCACGCAGGCTATAGCGGTGGCCATTGAAAAATTGCCCTGCCTGCGGACTTATCCGGTACGAAAATACCTTGCGTTGGTCGGAACGGTAGCTCATACTGACCGAGGAGTAGCGGTAGTCTTTATCGGCTGCCAGTGGGGTAGCGTCCGTTCGGGTTGGATCAAATTCACTGAATAAGTAGGTATAGTCGTTCTGAATGGAGAATCGAAGTTCCGAGGTGTTCTCGTAGTTGAGTTCCAGGAACGTTTGGACCTGTTGGTCGGTCTGTCCGTATTCGGGTTTCCAGAAGGAGCTGTATTCAGCCCCAACCTGCCAGCGGTTGATGGATCTCCCTTTCGGGTAAAAGAACCATTGGGCACGGGGATTGACCCGGAATACGTTGCGGCGTGGTACGAACCCCAATTCGGGCGTAAAGCCTTCACGTACCCAGCGGTGCGTCCATTCTACGCTGACATCCCGGACGCGGTATTCCAGGCGGGCTCCGTGGGCAAATTTTTCGGAGGCGCTCAGGCTATCCGCCGTGGTAATGGCCTGGTGGTAATAGGTCTTACCGGTCCATTTGTTATCGGGGGTGTTCAGGTTGTAATCAAAACCAATGACGCGGTTGTAGGCATCTACCTCCTGCATGGTCTCATTATTATCGGGAGCAAAGGCCTGTTTATTGACGAAGATCATACCAATATTCGACCGCTGTCCTACTTTGCGTTGTACGGCACCAACGCTGTAATTCACTGCGGGGAGGCCGGCTTCATTATCCTGCAGGGTATGCATATTCAACACTCCTAATCGCCAGTTATTATCGAGTTTGCCACTGAGCCGGGCTCCATATAATATAGGTACCTGCACCGTATTACCGGCGGTATCCTGGTCGATGCCGATGCGGCGGGAGAAGAAGGGGTTGACCTGTTGTTCCCCAAATCCGCCAAAGAGGTCGGCGTTTTCGAGAAAAAACTGCCGCCGCTCCGGAAAGAATACCTCAAAGCGATCCAGGTTGATGACCTGCTGATCAACTTCGACCTGCGAGAAGTCGGGGTTCACCGTAAGATCCAGGTTGAGGCCGGGAGTTACCGCTATTTTGGCATCAGCCCCAATGGCGAAGTTATTATCGGCGGGAGTCCCCTCTTCGAAGTCTTTGGTAGTTCCGGCCGTGGCGAAGGGAATGATGGAAATATTGCGTTTAGGCGGTTTGGGTGATTCCGACCACTCGATGGGATCCATGTAAGCCAGGCTCATAATGGTCTGGTTTTGCGGAATGCGCACCAGCGTCGAGCGGGTATTGGATTGGGTATCGAAGCGGTAGGCGTTGAAATTCCAGCGCTGGGTGCCGGGATTAAACCGCAGGGTACTGAACGGAATGGCGATCTCGCACGACCAGTAGCCATCGTGGATCTTTGACTCTCCCTTCCATTTATTATCCCAGCCGGAGTCCCAGTCGCGACCACTCTGTCCGCCATTGGAGATCAGAGCCTCGCGCATCACACCGTAGGGATTCATGCCAAATACAAAGGCATTGGTTTTATCGAGAAAGGGATCGATCAGGAAAGTCAGGTTGTCGTTGCCTCCGGCCGAATAGTCGCGGCGCAGGGAATTGACCACGTATTGGTCACCTACCGATTCACAGATGGCTCCAATATAAAGGTAGTTATCGTCGAAGGTCATATACACCTCGGTCTGGATAGAATTGAGGGTGCTATCGGAGGGGAAGTATTCCCAGAAGTCAGTGGCGGGATCAGTTTGAAACCAGGAGTCCTCGTTGAGGTCACCATCGATGATGATCGACCCCGTGGTTCGCAGCAGCTGGGCGCGGGCAACCTGCTCGTTTTGCTCATCAGTCTGAGCAGGGTCGGTAAGCATTGGCTGAGCCCACAGGGAGGAACACAGGCCCAGGAGGACAAGTATAAAGGTCGATCTTATCTTTAGTTCCATGACGCAAAGGTACTTAGGTGTAGTGGTTCTTAGGTGAAAACTCGTTGTTGGACCTCTGGGCGTCGCCAAACGACAAAAACCAGAAGTTGTACTGCTTCCCGAAGAGGCCATTTGGCGTAAAAAAAGCAGGCAACTGCTTTGTAAACAGCTGCCGGCAAAAACATAGCTTATTATGGACGGTAGGGTAACCAGCCTTTCGGCAAAAGGTTTTGGATGAGGGTCAGGTTTAGGCTCAGGATAAGGTTGAGGTATGAGTATTATACCACTTCGTTGTCGGTATAGAAGGGTTCGAATGCCTTTCGGCAAAAGCAGCTAAGCTAATTGCCCGGTACAGCCATTTTTGCGAAAGCATAAAAATCAGACTGTAGCTTCCTGATAATACTTCTTCCGCAGCCAGAACGACACGTTGACCAAAGCGATCAGGGCCGGCACCTCGACCAGCGGACCAATAACCCCGGTAAATGCCTGAGGTGAGCTAAGGCCGAACAGGGCAATGGCCACCGCAATGGCCAGTTCAAAGTTATTGCCGGCCGCGGTAAAGGCAATGGAAGCGGTGCGCGGGTAATCTGCTCCTAGCGCCCGGCTCGTGAAGAAACTGATCAGAAACATCAGGAGGAAATAGATGAGCAGGGGTACGGCGATTCGCAGGACATCTAGCGGTAATTCGACGATCGTATCGCCCTTAAGGCTGAACATGAGCACAATGGTGGCGAGTAAAGCGATCAGCGTAATGGGCGAAATGGCGGGGATGAACGTATTTTTATACCATTCTTCTCCTTTCCAACGCGCCAGCAGCAGGCGGCTGGCCAGGCCCAGGGCAAAGGGAATGCCGAGGTAGATCAGCACACTTTCGGCCACCGTTGCGATCCCTATATTCACCAGCGCACCCTCCATACCTATTTTTGGCGGAAGCCAGGTGATAAACAACCAGGCGTAGAAGCTGTAAAAGAAGACCTGGAACAGGCTGTTCAGGGCCACCAGGGCAGCCCCGTATTCGCGACTTCCCTCCGCCAGGTCGTTCCAGACGATGACCATGGCAATGCAGCGGGCCAGACCAATGAGGATGAGGCCGGTCATGTAGCCGGGGTAATCGCGCAGGAAAAGGATGGCCAGTCCGAACATGAGCAAGGGGCCGATAATCCAGTTGAGGAAGAGGGAGAGGCTCAGGACCTTTACGTTGCTAAACACTTTGGGTAATAAGCGGTAATCAACCTTGGCCAGGGGCGGATACATCATCAGGATGAGACCAATGGCGATGGGGATATTGGTCGTGCCGCTGGAGTACGATTCCAGGGCGGTTGCCATCTGGGGGAAAAGAACGCCGAGGCCTACTCCGATGGCCATTGCGGCAAATATCCAAAGGGTTAGATAGCGGTCGAGCCATCCCAGGCGTTTGCGGGGAGGTGCAGCTGCTGTAGTATTCATCTGTTCTGCTTTTGTGTGTTATTTGTTGAGCGCATCAAAAACCCAGAAGAGCTCACGGGCAATCTGATCGAGTCGTTGGTCGTAGATTGCGGCCGCTTCGGGGGTATTGTCTGCTGTTTTCGGGTCGTCGTACGGCAGGGAGATCCGGTGGCGGGCACCCGGAACGAAGGGGCAATTCTCATCGGCATCGGAACACACCATTACTGCTATGAAATTAGCCGACGGATTGTCGGGGTGATCATACACCTTGGAAAAACATTTGGAGGCAGGGCCTTCGGGACCAAGCTGAATGGTGTAGGTCGGATTGGTGTCACCATCGGAGGTAACCTGGAATCCCGCACCTTCGATAGCAGCAACCGCATTTGGGTGGAATGCAGTGGCTTCCGTACCTCCCGAATAAGTGGTGACCTGATCGTAGCCGAACCAGTTTGCTGCGGCGAAGCAGGCGAGCTGAGCCAGGTGTGACCGGCGGGAATTATGGGTGCAGATAAATACGATGTTGGTGATATCGGGGCTATCCTCGATGGCCGTTTTGAGTTTGTTTAGAGCCTGTTTGCGATGGCTCGACAGATTGGGTTTGACCAACCAGGAATGCTGAATTCGCTCCCGAAGTTCCGGAAAAAAAGTAGTCATGTGTTATTTGCGTTGGCATTGCTTCTGCAATGCTCTTCCAGGAAGAGGTATCTAATATTTATTTATCGCAATAATACAATCAACGAATAAGAATTGCCAAGTTGAGGGAGGAGAATTAATGAAAACTTAACAGCAGGAATGTTCGTCGGGTATCGGCAAGAAGAAGTGTTGCAGCAATTGTTGGGCTTCGGACCAACGTTTTTGGTCGATGCAATAATTAACCCGGTTACCGGCGATAGTACCTTTGATCAGGCCTACGGCCTTGAGTTCTTTAAGGTGGCGGGAGATAGTGGGTTGCGCCAAGGGCAACTCGTCGACGAGTTCGCCGCCAATACAGGCGTTGACTTTCAAGAGATGCTGCAGGATGGCGACCCGGGCCGGGTGGGCTAATGCCCGGGCCAGATCAGCCATTTCATTTTGGGCCGGGGTAAAGAGTTGTGCTTTTGATGCTCCCATGGGGATAGTGCTTGGATTAATTGCACCTCTAAAATACGAATTTTCGGGAATTTGTTCAGTTGTACGAATTTTAGGGATAGCAACCGTAAGCTGGTTGACAAAAAAAGGACGGGAGTTAACCCATCCTTATTTGCGAAGATCATTGCAGGGGGAATGACTGTATTTTATTTGGGTATTAGAGATGAAAGCACACCTCCCCTCGAACCCTGGCCCAAAACCTTTGCAAGCCCTTTAGTTTCCAATGTTCTAGGTTTGGCCATTGCTTATGTCCGCACTGGCAGAGGCATGGAGCGCCGTGAGCCGTGTATCGTGAGCCGTCCATCGTCTACCGTGCAGCGTGCAGCGTGAGCCGTGGACCTTGCTTGCCTGCCGAAGCCTTGGTGTAGGCAGGGACCATGAACCTTGGCCCAACTTTCGATCAACTAATGGCTTTAAACCCGATCAACCACCTCCGAACACCAAAATTCACCGGTAATTCCCTATCTTTTACCACACAATACCTAACACCAGAGTACCCTGTTTAAAAACAGCTTCATCCATGCGTAACCTGTTCATTGCACTCCTGGCACTGCTGCCATTCTGTGCCGCCGCCCTCACGGGCACCACCCAGGCCGATCAGGCCTATTTTTCGGTCGTTTTTCCCGGTGATCGGGGGGATTCCTTCGACGGACGACTACTGCTGATGCTGTCCACCGATCCCGCCGCCGAACCGCGCTTTCAGATCTCCGACGGGCCGGGCACGCAGCTTGTTTTCGGCAAAGACGTGGAGAACTGGACGCCCGGCCAGCAAATGCATTTCGGACGGGCAGAATTTGGCTACCCTATCCCCAGTCTCGCCAAAGTGTCGGCCGGCGACTACTACGTGCAGGTGCTCCTGCATACCTACGAGACTTTCGAACGGGCCGACGGCCATACCGTCAAACTGCCCATGGACAACGGCGAAGGCCAACAGTGGAACCGATCGCCGGGCAACCTCCTCAGCGATCCCGTGAAGATCACCTTCGACCCGAAACGCAAAGCGGCAAATATCCTGACCCTCAGCAAAGAAATTCCGCCCATCGAAGAGCCGGAGGACAGTGAGTACATCAAGCACATCAAGATCCGCTCCGAGTTGCTCTCCGACTTCTGGGGACGCGATATGTACCTCGGCGCGCACGTTCTTTTGCCGGAAGGCTGGGAGGAAAATAAGGATGTCAAATACCCGCTGGCCATTATGCACGGGCACTTCCCCTCCGACTTCGGAGGCTGGCGCACCACGCCCCCCGATGATTCGGAGCCCTGCGTATACAGCGCCCGCTTCGGCGTGGATTGCTACAACAAGGTAGTCCAACAAGAAGCCTACGACTTTTACCGGGCCTGGACCGGTCCCGATTTCCCGCGCGTGATCGCCATCAAGATCCAGCACGCCAATCCGTACTACGACGATTCCTACGCCGTAAACTCCGAAAACCTGGGGCCCTACGGTGATGCCATAACCTACGAGCTTATTCCATACATCGAAGAGCAGTTCCGCGGCATCGGGGAAGGCTGGGCGCGCTTCCTGTACGGAGGTTCCACCGGTGGCTGGGAAGCCCTGGCCGCCCAGGTCAAATACCCCAAAGAGTACGGTGGTTGCTACGCGGCTTGTCCCGACCCCATCGACTTTCGGGCGTACTGCCTGGTCAACCTCTACGAAGACAAGAATGCCTATTATCTCGACAGTAAATTTAAGAAGACCGAGCGGCCCGGCCATCGCGACTCCCTGGGTAAAGTGAGCGCTACCCTCCGCGACATGAATCTGCGGGAGCTGGCCCTGGGCTCCAAAGGCCGCTCCGGACAACAGTGGGACATCTGGGAAGCCGTGTATTCGCCCGTCGGTCCCGACGGCTATCCCCAACGCATCTGGGATAAGCTTACCGGCGAGATCAATCCCGAAGTTGCCAAGCACTGGCGCGAAAACTACGATCTGGCCTATATCATGAAGCGCGACTGGGCCGAGATCGGCGAAGACCTAAAGGGGAAAGTCCATATTTATTGCGGGGATATGGATAACTACTACCTCAATAATGCTGTTTACCTGGCAGAAGACATGCTGGAAGAAACGACAGCACCTTACTATGACGGGGAGGTGGCCTACGGTGACCGGGCCGAGCATTGCTGGAACGGCGATCCGACCCTGCCCAACCACATTACCCGCCTGCGGTACCACCGGATGTTTATTCCGAAGTGGGCCGAGGAGATCAAGCTGCGTGCTCCGCAAGGGGCCGACCTGACCTCCTGGCGCTATTGATACACGAACGGACGAATAGGGATGGATGATCAAGCGACACTATACGACAATCACGGCCGCCGCATTAATTACGTGCGGCTGGCGGTAACCGACCGGTGCAACCTTCGCTGCTTCTACTGTATGCCCGAAGAGGGCATCAAGTACGTAGCCCGCGAGGATCTGCTCACCTACGAGGAGATGGAGCGCCTGCTGCGCCTCCTCCGGGGTATGGGCATTACCAAGGTGCGCATCACCGGTGGCGAGCCTTTCGTGCGTCGCAACATGCTCGAATTCTTGCGTACCGTCTGCGGCATGGGCTTCGAAAAGGTCAATATTACCACCAATGGCACCCTGACCCACGATGTGGTTCCCGAGCTCAAAGCCATGGGTATTTCCTCTGTCAATCTCAGCCTGGATTCTCTTGACGCCGAGCGTTTTTACGAGATCACCCGTCGCGATGTCTTTCCCAGGGTGATGGAAACCTTCCATGCCCTGATCGACCAGGGCATCAATACCAAGATCAACGCCGTGGTCATGGACGGTAAGAACATCGATGACCTTATCCCCATGGCCGAACTCACCCGCGACCATCCGGTCGATGTACGCTTCATCGAAGAGATGCCCTTCAACGGCGAGGGCAGCCACTACCCGGTGCTGGAATGGAATCACCGCCGTATTGTCGAGCACCTGCGCGGTGCCTTTCCCGACCTGGAAAAAGTACCGGACCCGCCCAACTCCACCTCTATGAACTACCGGGTCCCCGGATTTCAGGGTAAGATCGGCATTATCGCTGCCTATAGCCGCACCTTTTGCGGCACCTGCAACCGGATCCGGCTTACGCCAAAAGGCATGCTGAAGACCTGCCTGTACGATAACGGCGTCTTCAACGTGCGCGACCTCATGCGGGCCGGCGCCTCGGAAGAGCAGATCCGTGACACCTTCCTCGAAGCCCTCGGCAACCGCGCCAAAGACGGCTGGGAAGCCGAACGCAACCGCAACGGCGGCCTGCCGGTCACGGAGTCGATGTCGACGATCGGAGGGTAGGGGAAGTGTGAAGTGTGAAGTTTGAAGTGTGAAGTCAGAAGTTTGAGGTCAGAAGTTTAAAATGGCTCACGGCAAACGATTCACGGCTTACGGCCTATGGCAAATAAGATATAAGCCCAACCACTTTAGTGGTGGGTATAGACGGCCCTACGATTCACGGCTCACGGAAAATGGGGTATTAGCCCATACCTTAGTGGTTGGTTCACTCTAAAAGGTACTCTATAAACATTCACGTGTATGATGAAATCCCTAAATTGAGCATTGAGCATTGAGCATTTTCCACCCGCCGTAGTTTTAACGGAGGTGGGGAGCATTCATCATTCAACATTTAGCATTCAACATTCCTTTCCCGACCATACTACTTTTCCATGAACGATAACACCTCTGCCAACGACCATACCATCCACCACACCCCCACCAAATTCACGGGGATTAAGGTCAAAGAAGCCAAGGCCAATTCGGCCGGCGTCAAGGGCATTACCACGGCCTTGGGGCACGCCATGCGCTATATGAAGCCCGGCGAGGCCGTGCGGACCATGTTTAAGCTCAACCAAAAAGGGGGGATCGATTGTCCCGGCTGTGCCTGGCCCGATCCCGAGGATGATCGCTCCAAACTGGGCGAATACTGTGAGAACGGGATCAAAGCCATCGCCGAGGAAGCCACCAAAAAGAGCATCGGTGCTGACTTTTTTGCGCAGCATTCGGTGGCCGATCTGGGGCAGTGGTCTGATTTTGAGATAGGGAAATCCGGGCGTTTAGCGGAGCCCCTCTTTTTGCCGAAAGGCGGAACCCACTATCAGCCCATCTCCTGGGAAGACGCCTTCCAAAAGATAGCCACGCATCTCAATGGGCTATCCACGCCCGATGAGGCCATCTTTTACACCTCAGGGCGTACCAGCAACGAGGCGGCCTTCCTGTACCAGCTTTTCGTGCGGGAGTACGGAACGAATAACCTGCCCGACTGCTCCAATATGTGCCACGAATCCTCCGGCGTCGGCCTGTCGCGTACGGTGGGTATCGGGAAAGGGTCAGTAACCCTGCCCGACCTGTACGAGGCCGAAGTGATCATGATCATGGGCCAAAACCCGGGTACCAATCACCCGCGCATGCTATCGGCCCTGGAACGCTGCAAAGAAAATGGCGGCAAGATCATCACCGTAAATCCGCTACCGGAAGCCGGGTTGGTCAAGTTCACCAATCCACAACGACCGCTTAAGATGCTGCGGGGTGGCACGACCCTGACCGACCTTTTCCTGCCCGTGCGCATCAACGGCGATATTGCCCTGCTCAAGGCCATTATGCTGCAATTGTACTACCAGGAAATGAAGGCGCCGGGGACGGTCTTTGATTTCGACTTTATCAGTGACAAGACCGAGGGCTACGAGGCCCTGATCACCGAACTTAAAAAACACGACTTCAACGATCTGGTCGAGCAATCGGGGGTACCCCGCGATCGGGTGCTGGCTGCCGCCGAGATGCTGCGCCGCAAAGAGAAGATCATCATCTGCTGGGCCATGGGGCTCACCCAACACGAAAACGGCGTGGCCAACATTCAGGAAGTAGTCAATCTGCTGCTCCTGAAGGGGGCCATCGGCAAACCCGGTGCGGGCACCTGTCCCGTGCGTGGTCATTCCAATGTGCAGGGCGACCGCACGGTAGGGATCTGGGAATCACCGCCCGATGCCTTCCTCGATCGATTGCAGGAGCGCTTCGGGTTTGCGCCACCCCGCAAGCACGGCTACGCGGTAGTAGACGCTATCCAGGCTATGCACGATCAAAAGGGTAAGGTGTTTTTCGCCATGGGGGGCAACTTCCTGTCGGCCGCACCCGATACGGATTTCACAGCCCGTGCCCTGCGCAATTGTGCGCTGACCGTGCACGTGTCGACCAAGCTCAATCGCAGCCACCTGGTCCACGGTGAAGAAGCGTTGATCCTGCCCTGCCTGGGCCGTACCAATAAAGATGTGCAGGCCTCCGGCGAGCAATTCGTGAGTGTGGAAAACTCTATGGGGGTAGTGCATACTTCCCGGGGCGTTCTGCCTCCGCCCTCCGATCACTTGCTGAGTGAACCAGCTATTGTGGCTGGTCTGGCGAAGGCTACCCTGGGCGAACGCAGCAAGGTCGACTGGGAGCAGATGATCGGTAATTACGACCATATCCGCGACGCCATCGAAGCGGTGGTGCCCGGATTCGACGATTACAACCGGCGGGTGCGCGAGCCGGGTGGTTTTTACCTGCCCAACGGAGCCCGCAAGCAGACCTTTGATACGCCTTCCGGCAAAGCCCACTTCACGGTGAATGCCCTGCCCGACAACCAGTTGCCCGCTGGCGAACTGATCATGATGACCATCCGGAGTCACGATCAGTATAATACCACGATTTACGGTCTGGACGATCGATACCGCGGCATCTACTCCGAGCGGCGGGTCGTGCTGATGAACGAGGCTGATATGACCGACCGGGGCCTGGCAGCTCAGGAGGTGGTCGACCTGATCGGTACCCACGGCGATACACCCCGGATTGCTCCGCGCTTCCTGGTGGTACCCTACGATATTCCCAAAGGGTGCGTGGCTACGTACTTTCCGGAGGCTAACGTTTTGGTGCCGATCGACACCATTGCCAAGGACAGCAAAACTCCTGCCTCCAAACGCGTGTTGGTACGAATAGAAAAGGCCAACTCGAATGATTGATATTCACCACGCAACGGACATCGTATTAGAGCATCGCCGCGACTTAGGAGTAGAAACGGTGCCCTTACCGTTGGCAGCTGGCCGTGTGTTAGCCGAGCCTATCCGGGCCGACCGGGACTTTCCGCCTTTCGACAGGGTGACAATGGATGGTATTGCCATTCAGTATCAGGCTTTCGCCAAAAAGGATACGCCCGTATTTCCGGTGCTGGGAACCCAGGCTGCCGGTGCTCCGCCCCAATCCATGCCGGATCCGGATGGATGCCTGGAAGTCATGACCGGAGCGGTTTTGCCGGAAGGAACCGATACGGTCATTCGCTACGAGGATGTCACCATTGAAAATGGCACGGCGATCATTAATGTAGAGGCGATAAAGGAAGGCCAGAACATCCACCGCCGGGGAACCGACCGCCCGCAGGGTAGCACCATTCTGGAACCCGGCGTACTGTTGTCGGCCGCCGAATTGGGCGTTGCCGCTACGGTCGGAAAGGCATTGCTTCAGGTACGTCGCCTGCCAACGGCAGTGATCATTTCTACCGGTGATGAATTGGTACCGGTAGAATCCTTTCCCGAACCGCACCAAATCCGCTCTTCCAATACGCATACCATCCGGGCTTCACTCAAGAAATGGGGGCTCCAAGTCGATGATCTGCACCTGGTCGACGAGCCCGCAGTGATACGTCGGGAATTACAGCGATGTCTGGAGAAATACGATATGATACTGATGAGTGGCGGCGTCTCCAAAGGTAAATTTGATTTCGTACCGGAGGCCCTGGAAGACCTGGGGGTTGAAAAGTGTTTCCACCGCGTACGTCAACGACCGGGAAAGCCCTTCTGGTTCGGGCACTGGCGGGGGCAATGTACGATCTTTGCCCTGCCCGGTAACCCGGTATCGAGCTTTATGTGCACCCACCGCTACGTGGGCCCCTGGGTGCGCGCCTGTATGGGACTCGATCCGCTTGACTACGACTACGCCGTGCTGGACAGCACCTTTACCTTCAAGCCCGACCTGACCTATTTCCTGCAGGTACGGCTCGACTACGCCCGCAACGGCATGCGCCGGGCAATACCCGTGGAAGGACACGGTTCGGGTGACCTGGCTAACCTGGTCGAAGCCGACGGCTTTCTGGAGTTGCCGCGCGGACGCACCGAATTTCCGGAAGGCGAATTATTTCCCGTACTCATATACCGCTAATCATGTCAAAAGATTTTACCCACCTCGACGACGAAGGACGCCCCTCCATGGTAGACGTAGGCGGCAAAAAGGTTACCCAACGTCTGGCCCGCGCCCGCAGCGTGGTCGTGCTCAGCGATGAGATCCTTCAGCATCTCGAGGGCGACGACATAAAAACCAAGAAAGGCCCCGTCTTTCAAACGGCCATCATTGCCGGGGTCATGGCCGCCAAAAAGACGGGCGAGCTCATTCCGCTCTGCCATCCCCTCGGCCTTGACAATTGCCAGGTAGATATTTACTTTAATGATGACCGGGAAGTCGTCGTCGAATGTACGGCCTCCCTCTCCGGCAAAACGGGCGTCGAAATGGAAGCGCTCACCGGCGCGACCCTGGCGGCCCTGACGATCTACGATATGTGTAAGGCCTTTTCCCACGATATCGTGATCCGGGAGACCCGACTCATGGAGAAGCGCGGGGGGAAATCCGATTTCAAGCACGATTGACCGGGGGGATTGCCGCTATTTTCTGTTTTGGGGTACCCCAAAACAGAAAATAGCGGGTGTTTCCTCGAAGCTCTCAGGGTGACGGGATTGGCGACTCCTAAGCCAATTAAAAACTAAAAATTAAGCATTAAAAATTATGAAGCACCAGAAGCATGCGAACATAACCCGCCCCGCCCTGGGGCAATTCGGACGTCAGGAATGGGCCATCCTCGGTACCCCCTGTGGACGCATCAAGGAACTGGCTTTTACTTTGACCAAGGAGCTACATTCCGACCTAAAGGTAGCTTACGTTGATGCCGACCACGCCAGTGCCGATGAAGCTGCGGGTCGCCTCGAAGGTGCTTTGGGGCACGGAGCTACGCTGGAGTACACCGATATGATCACTCACCATCGCTTCGACCGTATGGCCGAATTGAATAAACACCAGTACCGGACCCTTTTCAACGAGCAGGACGTGGTGCTGGTGAACGGTAATCACTTTCGGGCCGACCGGCAGATCGTGGTCATCGATCCGGTGAAAGAAAAATCCCTGCGCAAACGCATGGATCAGCTGACACAAGTAGACCTGATCCTGTACGCCGACGGAGCGGAGCAGCCTTTCGACTTCTTTCGGGAAGCATTCCCCGACTGGCAGGAACTGCCACAATGGTCGCTCACTGCGGCGGACCGAACGTCCGCTTTTTTGCGAAAGCAACTACAAATACCGCCCTTACATGGGTTGGTGCTCGCCGGTGGGAAATCACAGCGGATGGGGCAGGATAAAGGCCTGATCGATTACCACGGTAAGCCGCAGCGTGAATATATGGCGGATATGCTGTCGGCCTTGTGCACAGAAACCTATATCTCTTGCCGCCCCGAACAGGTGGCAGAGTTGCCGGAGGAGTACCGGGCATTACCCGATACCTTTTCCGGATTGGGGCCCTTTGGAGCCATTGTCTCCGCCTTTCGGCAAAACCCTAACGCCGCCTGGCTGGTGGTCGCTTGTGACCTGCCATTGCTGGATCGGCACACGCTGCAACAATTAGTGGGTGCCAGGAATCCTTCCGAGGTAGCGACCGCGTTCAACAGCCCCGTTACTGAATTTCCGGAACCCCTGATTGCCATCTGGGAACCACGGGCGTACCCCGTACTCCTGCAATTCCTGGCGCAAGGGTATTCCTGTCCGCGGAAAGCACTTATCAACTCTCCGGTCGAGCTTCTGGATGCCGTCAAACCCGATGCCCTGATGAATGTAAATCATCCCGAAGAACTGGCTCAGGTGAAAAGCCGATTGGATGTATAATCAGAAACGGATTCGGACCTCGGTAGATCTGTATTGAATATTTGGGTGTATATTAGAACAAACACCTATGTTCTATGCGACCCATACCCTTCTTTTTTGCTGTACTGATATTTTGGTTGGCGCGAAATCATTTTGTACCGCGGGCAGATGCCGGCAGGTTTGTATCATCTGACGATGGTGTACGCATCGGAGGTAACCACCACCAGTATCCTTTTCCGGTAGGCTGATATTTTTTCCAATAAATATAGACATGCTTAAAACTATTGTTTTGGAACAATCGTTCTGTTGTCGATTATTAATTTGGAACGATCATTCTAAAAAAGATTAACATGAGTAGTTTACAAGGAAAAACAGCCGTTATTACCGGAGGAAACAGTGGTATAGGATATGCCACGGCCCAATCATTCATTGAGCAGGGAGCCCGGGTGATCATCACCGGTCGCAATACCGAAAAAGTGGAAACAGCCGCCCGGGAATTAGGGGTTAAGGGTCTGGTAGCCGACCAGTCAAATCTGGCCGATACGAATCGATTGGCAGAGCAGATCAAGGCCGAGTTTGGTGGAGTGGACATCCTTTTCATCAACGCCGGAGTCTTCTTTCCGGCGCCCATCGGACAGATCGACGAACAGGTATTCGACTCTACCATGAACATCAATTTCAAAGGAGCCGTATTCACATTGGAGAAATTCCTGCCGATCCTGAACGAGGGCGCCAGCGTGATCAATCTGTCGAGCATCAATGCCTATACCGGCATGCCGAATACATCGGTATACGCTGCCAGCAAGGCCGCCCTGAATTCCTTTACCCGTACCGCAGCTACGGAGCTGGCACCCCGAAAGATCCGCGTGAACGCCGTGAATCCCGGTCCGATCAGCACCCCTATTTTCAGTAAAACGGGCATGAACGAAGAGCAGCTTAACGGCTTTGCCGCCGCCATGCAGGAGCGCGTTCCCCTGAAGCAATTCGGTACCCCGGAGGCTATCGCCAAGCTGGTCACCTTCCTGGCTTCCGACGATGCCTGGTACATCACCGGCAGCGAGATTAATATCGACGGTGGGCTGAATATCAACTCTGTCCTGGCCAGCTAAAATTTTTGGTAAATATTGGAACGTTTGTTCCGTTTTGTGCGTTAGGTCGGTAGTTGTCGGATACAACTATACCGCTTTCGAAAAGGTTGGGCCACGCCCAACCTTTTCACGCGAGTATATACTCGACTCGAAGTGGTTTGGGAGACCAAACCACTTCGTTGTCGGTACACCGGCCTTTTTGCTTTCGCAAAAAAAAGAAACGTACCATGCCACGCACCAAAGCATTTAACGAACAGGACGTACTGGAAAAAGCGGTAGACCTCTTCTGGAAGAAGGGGTATCACGCTACCTCCATGCAGGACCTAGTGGAGCATCTCGGCATCAACCGCGCCAGCCTGTACAGTACATTCGGAAATAAGGAAACACTCTTCGAACGGGCTATTTTACACTACCGTGCTACGAATCAGCGAGGGCTGCGCTCCTTCCTGTTCAGTCAACCCGATGTGCGTACGGGACTTGAGGCCCTGTTTCGACGGGCAATCGATGAATCCGTTTCGGATCCTGACCGCAAAGGTTGCTTCGTAGTTAATACCGTCACCGAACTGGCTCCCCACGATCAAAAGATCAAGGCGATGGCCGACGAAAACCAACAGGGTTTTCTCGATATTCTGACCACCTACCTCCAGACCGGCGTAGACCGCGGCGAAATATCCTCCGATAAGGATCTGCCGGCGATCGCCATGCTGTTATTCACCCTGTATAACGGCCTCAAAGTAGTCGGCAAGGTCGAGTTGGACGGCGCCCGTTTGGAAGGTGCTATTCAGGTGGCTTTGCGGGCAATTGCGTAAACTCCGGAATGGAACCACCACACATCTTGATTGACGGTCTTACGGTCAATCAAGATGTGGGTAATGTCGTTTTTTACTTCCGGTAATCCAATGGTGGCTCCCGGTCGCCTAGCATAGCTTGGTAGATGAAATCCTCGCCCCGGCGGCGGTTCAATTCTGCTTTGGCTTCCTCACAAAGTTCGGGATTCGCGAACAGGTCCATGGCGGTCAGAGCCAGGGTTTTGGCTGCCACGGCCATCCCTTTTTTCCCGATGCTCATGCCACCGGCTGCCACAGCTTGCCAACTATGGGGTGCAGTGCCCGGAACCCAGGTAGCTGCCCGCATACCGGCGGTAGGTACCACCCAGCTTACGTCGCCCACATCGGTAGAGCCTCCACCACCCCGCTCGCGCACATCGAAGGGGTCGATTTCCTTCGCATCTTCCGGAGCTACTTTTTTATCCGGATAGCTTTCCATAATTTTTTTGGCGAAAGCCACCTCCTCATCGGAATAATCCACCCCGCCTACCATACTCAGATTGGCGTGCATGCGCTCACCGAGGGTCTGGTTGGGAAGCAAGTTGAATACTCCGTGGATGATCTCGTATTCGAGCCGTGTACCAGTACCCTGAGCTGCACCTTCGGCCGCCTGTACCACGCGGTCGAAAATGGCACGCGCTTCGGCCATCTCGGGGTGACGGGTGTAGTAAAAGACTTCCGCAAATTCGGGCACCACGTTGGGGGCCTCCCCACCGCTGGTAATTACGTAGTGAATGCGCGATTCCATAGGTACGTGCTCCCGCATCAGGTTTACCATATAGTTCATGGCTTCTACACCGTCGAGGGCACTGCGTCCGCGTTCGGGAGCTACGGCGGCGTGGGAGGCGGCTCCGTAAAACCGGAATTTGGCCGATTTATTGGCGAGGGAAGAGCCGGCGTCGGCCGAATTGCCGCTGCCGGGGTGCCAGTGCAGCATGGCATCGACGTCGTCGAACACGCCGGCCCGAACCATATACACTTTCCCGGCTCCGCCTTCCTCGGCGGGCGTACCGTACAGGCGGATGGTGCCGGAAACATTGTGCTCGTCCATCCATTCCTTTACTGCAATGGCCGCTGCGGAGGAACCCGCACCGAATAAATGGTGGCCGCAGGCATGCCCCGCAGTGCAGTCGGGACGTTCCTGGCGCACCGGCACCGCATCCTGGGACACTCCCGGCAGCGCATCAAATTCGGCCATCATACCGATCACAGGTTTACCGGAACCGTAACTGGCTACGAAAGCGGTGGGGATGTCGGCAATCCCCGTTTCAATTGAAAAGCCTGCGTCACGTAAGGTTTGCTGTAAAAGTCCTGAGCTTTTTTCTTCCTGATATCCGAGCTCTGCCCATTCCCAGATGTTCTGGGCTACTTCCGAAAAAGAGGCCTGGTGTTCATCCACCCATTCCATTACGGCCTTCTTTTGGGCCTTGGGGGCCGTTTGGGCAAATAGCGGAGAGATTACAGTGGCCATCAGGGCTGTAAGGGCGGCGACGCGATGCATCGCGTCTTTACATAGTTTATTCATACTAATCTATCTTTTCTGCCAAAATACCGGCAATCGTTTTAACGCCCAAAAAATACTCACGCAGACGCACATTTTCGTTGGGACTGTGCTGATTGTTGTCAGGATTTACGACTGGTACCAACACCGCCGGGACATCCAGTGTGTTTACAAAAGGAGAAATGGGTACGGATCCGCCGTGAGTCCTGATCTTGACGGGCGTTTCGCCATGGGCCGCTTCCAATGCCCGGCTCAGCCACTGCCCGATGGGTGTGTCCAGATCGGTGCGGAAGGCCTGGTAGGCAATATTGCTCGACATGGAGACCAGGCGTGGGTATTCCTTCCGTTCTTCTTCGGTAGGTTCTGTTTCCAGGATGTGGTATCCCTGCCCTTCGATATGTTCGCGGATCAGGCGGATGAGGCGTTCCGGATCACTTTCCTTCACCAGACGTACATCCAGGTTGGCGACGGCCGCGGCCGGAATAATGGTCCGCACCTTACTGCCCACCCAGCCCGACGACATCCCGCGGACATTTAGCGAGGGATACTGAATGGCTTCCTGCAGATTTCTTCCCACCTTTTCGGGCTCAGCGATGCCAAGTTTTTGCTGAATGTAATCCTCATCATCGGGTACCGAAGCCAGTACTTCCCGGACCTCATCCGATAAGGTGATCCCGTCGTAAAAACCGGGGATGATCACCAGTCCATCAGCATCCTTCATGCTGGCCAGCAATTGGGCCAGTCGCATGGCGGGGTTGGGGGCATAATTTCCGTAATGTCCGCTGTGCTGGGGTACTCTTGGTCCGTAGGTGGTGATGCGAACAGTAGCAATGCCGCGGGCACCAAAGGCCAGTGTCGGACGGTTGGTGACGTGCATGGGGCCATCGAGAATTACCAGCCGGTCGGCGGCCAGGGCTTCGCGGTGTACCTCTACCGCTGCCGGCAGATTTGGCGAACCGAGTTCCTCTTCGTTATCCATAATCACCTTGATGTGGTAATTGGGGGATAGTCCGGCCTCCCGCATGGCATCGAGGGCTGCCAGAAACATATTGATCGGTCCTTTAGCATCGGATGCAGAACGTGCGTAAATGCGCCACATGGGGTCGATCTCTCCCTTAATACGGTCCCAGGGAATGGACTCGAATGAGCCATCCTCCTGCATAGCTTTGAGGGTGGGCGTAAACGGGGTCGCCTGGTTCCAGGCACCGGGATCGACGGGCTGCCCGTCGACCTGCACGTAGAAAAGGACTGTTTTTTCGGCACCGGGAAAGTATTGTTCGGCCAGCACCAGGTCCAGACCTTCCGTAGGCAAGCGGGTGATGGTAAAACCACGTTGTTCGAAGGCGTTGGATACCCACTGAATATTGGGTTCCAGCTGCTCGGGGATATTGGCATCGTTGGGCAGTGACAGAAAGTCGTAAAACTCCTGGAGGGAGTTACGGGTATGGCGCTCCAGAATGGCGTCGGAGGGTAGTTGGGCAACTCCGGAATAACCTGGCAGGCAAAAAAGAAATAGAATGAGGTATCGTTGGTGCATAGGATCGGATTTTTTCAATCGAACCAAAATACCATTTTTGCCGAAAGGCTAACCAGGAAAACGGCTAACGCCTCACGGCCCACGGATTACGGTCCGGCGGGGTCTTTTTCTCTGCTCTCCGATGCTTTAGTTCTACCCCTACTCTTGCTGACGCTGTGATCATGAAGAGACGGAAGAGACGGAAGAGACGGAAGAGACAGGAGAGACAGGAGAGACAGGAGAGACAGGAGAGACAGGAGAGGTATAAGTCTCACGAAATAATCCAACTGCCTATTATCCAATACACTGTACTTACCAATTAAAAATTAGGCACTAAAAATTACAAATGAACTGCTTCCATGAACGTTTCCAGCTTCCTGGGATCCAGGCGTCCATTCGTGCGTACGCCACTGCACAGATCCAGTCCGAAGGGTTGAACGGTCTCCATGGCCTCGCGAACATTCTCGGCCCGCAGGCCTCCGGCCAGGAATACCGGACAGTCGACAGCCTCCACGATCCGGCGACTCAGTGACCAATCGTGGGTGTTACCGGTGCCACCCAATATTTTGGTCGCTGCATGTGGGTTGCCACTATCCAATAAAAGGGCATCTACGTCGTCGGAGATTTCAATGGCCTCTTCAATATTGGATTCGTCCTGCACGTGGATAACCTGGACGATCTTGAGGTGGGGGCGCGCCTCGCGGAGCCGGCGGTAGGTGTCGGCATCCACTGCATCCACCAACTGCAGGGTATTAGTATGGACCCGATCGTAATGGGTGAGTATATCCGTAAAAGTTGTCTCGCTGGTCAGCAGAAAAGTACCCGTGGGTGGCGGTACCGAACCGGCAATGGACCGGATGAGGGCATCATCGATCACTCCGGGGCCACTTGGCATGTGACCGACCAGACCCAGGGCATCGGCTCCCATCCGGATGGCTAATTCGGCTTCTTCCCGGGAGGAGATGCAGCATATTTTGACTCGGGTTCGCATAGTTGGTAGAGGGTATTGGGTAGTAGGATGTACGGCAATGCTCAATGCTCAATTTAGGGATTTCGTCATATACGAGGTTGTTTATAGAGAATCGTGACTGAGGGGGGGGATTTTTACCGAACCACAATCTTCTTCACCAACGCTCTTTGTCCCGCTTGTATTCGCAACAAATACATGGCTCCGGCCAGTCGGTACTGGCGCAGATTGAGTTGCAGGTCGTGCCAGCCGGGCGTTTGCCAGCCGGGTGATAGGTCCTGCAGGCGGCGACCACTCATATCGAGTAATTCGGATCGCACCCGGCTGCCTACGGGCAGGTAGTAGCGGAGGGTGATCTGATCACCGTTTTGGAGGAGCTGATGTTCCAGGGGGGCGACTCGATTGCGGTTGGTACTGGAAGTAGCCTGGCAGGCCAGGCCAAGCTCGGGAATGCGGTTGAACGACTGTCCCATGATCTGATCGACTGATGCGGGGGCCAGGCACAACCAATTCTCGAGAATGGTGCTGTAGACCGAGCGGAAATCCGTTTCGTAGGGCAGGTTGCCAATCGGGTCGAGATCGGTGAGGTCGGGGCCTTGCCCTACTAAACCATTCCCATTCAGGCCGTCACCGAATAGCAGCATGGGGGAGGCTGCCCCGTGGTCGGTTCCCTGGGAGGCGTTCTGCTCGATCCGTCGTCCGAATTCACTGATCGACATACACAGCACGTTCGTATCCGCCTGGGCGGTGGAAAGGTCTTGATAAAAATCGGAAACGCCCTGGCTGAGTTCCCGCATCAGGCGGGGGTGGATGTTGTTCTGGCCCGCGTGTGTATCGAATCCATCGAGGGTCACCATGTACAGGCGGGTCGACAGGCCCCCTTTGATCATGCGGGCGATAAGCGCAAATTGACGACCCAGGCTGCTGCTGTACTGCACCTCGTTGGTGGCTCGTTCGTAGGCCTCATTGATCACCTGTGCGTACCGAAAGGTACTGTTGGCGACCGTGCGCACAAAGCTCAGTTGCTCGCCGTAATAGCATTCGGGCACATCGAGCGGGTCGTACAGTTGACCATCCTGGGCGATGCGGGCGAGCTGATCCGGGTTATTGACCACCACGCTCATATTGGTGGCTTCCGTATTGGTGAAGGCCAGATTGCCCGCACCGCCTATCTGGATGGCGGGCGGATCGACCGGTGGATTCACCAGAAATTCGGGGAATTCATTTTCGAGCCAGCGGCCCAGCCAACCGGAGGTCTCGATCTCGTTGGCGTCGCTGGCGGTAGCCCATATATCCGACGATCGAAAATGCGACAGATTCTGGTCGGGATAACCGGCACTGTGTACCACCTTCATTGCTCCGTTTTGCCACAGGCTGTTCAGGGGGTCCATGCTGTCGGGCATGGCAAAGGCATCGTCGAGGTGGAGGAGTTGGTTCTCCGGAATGGCGATCCCGGGGCGTCCGGCCTGATACTGACTGTACTGGCCCACCGGAATGATCATGTTGAGGCCATCGTTGCCTCCCTTCAGGCGAATGAGTACCAGGATACGATCGGTATTAGCATTCGCCAGCGCATGGGTAAGGGGCGAAGCTCCCAGTGCAGTGATCGGCATCTGAGATAAGACCATTGAGCCCGAACCGATCAGGCCCATATTGCGCAGGAAGGACCGCCGGCTCCATTGCTGGTGATCTTGTTGGTGGGCCTCCCCGTGTTCGAGGGCGGCTCCGTGACGTTTATGATTGGTGTGGTTGTGGTCGCACATGGTTTTGGGATTAGAGGAGTTGGAAATCGGGTTGCTTGATCAATTCCAGCATCAACAGTACGATCTGGGCGGGGGCTATTTCCCAGTCCAGATTCCATGAACCCGTATCAAAATAATTCTGGGGAACCTCCGCCTTGAAGGCATCCACGGCGGCCATCAGGTCCGTCTCATTGGTCAGACCCCTGACCAGGAAATGATCGGCCAGAGCTTTGGTAACCACCTCTGGATCATTGGAATTATTACTCAACATTTTGGCAATGGTACGCAATCGTTCCGGTGCACTTTCAAAGAGGTAGGACACATAGAGCTCCATTGATTGCCACCGCAGGGTGATGGTATTGGTATTGAGCCAGGATCGGTTGCCGGGCCATCCCGCCACATCGGTGGGATCGAATATTTGCTGGTCCTGGAGGGAAGCGAAGTAGATAAAGCCAAGCATAAGCTCCCGGTTGTCGGTGGGGAAGCCTCCGTCGCGCACCAGCCCAACGAAGTTGTCGATCGGACTTTTGATCTGGGTACCGGGAACGTACTCGTCGAAAAAGTGCTCACTTTTGAATAATTGCCGGAATACCGGAGCGATCTCAAAATTATTAGTGCGGAAGGTCGCGGCCAGTTCGGCGACGATGGCATCGTCTTGTTCGGGGTGTACGAAGTGCTCGTAGAGCTTACCGCAAATGAACAGGCTGATCTCAGTAGCCCGTTCTTCGAAGAGGATATCGATCACATCGTCGTAGCCCCACTGGCCGGTACGGCCAAAGATCGTCTTGGTACCCGGGTCGAACAGATTGGGTACAAAGGTGATGGGGGCGCAGAATTCATCGCGGGCGACCCAGCCGGTGAGGGCCCGGGCCGTCTCCTCAATATCGGTTTGGGTATAGCCATTATCTTGCCCGAGGGTAAAGAGCTCGTACAGTTCCCGGGCGTAATTCTCGTTGGGATTGAAGCGGGTATTTTGGGCACCACTTAGGAACACCAACATGGCCGGTGTAATCCCCATGGCGTGGGTAAAGTCTTTGAAATTCCCCAGTCCTTTTTCTTGTAGTAGTTTATGGTATTGATACAGGTACGAGGGGCAGATATAGTCGTCGAGCCGGGTTACGAAGTGGTTGTGCCAGAAGAGCGCCATTTTTTCCCTTAGCCCATTGGCGGCCATATCGCGAAACCAGCGTACGGTCCATTCCCGGCTTTGCGTAACTGCCATCTGAATGGCGTCATCACTATCGTAATCACTGAGTGACCAATAGGCCCATTCCGGCTCCGGGGGCAAAGGCCTCTGAAGGGCCTCGTCGATAAGTTGATCCACTACCTGTGCCGGTGATACTTGCAGGGCCGCTTGCACGGCTTCCGGGCTTGCGCCAAAACCAAGCCGACGCAACAGATGGCGGGCCCGGTAGGCATCCCAGGGACGGTCGGCAGTGGGCGTAAACGGAGTCAGGTCGCCCTGGATACAATTTGTGATGACCATGAGATGTGTTTTTGGGATATGGCTTTATATATACCCCTAAACGATTAAAGGAGAAAATACCCTATATGAATGTCCGTCTTTTTTAGATCAGAAGACGTTAAACGCTGCACGGTTGACGGATCGAAAAGGACCGCTGATCCTCCTTCGGCCGCTGAAGCTTCAGCGAAAGTGGGAATGGACTAAGGCATGCCGACCTCCGACTTCCGACCTCCGACTTCCGACTTCCAAAAGGTTTGTCTAAAAATTTCCGATCTCCATCCTTCTCACCTTCCTGACAATCCACAGATTTTGTACTTTTTATCCTTGTGTTTCTTGTTTACTTGAGCCTGAGTAGTTTATCTGCCACCCTGGCGTTTTTTGGCGAAAGCCACTGCCAAAAAGACAGGAAAAATCAATTGGCCTTTATTTTGATAGGTTATTAGTAGCTTTAAAAAATACGAAATCAGCATATGACTTACGACAATTTTACCATAAAAGCACAGGAATCGATCCTGAAGGCGCAGCAGATTGCAGCCGGGGTCGATCAGCAGCAGGTGGACACGCCCCACTTGCTAAAGGGCATCATCGAGACCGATGAGCATGTCGCCAACTTCCTGCTTCAAAAATCGGGCGTGAACATGGCGACCCTAAAACGCAAGATCGAGGAATCGATCAAGGAATATCCGCGGGTCGAAGGTAGTGAGAAGCAATACCTCACCAACGATGCCAATAAATCGCTGAGCCGGGCCAAGAAAATGCTGCCCGACTTTGGTGATGAGTACATTTCGATTGAGTTGATCCTGATGGGGATCTTAAAGGGCGATGATAAAGGGGGACGCTTGCTCAAAGAAGAAGGTGTCACGGAAAAGAATCTGAAAGCGGCCATCGAAGAGTTGCGCAAGGGCCGTAAGGTCACCGACCAGAGTGCCGAGGATAGTTATAATGCCCTCAATAAATACGCGATCAACCTCAATGAGCGGGCGGAAAGTGGTAAGCTCGATCCCATCATCGGACGGGACGAAGAAATTCGACGGGTATTGCATATCCTCTCCCGTCGGAAGAAGAACAATCCCATCCTGATCGGTGAAGCCGGGGTCGGTAAGACCGCCATCGTGGAGGGTATTGCCTGGCGTATCGTGAAAGGCGATGTACCCGAGAACCTCAAAACCAAAAAACTCTACGCCCTGGATATCGCCGCGTTGATCGCCGGCGCTAAGTACAAAGGGGAATTTGAGGAGCGCCTGAAAGGCGTGATCAAAGAGGTGACTGCGGCCGACGGCGAGGTGATCCTCTTCGTGGATGAGATCCACACCCTGATCGGAGCCGGAGGCGGGCAGGGTGCCATGGATGCTGCCAACATCCTGAAACCAGCGCTGGCGCGCGGTGAGCTGCGGACGATCGGTGCGACTACCAGCGATGAATACCAGAAATATTTTGAAAAGGATAAAGCACTGGTCCGTCGTTTCCAGACGGTCTTTATCGATGAGCCCAGTGTGGAAGATACCATCTCTATCCTGCGCGGATTGCAGGAGCGCTACGAGGTATACCATAAGATCGAGATCCTCGACGATGCGTTGATCGCGGCGGCCGAACTATCGCACCGCTACATCACCGACCGCGCTCTGCCGGATAAGGCGATTGACCTGATCGACGAGGCTGCTGCCCGTCTGCGCCTGGAACTCGATTCTGTACCGGAAGAGATCGACGAGTGGGACCGTCGGGTACGGCAGCTCGAGATCGAGCGGGAGGCCCTGAAGCGGGAAGAGAATAAAAAGGCCATGGGTGCCCTGAAAGAGCAACTGGCCAACGCGAAGGAGAAGCGTGATTCCCTGCGGGCTGCCTGGAAGAACGAGAAGGAAATTGTGGATACGGTGCAGGCGATCAAAAAAGAGATCGAAGAGCTGGAGCAGCAGGCCGAACGTGCCGAACGCAACAGTGATTTTGAGGCTGTCGCCAAAATCCGCTACGGACAACTGCAAGAGAAGCAAGCCATGCTAAAGTCGGCTGAAGAAAAGCTCGATAAGTTGCCGGATGATAAGCGATTCACCAACGACGAGGTAACCTCCGACGATATCGCTCAGGTAGTCAGCCGCTGGACGGGTATCCCCGTCGAGAAGATGACCCAAAGCGAACGGGAAAAACTGCTGACCCTGGAAGACGAGATCGGTAAGCAGCTGATCGGCCAGCACGAAGCGGTACGCGCCGTATCTGATGCCATCCGTCGCAGCCGTGCCGGACTACAGGACCAGGATCGGCCCATCGGCTCGTTCATCTTCCTGGGACCGACCGGTGTCGGTAAGACGGAGCTGGCCCGTACCATTGCCGAAGTACTTTTCGATGATGAAAAGGCCATGACCCGCATCGATATGAGTGAGTATCAGGAACGCCACGCGGTTAGCCGCCTGGTGGGTGCGCCTCCGGGATACGTGGGTTACGACGAAGGTGGTCAGTTGACCGAAGCCGTGCGCCGTCGGCCCTACAGCATCATCCTGCTCGACGAGATCGAGAAGGCCCACCCCGATACCTTCAACATCCTGTTGCAGGTACTCGACGATGGCCGCCTGACTGATAATAAAGGACGGGAAGCAAACTTCAAGAATACCATCATCATCATGACCTCCAACATGGGGGCCGAGACGATCCTGGAAAACTTCGAAGACCTCGACGCCCTGGGGGATAAGCACCGCACCGAGATCCTGGAAACGACCAAGCAGGAAGTATTCGAGCATCTGAAGGAAAACCTGCGTCCGGAGTTCCTCAACCGGATCGACGAGCAGATCATGTTCTTGCCGTTGACCCGCTCCGAGATCCACCAGATCTTGGATTTGCTGCTAATCAAGGTGCGCAAAATGCTCGGCAAGCAAGGTATTGCCATCGAGATCAGTGATCCGGCCAAGGATTTCCTGACCGGTCTCGGGTACGATCCGCAATTTGGTGCGCGCCCCATGAAGCGGGTGCTGCAGCGCGAAGTGGTGAACGAGCTGTCCAAGCTGGTGCTCAGTAATGAGTACGGTGCCGGAGATACGATCTACATCCACACCGATCCGAAGGGATTGACCTTTTCGAAGGAGCCCTTCGAGGTGGAGGCTGAATAAGACTGGAGACCGGGGGAGCAAGCTCCCCCTTTTAGAGACCAGATCGCCCGAGCGAACTCGGGCTTGAAGAGGAGGTTGGTCCTCTAGTGCCGCGGATCAAGATTCAGTATTCCGGGCATGGTCCTGGCCGGTCCGGATCGACTACTACCATGACCTGGAAAAAAGGTTCATGAACTTTAGTCAGAATGAGTTACCAAGCCCGACTTACACATTATGTAAGCCGGGCTTTTCCGTGTCGCGAACTTCGCTTCTCAAAACCGGGCCGAAAAGCCATTTTTAGAGCATGAATGTGCTACGCCCGGTTTTGGGAAGCAGACTCCATAAGAAACCTTATCTTCACGATACTATCATATGATACTATCATGAAGCCACCCTACGATATTACAAACGCCATTCTGAAGTTGCTGACAGCGATTGCTGAGCGATTGGGGGAGGTAAATTCCGCTCACCTACACCGTCCTTCTCCGGAACTTCGGAAACGAAACCGGGTCAAAACAATCAAAGCTTCCCTGGAAATCGAAGGGAATACCCTGAACGAAGCGCAAATCACGGCTATCATTGATCGCAAACGGGTGATTGGTCCGGAAAAGGATATCCGGGAGGTTGTGAACGCCATTAAGGTGTACGATCAGATTCATTCGTTTTCGCCGTCCTCTTTGAACTCCTTTCTTAAAGCACACCGGATCTTAATGGATGGGTTGATGGAGAACCCCGGGCAGCTAAGAACCCGACCGGTTGGTATCTTTAAGGGAGAACAGGTTGCTCACGTAGCCCCTCCTGCCGAAAACCTGGATCACTTAATGAGGGAGTTATTTCAATATGTACAAAAGAGTGATGACCACCTTTTCATTAAGAGTTCCGTTGTCCATTATGAAATAGAATTCATCCACCCTTTTATGGACGGTAATGGTCCAATGGGACGATTGTGGCAAACATTGATTCTGCTACAGGAATATCCGGTATTTGAGTTTTTACCCTTTGAGACTGTTATAAAAAACAGGCAGCAGACCTATTACGATGTCCTGGAATATTGTGACGAGCAGGGTAATTCGACCCGGTTTATTGAGTTTATGCTAGATGCCATTCATACTTCGCTGGAAGAGCTGTTGAAAGTGCAGAATCAACAACTCGATCCACGGGAACGTATGACCTATTTCCTGACGGTTTTCAAGGGTAATCAATTTTCACGCCAGGATTATCTACGGGTGTTTCGTGACATATCGCCCGCTACTGCCAGTCGTGATTTGAAGTTAGCCGTCGAACAAAATCGCGTTCAGAAAAAGGGGGATAAGCGGACTACACAATACACTCGAGTGTAAGTATTGGTGACGGGTACATTTTGACTTCGCTTCCCAAAACCGGGCCGAAAAGCCATTTTTTAGAGCATGAATGTGCTACGCCCGGTTTTGGGAAGCAGTTTCTACAGAAAACGGTACACTGATAGTATCACCCTCACACCTCTTGAGAAAACTGGCTAAAACGCAATCATTCTTTTGTAAAAGCGAGGTGACCAGCCAGTTTTCTCAAGCAATCCCCCCATATCCTACTTTTCTCCTACCTTTTCCCGACCCTTATTTCATGGGCGTTCCGGCTGCTGACCATAGATTTGCTGCAGTTGTTCACCACCCGGATTGATACCAACGCTTATGAAAAGACTATTGTATATGTTACTGCTGTCCCTTTTTGCGTCTTGCCAGAATTTCCAGTCAAAGGAGCCAGCTGGTTCCACAGCTAATCTGACGGAATTGGAGAAAGAAATACGGAGTACTTTTTCAGCGGTGGACAGCTTGCTGGCGATCGACCATGGTGGTTTTTGGAACAAGGAAGTATACGGTGCTCTACTTATGGTGGACCCGGAGTCGAGAGTTTTTTATGCTAACGAGAATAACCAGGAGGAAGCATTCAATCGAATTGGCGCCATGTACACCGATACACTACCGCCGGAGATCAACATTTCCAACACTGCATTCAACTGGGGCGATAAAAGGTGGTCAATGATCATGTTGCCGCTTCCGGAGGAGAAAGTAGCCCGCAATCATTTAGTTATCCATGAACTCTTTCATCGAATCCAGCCGGACCTTGGTTTTACGGGCATTCCGGAAATGGACAACGGCCACCTGGACACCTATGAGGGCAGAGTGCAACTAAAACTGGAACTACAGGCATTAGAAGAAGCCGTACTGGCCACCGAGCCTGAACGCAGGACTAAGCATATCAAAAATGCTTTAGCCTTCCGGCAAAAAAGGCAATCCAGCCCCGATATAAAAAAGGCAGAAAATGCTTTGGAGCTAAACGAGGGACTGGCCGAGTATACCGCATTGAAGCTGAGTGGAAGAAACGAGCAGGAAGTAAAATCGCAGCTGATTCGATCCAAGAATGCATTTTTTTCTAATCCTACTTTTGTGAGGTCGTTCGCCTATCACACCATACCCTTTTATGGTTATCTCCTCTCGGAAAGTAAACCACGCTGGCACAGGGACATTGACATTGGTACCAATCTGTCAGACTATTTTATCCATTCATTTGGTGTATCCGTGGATGATAGCCAACCGATTGATCAAATAGCTGATTCAGGTGAATACGAATACCAAAAAATAGTAAACGAAGAAACTGAAAGAGAGAGAAAGCGTGTTGAAAAAGCTGAAAAACTAAGGAAAAAATTTACCCAACATCCGGTCTTAGACTTACCATTTCAAAATATGAATATTTCATTTGACCCCCGTAACCTGACTCCACTGGAAGGTTTAGGAACAATCTACCCTGATCTGCGGGTAACTGATCTTTGGGGAACCTTAACCGTAAAAAACGATGCTCTGGTATCATCCGATTGGAGTAAAGTAACGGTGTCTGCACCGAATAAGGTGTCAGCCGATTTAGTCGAAGGGGATGGCTGGCAATTAGAGCTGGCAAAAGGATGGATGATAGAGCAACATAACGGAGCGTATAAAATAGGAAAGAAGTAACGCTTGGTTGAAGTGCCAAGGATCCTTTATTACGCTTGTCAAGAATAATTAATTTCTATTCGGTTCGCCGGCTCAAAAGAGGTTACCCGACTGTACCACTTAACGGGAGCTACGGTTTCGAATGGATCATTTTATACCCTGTCCAGCGGACTCCACCCCTTCCCTTTGCAAAGGGAAGGGGCCAACCGCAAACGCCATTTTTGGCCTTGTCGGTTACCGGGGGATGGGTTTTCACACAAAACCAATACACCATGCGTAACGCACCTGTTTTATTACTATGCAGCTTTTTGCTGCTATCCGCAACGGCCTTCGGCCAACAGAACCAAAACAGCAACACCAATCGGAATTCGAACTCTAATGGAGATGATACCAGAGTCGAAGTTGAGCAAACCCTGGAATTGGAAGATGATTCACGTAAGGATGAGGTTATCCTGAATATTCCGGAAAATACCCGCGAAATGCAAATTAAGGTGTACGGGCGGATCTCAAACGGACGATTAGTCATCGAACTCTATGATCCACATGGTAAAAAAGAGGGTACATTCTCTTTATCGACCAAGGGAAATGCCGGAAAAACGTCTCAAGCCATCGGAAACCTGACCAAATCACTCCGCGACCCCGAAGGAGGAGATTGGGTAATCATGATCTTGCCCGGTAATGTTACGGGACACATCGCAATCAGTTCGGCCTACATTCAGTAATTTTAGGAGACATATGACCTGTAAAGGATTACTACTGGGATGTTTGGGATGGTTATTCCTTTGTTTGCCCCTGGCTGCAAAGTCATCATCTTCGGTGCCCCAACTCACCGGACATATCCAACTGGACTCGTCGTGGGAGCGCACGGTGTACCTCTCCTACATCCCGACCTTTGAAGATCTGTACGCCATGTCGTACGATATGATCATCGCCGAGGCTGCCATCGACAGCCTCGGCCATTTTTCCATGGATATTGGTTTCCTGCCCCGGGAAGACATGGTATACCGGCTGCACCTAATAAAGCGCGGGGATGCGCCTACCTCGCTCAACATCGGTGGACTGGATGAAAATCACCTTTTTCTGATCGCTAACGGTAGAGATTCCATTCGTTTGGAGGCGAACGGGTTACGACCGCCTTTCAGCGACATTACCTACCGCAATGCACCGGTCCAGTCTGCCTTTCAGGCGGTGACTGATTTCGAAAATCGCACCACCGATCTGGCCGCGGAAAGCAGCGCGGCCAAACGCCAGTTTATCGAAGCGCAGATGTGCGGTCAGCTAAGAATTATCGCGGATACCAGCAGTCATCCGTTGGTCTCTCTGTATGCCATTTACCTGAGCCAGTTCGAAACCAATCATCGGGAGCACGCTGATTTCTATCGGGGTTATCGCAAAAAGTGGAAAGGGGAACGCAGCGCATATTTCACAGCCTTCCGGCGCCAGTTACCCGGACGGGTCAACTACCTGAGGACCGGTGCCTTCGCGGTGGCAGCCCTGTGCTTACTCGGTTTAGGCTACTACTTCGGTGGCAGACGCACTCCCGGCGAGCCCACCGGCCTGAAAGAGCTCACGGTCCAGGAACGCAAGATCTACGAACTGCTACGAAAAGGCTCTACCAATCAGGAGATCTCCGATGCCTGCCATATCGGGGTCAGTACCGTCAAGAGCCACGTGAGTAGCATTTACCGCAAGCTGAATGTGAAGTCACGCAAGGAGGTGATCAATATGTGAGATAGGGACTATCGCTCCTTTTTGTGCTTGGTCATGTAATAGGTAAGAATAACGTTAGGGGCTATCGCACAAAAAGCAGCGATGGAAAGGTGAAGTCAAATGATCACCTCATCAAAAAGAAAATGCGATAAACCGACGTCTCTTTTATACCGACAACGAAGTGGTTTGGGACACCAGCACGAAGTACTGCGGAGCAAAACTACTTCGAGTCGAGTATATACTCGCGTGAAAAGGTTGGGCGAAGCCCAAACCTTTTCGGAAGCGGTATAGGCGAAGCCCTTCGAGGGGCATGAGGATAAAATATAGTATATGATCTTCTTTGTACAATTGCCATTCTCTTAAGAAATATAATTCAGGAACTAGTTTGCTTTGGTTTTTTGACAATGTTTTAATAATTTATTTATAAGCCTAATTCCCCAGTTGTATGTATCGCTTCTCACTTATATTTTGTTTGCTCTTCTTTTCCTTCCAGTCCCTGTGTCAGGGGAATATAAAACAGGATACTATTCTCAAGAATACCAATTTGAGGGGATTCAGAGTACTTGAGTACAATGAAAACAGCACTTGGGTTTGCGGCGTTTCGGGCCGGGCTAATTCCACCGTTCTACGAATCAATGATCAAGGGGACATTTTAGACTCACTTACCTCGGATTCTATCTTTATGTCCTCCGAAGTGATTCCGTTCGGTGGTCTATTCACTGCCTCCAGCACAAGCAATGACCTGACTTATCTTATTGATCGTGGCGGACATTTGCTAACGATCAGACATGGATTCTCCGGAATACAAAAGCATTTTAGCTTAGATCTACCTGATAAAGAACTGATTGGAGATTATACAGACTTCAATCGGATTGGGAATTATTTTGTAGTACCGTCGTATTACCAAGATCCCAGCCCTATATCACAATTCGATGTGGCCAGATTTAAAAAAAGTCAGCGTGGTCTTGCACTGTACAACTCAGACGGCAGCTTTCTTAAAAAACTCTCTGATTACCCCGATCAGCTAAAAGAAATGCCCTTTTTTCTTCCGCCCTTTATTACGCAGGCAGCATCGCATAAGGATGAGCTTTATACATACATGCTGACTGATACCAAAATTTCCGTTTATACCCTGGATGGTCAGCTAAAAGAAACCATTCCCATGCCCCATTTACAAGCTATTGGACGATCTATAAAGCCTATTCCGCAACGATTACAAAAAGCTCCGACATCTGTGAATATGGACTCCGTACGGGCTTATGGAATGGCAGTTCGAGCTTACCAGATTGATTTTATTAGTAACCTTCACATACCACGCACTGGTTACATCCAGTATTTTTACCACCAATTCGACAAGGAAGAGCAAAACTATCGTGTTTACCACCACTATTATGATGTGGCATCCCAGAATCTCAAAAAGACAGATCTGGGTGTACACAAACTAGGTGTAGCTTATTTCTCCCATCCCGATAGCGAGGGTGTATTTACCTGGCTTGAGCAAACCAGAGAAGGGCATATCCTACGAAACATGGCCAAGTTGGAGTAGGCTTCAAAAGGGCCTATTTTGTTATTGGGAAAATGCGGCTTTATCAAAAACCACCACTCAGCCGGCATAGAGTCACCTGATCTCCTGATCCCCTAATCCCCGTCGATCCAGAGGATCGACATCCTACACCTTTTCCACCATCACCTTCGCGGCCACATCATCCGGCAGGTCCAGCGTCTCCCCGTTGTCGAGGGCGTCGGATAATTGCAGCTCGTCGGCCAGCACTTCCTGACTGATGTAGTCGCCGAATTGCTCCACGGCGGGTACCAGCTCGTCTTTCCGTTCCAGTACGACCTTGATGCGATCGGTGAGCTCGAAATCGCGGTTCTTCCGGATATTCTGGATGCGGTTGACCAACTCGCGGGCCATACCTTCGGCCACCAGATCATCGGTGATGGTGACATCGAGAGCGACCGTCAGGGCACCATCGTTGGCTACCAGCCAACCGGGGATATCCTCGGTGATCACCTCGAAGTCTTCCATGCCCAATTCGTAGCGGCGGTCTTCCACTTCGAGTACGTAGACGCCCGTTTTCTCCAGCTCGGCGATGTCGCTCTGCCCCATCTGATTGATCGCCTTGGCGGCAAACTTCATGTCCTTACCCAGGCGTTTACCCAGCGTCTTGAAATTAGGCTTCACCTTTTTCTTGATGATACCACTGGCATCGTCGATAAATTCGATGTCCTTCACGTTCACCTCCGATTTGATCAGGTCGGCAACAGCTTCCACCTGGCGCTGAAAACGCTCGTCGAGTACCGGCAGCAGGATTTTCTGCAATGGCTGGCGCACCCGGATCTTCTCTTTTTTCCGTAAGGAAAAGACCAGAGAGGTGATCTTCTGGGCATAATCCATGCGCTCTTCCAACTCGGCGTCGATGAAGGCAGTATTCGCCGTTGGGAAGTCGGTCAGGTGAACGGAGGCGTGTTCCCGTTTTTCACTGCCGTTGTTCAGGTTCCGGTAAAGCCAGTCGGCAAAGAATGGCGCTACGGGGGCCATGAGTTGGGCCACGGTTTCCAGACAGGTGTACAGCGTCTGGTAAGCCGAGATCTTGTCGGAATCGTAATCGCCCTTCCAGAAGCGACGGCGGTTCAGGCGTACGTACCAGTTGCTCAATTGCTCGTCGACAAAGTTCATGATCAGGCGGGTCGCATTGGTCGCTTCGTAATCGGCGTATTGCTTGTCGACTTCCCGGATCAGTGAGTGCAGCGACGACAGGATCCACCGGTCGATCTCGGGGCGCTCGGCATTCGGTACATCGGCTTCCGTATAGGTAAAGTTATCCAGGTTGGCGTACATCGCCAGAAAAGAATAGGTGTTGTAGAGCGTACCGAAGAACCGGCGACTCACCTCATCCACCCCTTCCAGATCGAATTTCAGGTTGTCCCAGGCCTGGGCGTTACTGATCATGTACCAGCGCACCGCATCGGCTCCCTTGCCGGCCAGCGCCTCAAAGGGATCGATGGCGTTACCCAGTCGCTTCGACATCTTCACGCCATTCTTATCCAGTACCAATCCGTTGGATACCACATTTTTGAAGGCCACCGAATCGAAGACCATAGTAGCAATGGCGTGCTGCGAATAGAACCAGCCGCGCGTCTGATCCACCCCTTCGGCGATGAAATCAGCCGGGAAGTTCAGTTCAAATTTGTCTTTATTCTCAAAGGGATAGTGCAGCTGCGCGTAGGGTACCGAACCGGAATCGAACCATACATCGATCAGGTCTAACTCACGCTCCATGCGCTGACCATCTTCACTTACCAGCACCACCTTGTCGATGTAGGGGCGGTGCAGATCTTGCGGGACTTCTTGATTCAGACCGAGTGCCTCATTGGCTTTTTCGATCTCCTGAGTCAGTTGCTCGATGGAACCGATGCATTTCTCCTGCTTACCGTCTTCCGTTCGCCAGATCGGGAGCGGGATACCCCAGTAGCGGGAGCGCGACAGGTTCCAGTCGACCAGGTTTTCCAGCCATTTGCCGAAGCGGCCCTCCCCGGTAGAGGCGGGCTTCCAGTTGATGGTCTGGTTTAGCTCGTACATGCGTTCACGCGCCTTCGAGGCCCGGATAAACCAGCTATCCAGCGGATAGTAGAGCACGGGGCGGTCGGTCCGCCAGCAGTGCGGGTAGGAGTGCATGTACTTTTCGGAGTGGAAAAGTTTGTTCTCTTCCTTCAGTTTGATCACGATATCTGCATCGGTGGGGCGTTCTTCTTCCTGCCCGTAGTCCTTCACGTAGCGACCGGCAAAGTCGGTCACCTCCTTCACAAATTTACCCTGCTTATCGACCAGGGGCATAGTATTACCCTGCTCGTCTTTCACCACCAGTGGCGGAATATCGTAGCGCTGGGCTACCCGGAAGTCATCCGCACCGAAGGTCGGGGCAATGTGCACGATACCCGTACCGTCTTCCGTACTCACAAAGTCACCCAGCAGCACTTTAAAGGCGGGCTTGTCGGGCTGCACGTAGGGGAGTAACTGCTCGTATTCCATCAGCTCCAGATCGGCTCCCTTCATTTCCTCCACGATCTCGATGTAGGGGTAAGGTTTGTTGCCCGGCTTCACATCGTCGGGAGTCAGGTCGGGGTTTTGTTCGCTGAAGTAGCTGTTCAGGCGATCTTTGGCCAGGATCACGTTGATGGGCTCTTTGGTGTAGCGGTTGTAGGTCCGCACTTTCACGTAGTCGATCTTGGCACCGGCAGCCAGAGCGGTGTTGGAAGGCAGGGTCCAGGGCGTGGTGGTCCAGGCCAGGAAGTAGTCGTTTTCCGTCCCTTTGATCTTGAACTGGGCCACGGCCGAAATGTCCTTGATCTCCTTATAGGCGCCGGGCATATTCAGCTCGTGCGAGCTCAGCCCCGTGCCGGCGGCCGGCGAGTAAGGCTGAATGGTATAGCCCTTGTACAGCATGTCCTTATCGTGCAGTTGCTTCAGCAGCCACCATACGGTCTCGATGTAGTCATTCTCGTAGGTGATGTAGGGATTGTCGAGGTCGACCCAGTAGCCCATCTTCACGGTGAGATCGTCCCACATATCCTTATAGCGCATCACCGTTTCGCGACACTTCTGGTTGTATTCCTCCACGGTGATCTTGACCCCGATATCGTCCTTGGTGATGCCCAGTTCTTTTTCCACGCTGAGCTCTACGGGCAGGCCGTGCGTATCCCAGCCGCCTTTGCGGTCGACACGGTGTCCTTTCATAGCCTGGAAGCGGCAGAATAGGTCCTTGATCGTTCTGGCCATCACGTGGTGGATCCCCGGTTTTCCGTTGGCGGAGGGAGGGCCTTCGTAAAACACGAAGCTGTTCTCGGGGTCGCGCTGCTCCACGGAGCGTTCAAAAACCTGTTCTTTCGACCAGAAATCCAGGATATCCTGATCGATCTGTGGCAAGTTCAGTGAGTCGTATGTCTGATAGGTAGCCATGTGCTATCGTAGTATTTGTGCTTTCGCAAAAAAACAACCGCCGTGGGGCGGCGTTCAATGTATCTGTATGGTCAATTTCGGGCCCAAAAATACGCTTATTCTGCGGGCCGCTCGCTATTTTTTGCCGTTACTTCTGCCTTTTTGCGGGCTGTGTTTTGCCTTTCGGCAAAAAATAGCCAGACCGCGTTCAGCCTGGTTGCGGATGGCTGCTTTTCTCCTTCTGCCTCTAAACTGCTTCGCGTAGAAAAACGCAGCCAGGAAAGAAGAAAAACCAAGAGCAGCCCGAAGCACTCCGACTGTCAGGAAAGCCGGGTGACAACATTCTTTTCCAAACATCGGGTATCATGTCCCGGCTTTCCTGACAGTCAATCCCCTCCGCCAAGCGCAAAACGACGCACTACCACAAAAAAAGCTCCGACAGCTTGTTCTCTGTCGGAGCTTTGGTGGCATACACAATTCGCACCTCCAGATTGCTTCAGCAATGGGGAATAATGATGCGAATAATGTGTATGTCCTGTTTAAACATGCGTCGCTTTATGATGTGCTAAACTATGCCTATTTTACGGGAAAAGCAAAAAATCAACCTTCTCTGACAGTTTTTGCGGGAAATGCTTTCGCGGAAAAAATACGACCATGGGGAGTAGGATTTTTCGCGAAAGCATTTGCATCCAGGCGCGAAAATTGCCAGCCAACCAAAAACAAAGACTATGCTGCAAACCCAGAAACTGTCGTATACCTACCCCGGCGGCACGCCCCTTTCCTTTCCCGATGTTACCTGCGGCCGTAATGAACATTGGCTGTTACTGGGGCAATCCGGTACCGGCAAAACCACTTTTCTCCATCTTTTAGGAGGTCTATTGACTCCTTCCCAGGGGAGTGTCTCCGTCAGCGATACCGACCTGACCCAACTCAGCCAATCACGCCGCGATAAATTCCGCGGTCAGCAGATCGGCATCATCTTTCAGGAAGCCCATTTCGTGCGGTCCCTGACCGTAGGTGAAAACCTCCAGCTTGCGCAAAAACTGGCGGGCCACGCTCCCGACAAAAACCGAGTTCGGGAATTACTCGACCGCCTCGGCCTCGGTGAGAAGATCAACCGTAAACCCGATCAGCTTAGTGTGGGTGAACGCCAGCGCGTAGCTATCGCCCGCGCCCTGGTCAACAAACCGGCCGTCATCCTGGCCGACGAGCCCACCTCGGCCCTCGACGACGAGAACTGCCAGGAGGTAGCCACTCTCCTCGAAGAACAAGCGAATTTGGCGGAAGCCACCCTCCTCATCGTCACCCACGATAATCGGTTGAAGGAGCGGTTTGAAAAACAAATAGTTCTTTCTTAAGACCTAAAGAATTTAGATACTAGATAGAAGAAAAAGACACTCAGATATCTAGACTCTGGCATCTCTAAGTCTAGGATCTTATGAAAACATGAAGACATGAACTTACTCTCCCTCAGCTGGAAAAATATAATCAATAAACCCCTCTCCATGACCCTCAGCCTGGTGCTGTTCGGATTGGGGGTCGGACTCATATCCCTGCTCTTCCTCCTGAATACCCAACTGGAGGAGAAATTTGAAGCCAACCTGGCGGGGATCGATCTCGTCATTGGTGCTAAGGGGAGTCCACTGCAACTCATCTTGTCGAGCATGTACCACATCGATTCGCCCACGGGGAATGTGTCGATCGAGGAAGTACGTCCTTTCCTCAACCCGAATCATCCCCTGATCAAAACCGCCGTGCCCCTTTCTTTGGGTGACAGCCACCGCGGGTATCGGGTGGTAGGCACTACACCTACTTTTTTGGACCTGTACGAGGCATCACCCGCTGAGGGGCGTATTTTCGAAAAAACAATGGAAGTTACGGTGGGTGCTATTGTCGCCCGGGTCCTGGAATTGGAAGTGGGCAGTACCTTTCAAAGCTCCCACGGTTTTGTACAGGATGATAACCTCATTCACGCCGATGCAGAACCCTTTAAGGTGGTCGGCATCCTGGAACCGACCGGTTCGGTCATTGACCAATTGATCCTCACCAACACCCAATCGGTCTGGGCTGTCCACGGGCATGAGGAGGGTGAAGAAGATCATGCTGACCATGACCACGCCGAAGGCGAAGGGCACGACCACGATACGGCCATGAAGCCACTCACGGAATACCCGGAAGAAGACATTACTTCCCTGCTCATTCAGTTCAAGGGGCGCAACTACCAGGCCCTGAACATGCAGCGCTCCATCAACGAAAATACCGATATGCAGGCGGCTACTCCGGCTATCGAGATCAATCGCCTGTATTCCCTGATTGGTGTGGGGGCCGAGGCTCTGCGTTGGTTGGCGATCATTATCGTGATCGTATCCGGATTAAGTATTTTCATTTCCCTGTATTCCTCCCTGCGCGACCGCCGCTATGAGATGGCGCTCATGCGTACCATGGGTGGCTCCCGTGGCTTTCTCTTCGGGATGATCATCCTGGAAGGGCTGATCCTGGCCATTTTAGGGTATATTCTGGGTATTGGTATCAGCCATCTGGGTATGGAAGCCTTGGCCGGTAATCTGTCGGATAGTTACCGCTATACCTTCACCGGATGGCGTTTCCTGCCACAGGAGGCCTATCTGCTGGGGGGAGCCGTAGTGATCGGATTCCTGGCTGCGGTCATTCCCGCCATCCAGGCCAGCCGCACCGATATCCACGAAACGCTGGCGGAAGGGTAACGGTTTACGGTAGACGCTGCACGGCTTACGGCTCACGGCCTACGATTTACGGCCTACGGTAAACGGTTTGCTTCTTGCGATTCATAACTGCACCGGATTTGCTCATGAAT
>CAYFGK010000010.1:0-83309 GCA_964342305.1 uncultured Saprospiraceae bacterium | reverse complement strand
GGGAAGGGGGCCGGGGGGATGGGTTTTAAAATTTGAACTTTCGTACAGTCCTGATACTGAATGCTCGGTGCTGTACCGCTTCCAAAAAGGTTTGGGCTTTGCCAAACCTTTTCACGCGAGTATATACTCGACTCGAAGTGGTTTGGGACTCCAAACCACTTCGTTGTCGGTATAAATGATGAATTAATTGAGCACCGAGCATTTAATACTTATCATTTAATTTGCCAGGTAATGCCCGTTTGAATCGTCTGGAACTGCCAGTTTCGTGACTGGAAAGTTCGGTACGCGGGCGTCAGGAAGATCGATTCCCGGTTGCGGGTCCCGAAAATATCGCGGGCATTCAGATAAACGCTGCCCTTGTCTTCGGCCAGCTCGTAGCGCATACCGAAGTTTACGTAAAATTGCTCCTGGTAGGTGAACTGTGGTCGTTCCTGGGGCGAACGATACACACCGGTCATTTCCACTTGCCATTTTTCGGCAATGGTAGCGGTGGGTTGTACGCGTCCGCGCCAGCTGGTACGCTGAGTGGTATTCCCTTCGTCGCCGCCGGAACTGAAACTGCGATTAAATACCAGAGCGCTGGCGTCTACGGCCAGCCATTCGGTGGGGTTCCAGCTAAAGACGCTCTCCAGGCCACGGTTGATCTCGTTGGCAAAGTTCGCGTAGGTCTCGATGGTCTGGTCACCGGCATCGGTGACGATGTCCTGAATGCTATTCGTTTCGTCCCGGTAGTACGCGGTCAGTAGCCAGTCGAAGGCCGGGCGACTCCACTCGTAATTAAATTCAACCTGATTGGAATAAACCGGATTCAGGTCCGGATTACCAATACTTAAATTATATGGATCATCGTATTCCAGGTAGGGATTGATGTCATCAGAATCGACCCGGTCGATCCGGCGGCTGTAGGAAATACCGATTACGTGGGTACCTTCTTCGTTGAGGGCATACGATAGCTGTCCGGTCGGAAAGAACGACCAATAATTGCTGGAAAAGCTGGTATCAGGATTCTGCTGGGCAGCTTCCCGGTCGAAATACTCCAGTCGTGATCCTACCTCGAATTTCAAACGGTCACCATCGCGGCTGAACAACAGGAAACCGGCCAAATTCTTTTCGGTGGCTTCGTAATCGTTATCCGGACGGGTAAAGTCGGGTGCGGCAAAATCGTAGGAGGCCAGTACATCGAGTGGATTGTATTGACCGTCGAGTCCGATCTGTGCAGTCCATTCATTTCCCAGGGGGTGGAAATATTTTATCTGTCCACGGTAATAGGCGTTGAACTCACTCTCTTCTTCCTCCTCGATAAACTGTTCCAGCGGAGAATCGGCCAGAGGTACATCGTCGAGGTTATTCGATTGAGCACCGGCTTCTTCCTCCCCCGAACCATCGATGGAGATCCGCAACATCTGACCGGGGCGGGCAAACTTTTTTAGCAGGTTGAAGCGGAATTCAAATTCTTTTTCCGAGCGGTAGTTTTCGTTGCGCAGATCATAGGTTTGACCTGGTCCTTCGGCATAGGTGAATTGACTGATTTGCGACACCTCTTCGTCGTCGCGCCAATACTGGAGTTCCCCCATCAGACTAACGGAGAACGAAGTATCGGGCGAAAAACGGATAGTCGGACTCAACTCCATGTGTTTCCACTGTCCGGTCTCCTCTTCGTCGTAGCTGTATACCTGCAGATTCTGGTCAGGATCGCGACTCTGGCGGCGCAGCGAAGAGGAGCCGTTCGAAAAGCGCACGCCACCGTTGGCCGCCAGGGCAAATTCCCAGGGACCGGTGGCGTAACTACCATCAATACCCGCTTCGTAGCGTCGGGGCAGGCCGATCATGGCATTGCTGTTGAGTCGCAGACCTGCGTCGGGATTGTCCTTATAGATAATATTAATGATACCCCCCACTCCTTCCGGTGCATAGCTGGCCGACGGGTTGGTGATCAGTTCGATCTTTTTAATCCGGGAAGCGGGAATATTGCGCAGGGACAGACCATCTTTATTGGTTTCCTGACCGTTGATGAAGATCACCACACCCGACTCGCCACGGATATTAATGGCACCTTCCAGATCGGTGGTCACCGAGGGTAATTGGTCGAGCGCATTGAGGGCCGTCTCGCCCTGGCTGGAGATATCAGAACCTACGTAGAGGGTGCGTTTTCCCATTTCGATCTGAACGCGGCTGCGTTCACCCTCAATGGTCACCGCTTCCAGCTCCCGGGCGGAAGAGCGCAGGGCAATGGTACCGAAAGATCGCGTTTCGTCGGCTTCCAGGATAAAGGACTCACTGGTCCAGGTGGCGTAACCGACGATGCTCACTCGTACAAACAGAGGACCTGTTTCCCGGGTGTTCAGTTCAAAGCGCCCACTCTCTTTACTCACGGCACCCTGCACCTGCGTACTATCGGTAGCATCGAGCAATAAGATGGATGCGTAGGGTAATGGTTTTTCGGATTCGGCCTGCTGTACTTGTCCGGTTATAGTGGCTTGCGCCAAAAGAAATCCCGGCAACAGACAAAGGATGAGTGTTAATAGGGTAATGGGGTCGTTGCGCATAGTTATCTGTTTCTTCCGTTCATCTGTAGAAGGGGGGAAACAGCTATATGTTCAACTCAAAAATGTTAATAAGTGCCTTGTTATCAACCAATTAAGCACATAAAAAAGGTCACTCTTCCTCTAAAACCGTGGTCAACAGCTTCATAAAGGCTTCACCGCTAGCTCCGGGGAGAATAGTTCCACTATGCTTATATCGAATTTGACTTTTTTGGTTAACTACTATAGTCGTGGGCATCGCCTTAATCATAAATGTTTTGTCACCAGTGATTCCCAAAAAATCTACCCCACCGAAAAGCGGCCAGTCGACCGGGTGATCTTCCAGGAACTCGGCTAACTGACGTTCAGTATTCATGGTGACCGACGCAAATCGTATACCCTCTTGGCTTTTAAATTGAGCAAATAACTCATTTAGATACGGACGCTCTATTTCACAGGGTTTGCAGCCTCTGTTCCAAAAATTCAACACCCAGACTTTTCCTGAATCCAATGGATAAATCTGCCCCTTCATTCCTTCTATCTCGGTGAGGGGAAATGGATCCCCTACCTCCAAATTGGTGATCTGGGCTGAAAGGAATACAGCCGTGGAAAGAAATGCTAAAAGCAGAAGGGAGTGTTTCATGATTTGAGTTGTAAAAAGAAATGACTTTATAATACTATTTTCTGCTCAAATACTCCGGAAGACACTGCTTTTTTCACTATAGTCTCATTTAGCATTTAACATTCATCATTTAGCATTCATCATTTAGCACGGAGCATTGATTAGACCGCAGCCACTTCACACCAACTACTGCCCTCACTTTCCTTTGTGGAGCTGTTCATCCAATAGTTGGCGAATCTCCTGCGAGCTTGGCCTGGGCGCATCTTTGTCAACAACCTGCCCGTTTTTATCGATAACTAGGTATCGGGGCAGACTACTGCTTTCTAGAAACTTTTCTAATTCAACAGCCTGATAAAAATTTAAAAAATAATGCTCCCCGCTAAGGTTATTCTCGGCAAGGATGAATGCCGCCCGGTCATTATTGACATTGTCTGGCTTACAGAAATACACAAAAACCAAGTCCTCCCCAATAAATTCTTCCTGCAAATCAACCGAATGGGGCATTTCATCGATGCACGGACCACACCAGGTAGCCCATACATCGATGTAAATCACTTTATCTTTATGTTCTTCCCGAACAATATCAATGAGGGAGGTCTTGGATGATTCATTCCGATAATCGTGCAAGTCATAATTGTTGCCTGTAGCTAAACTTCTGAATGCTTTTTGCTTTTCGTATCGATCAAGCAACTTGTTGCGTAGAAGTGGCGATTGCACATACAATAGCAAGTCCTTCTTCCTCTCTTCAAAAGCCGAAAAATCATTTATCAACAGACCGAATAATAGTATTCCACTCAATACTTCCTGGCCAAAACCGAAATCCTTTTCATTAATCAGATTTATTTGTGTAGCATAAAAATGGCCCCAATCTTCCATACTAATCTCTCGCATAACCCTAAATGGCTCTGTAACATTATACAGATACATGCTATAACTCCTTAAATACTGAAAGTATGCTGTACAGTTAATGGAAGAAGAATCATCCAAACTGTACTCCGAGAAGAAATCCCAGTATGTATCAGGTACGCTATATTTTTCACCCCCCAAATTGAAAGGAGTACATAGTTTATTGGCAATACGGTACGTAATCCAAGTTGAAAACCATTTTTGTATTTCTTTATCCACCTTATTCGCCACGCCGTATTCCAGTAAAAAGGATCGATACTGTTGTTCCAGGCTTTGCAAATAATTCTTGTAGGAAAGGGGATCCTGTTTTTTTAACTTTTGGGATGATTCATCATTTACTTTCGTAAAATGAGTGATAGCCTCAAATAATTCGTGAAAATCGGAGAATTGCTCTGCATCCTCTCCAGTGAAATGAACCGGACTTTCTCTCCGGTTCTTGTCGATTTCAATGCCTATTACCTCATTGGGTTCTACCAGCAGGTGAAAGGTTGTATCATTTACCTGAAGTGATACATCTTGTTTATGGTACTTTGGTATTTGTCTGGAAAACGTATCCGTTACTTGGTATATGTGTTGAGTCATGCCTCCGGATACCACATCCTGATACGAGAATACGATCTTCACAGGCCCCGGAGAAATAACCTTCCCTTTCAATGTTATGATTCCTGGTTCTACTTCTTCTACCTTAAAATGAGGAGAGTAAGAATTTGACATAAGAGCCATAGAAGCTAGCAGGAAGAGGTTAGCAAACATATTCATAAACACATAAGTTGACAGGTGTTTAAGGAAGAAGAAGCTGATTACTACTCCTTGAGTACCGTAGTCAAGATATCCCGAAAGTCATCCCCCGACTTCCCATTCAATATTGAACCACATCGTTGATAACGTAATAACCGGTTGCGGTCAATAATTAAGGTGGTTGGATAACACCTAATGTTAAACTGAGATTCACCGGCCACCCCCATAAAATCAATTCTATTCCAAATCTCCCAGTCGATGGGATGTTCCGGAAGAAATTTATTTAATTCGCCGTCGGTGTGATAGGTAATGGATAAAAACTGGATATCCTCCTCCAAATACGTTTGATATACCTCGTTGAGGTACGGTCTCTCTGCTTCACATCCTTTGCAGCCAATGAACCAGAAGTTCAATACAAGCACTTTTCCTTCGTACGGAGTTAAATCATATCGTTCTCCTTTCATCCCGATAATCTCTGAATACGATAAGGTATCACCAATCTTCCATTGGCCTGATTGCCCCTGTATTAGGCAGAACGAAAAAAGACTTAAAAAAAGTAGATAATATGCTTTCATAGCTGGGGTTAACTAAGGTTCATTATTAATATACCATTTTTTAATCAAAACAACTACTATTAAGTAGAACTTAACAAAACCCTCATTTAGCACTGAGCATTTAGCATTCATCATTTAATGAAAACCAATTTCCCGAAATATGCTTAACACCGCAATAACTAATCCATCGAAAAAAGCCACCCGAGGCATACCCTATCGCTGAAAATACGCTTTGCGTGCCACGTAGTCCACCACCACCGATTCGAAGTGACGAAAGCAGGAACCACCCACAGCCCCCTGTACCGGCTTGTCCATCCACTGCGACATGTATTCCGTGAAGTTGGCATCAGCTCGGCGGGCGAACCAAACCGGGCCTACCGTGTGACCTGCAACCGTCACTTCCGGTACTTCGATCAGATCCATGTCCAGATGAACATCACCACCTGCGATGACCCGCCAGTCGGGGTGATCCATACGCCAGCGATCAAAGAGGGTGGAAATCATAAAACTCCCCGCTACTTCACCTTCCTGTCCCATTATGGTGGCGGCATCGTCGCTGAGCGATATTTTGGCTCCGGTATCGAGCAGGGTGGAAATGGTGTCTCCGTCTACCACGATCTCCAAACGAGGGAAATGGGTCAGCGCCTGGCCGGTACTGTCGGTCAGGAACCCCAGTTCAACCGTGTGGGAGGCGGGTAATGCCGGCCAGTCAATGCTGTCTACGCGGTACAATTTCCCCTCCGCATAATCGAATCGCCACCGTTTGACGCCAAACCAATAGGCACCCAACATACCGTCAAAACTCGTATCCATACGTTGACTATCCCGAAAAACGAAGGGCGGTTGCAGGGGCGCCGGCCATCCGCGCTCCCGGAAAGCACCGGCTATCGGTAGCATTTCCATGTACCCGCCATCAACGTCTACACTATCAATGGTGAGATTCATTTTTTGCGCGACAGGGGGATACACCACGCGGCCACCGCCGGTATCCGTATAGAAGCGTACGCTGTCACCACTGGCCAACGGGTATGCCATAAAGAACCGATGGTGATCGAGGTAGCTATCCTTCAGGAGGGTTTCACGGATTGCCTTGTCCGGGGCCTTGACAGTAGGCTCCGGGTTGCAAGCAATAACAAAGAATATCAGAGGTAACCAAAGATGGATGCGCATAAAACCAGATTCCGTTTTTATGGTACACTTCACTTTCAGCCACTGGTTACACGTTCCCTTTTATCTACCGCTCCGTGGAGGTCACTGCGTCGATCTTCCAGCCACCAGGATACTTGCGGTAGATGGCCGTCCAGGCGAAGTGTGTGGAGTCCCGGATAGTCTCCCCTTCCGCATTACGATAATCTACCACTACCATCTTATCCACCACGGTATAGGCCATCGAACCATCCTCCGAAAACCGAACGATAGGCTCCGAAACATCGTCCCAATGAACGAAGGCTACGGAGGAAAAGTAATTATGGTACCTAGTGATGGTCGCCGGTCGGTCCGGTTTACTGATCAACCCGCGGTTCACCGAGATAAACTGATCCGATAGCTGATCGGCAAAGGCGATGGAATCCTTTTCGAAATGATGGCTACGTTGTTGGTGATGAAGTCTAAGGATGCTGGCTCGCTCTTTTTGTTCATCGAAGGCCGGGCCCGTTTCGGTGCATTGGGAAGTCGCTAATGCCAGGAAAGCGAAGAGAAAATAAGGCTGCATGCTAAGGTGGTATTAGTTCTTTGATTCTTCCAGAGCCCGGTCAAACTCCGCCATCCCGCTTTGTATTCGTTCGAGGTTCTCCAGAATATCAGTGTAGATCAAAGCAGTAACCTGTTTGGCATGGGGGTCTGCATCATCGAAGTGTTCATAAAACTGAGCCGGTATCTTTTCGGCCACTCGGTCATAGTTTCGATACAACACTTCCAATTCGGCAATACTGGTCAGCAACCGGACATCCAGCAGGGCTTTCAATCGCTCGCTGCCGAGCCCCAATGTTGCGGTGGACAGGTCAGGAGTGGAGTATCCCTTTATTTTCTGGGCAATATCGATCAGGTTTATAGAGGTGTCGCCCTTAAAATGATGGAGGGTATCAATAGTGCGCTCCATCTTGGGAAGCAGTACTACTATTCGCTCCTTGTTTAGTTTTTGCTCTTCCGAAATAGCTTCCAACATTTCCTGCATTTGAGCGTGTTCCTCCCGTCGCTGGACACTATTTTCCATAGCCAGGGCCAGAAGTACCCCCAGCACTACGGGTATCATTTCGTAGCCGACATGCCCTATCTTTTGCCAAATACTAAATTGCTTGTTTATCATAAATATAGTATTTGGTCCTAAACTCTTTTTTGCCGAAAGGCAGCAAATGAGCTATGGTTTCTCCACCACTATTTCCGCAATCGCCTTTAGGAAAGAGGGTCCCATCCAGCTCATTTGAATGTCTTGTAGCAGATCACAAGTCTGAGCACGAACGAAGACCAGGTCCAGGGTCGGAAAAACGATGGTCAGCTTCCCATAATCACCCATAGCAGCTACATTCGGATGCTCCGATCGGGTATCCAGCCACCACAGATATCCGTAATAGGGAGCATACGTGCCGGGCTGGATGGAGGCATTGATCCAATCCTCCGAAACGATCCGTTTCCCACTCCAGGTACCTTTGTTCAACAACAACTGACCAACCGCAGCGGCATCCCGCACGGTAGTCTGGGCACCGCCATAGGTCACATAATTCCCGGCATCATCCGTCACCAAATGGGTTGAATCCATCCCCAGAGGAGTGAACAGAACCTCCTGAAAAACATCTTGTGCCGATTTGCCCGTGGCCGCTTCAATGGCCATTCCGAGTAAGTGGACCGATTCATTCGAGTAACTAAACTTAATTCCGGGCACGGTGTCTGGCTCGATCTGTAGCGCATAGGTATCCATATTTGTTTTGGACAGGATCCCACGTGGCCCTTTGCGGAATAATCCGGCCGACATGGTCAGCAGATCTTTCAGGGTGATATTATTTTGGCAACCAGCTTCCCAATCAGGTAGGTAATCACAGATGGGGTCATCCACACTTTTGAAAGTTCCGCGGTCGATCATGATCCCCACGACGAGGCCCGTCCATGATTTGACCATGGAAGCCGTATTAAAAATGCGGTCGGCACAAGCCTCATCCCGGCGCCAATGGGTTACCAACGCCCCTTTATGGTAAATACCGATCTCGTCGGCCCGGGTGGAATCGCAGAGGGCTAACAGGTCACTCAGCTTTTCCTGATTAATGGCTTCCTGTCCTAAAAGGGGAGATGCGAAAAGACAAACAAAAAGAAGGTAGTACATCGAACGCAACATGATTACATTTTTTTGCATGAACACCCTTGACACATGAGTTTCAATCAGTATTCAGGATATCGTGAATAGGTGCCACCTCAAATTCAGGTACGTTCCTAATCAATTGTTCGAGGATCCATTTATGGTTGTTACCGACAATGATCAGAATGCGATCCTGAGGTTCCGCGAACGCAAATAAGTAACTGAGCATACGCAGGTTGCGTTGATACCAGCGGCCTACCCAATCCGGGCCGATCCAGCTTTTATCAACACCAGCCCGCAACTCGTACAGATGCATTCGTTGCGCATTAGTCCGGACCGATAGCGGGTGATTCATGATCCGCATTCTATCCATAAGACCGGCCGATTTTTCCAGACTATCGTTATGCGTCCAGACCTGAATCAACTCTTCGCGGTGCCGATCGTAGACGCCGGCACTCTCGGTCTGGGCCTGCTCCTCGAAGCCCTCGAAGGTAAAACCTTCCAGAGAACCAATGAATTCGGGGTGATTATCGAATAAATAGATGCGTTCGTGATCCATTTTGGCGGCCAGCCGAAACCCGATCTGATAAATCTCATTCGGCATTGTATCGATGTAGGAAGGATCTGCCAGGTATTTTTTATACCGATTTTGCAGTGCCGGATCAATGCTTGGTTCTTTTTCCAATACCACCTTGGTGGGCTTCCATTGAGCTAACAGGGCAGTGAGTTTATCTAACGCCTTCTGGTTCTCATCGGTCAGTTCATCAATCCCCTCTTCCTGAGCAAAATGATAGGTTCCCAAGATAGCCACTTCGGCCATCACCAGATGGTCGAAGGTTCGCCAGGAAGACATAATTTTTTCCTTAGGTTCTGACCGGGTACAGGCAACAATTATCCCGAGTAGCAGTATTGTCAATCCCTTCTGAGCCATCCGGTCTACTTGTTTTTATCTTTTTCCTTTGTTTTTGGTTCCCCAAAAATGGTTACTTCAGCGGCACCGTTGGTCAACCATTTTTCCACCACTTGTTGCACATCAATCACGGAGGCGGCACGCAATGCCTCCCATTCCTTTTGGTAGAAATAGGGGTCGTCCATAAATAACAAACCCTGCCCGATCAGCTCAGTCCGGCTCGATTGGAAGCCAAGCTTATCAAGCCTGCCCCTCATATCTTCATTGGCCTGCGCTTTTGCCATCGCCAATTCTGCGGCGGTAAATCCCTGGGATAGTAGATCCTGTACCAAATTCTTTAGTTCCTGCGACACCTTCATTTCCCGGGCACCCTCCGCAAAAGGCAGATAAGCTGTTAGTTGGCCTCCCTTTCGGAAGACCCGGTACGATACACCCGGAGAAGCCTCGCCGGGCATACTCCATCCGTCGGACAGGACTTGTTTCAAGCGATTTTCCAGAATATATGCAGTAAGCAACAACTGCGGGTGATCGGGGTGCCCGTACTCCGGTAAACCCCATACCTGAACGCAGTAATGAACTTGTGATCCGGACGCTGTTTGCACTTCCATGATCCGTTGCAGTTGATCAATGTCGGGAATGGCAATTGGTGCTTGTGCTTCCCTTTTTGGTATTGGGGCGAAATACCGTTCTACTAAGATCCGGGCTTCCGGCTCTTCGAAATTGCCTATGATAAAGAGTATACTATTTTCCGGATGCAAATACCTGGTATGCCAATTCTGGAAATCGGCAACGGTAAAATGTTGATTATTAGCCAAGGTTCCGTAGCCACTGTGGCCATAGGGATGAGCAGTACCGAAGCCTGCCTGATCAAGTGCGGTAGCACCCTCAATGCTCCAAAACGGATGCTTCGACTGACGGCCGATCTCGCTCAGCACCCGTTCGCGCTGATGCTCCACCTTACTATCGGTAATTGCATCGGAACTGGCCGCCATTCGGTCGGCAGCGTATTCCAGCGTAACGGCCAGTCCGGCCGGTTGGGTTTTCAGGTAATAGCGCGTAAAGTCTTTAAGTGTTTGCGCATTGCTGCCCGTGAGGTGAGTGTCAAATACGGAGCGTTGATCCGGTTTACCTTCCAATCCGTAAGGGGTCACATGCTCATAAAAATGAGCCAACCCATACTGATCGGCCTCCTCGTGGGCAGTTCCTGCTCTCATCCAAAATTCCACCGATACGTCATCCGTCGCCGGATCAGGTTGGTACACCACCACCAAGCCGTTGTCCAGAGTATCGAGGTGGATGGGTAGTGCGGGCAGCTGGTCCGTTTCTTCCTGGCCATAGCTACCGGAAATACCAGCCAACAGGATGGCGAGCGTACTTATTATTTTAGTGCCAACTTTCATCATTTTTTTCATTATCCCAGCGCAGTTCGTAAATCACGTACATAGGTTCCAAAAAGGGTTTCACAATCGGGTAATTGCCGTTGCATGAGTGGCAGCATCCAACCACTGAAGACTTCTTTCAGGCGTAATTGTGTGCCTCCGGGAATAGGCTCCAGTTCGTACGTGCGTACACCGGAAAAAAGAGGCTTCATGCCACTGCTCCAGGTCATACTTCGGTTGGGCTGTACATTGGAGACCTTTAGCTTAAAGGTCTGTTTGGGAGCCATTTTACTGCGCAGTTCAATGCGCCCGCCTTCGGTGAGGTCTCCTTTCAGTTCCAACAATTGGCTGTCCCATTTAAGCAATTGGTCGATATCGGAAATTTTAGCCCAGACCTGCTGGGGTGGTGCATCAAGCCTTGCTTCCATGTGGTAGATCAGTTTGCCATTGCGTTTTTCGGTATGTGGTATTTCAGTCGGGTGATTTGTGGTCATGGTATATGAAATTTAGTATTGGGTATTATTCTTTTGCGGAAGCTAAAAGCCTACTTAGATCCAGACGGCGAATGATGGGCGCTGCCGCCTTTTCCGGAATAAAGGCGCCATCCTGGTCATACGCTCCCCACGGACTATTGGCCAGATAACAAAAAGTATCTCCATCCAGATAACCCAACGTAGGCTCTCCCATTTCGGGAAGCGCTTTTTCCAGGTAGCGATATTCCGTTAGGGCGGTGCCCCCAGCCGACAAGTGATATGCCGTTACCTGAAAAGGCCAGAGTCCATTGTGGATAGCGATCAGCCAATCCTGGTACCGGTAAAGACCATCAATCCCCTTGAGTGGATGCTCCGTTTGATTTTCTACTGATTGCATGTCGCCCGTGGATAATTCGATCCGGAAAATGCCCAGTCGGTAGTCCGCAACGTATAGGTGGGTTTCCGCTTCGTTTACGCATAACCCCTGCAAGGAAGCCCAACCCTCGCGGGTTAGCCAGGCTTCCGGTGCTTCCTGCCCGGGTTTGAGTCGATATACATAGGGATGTTCTACCGAACTGCTTGTTGCATAGATGGTGCCGTCGGACGTCAGTATCAAATCGCCCAGCCAGGCGGTAGTATCCGTCAAGGGGAAACATGTACGCTGTTCGCCCGACGTAAGATCAAAAGCCTGGATAGCGGCTCCTTTCTGTTCTGCTTCACCTTCAAATTGGGGAGCAGCAGTAGTAGCTGCCCATAGTAAATGGCGCCTGGTATCAACAGCCATTCCCATCACACTCTGCGGGCTTTCGCCAAAAACCGATCCTCCTTGCTCATGCTGGTAGCGCAGTATGGTGCCCTTGCGCACACTGCTTACGTAGGTGTATCCCTGATGGTAAGCGATACCTTCCGGATGAATGTCCCGATCAGGCAGGGTAAGCGCCGTTTGCCCTTGCCGGACTTCCTCATTGAGATCGGCTGCAAAAGCACTCAACTCAGTAAAGGAAAAACGTCCGGCCAGTGAATCGCGAGCCGGATGTTCCCGCTCCAGCAAATCGGGCATCAACCAGACTGCCCGGCGCAACGTGGCCCGGGCCGACGCTGGTTGTTCATTGAGGGCCTGGGCTAATCCCAATTCAAATAATAAAATCGGGTGATTCTGTCGGAGGGAATCAGCCGATTGCATCGCTGATAAGTAACCTGCAAAATGGCCATTCGCCAAGTGTTGTCGCCCTGCTTCGTAATATTCCTGTACCGTTTGCGTATGGGCCAGGGAAGCAACAACCATGATTATCAGGAACAACAGAACTCGGACGAATGGCATACTAGTCAGGATTTTGAACAAACTGTACAAAATGGATTTGCACGTAGCGTTGATGCCTCCAAAATCTACCAAAAAGCAAGGATTGCCAAGGATGCCGGATGCTGGTAGGGCTTCCAACGATCAATAAAAGGCTGGCAAAGACGAATGCTGTTGGTCGCCACCCGTAAAGCCTTTATCACCAATCACCACCAAACGCCCCGGAATTACCGATATTTCGGATATGAACCGCGATCGTTTGCTGCGACATATTGGATTTTGGATAGCGTACCTGGCTTTTAAGACGTACCATGAATTTGTCTGGACCTATCCGGCATACGACGATCTTTCGTGGTGGGTCATTCTGCGAATTTCCGTCGTAGCTCAGTTTTTAATGCTTCCGCCAAAAATGGCCTTTACCTATTGGGTGCTCAATCGCTTGCGAATAGTGGGATCACGATCCAAACGTAGTGGCTGGCTGTGGCTGCAATTATTGACCGGCCTGATCGTAACCCTTTTTTTATATCGGTTCCAGATTGTATACGTGGTATTACCGGTAGCTTATGCGGAAATTCCCGAAACCCAGGTCCTGATAAGCCTGGGAAGTGCATCATCGGCTATAGTCGATATATTGTTGGTGGCGGGAGTAGCGACTACCTTATTCCTTTATAGAAAACAGCGACAATCGAGGGAGCGAACTGAAAAAATGGAACGGGAAAAGCTAGCCTCCGAGCTGCGCTTTTTGCGTCAGCAAACCAATCCGCATTTTCTGTTCAACACCCTCAACAACCTGTATGGCCTTGCCCGTCGCAACGATCCACGTACGTCGGAGAGCATTCTGCGCTTATCCAAACTGCTGCGTTTTATGCTGTACGAAACCCAGGATGCCCGCATCCCCCTCTATAAAGAGATTAAATGGATGGAGGATTACCTGGCTTTGGAGCGTTTGCGCTACGGAGACCGCCTGACGATCACCACTCAAATCGACCACATTCCTACCGATCGTATGATCGCTCCTCTATTGCTGGTACCCTTGCTCGAAAATGCCTTCAAGCACGGAGCCAGTGAAAGTCAGGATGAACCCTTTGTTGATTTAAAAGTGAGCCTGGAGGATAACACGCTCGCAGTATGCATCCGAAACAGCACCGAACACAAAAAACAGGCTGCCGATGGTATTGGGTTGCGCAACCTCAAGCGCCAATTAGCCGTCTTGTACCCAAGTCACCTGCTCGACATTTGCCCAGGTGACGGTATTTTTTCGGTATCTGTAACATTAAATCTTGCCGAATATGAACCCGTACTCCTGTCTGATTCTGGAGGATGAGCCTATCGCCGCCGAGATCCTCACGGATTATATCAATCAGATCCCTTTTCTGGAGCTGGCCGGCACCTGCCGGCACGCCATGGAAGCCTCCGATTTTTTGCGGAAGCAAGCTGTTGATGTGCTGTTCCTCGATCTGCATCTCCCCAAAATGAAGGGATTTGATTTTCTTAAGACATTGCCACGTACGCCGCAGGTGATCGTTACCACGGCCTACCATGAATACGCACTCGAAGGTTACGAGCACCATGTAGTGGATTATCTGCTAAAACCCATCGACTTTGACCGCTTCGTAAAGGCGGTACATAAATTGAAAGCAACCGATCCGGCCCCATCCGATTCCTCTATACAAACAAGCCAGGAAAAACCGCTTTCCTTTACCTATCAAAAGCGTAACATCCGCTTACGCCCCTCCGAGATCGATTGGGTGGAAAGTCAACGGGACTACTGTTTTTTCCACTTGGGCGACCGTACCGTGAAAGTGAAGATCCCATTACAAGATATCGCCGCTCAACTGAGCGACCGGACGTTTCTGCGCATCCACCGCTCTTTTTTGATCAGGCTTGATCGAATTGATGCCTGGTCGGCCACGGAAGTAGAGATCAACGGAGAATCGTTGCCGATCGGTTCGACCTACCGGCAACAGGTGATGTCGCGGTTGAAGGGGACTTGAGGGACGGGAGGGACTGGAGAGACTGGAGGGACTTTAGAGCATGGCTTGATTGCGGATCTTTGCCTTTTTCGCGTTGGGCATGCCTGCCTGCCATAGTCTTGACGAAGGTAGGGAGCGTCTCGAAGGTTAAGATTCTCCTCGAAAAGATCGCCTTTCCTTACAAGGGTGAGCTGGTATTGTCTCCCCTTTCCCCCAAGCCATCCAAAAACTGTTGCATTTCCCGGTCACTAAGCAAATGATATATTTTCTTGTGGTCGTTCATAGTTTTCAGCTTTCGCAAAATACCGGGTCGGCGGGTACGATTATACCGATAAATATAGGTAAGGAATTCCCAGGTAAAACGCTCCGGGCAATTGGGGGCCAAATCGGGACGAGTGCGTCCTAGGTTGCCCAGTGTACGCCGGACTACCCGATACAGACAAATCCAACGCGACCGGTCCAGGAAGATAATAGTATCCGACTGCTCCATACGCAGGTCCATGGTGCCGCCGTAATTGCCATCCATGATCCATCTGGGCTTATCCATCAACTCCCGGACCCTTTTTTCCCAGCTTGCTTTATCGAGGGATACCCAGCCAGGTTGCCAATAATGTTGATCCAGATGAATAACGGGCAATCCGGTAATTGCCCCCATATGACGGGCTAACGTGGACTTGCCGGTACCGCCACAACCGATGATCATCACGCGCTGCATGGATAAGTTTTTTTCAGAAACTAGAATTGGACAAGGGAAAACCGTGCCATTCCGCGGGCGCCGAAGTCCGTAAGGAGGAAGGAGCCAGGTACGGCCCACCGTTCATTTCCAAGGTCGCTTCTGTAAATAATACGTGAACCTGTAATCCAATCCAACACTGCACACCCGAAAATCATTGAGTTGCCGATAATCTATCCATAGGTCAAACCTGCGATACCCGCTGCTCAACCTGGCGTAATAAGTATCCTCGCCGGGGTAAAAAGTGGCCGTCCCTTTAATGGACAGGCTGATCGGTCTCCCGATATGGGTACTAAATCCTATTCGGGGACCCGTTTCATGGCGAACCACTTCCTCATCATCTGATAAGGAATTTAGCACACTCCATCCTGCCAGAATGGTGTAATTATTCCCCAAAAGAACACGTCGTACTGATCTCCGGGAGGCTTCTGCGTAATATTCCCGATTGAATTGATCATTGATGTCGTACAGTCGGTAGCCTAATTTCCCATCCCAAACGGAGTTACAGTTGTATTGAAAATGCTCAATTTGCAACTCTGTTTGTAAAAACTGCTGCCCATCGCCAGCTGCTTGGTAGCGAACATCTGTTTTGAAGGTTACTCGGGGAAAGAAAGCAGGCGGGGAAAAATTTATCTGCCCGCCAAACGGTAAACCATTTATGCCGCCGATGGCAGAAACCGTAATTTCCTGAGCGTCTAAAAAGCAAATGATACAGTCCTCTTCCAGTAAAACTTGACCATCCCATCCATCTGACAGTACAACCACCTGCGTTACATAACCAATATATTGAACTTCTAAAGTATCCTTCCCGGCTGGTACTTCTATTGTGAAATAACCCGTCGTATCGGTTACCGCTCCTGTCGATGTTCCTTTCACAAGAATAGAGGCACCTATCAACGATTCCCCTGACTCATCAGTTACCACACCGGCAATCAACTGCTGCCCTTGGAGATGGAGGGAAATCATGGAGAAGAACCAAAAGATAAATAGTATTCGGATCACGGCTGAAATAATGGAAATGGTCTATCGCTAAATCTCTGACAATTAAGCAATAATTACCATTTCTGGTTCACCTCACTTGGGAAGGGAAATGACAAAGAGGTGGATGAGACTGGAGGGAATTCAGCGACCTTTAGGCCATAGCTTTGATATGGCAGATATACCGACAACGAAGTGGTTTGGGTTTCGCCCGAACCTTTTCGGAAGCGGTATAGCAAAATCATTTTTCAACGCTCTCTCACCCCATCGGAAAAGACGTTCTTTCTCCATCAGGGTAACATATGCTCATTAAAAGCATTCTCGATGTCCAGAACTTCTTCGTCGGTCAATTCAGAGAATTCCTTTCCTCGGGCACGTTTGGATAAGGTACCATCATTTTGCTCTAGAAAGCGGACCAATTGCGATATAATTCGATTGGGCATATCAAACCGTTCCTCTATCCACTGTTTGAATGTCTGGTACCGATTCAGCCAATCGATTTCCGCCGGCATAATTCGTTCTACAGTATCCTCCACACATTTAAAGAGAAATAACGCTTGTTGGGAAAGGTCTATGAATTGGTAGTATGGACTCGTATCATTAAGGACGCGAACATTATGGTCCGCTGTTTCTTCCCAGTCGATAAATGGCAATATACGCCTAGAAAAAGATTCAAGTACTTGTTGGTAATGAAGAATATTCTCCAGAATAGCTGCCGATATAGGAAAGATGATGCCAGGAGGCGTATATCCCTTTCGGGCCAAGACATGATGAATAAGATATCGATGGATACGTCCGTTACCGTCCTGGAAAGGATGAATAAACACAAATCCAAAAGAGGTTACCGTAGCAACCAGAACTGCATCTACATCTTGTGCAAGAAGTTCTTTATTTACCGTAAGTAAACCAGTAATCAGTTTATCTAAATCTTCCCACCGGGCAGATATATGTTCTGGAATAGGGGTTCCGGTATTTCGATCGTGCTCTCCGATAAACCCTCCTATCTGACGGAAGCCCATGTGAATAAATCGGGGATTCTCAATGACTATTTTTTGGAGTCGTTCTAATTCTTGTTTAGATAATTGCCTGGTCCCCGATTGCCGAAGTGCATCAGCCCATAAAGCCGCCCTCCGACTTTTTGGACTTTCTCCCTCAATAGAAAAGGAAGCTTTTGAATCTTTCAACAACAAGAATGCGGCAGCACGATGTACCGTATCTTCACGAACCTGACTGATAAGGTTTTTCGCCTTTTCTGAAATAGCCGATTGAACATATTGAACAAGTTTTGGCGTTTTCCGGATCATCGGGCAAAATGCACGATTCCCAAGTAAATTATTTATCACCCGGTGCCTGGACGAGTTAGTGCCTCCAATCGTAAAATACTCTTTCGAATCAAGCAATGGCACATAATTTTTTTTTGCCAAATCCTCCTTTCCGGGTAAGGGCGCTCCCAACATAAATTCCATCAAAAACCACATCCGGCGACTATATTGTCCGGTAGGTTCTATGGAAACGATCTCCCTTAATACCTCGACTCGCAATCTTTTTACCAGAAAATAATACACCAATAAATGAACACCTTCGTACTTCCAGGCAAATACTAATTGCTTGTATAGGGCCTCCCACTTCGACATTCCAGAATGATCATCGGGCAGATGGCTATTGGGCTTAACCTTCCACTCTTCCGTTTCATAATTCCGCCGCTGCAAGCTCACCATCACCTTTTGCGTTGGCATGGGTACCGGTAGGGATAGCCTTTCAATAATAGCAGCATAACCTACCACCCAACCTTCTTCCGGAAGAGGAATACCGTGAAAAATAGGTGCGCTTCGTGAAAAATGAGTGCTATTTTCCATTCTCGTTAAATATAGGTGCAATATAACGGAATTTTGGGATTTTGCTGGTAAGAAAGGCCTTTCGAGAACGCAGGAATAACAGGGACTGGGATACTAGATAAAAGGCCAGTGACCGATCCAGATCGAAGACTTTTATACCGACAACGAAGTGGTTTGGGATACCAAACCATTTCGAGTCGAGTATATACTCGCGTGAAAAGGTTGGGCGATGCCCAAACCTTTTCGGGAGCGGTATAATCTTCAATTTTTTTGAAGTCAAAACCCAATTAAAAATTAATATCCAGGACTGTACGAAACTTGATCGATAGTGCTTCTTTTGGCAAAACCCACCCTCTAACTCCCTCCCTTTGAAAAAGGGAGGGAGGATAATTTTCGTTTATCGGAGTCGAGACTAGAAATAATAGCTAACAACCTTCGAAAGAACTCCCCCTTGCCTTCTTCAAAGGGAAGGGGGGCGGGGGGATGGGTTTTAAAACTTGAAGTTTCGTACAGTCCTGATTAATATCTAAAAACTATACCCCCAACCGGACGAGCAATTCCGCTTTGCTGATCACCTCCGCGAATTCTCCGTGCAGACTGGCCAGGGAAACATCATGGACCGTCTGGGCCGGAATATGCTCTCCATGAATACCCTTTTTGTCAAAGGTAGCCGTAGCATCCTCGACCAGCAGTGTTCGAAATCCCAGATTACCAGCCATACGCACGGTGGTTGAGATGCAATGATCGGTCGTCATACCTACCACGATCAGATCCTGGTGCTGGCGATCCCGGAGCCATTTTTCCAGATCCGTACCGATGAACGCGCTATTAACCGTTTTTTCAAATACCGGTTCTCCTTCTGCTGGCTGCACCAAATGGTGGATGGCATTCCCGGGCTTGCCCTTGACCAAGGGCGAGGCAGGGTTGGTCGAATTGTGCTTTACGTGCACCCGCGGCCATTCGTTGGCGCGCCAGCGAGCGAGCAAATCCCCGGCCTCTCGTTCCGCATCGGGGTTATTGCGGGCCCCGCCCCAGAAATCAATATCAATAAAGCCTTCCTGAATATCGATAAGCAGTAAAACGGGTGGTTTGTTAGTCATACATGTTGGGTTTCTTCTATAGAATGAGTTGTGAGGCCCGGGAGTTCCCGCTCATTCGGGTAGTAGTAAAATGGTCCCGGTCTGATAGGCCATTTCCTTTTCATATTCAAATTGATACCTCAGCACGTACCGGTATACGGCTTTGGCACCAGACTTTCCGGAAACCTGTCCATTCCAGCCCGCCATGGGATCCTGGTCAACATACACCTGATTTCCCCACCTGTCGTAAATAGCCATTTCGAACTCCGAAAAGCTGCAACCACTTCCCACCCTAAGTACATCGTTTACCCCATCATTATTTGGTGAAAACACATTGGGCACGTAAATATGGCACACACAATTAGCGGGAAATTCATCGATACGGATCTCATCCTTTAAAGAGCAACCATGGTAGGTGACCGTCACGCTGTAGTTGCCGGGTTCTCCAACTGACAAAACAGGAGCCGTTGAACCATTTTGCCAGAGGTAGGTATCATACTTTTCGTTCAACTCCAGCTGCAGGGTATTTGCATTACACACGGTCGTATCCGGACCTAGATCAATAGGTGGTGGGCAGGTTACCCTAAAATCATCCACAAATACCCAGGACCGGGCTCTGGGCGCCCGGACGGTCAGGTATTTTCCACTTTGGGTTGGGGTCAACTCTGCCTCAAACACCTCCCAGCGTGTTGAAAGTTTTCCGGAGGTATACAGGCTTTCGCCAAAATCATCCTGCCGGTCCGATAAGCCAATGACAACACCATCGGAAAGCAAGGTCGGAACACCGGCACGTTGCCGGAATTGCAAATAATACCGGCGACCAGGTTCTAATGGCTTCGTCAATTCCAGGGAAGAAGCATCTACGAATGCATCGGCATTCAGGGCAACATAATAGTCACCTTCCGGAGCCGGACCGTAACCACAAGCTCCGGTCAAAACGTCCAGCTCGTTTTCTTCGCCAAAAGCAAACGCAAAGGCCATCCGGTCAGAGAAAACCTCGTTGAACAGATTTATACCACAGGTATTGACGAGGGTATTTTCGAAGGTTCCATTCAGCACCTCCTGTCCAGAAGCCCCCGGCAACGCAAGAACCCACATCATACTTACTATCAAACAGGTGCATCGTGCCTTCACAGCTTACAAACCGGTAATAGCGGAAAATTCCTCCTGGAAAATAAGATAGTTTTTAATGTCCGGCTAAAGTAAACTCCTTTTTTGCGTCAGTACTCTTTATTTAAAAGCTTCCCACCATGGAGTTACTTTGGGTGAATCATAAGTGAATACCTCACCGAGAGAAGGAGTTATGATCGGGAGGTTCGCTTCTTCGGCGGCCGCCACAAAGCGCTCAATGGGATCCTTCCACGCGTGTGGTGCCAGGGAAAAACCACCCCAATGCACCGGCATGGCGGCCTGGGCTCTGGCATCCTGTGCTGCCTGTATACTTTGTTCCGGAAACATATGTATGGTTTCCCAGTGCTCGCTGTACTGACCACATTCCATAATGGCGAAATCAAAGGGGCCCAGTCGTCCCCCCACCTCCTGGAAGTGATTTCCGTAGCCACCGTCGCCACTAAACCAGATGTGTTCATCATTGCTGCGGAAGGCCCAGCCGCCCCACAGTGATTTAGCCCGGTCTTTCAGGCCCCGACCCGAAAAGTGCCGGGTGGGTGTACTGGTTATAGTAATACCGCCCAGTTCGGCGGTATCCCACCAATCAAATTCCTGAATATCCTTTTCCGGCACCCCCCAGGCTTTCAGGTGACGCCCCATCCCCAGTGACACAAAGAATTTAGGTGCCCGGGTTATCACTTTTTTCATGCTGTCCATATCCAGGTGATCGTAGTGATCGTGGGTTAACACCACCGCATCCAACGGCGGTAAATGGTCGATCAGATCAAGGGTGTTCTTTGAAAAACGGCTGGTTTTGAAGGGTGCGATTGGAGAAGCATCCTCCCCCAGCATGGGGTCGATCAGAATGGTTTTACCAGCCATTCGCATCAAGAGCACTGAATGGCCGTACCACACCATTTTGGCGGTAGGACTGTCGGCCATAAATGCATCTACCTTGATGGGCGTAATGGGCAGAGGTTTGTCAGGGCGCCGCTCCTTGGCCTGAAAGACCTGTTGGTAGAGTAAGGTAAGCGTCGTCATGGGGTTGATCGACATATCTGTCTTTTCCAGATTGCAAAATCGCCCGTCTCTCCATTGGGGCGATTGGGCATAGCGTTTGAGATCATCCTCCGAAGGATTGCTGCCGAATTGTTTCATAACGGATTCATTTGGTTGTCAAAAAGCAGGGAATAGGGTAGTGTACCTATCTATATCGTTTTGAATCCCAATTAGGTCGATTTGAATCCCAATTTTTTCAGATAAATATCAAATTAGACGTATGTACTGGATATGTAGCTGCTTATTCGGAATAATTCTGACCAGTTGTGGCCTGGGCGATCCGCATGATTGCGCCTTCCCCGACATAGATCACGAATCTGGTGACCGATGTGGATACGTGGAGGTACCCCTCAATTATAGTGCCCCGGAAGGTCCCACAACGCGCATCGCTTACCTGGTTATTCCAGGCTCCGGAGAAGCATCCAGGCCCGACCCGGTTGTCTTTCTCCAGGGAGGTCCCGGAGGCTCCGTTATCGATTATCAGGCAGGATACCGACAATTGCGGCTGGATTCCAGGCGGGATTTTGTGCTGTATGACCAAAGAGGTATTGGGCGATCTGATGTCATTTGCCCGGATCTGACTAATCAATTGATGCGAGCCCTGGCTGCCGATCTTTCGCCAGGTACGGAGGCTGATTTTTTGGCGAAAGCCATTACTGAATGTCAGAGCAGCCTACAAAATGAAGGTAAATCACCCAATGATTTCAATACATTGGCCAGTGTACAAGATCTGGAGCAATTGCGGCTTCACTTAGGCTATGATCAATGGAATATCTTTGGCGGATCATACGGAACCCGTCTTGGTCTGAGCTATGCAGAGGCCTATCCGGAATCATGTCGTTCGGAAATCCTGGTAGGGGAATTTCCGCCCCAGGTACGTATGTACGAGCATCTGCTTTCTAATTTTGAGGCCTCCCTAAAACGGGTGACCCGTTTTTGTGAAAAATCACCTGCCTGTCGCTCCCGGTATCCGAACCTGGCTACTACGATTCGACAGAATTACCGGGAACTGGAAAAAACACCCTGGACGTTTACGTATGCCGGCGCAGACTTCACCCTCAACGCCTCCGATTACTTGCTGCTGATCCAGCAGATGTTGTACGACAGGTCCACCATTGCCCGCCTGCCTTCCATGATTCAGGTTATCTCGGAAAGAAAGGCCGGGCAAATGACCCACTTTTTAGGGGCCATGTCGCAGCGGCTGTCAGCCATAAATCTGGCCGTGTACTGGTCGGTCATGACGGCCGACGAAGGGGGCTATCCCAATCAAGAATGGTTAGAAAAAGAGCTTGCAGAAACCGAATTCCGGGATGGACTGAGCCTGTTCACCGCCGACCCAGGTATTATGCGCGACTGGCAACAGGGCAAGTCGTTCTCCACAAATCTGCAGGAGAACCGGTCTGAGAAACCAATGTTGCTGATCAGTGGGGCCTTTGACCCGATTACACCTCCTGCTTACGCTAAAAAAGCATTACCAAATCTTCCGAATGCCCAGTGGGCCGTATTCCCCGACGATGGGCATACACCTCTAAACGACTGCTTTTTCAAACTGGCCGCCCGTTTCCTGGAAGCGCCGGATCAGAACCTGGACATGGAATGCGTGGATGAGACGCCTATGATCCGATTCCGGTAACCATCATTTTTTTACAAAACTGATCACCAACTCCCGATACACACTCTCGGGATTATTCGACATATCCCGCCACAGGCCGGCATGCGACAGATGGTAGGCATACACGACCTGCACGTCACGAAAGTTCGTTTCCCGTAGGCGATCTTCCAGCAGACGGGTGTATTGGTACAAACTATTGTCGCAGATCACCAACCAGGGGGCAGATAGATTTTCCAGGTACTGTACCGGTGAAGCATCGCGCCAGTCCTGGGGGCTTTCGCCAAAAACAGCTTCTACGTGCTCCTTCGCCATGCCTGGATTCTCGCTGTCGACAAATACCTGATGGTAATCTTCAATATCAAAGGTGCCGGAGATGGGAATGACTCCTTTAATGATGTCCGTGGAGAGGCCTTCTTCGCCTAAGTGTTTGGGGTCAAGAGTAAGTAAAGCCGACAGCTGAGCACCTGAGGAAAACCCACCTACGTACAGCCGATCGCGATCATACCCGAATTCTCCCGCGTTCTCGTAGAGCCAATGCACCGCCGCCGCCAGGTCATGTACGTGTGCCGGATGCTGAACACCCTGATCCCAGGCGGGATTTCGCCAAACTGCCGGACTCAGCCGGTGGCCTACGCTGGCCACGGCAATACCCTCCCCGGCCAGACGACGGGCCAGGTTCATTTCCACATCTTTATTTACGTAGGACCAGGCACCCCCACCCACCCAAACGAGCAGTGGAGCCGGTACGTCGGTTTCGGGTACCACCAGGTTGAGGCACTGGGTGCTGTCGACCTGAATCTCAGCTGCGGGTAAATAAGCAAGGTCTTCCCATATTTGATAAGCGGTTGTATCCTGTGCGGGCAGCATCCCACCACAACTCATTAACAGACAACAGATAAGTAATCGATTCATGGCTTAGTTTTTTTCGCGAAAGCGATCAGATGATAAAACCAGCGGCCCTAAAACGGAATACGGCAACGGCCCGCGCTTCAGCACCTCTTCGTGAAAGGCTTTAAGGTCGAAGCCGGGTTCCCCCTCAAAGTGCTCCTTCCAACGCATGATGGATCGGGCACCATACTTATAGGTGATCACCTGACAGGGCCAGCGTTTCATGCGGGCGAGCTCCCGTCGACCGATGTCATCGATACCCTGAATATTCGTACGCCAGAATGCCATGGCCTTTTCGTCACTCCAGCCATAGTAATTCAACCCTACATCCAGGGGCACGCGGACCGACCGGATAAGGTCCCATTCCCACTTACCGTACTCCTCGTAGGGAGTGCGATAAGCCCCAAACTCGAAGGCAATATCCTCGATATAAGCCGCCCAGCCTTCACTGTATCCGGGCTGATAAAACAGTTCCTGCAATGGGTGCAAATCGAGTTGCCGGCTGAAGTTTATTTCATAATGGTGTCCGGGAACCCCTTCGTGCATAAACAGCCAGGGCACCTGACGCTTTTCGTAGGGCTTGTCAAAGAAATTATAGTAAAACGTATTCTCGCTGTAATAGCCGGGTGTCTGGGCGAGTCGTTCGTGTCGTCCCGGCACAATATCCAGTGAGGGAATCTCCTCCATCTTCGGAAAATAATCGGTCAGAATGGGCGTAATCCAGGCCCGATAGTCTTTGCAGGCACTGTCCACGGCTGACTGCGTATAGAAATACCGGTCGGCTCCGGTCAGCTTTTGCCGAAAGGCAGGATCCGATGCTTCCAAAGCACGCATTGCCGACAATACCCGCTCCACTTCTTTCAAACCAAAGGCAAACAGTTCATCAGGGGTTACCGAAGCGTCGACCCATCGTTTCAGGTAGTGTTCGTACCAGGCCTTTCCGTTGGGGACCTGCGCTAGTCCCCCCTCCGATAGGTGCTCCGGTGGATTGGCGGCCCATGGTATTTCCAGGGCTATTCGTTCCAGATCCAGTTTAAGTTGATAGGTCAGTAAGTCATAGGACCATTGCTGATCAGCGGTGAGGTTCTGCCGGTCCACACCGTCCAGTCGGGCTTCCCACTCCCGTAACACCTTCGCTTGCTGTGCAACATCTGCCGCATCTTGGATCCCTTGCAGATTGTCGAGATAGGCAATGCGAAGCCGCTGGATATGGAGGCTGCGGTAATCACGGACAAAGTCATCGACCAGGTTATCCCATTCTGTCGCCCCACGGTGAACAAATGAAGACCCTAATAACAGGAGCAGAGGCAAGATCCAAAATCGCATAACAGCTGGTTTAGTACTGCCTCAAGGTCGCTTGTTTTAGGACCAACCACTTGTACAATGTTGCGAATTTGGCTCAGAGTAGATCCGCTCTCACCTTCGAGGGTGGAATACCCTTCTTTTTTTTGAAAGCCCGTGAAAAGGCCGGCAGATCCGTATAACCCAGCCTACAAGCAATATCGGATAGCGATTTAGTTGGATCGGCGAGCCACAGTTGCGCTTGTGCCAATCGCAATTCCTGCTGCATTTGCTGGGGTGATTGTTGGAAGCAGGCCTTGAACAATCGCTGGAAATGGTAGGTCGATAGTCCGACCCGACGGGCCAGATCAGCCAGTCGGAACGACTCGTGGTAGTGAGCACGGATCCACTGTTGCGCCTGCATCAGGCAACTCAGTAAATGCCGCTGGGTCTCCAGTTTTTTGGCGGAAGCCTCCAGTCCCGGCTGTACTTCTGCCAGAAAAGTATCGAGCCGGTCGAGGGAATTTTTCAGTTGAAGCACTACCTGCTGCCAATCCGACACAGAAGTACAATCAGCTAAGTGTTGTCCGATGGTGGAGTCGGTCAGAGGGATGCCCCATAATAAGGGTGAAGTGGAGCGATCGGTAACATCAATACAAACACCTTGGGCATGGGGGCTTTTATTCGTATTGAATGCGGTATAGGGGGTGCCTTCCGGCAAAAAAAGGAGCTGACCGGCCACCACCGGCACCTGCTGATCACCAATTTGATAGATCTCCTGCCCCTGGGCCACGTACTTTACCGCCAGCCCCTGGGTTCGGTGCCGGAAACGAAAAGCACCATTCGCCCGGGAGATCTTTACTATGCCCGCAGCACTCAGAAATGGTTGATCAATGGCGATCATAATCGGGAATGAGAAAACGTGAACAGATTCCTACCAGGAAGATACGCGGAAAATCACACCCCGCCACAATTGCCCCGACAAACTTTGTACAGGTCCCTATGTTCTGTGAAAGAACCCAAAAATATGCACCATGAAAGTTGTACAAGTACCCAGTGCGGGCGCGGATTTTGAACTTGTTGAGCGCGATATTCCGACTCCTGCCCCCAATGAAGTATTGATCAAGGTAGAGGCTTGTGGTATTTGCCATAGTGATATGTTTGTCAAAGAAGGTGCTTTTCCGGGTATCGAATACCCCCGGGTACCCGGTCACGAAGTGATCGGCACCGTGGAATCCACCGGCGATCAGGCCAGCTACTGGAAGAAGGGCCAGCGTGTGGGGGTAGGCTGGCACGGAGGTCATTGTTTTACCTGTGAATCCTGCCGGCGTGGTGACTTCATTAATTGTGCCAATGCCAAGATCACGGGCATCAGCTACGATGGCGGGTACGGCGAATACATGGTCGCGCCCCACGAAGCGATCGCTTCGGTACCGGATGATCTGACATCAGCAGAGGCCGCCCCCCTGCTTTGCGCCGGTATTACGACCTTCAACGCCCTTCGCAATGCCGGCGGACACCCCGGTGACCTGGTAGCCATCCAGGGTATTGGCGGTTTGGGCCATCTGGGTTTGCAATTTGCTAAGAAGATGGGTTTTAAGACCATTGCCATCTCCAGTAGCGACAGTAAAAGAAAACTGGCTATGGACCTCGGGGCCGACGGGTTCATTGATTACAAAGAAGAGGATCCCGCAAAAGCGCTCCAGGGAATGGGAGGAGCCACCATTATCCTGGCAACCGCACCCAATAGTAAGGCCATCGGTCAACTCGCCAACGGCCTTAAAGTCAACGGTAAGCTGATGGTAGTAGGTGCCAGCATGGATGGTCTCGACATCAGTCCCATGCAACTCATCGGCGGTAAGCGGTCGGTCATGGGATGGGCCAGCGGTACGGCCATGGACTCAGAGGACACCCTGAACTTTTCGGCCCTCACCGGAGCAACTTCCATTATCGAAACCTTCCCACTGGAAAAAGCAGCCGAAGGCTACGCTAAAATGATGGCCAATGAGGCGCGGTTCAGAGCAGTACTTGTTTTTTAACAGGTTTGAGGTCTGAGGTGTGGGGTTTGAGGAAAGGTTCGAGGTCACCTCAAACCCCACACCTCAGACCTCAGACCTGATTTACTGCGTAAATCGCAATATTTCCTTGATCAGATCATTGCGCCCGCGTTCGGGCCGGTCGAGGAAAACGTAGTGCGTACCCGGAATGGTGATACAGCGCTTCCGGGGCGCCCGGGTCAGATCACTGCACAGAGCGGTGAGATCTTCGGGACGGGACCAAAAGTCCAGCTCGCTGCGAATGATCAGGGTGGGCACCGTGAGGTCGCGGGCATCCCAGTAGGATAAACCCTGCGACATATTGAAGCTTTCTTCCCGGTAGCCGGCGGGTACGACCAGTGTGTTGGTATCCTCACCAAAGCTGGTGGCTGTCCTGCGGTAGGCTTCGGCGACGGCCGGGTCGCGCCAGGAGGCCTTTTCTTCCGCAGGAATACTATTGTCCCAGGTGTTTGTCAGGTCTTCGCGGGCCGTTCGCCGAAAGAAATCATTTTTGGCGAAAGCCGTCGAATCATCTGCCCGGGCGAAAGCTGATCGCAGGGGCCAGGGTGCATAGACTCCGTACAGGCTATTGAGAGAGGTCAGTGTTTTTACCTGTCCCGGATAACGGGTGGTATAGGCTGCGGCCCAGTGCCCGCCGGTTGCCCAGCCAAACAAATGGACCTGTTCCACCTCTTCCCGATCGGTAATCCACTCTACAGCCGCGGCAATATCCCGGGACGCTTCGCGTACCGAGCCGACCACGGTCGATGGATTGCTGAGGTTATACTCGGGCAGTGTCGATCGCTCCCATCCCCGGATATTGACCAGGTATACCTGAAAGCCCAATTTGGCCAGATCCCCGCCCAGGGAACCGCCCGGCACGGGCAGGTCGAAGGAGGCCGTAGCTCCGGCACCTCCACCGTGGATGAGCACCATCGGCTCGGTGTAGGTGCGTTGGTCGGGAGCAATCTCCCGCACATAAAGCTGTGCCCCATCAGCCGAAGGAACCAGGTAATCGGACCGATCGAGGCTAACGGTATTTGTTGGTGGTTTTTGACAGGCAGTAAGGGCAGTAATGGTTAGCAAGCTGATTAGCAGACGCATAGTATGGTATTAAAAGACTTCAATTCGTTCACGACTATGGTCAAAGGTATTTAATATTTGGTGAGCGGCTTCTTTAGGTATCCTCATGTTAGTGACAATAGGAGTCCGTTGCTTTTTTCCCCGGCCTTGTTCTTCAATAAAGATCCGTTCTATCGACAAGTACTGATCTGACTCTTCTTCAAGGAAGAACAGATGTACTTTACTATGTCGCCAACCTTGACCATTACCAAGATCCCGGATGGCCTGTACCGGATCGGTCAGCAAGGAATCCTGAATTGCGGAGGCTGAACTAACTGCGGTGAAATCATCGTTGAGCGTAAACTTCTTATACCATTGATGCTGTGTTTCTGAATAGGGGAAAACGTCAATATTCAGAATAGATGCTACTGGCAAATAGCCAATAATAGCTAACTCAAAAATCCAGATTACGGTGAGCATAAATCCTTTGAACTCAATTCCAAACACTTCCCATGTACCCACTCTGTTGATTTCTCCGATCACACCAAAGAATTCAGCCGGTCGAAAAATCCAGTCCAGATTGGCTACATACAGCCCAAAGGAAGGTATTTCTCCGATTAGAACATAGTCTACATATCCGATCCACTGAAAATAATTCGCGGCAATCCCCGCCACTAATCCCAATGCCAAACGACTCCTTCGATTTCGATTTTTAAGAAAACGGCCCACCAGGCGGGTAGCGAGTCCCATGGCTAAACCAAAACCAAATACGGTCACGACATTCAGGTAAACAATAGGGATAAAAATGTTTATCACGGTATACAAATAGCCAAGGAGAAGACCTGCCGTAATAACTACTAATAGTCCGATCAGGTATTTTGCCCGATCAAATTCACCGGATTCGGTGTAGAATACTGGAGTTTGCATAGGTGGGTTTTATGGTCAAAGGAAAATGGAAAATACGCAATTCTGATCTTTGCAATGCCTCTGGCCACTTGGGCAACTATCTTTAAGAATACCGCGGGTTATGTATTTGGAAACATTGAATTGACCCGTGGCGGCCCTCTTTTCGTTTTTATTGGTTTGCCTGCATCTTTTTTTTTTAATTGCTTAATTGCAAGGATTTCAAGCGTCCTTTTGCCTCCGGCAGCCCTGTGGAATGATTCCTTGAATCAAGCTTCGCTTATTCCACGGGGCAGGCGGGTTCCTTTTCCATTCGATGAAAAGGAACCAAAAATCTTGCCTCCGCAAAAGACGGCTTTTCTACTTCTTTTTTATCGGTCAGTGGAGGTACTTCGACTTGCCCATCTCTGCTTCGCTTGATCACAGCCTAACTTACATGCCAGGTGCTATTACTTACCTGTATTGGTTTTCAGAAAACGGCTCTCACAAAAATTCAACCGACCTTTTTGAAAACGGGCACCTGGCAAAGGCGTTTACGGCTGTGATCTCGCAAGGCCGCGAACATGCGGAGGCGGTTTTTCTGTACTTTGGGAAAGAGGAAAATCTCCCACATGTCACGGCCTTGAGAGATAGCAACCCTCAGCGACTTCAAGCTGTGGCTACCTTTTTACGGTACTTTACCGCACTAACCATTTATTTTCTTTGTTGGATAATCGTCACCAGTACCATTGCCACAGATTGGGAAAGCAGGTTGCTATCCTGCGAAGCAATCAAAGGAAGGAACACCAGATATGTAATCACCTGCAATTAGAACGAAGAAGCCGTATTTGTGGGAGGAGATTTTTTCCCCTCTTTTTGATCGACTGCAAAAAGAGGGCCGCCGGAGGCAAAAGAGAGACTTTGGCGATTGAAGAGACTCAAGAGCCGGTTTGAAAAAGTTTTGGCTCAACACAATGAAACCAAAAAATAATAAAGCAGCGGAGCACTGCGCCGGAGGCAAGACCAGAAGGTAACCGATCACTCCGGTACCGAAACCCGATCAATCAACAAAACCCCATCAAAACAACGAGCCAGGTCCATCACCTCCGTCCCGTACAGATCGATGAACGTATCCTTTACGATCATCGGCTCGTAGAGCCATTGTCCGCCGGCGGGAGCGGATGGCGGCAAAGGCAAGAAGGAAACCGCTCCCGGCATTTGCCGGATGACGTGCTTCAAATCCAGGCCTTCCTGCGAAGGCGGCGACATGTCTTCCGGCTCGCCCCGGTTATTGGCGATGGAGCCGCCCCCGGCGAAGACACCCAGGGAATACATTTCTTCACCAAACTCGGTGGAGAGGAGCTCGCCCATGACCGCTTCTTTTTCGTTGTATTTGGCGATATGGAAATTATGGGCCACAATGATCACTTTACGATCCGGCCCCAGCTCATCGAGCCACCAACGCACGTTGGCCGCCATGGCCGAATCACGGGCATTCCAACGGGCGTCCCAGTCTTTGTCGCCGATCCACCGTAGCATGTATCGCAAATACTTAGCGCGGTCGTTCAGGGCACGTTGGATCAGTTCATCATGTGTCCATTTTGCAGCCATGTCCTGATAGCGCCCAATCAGACTATTAGTTTCTGTGGCCACCGACTCGTATTCCGTGCGAAAGTTGGATAATGTAGAGCGAAGTTGCCCAAAAGCCTCTTCCATGTCCTGCCAATCGGCGGGATCAGCAGCCTGTTCCGCCAGGAAACTCCCCAGTGTGGATCCCGTTCGCTGTACATCGAACCCGCCGATAGTCATGCCCTGATCTCGCGCGTAGGCCATCAGCTCGGGCCATTCGGCCGTACGCCAGGGTCCGATAAACCCATAAGTCAGTTCGGCCGGTCTACGGGTGGCGGCCGTTCGTGCCACGATGCCCACATCGCCCAATCCGCTTTCGAAGAGGATGGCATCGAATCCTGCTTCCTCGTGCAGCGCTTTTACCAGATCGGTACGAGTTAGAAAGGCTTCGCGGGCGCCGTGCGTGAATTCGCCCAGCAGCACGATCCGATGGTCGCCAATGGCGTCCAGTACCGGATGGTAATCTCCGGAGCGGTAATCTTCATGTACCTGAATGTCTTGTGCATGCTTTCGCAAAAAAGCTTGTTGCTCGCCGGAGAGTGTTTGCGCAGCAAGGGAGGTCAGGCCCGTAAAAAGGAGCAGGCCAAGAAGAGTTTGTTGTTTCATGCAGTCGGGTGTTGGTACTCTATAATATCGGTAGGTTGGGCACAGATTATTTCGTAAAGGTTAGATTTCCAAGGCCCAACCTCCCGGTACAGGGTAGTAGGTATAAGGTATATGGATTTGAACAACTCCTATTACCTAATACCCTCTACCAAATACCACTTACGTTTGTTGCAGCCATCTCGGCCCCCAGCCTCCATGTAAAATAGACCGAAGAACCGTTCCTGGGTTGCATTTACTTCTCAATCACGGCAATTAGTCTGGTAGGCGACCGTACGATCCGGTTTATCAAGCTATCCAGTTGTGCCCAAATCACAAAGGGCAAAAAACGGACCAGGTAGTAAAAGTTGCATTTCAGCCTGAAAAAAACCTGGATCAATACCCGAAATAGATTGCGCACTAAAATCAATTTGCAGAGGAGCAAAGGTATCCGGATTCACCAGGATGGAAGGCCAGGGCATTGTGGATTGGGGTTGTTTCATTCATATTATAGGACTTTTTCCGAAGCCAGAGTCGCAATACGTTCCTTTTATTGTGTTAATTGTCAGATAGTTAACCTAAGGATTATAAGGGGAATACTCCGGCACCCCCCATTTTCCTGAGTGGTGTCCCCTGACAACGATCCACCGAGTCGGCCGGAAAAGCCAGTACCGGCCGGTACCCGTAGTACGTTGCATATCCTCGGGGGAACGATGATCAAACTCCAGCTCAGTGGTTCCGGTAAGTTGCAGCGTGGCTCCCCGCTGGAAATCCACGAATAATAACCCGGCTTTCGGATGCTGAGCCAGGTTACCGAGGGTATTGAACATACTGTTTCCCTGGTAATCAGGAATTTTCAGGGTTCCGTCGGGTAGCACCTGCACAAAGCCCGGGTTTCCACCTCGGTGAGAAGCATCGACGCGCTGACCACCATCGGAGCTGCTTACAAAAAAAGTATCCGCACCGGTGATCCATTCGGTTAATTCCCGACGGAGCGTCTTTCCTTCTTCTCGGGCTATCGGACTAGCATTGATCTCACGTTCCAGGGACCGCTTTTGTATATATTTCGGACAATTACCGTAGGCCTCGCCTACCTGGATCTGAATCCCCTGATCGGTGACCGTGGCCTGCCCGTTGATGCGAAAACGCAATCGCTTGACGGGATCCATAAAGAGCAACCCTAAGGGGCCTCCGTCCTTCAGGGTATCGAAAATTATTCCGGCGGTTGATTCAACCAGGCCTTCCCGCAGGATCCACAAAATATGGGGATCTTCCACCTCAATGAAACCTGGTTCACCCATCAACATGGAGGTCCAGAGGTCTCCATTAGCATCGACCGAACCGGCGATCACCGTGGGTTGCGCCTCCAAAAAAGGGATGGCTCCCGACATGATCGAGTCGCGGATAATACGACCATTGGCTATGGCCATTTGCTGTTCGCCGGTGCGCTCCTGTATCTCGAGCTCTCCCGCATGGAAAGGTATGTCCATGATGTTTCGATTTTCCCCAAGATGTCGTAAATGACAGGTATCAAATCGTCAGGTTACGGACAATAGCTGTAGATTTAGTAATCAGTACCGAACCCCCTGCAACAAGACATCCAGATCGGGCTGATCCCGCAAGACACCCGCCTTCACCACCGCCTGAATGGAGCGGGTATTCGCAATATTCTCCAACGGATTGCGCTCCAGAATGAGCAGATCAGCCACCTTTCCCGGTGCTACCGCTCCGTAATCATCGGTGCGACCAAAGAAAACGGGGCCGGTACGGGTCGCCGTTTCCAAAGCTTCCCGCGGGCTCAGCCCGGAATCGACAAATTGCTGTAACTCCTGATGGATCGACAGACCCGGATACACAAAAGAGTTGAAGGGGCCGCAATCCGATCCGGCCACGATGGGTACGCCGGCATCGTACATGGGTTTGAGCATCGTCTTGGTGCGGGCCACAAAATCGGCACGGGAGGTATTGCCCGTTTCGGCCGCACGGATGGCGGAGCGCAGCCGTCCCTGGTAGGTGTTCTGGATCCCTGGTCCAATGTAGGCCAGCATTGCATCATCGCTGTGGTCCACTTCGGCCAGTTGGGCCAGGGTTTCCCCAATGTGCATAGTTGGTGTCACGTACACATCGCGTTCGGCCATGATACCATAGACGCTATCAGCAAGAGCGGGATCGTAGGTTGCAGTAATAATGGGCAACATGCCGTAGCCCATACCGGCCGTGGTGAGGCTATCGGCAAAAGGAGAACAGGCCTTGAGTACGTAGTAGAGGTGTTCGGTACCGTCGAGCCCACGCTCAATCCCTTCCAGAATATCGGCCGACATCGGCATGTGGCCGGTGGTTTTCAGCCCCCGGGCCTCCGCTTCGGCGATGAGGTCGTAGTACCGCTGGGCCGACAGACTGCCGTCGTACATTTTCACGTAATCCACGCCAAGGCTTTCCAGGGAATCAAGCGCATCATCTACATCCTCCGGCTCGACCACGCGGATGGATCCCGGCCATCCCGGGCGCTCTCCGTCGAGCTTGGGACCGGAGGTGAAAATGGTTGGTCCCGCCAGGTTGCCGCCAGCTATTTGTTTCTTCCAATCCATAACGGCCGGGGTAATATCCCCGCCAGCATCGCGAACCGTCGTTACTCCGTAGGCCAGGAATAGCGGGAGCAGGTTTTTGTTTTCCTGAATGAGCGTATCCCCGCCCCGGAAATGCACGTGCATGTCCCACAGACCGGGCATGACAAATCCACCCCGCGCATCAAAACTTTTGGCGGAAGCCACTAAGCCTTCATCCTCCATAGAGCGGATCCACTGAATAGTATCACCGGCAATACCGATCATCTGATCCTCGGTGATCTCTCCCGAGGCAATGTCGATAATGCTGGCATTACGGATAATGAGGTCAGCATCAGAGTCCGCAGACGTGCAGGCCGACAGAAAAAGAATGGACAATGCGAGTAAGGGCAGATATCTCATGGAAGGAATTTTAAAAAAATTAGAAGGTCTGTAGCGCTCGTGCTTAAAATACGACTAACGAGCAGGCTTCCTAACCTCCGATCACCACATCTAATTGCCGTCCTTCCTCGGCTGCCTGTTGGTCCTTATTAGCCCCTATGGCCATGCCGATCGGCATACCAATGGGAAGGCCGATGGCCAGAAAAGCCATATTACCGATAGCGAAGGAAAAAACCAGTCCCAGTGGTAATCCAAAGACGGTCATACCCAATGCCATCCACTGATCGCGGTAGAAGTTTTTGGGGACCAGATTTAACTCCTTGTGGATGCGGTGCACGATCCGGTAACGCACCTTTTTTAGTTCCTTATACCACTTCTTATCGCTGTCACCCATGGCGTTTAATTCCCTGATATCTTTATTGATGGAAGCTACCTGCTCTTCCGGAATGGATCGCTGGCGTAATTCTGCCAACAGCTTAACGAACGAATCAAAGCTTTTTTGCTTGCTCTCCGATGTATCGATGATGGGGCGGGTTTGGAGGGGTATGATATCCATTTGTTTGGTGGTTTGGGGAAAGATACGGTGTTTTTGGAACTGGTGGGTGACTTAGGGAATGAAGGGGACGCAGAGACCTAAGAGCTCGGTTTACCCCCCACTTGGCGCTTAATCAGAAGAGCGTTGTGCGTGGAGCGTTCCTGCCTGCCGAAGCTTTAGCGTAGGTAGGGAGCGTCAATCAAACGGCAACAACTCCGGCTTGAGGTATTCCTTTTTGGCGGAAGCCGAGGAAAAAATATCGGTCTTATAGTGGGCAAACATCAATTCCCGGAAGGAAGTGCGCAGGCGCGGGTGCCTGTTCAGGAGGCTCAGAAATTCATCCGGTGTAGGTTCATCTACAAAATCACCAGATGGTGAAGTCATGTTTTCGCGGAGCATAAAGTGATACACTGCCCTGACCGCAGCTACGGTTAGCGTTTCGTGGTATTTTTCAGCGGCGCCCAGGTGAGCGACGTAGGCCTTGAGTTGCCTGCGAACCGTATCGATGGCTTTTTCTACACCCAATTTGCGGATATGCAAAAAGGCCAGCCGCAGATGGGCTTCGTGGGTAAACCATTCGGGAGGCAGCATCTGATCAGCGAACTGCTTCAGAAAAACCCGGTCGCTTAGGTGGCGGTGTTGCTCCATGATTAAGATGGATTTACAGTTGAATGTGCAGGTGATCGTCGTGACGTACGGCATGACAACCGTGAAATTTGATCTTTGGTTCCTTATTCAACCCCCAGCGGCGGGTCAGGTGAGGCTCGAGGAATAATTTATTCACGCGTTGGTCGCGCAGGAACAACCGAATCATATCTTTCGTTACGGCTACATCTACACTGTAGGGACGATCCTGGCGGGTAATCTTGCTGAGCATATCATACTGCCACTCTCCTTTCTCTTTGCACTGTTCCGACCAATCCTCCTCGCCGGCCGCAGGGCCTTCCACGTAACCGTATCCCAGCCAGGAAGGACTATCGTAGCGAACCGTATTCGATTTCATAGAGCGATAGGCAAAGCTCACATCCAGTTTGCGGCCATCATCGTGACTTAGATGCGGAAGCAGGGGAAAATCGTCGAAAAAGGGAAAATTTGCATCCAGGTATACCAGGTTGGCATCAGCGTGAGTAGTCCGCAGTTCCTGGCCTGCCGCTACAGCTACCTCGCGCAATTCCGGACGTACGTAGTGTCGGTTGGCGATCACGTAAAACCAGCGCGCGGGGTGCACCGGCTCCTCCGCTGTTGCCCGAACGGGTAGGGGCACCCGGCCGAAATACTTAGCAATGGGCGGCACCACAAAAAGAGCGCAGGCACTAAGAACAATCAAAAATCCGGTAAGCTGAACGATCACAGACAGTATTTTCGGCCGGAGGCGTCGACCGATCCACCACCCGACCGGGCGGTACATAAGATATATCAGCCCCCCTACTTGCGTCACTGCCGTAAGCAGGAAAAATAATAAGATACTGCCCAGAATTCGTAGAAGCTCCTTCATGCTATTAATACAAGCTACAATTTATACACCATAAACAGCGGAAGGACGTCCTGTTTATTCCAGCTCTTTTTTTAATCCTACCAGCAGATCCTCCCCGTCGTGCAGGTACCGGCTCCAGTTATTGAACTGATCGGCCTCGTTGCCGTATTTGGTGATCAATAAGGCCATAAACTTTTTGTTCTGCGATAGCTTTTCCAGGTCAATGGGGGGTAGTTTCGACTCTTTGCGGGTAAAAAAGTTCATAAATTCCTCGGTCGGAACAACCGTTTCGGCAAGTTGCGGCATAATAAATTCATAGGTCATCTTTACCGCATTCTTATCCGCATACGACAGCTTGGCCTGCCGGTAATATTCAAAGACTTCCTGCCGTAGCGTATCATTACGGATAAACCGGATGGTACCGGATCCCAGACTTTCGTCAAAAGTACCGCTATTGACCTCGAAGTGCCCCTCGTAAAAAAGAGGAAATACCAGGTGCAGAAAGCGCTCAGATGTATGCCGTGTAGGTTCCAGCATTAAATCGTAGAGCGTATCGATATTTGCTTGCCGGGCTTTTGAATCTTTACGCAGGAAGGTAAGCTGCTCCAGGTCTTTATTTATATCCAGAACCAGGTTGCGAAGAATCCGCTCTTCCTGTTTATTCTGTTCGTATTGCCGATTCCAGTTGTCGATTTGCAGGGCGATCAGGATACCGATCACCACCAATACAATTTCCCCAATGGCGTAGAAAAGGTACCTGGCCATACCTCCTTCGTTCATTTCCTTTCGCCTGTTTTTCCTCAGTAGTGATAACATAATTCATTCTTCTTTCGGCACCGCATCAATCGCTTTTGCCTGAGTATACTCCTGCAGACTGGCCAAAACCTGCTCCGTTCGGTCAGATAGCCTGCGCTGACCCGACACCTGAAACAGCCAGGGAATAATTCCCTGCCGACTGTGTGCGACCGTCAACTCAGTCCCTATATCCGTGGGCCGGCAGGTCCAGTTTTGGATTTGGTAATCGCCCAGGCGATCAGTGAACCAACCTATGTGTAAGGACCCATCGTAGGTATGCAACGTTGCACTATACTTCAACCCACCTTGCCAATAGGCGAAATCAATACCCTGCCCAAACAGCACATAATTAGCCCGTACCCTGGTAACCAGTGGGTGCCAGTCGGGCCAGCTGGATAGATCGGCCAGGATATGCAATACGGTATCCGGCGGAGCGGAAATAATAACCTTTTCCTCCACGAAAATAGGAGCTGAGCGGTTGGCAGGTTGCCGAAAATCGTCGCCGGAGTCCCCCGATAAGTAGAGGTTAAACTGTAGTAAAGAACCCGCCAATGCAACGAAAGCAACGAGGGCCAGTCCTTTTACCCACCGGAAAAGGGTTTTGGCGCGAATGAGTTTAGGATGATCTGCCATACTGTTCTTCGGCTGTTTTCTTTAGTGCTTCTAACTGCTCGGTCATTCCTTTTTCCAGATCACCAGACATCGACTTAGCAAATAAAAGCGGAAAAACACCCTGCAGGCTCTCCTCTACCCGAACGGTCGTCAGGGGGCTGTCCGTGCTCCCGTTATCTTCCAGTTGCCAATTGTGTACGGCCTGTGCACCGAAAGTCGTGCCCGTCCAGCCCATCAGAACCGGATCCTGGAGCGTGTGAATCCGGGAACGGAAGCGAAGTCCGTCGGCTTTCCAAACGAAAATAACGCCTTCCTGTAAGGTACCGCGAATCTCGGATTTAGTTACAGGCTCCTGCCAGTCGGGCCATTCTTCAATGCCGGAGAGTACCTCCCAGACAACCTGTACCGGAGCAGCAATATCGATCGATTGGTTTACCAGAATAGGAGCTGATCGGTTGACGGATACCTTCATGATACCATCCGATTGCTGCTGCGCGTAGTTTTTAAATTGGAAATGAGAGACGATCAGTGCTAGCCCGAAAAAGAATACCAGGCCAAGAATAATTAATGCAATTCCTTTAATAGACATGATGAAGTAGATTGTTCAGTATCAATCTATTCCATTCCAAGGTAAAAGGAAAGATTTTTTGCTGTAAGGCTCTGTTTATTTGCCTTTCGGCAAATAATTACCGACGGACCAGGATCTGACTCGACCAGGAACCGTCTTTTTTCCAGGCACGCACCATATAAGTGCCTCCCGGAAGACCAGCCACATCTAAGGTTTGCAGCTGACCGTTTACTGCCTCGCTCAACACCCGACGTCCGTGAATATCAAATACCTCGACCAGGGACCAGTCGGGCTCCAAAACCTGAAGAAAAACGCTTCCCACTGAGGGATTCGGAAAGACGGTAAAAGTGGTTTCAGACTCAGGCGCCCGCGTGGAGGTAATATCCTCGGAGACTACAAAGACCGTCAATTCATCATTCACCAGGTTTAGGGGAATTTCCCGGCCCAGGCTGTCCACCGCCTTGATCTTTTCCATACGGACATTGATATCATTGAACTCCCGTCCGCCGATGATATCCCCCTCGATTACCAGGCTAAAGGAAGCGATGGCGCCGTGACCGCTGCTTCCCAGGTGCTTGGTACGGGTAAGTGCATAATCAGTACGCCCGACGGAAAAGCGGTTGTCCAGATTGAAACTAAAATCGAGCAGCGGTTCTCCGGAGCCAAAGAAGGAATTGCTCAGATATTCGAGACGGGCAGTCCCGTTACGCACGAAGGTGGTATCGTAGAGGACGGAAAGAGCTAAGCCATAAATATTTTCTACCGGCATCTCCGGATTTCCCAGATAAAGCTGTCCGGTAACCACAATACTATCGTTAATGGCTTCGGGGTCAAGGAAAAAGACAGTTTCATCCAACACCAGCTCAATGGGAGGAGCATCCGGGGTGTCTTCTGATACATATTGCTGATCGGGCCGGTAATTTTTGGCAACAGCCGTCAGATCATCCGCATTGATCCAACCATTCCCGTCACAATCGAGGTGTTTGTAATTGACAACACCCACCCAGTTACCCCAGTCTTCGGCGTGACTCGGGCGCCAGGCCAGAGAATCATCGGGTACCGGATAATACGCACGTGGCGGCCCCTGATGCCCGTAGCCCATACCGATGTAGAGCACATCAAAGTGATTGGCCCGCCAATCGCCATTCGCATCACCTGGCCAGACACAATCCGTTATAGTACATACCTCGCCCGGCCCACCCGGGTAAATATCGAGGCATAATTCATCCGTACAGCCATTTTCGTCGAGAATAGACAGGCACATAGTACCGGTGCCTTCGGGGAGGTGTACAGTGATGGAGTTATACGTTTGACGTACGAGCTCACCGTCTCCGTACGACCAGCTGCACGTGTCGTAATCCGTAGAATTATTATAAAAATGGACGGTCGTACTGTCCAGGTAGGTAAAGAAAAAATCAGCCCTGCACGATTCCTGAGCATAGCTATGGCTTGCGCCAAAAAGGCAACACGTAACCCAAAAGGATACACAAGCACGTACACAAAAGCTCAGAGAAGGCATGGCAACTGAATTTTCATACTACAAAACTGTTTGAATGTGGTTAAAAGATAAAGAACAGTTACGTTAAAAAGTTCATCCTCTAGCAAAGCAAAAAAACCATAACACACAGGTAATCAATTTTATTTTTAACTCCCTGACGTATATTTGTTCCATGCACAAGAGTAAGCTTCTGGATTTGCTGAGGGCCATGTCGGAGGAAGAAAGATCCTCGCTGACTCCGTATCTGGAGTACCAATTGGCCCTGAGCAAGATATCGGAAGCAGCTATCCTGCTGTACGACTATGTGCAAAAACACCTGGGTCATGAAGATGCCCTGCACAAGGAAAAGGCTTGGACCGCGCTCTTTCGGGATGAACCTTTCCGGGATACCCGCCTGCGCAAAATAATGCACGAGCTGAATCAAGCCTCTCAGGAATTCCTGATCTACCAGGAACTCTCCGCTAAACAACAACTGCAACGCCAGGCCGGCTTAGAACTATTCTGGTCCAAAGGGCTATCCAAGCACTACCGGTCGCTGGAGCGACAAACCCTGAACTATTTCGACCATGAATCCCTGCGCGACGAACAAAACCACCTCGAACAAGCTCAGTACTACGACCTGGCCTACCGCAGGGCCGAACGCGTTACCAAGCGTCCACAGCTAGCCACCTTACTCCGGCAAAAAGACTTCCACCTCGAGGCTTACTATTACATCGAAAAGCTGCGCAATTATTGCAACAGCATCAGCAACCGGGTTTTCTTTTCGCTGGAAGGTGAAGAATTATCGCTACCTGAGGGTTTTCTGGACCGGGTAGCAGCCAGTCCGCAGGCACAAGAGATTGGGGTACGCATGTATTTATCCATTGCACGCATGCTGGAGAACCCCGGCGAAACGCAATGGTTTCAGCTAGTAAAACAACTACTCAAAGAATCTTTTCACCACTTTGGCCTCGACGAGCAGGATAACCTCTACATTTTTCTCAAAAATTACTGCATTGGGTACCAGATCAACCAGGGCAATAGTCAGTATTTTCACGAGCTTTTCGAATTGTCCCGCACCTTGCTCGACAAGGGTATCACCCAGCGCAACGGGGTTATCACCCCCCAGGCTTATAAAAACATCATCACCGTCGGCCTCCACGTGCAGGCTTTTGACTGGACCGAACAATTCATTCGTGACTTTACGGCCTTATTACCCGAAGAGGAGCGGCATAATGCGCTGAACTACAATCTGGCTAAAGTCTTCTTCACCCGGGGTGATTACCCGCGGGTGATCGAGCAATTGCGGGAGGTCGCATACGCCAACCACACTTACGCGCTCGGCAGCAAGCTCATGCTCCTGAAAACGTACTATGAACTGGGAGAAGATCGTGCACTGGATTCCCTGATCGACAGCTTTCGCATTTACCTGCGTCGAAATCGAACCATTTCCCGGGACGTGCGCCAGCAATATCGAAACGTATTGCGGTTCGTACGGAAACTCTTCTATCTACCTCCCCAATCTACCGAAGCACGGGCCAAACTCCACAAAGAAGTAGCATCCTGCGAACCCCTCGCGGATAAGGCATGGATTCTGTCGAAACTGGATTGAGATTGACTTGAGGAGAGGCGATGAATGGCGTCACTAGAGGTCAATAAACGGCAATAGCCCTTCCGCTTCCTGAACGGCGGGCAATTTCCCTACGTCGATCCAGATATCGGCATCGTGGCCGTAGGCAAGGATAGCTTCCTTTTTGGCGGCAGCCAGATACAGGTCGATAGTGGAGAATACATCTTCGTCGGGGAAATAATGAAATAATTGCGGGTCCACAATCTGAATACCACTAAATGCGAATCCCTGATAAGCATCGTCGGGCAATTCCCGACTCATTCGCAACTCTCCCGTACGATTATGGCGCCACCCGACCAACTGCCGATCCTGGTCAAAAAGCAGATGGCGGGAACTCTCACGGTTGCGTACGGCTAGGGTAGCCAGGGCACCCGACGACGAATGGTCCTTGACCAACCGGGAAAAATCCATATTGGTAAGTACATCGGCATTCATCACCAGAAAGGGAGCATCCGATAAAAAATCAGCGGCCTTTTTCAGTCCTCCCCCGGTGTTAAGGAGCAGATCGCGCTCATCTGAGATATGGATATTCAGTCCAAAATACCCGTGTTCCCGCAAAAACTGTATGATCTGATCGGCGTGGTGATGGACGTTGATCACCACTTCCCTGAAACCATACTTGCGCAACCGGCGGATGGCAATTTCCAGCAGTGGAATGCCGCCAACCTGAACCAGGGCTTTGGGACGATTGTCGGTTAGTGGACGCAAACGAGTTCCCAGACCCGCTGCGAAAATCATCGCTTTCATGAGCGAACCTCTTTTCTTGGTAAGAACATCATTTTCGGGCAATAGGATCATACCAAATGGCCCTATTTGACGTACAATGGATGAATTCTGTCGTATTCATCGGCAGGAGTACCCGTAACTTTCTATCTTCCACCTGCACCTGATAAGCGGGTGAGCAAATGTACTTCCTGACATATGGTCCAAAACTTTTTACTTAAAATACTGCTTTCTCCGGTGTCGCTTCTCTATGGGCTGGGGGTAGGCTTTCGCAACATCATGTACCGCACTGGCCTGCTCAAGGGTATTGAATTTGACCTCCCGGTGATCTCGGTCGGCAACCTTTCGGTGGGTGGTGCCGGCAAAACCCCGCACATCGAGTATCTCGTCCGCCTGCTTAACGGATACCTGGAGGTGGCAACCCTGAGCCGGGGATATAAACGCAAAACCAAAGGATTCCTGCTGGCCAAAACGGATATGACGGCCGAACAGGTAGGCGACGAGCCCCTGCAGTTTAAACGAAAATTTCCCGAAATGACGGTAGCGGTTTGTGAAAGCCGTGCTTTTGGTATCCCCGAAATAATGAGTCGTTATCCCGAAACCCAGGTAGTCCTGCTCGATGATGCATTCCAGCACCGTTCGGTAAAGCCCGGACTCAATATCATGCTGACCGAATTCCACCATCCTTTCACCCGGGATTACCTGCTCCCCTCGGGGCGCCTGCGTGAATGGCGGGCCGCCTACGAGCGAGCCGACTATATTATCGTCAGCAAATGTCCGCGACGGATGGAGCCGGAACAACAGAATGCAATGATCAATGAGATCAAACCGCAGGACCACCAGCGATTATATTTCTCGTATTACGATTACGGCCGACCCTATTACCTTTTCAATCCACGGTATCAGCTAAAACTGGAGCCAGACCTTGATGTGCTGCTGATCTGCGCTATTGCCCGCACCGAGTACCTTACCGATTACCTGGAAGAACAGGTGGGGTCGGTACAGGTACAGGAATACGAAGACCACCACTTTTTCACCAAGTACGACGTGGGTCAGTTGAAAGCCAATTTCGACCGCCTCGAGTCCAAAAAGAAGGTGATTCTGACTACCGAAAAGGATGCCATGCGCCTGGAAATGCACCGGTCTTTTATGCTCGAAAACGATATGCCTATTTTCGCTTTGCCCGTCGAGGTAAAATTCCACTTCGGTGATGCCGGGCGGTTCGATAATGATGTCAAGGAATTTTTGCTCAACTTTAAAGCCTGATCCACTATTATGATCAAGCGCGGCCTGTACAATTACCTCAAATTTCTGGTCCGGTTTAGCTTCGGTATTTTTTACCGGCCAACGGTCGTCCTTGGTAAAGAGCGCCTGCGGCTACAAGGCCCCACCATCCTGGCCACCAACCACCCCAACACACTGGTTGATGCCCTTAATGCAGCTGGTCGAGCCAACCAGATCGTTCACTTCCTGGTCAATGCCAGCCTGTATTCCTCGGCCACGGGACGGCGGTTTTTTGATTACATGTTCTGTATTCCGGTAAAGCGCCGACAGGACAAAGGTGCCGCCGGAGTGGATAATGCCGATTCTTTTGCGCGTTGCTATGAGCACTTTCGGGCAGGCGGTCATTTGTTTATTGCCCCCGAGGGTGGAAGTGAAGCGGGTCGCAGGCTGCGTCCCGTCAAGCGGGGTACCGCACATATGGTAATGGGCGCCTACCGGGCACAACCCGAAGCCGAACCCGTACGCATACTTCCGATCGGCCTCAACTACCAGCGGCCGCACCGGTTTGGATCTTATCTGGTGGTCAACGTAGGTGAACCCATTTTAAATACCGATTACGCAGAGCAGTACCAAACCAACCCGCGCGAAGCCGTTAAACAGCTGACTAACGACCTGGAAGAGCGTCTGCGCAGTACACTGATCCATACTCGCTCCCCGGAACAGGATGAAGCCCTGACGGTATTGGAAAACTTACTGCAGGCGCAACAGCCGGTTCCACTCGAAACGCATTTTCACCGGATCCGACTCCTCATTGGAGCAATGCAAAACTGGGAAGACCACCAACCGCAGGAATATAGTGTCTTCGAGGACGAAGTGCGATCCGTGCAGCAACAAATGCGCGAACTTAAACTCACCGAAGAAGCGCTGATCATGCACGAGGAGCGGGCGCCCCGTGCCTACTGGCGACTTTTTGCCGGGTTGCCGCTTTACCTGTTCGGATACATAAACAACCTGTTCGCTGCCGGGATCCCCTATCTGTTGTCGCAGTCGTCAAGGATCGACCGGGAGTACGAAGCTACCGTTCAGATCCTCCTGGGGCTGATTACTTTTCCATTCTTTTACGTATTACAGGCATGGCTACTCTCATCCTGGCTGGGCGTTTGGGGAGCGATCGGGTACGGCTTGTCATTATTGCCGGCCGGGCTCTTTGCCTGGCACTACCGGCAATATTGGAAACGCCATCGCGCCATTTTCCGGTTTAAGAATCTGGCACCCAGGCAGCAGTTGGTGCTCATTCAGCAAAAAGATAAATTGATGGAACGCATTCAGCAGTTTGTTCGAAATGGGGTGGTTTGAAGCTACACTTTTGGCCCTGACGGCCGGTAGCACTCTGATCCAATTATGGTTCTGGGGCTACCTGTTCGGCCATCTGGGGCGTTATCGTTACCCACCCGATCCGGAAGAAGAACCGGAGGGTCCGGGCGTTAGTTTGATCATTTGTGCGCGTAACGAGGCAAAAAACCTCAAAAAAAATTTACCCCGAATCCTCAATCAAACCTACCGGTCGTTAGAGATTATCATCGTAAATGACGCATCGACCGATAATTCTTTGGAAGTTCTTTTGGATTTTAAAAAGAAAAACCCCAAATTGCGTCTAATTCATACCGGTAGAAAATTTACTGCCGGCAAAAAAGCGGCACTTACTTTAGGTATTAATTCCGCTTTTCACGAGGTTATTCTACTTACCGACGCCGATTGTACACCTGCAGGCCCGAAATGGGTTACTGGAATGGTGCGAGCACTAACCACCTCGACCGATATTGTTCTCGGTTACAGTCCTTATCTCCAATCAAGCAGCTTTCTAAACCGCTTTATTCGCTTTGAGACTAGCTATATTGCAACGCAATATTTTTCATTCGCTCTAGCAGGCATCCCGTACATGGGGGTAGGCCGCAACTTGTTATACCGGCGCCGATTGTTTTTCGAAACGGGCGGCTTCCAACAACATTTGCACCTGGCCACCGGCGATGATGACCTGTTCATAAATGAGGCTGCGCGATCATCGAACACTTCCGTGATTCTTTCTCCGCAGACCTTCACGTATTCTATTCCAAAGAGCAACTGGAGAGCCTACTACTACCAAAAACGGCGGCATTTACGCGCAGGAACGCATTACCGACCTGCTCACCAACTGGCCTTGGGCTTGCTTAGCGCATCCCACCTGGGTCATTACCTGAGTACGATCGTGCTAATGATCGCTTTCCAAATGTACACGCTGCCAGCATTATTCACATTTTCGGTGCGATATTTGGTAGTGTGCTGGCAATATCGACGTATTCTCAGATTGCTCCGGGACCCTTCACTATTACCCTGGATTCCCCTTCTAGATGCACTGTATACGCTACACTACCTTGTCTTCGCACCGGTATTATTTAACACCGGACAATCAAGACAAGAAAAATGGAAGCAGTAGCCATTAACACCGGACACAAAGCAGCGGTAAGCGACGATTACCGCCTGATCCAGCTAGCAGTAGCTGGTGACCAACTGGCCTTCAGCCAACTCATGGATCGCTACCGCGATTCGATTTACCGAACCATCAAAAAGATGGTTTCCAACAAGGAAGATGCCGACGATCTTACGTTGGAGGCCTTCGGAAAAGCATTCCGTAACCTGGAAAGCTATCGCCCGAAGTACGCCTTCAGTACCTGGCTTTTCCGAATCGCCATTAATAATTGCATTGACCACATCCGTAAGAAGCGCCTGCAAACGCTCTCTATCGATGAGCCCATCGAAACGGATAGCGATCAGGATTTCGCCCGCAACCTGCGGTCCGAATCCCTCAACCCCGAGGAAGTGGTTATTCGCGAACAACGCCTCGAGCTGATCCGGTCCATGCTGGATCACCTCAACGACAAATACCGCCTCATGATCGAACTGCGGTACTTCGAGGAGTATTCCTACGACGAGATCTCTACCGAATTGAATATGCCAATCGGTACCGTCAAGGCCCAATTGCACCGTGCCCGCGAAGCTCTGTATGAACTGCTGAGCACACCTGGCGCCAGTGCCTACCTCGAATCAACCAAGCGCTGGAAATAGTACATCTACAATTACCCCAGCATTATAATCCTATGAGCAGTATCGTGACTACTGCTTACGACTAATTAACTATTACGGTTGTTTTTAAAAGAGGCTGACTTCCCGCGATGGATGTCAGCCTCTCTTTTTTGCCTTTCGGCAAAACTGAATCAGGTGTGAGGTGTGAGGTGTGAGGTGTGAGGTGTGAGGTTTGAGGTCTGGGGTCTGAGGTTTGGGGTTTGAGTGGTCAAATCAGGCCTATCCAATTCCCCAGTTCATTCCGTGAACCGTATGCCGTGGACCGTGGACCTTGAACCTTGGACCGTCAAATCACATCGGCAGCGACACCCCCTTATCCGTCACCTGCAAAGTCCGGAGTTCATCCGTCCGGGTATCGATATCCATACTACTGTTCTCCAGACGCAGCACCCCGCGCGGACAAACCGCCGCACAAACGCCACAGCCCACACAGGATGAGCGAACGATATTCTGGCCCCGTTGGGCGTAATGCCGTACATCGATCCCCATTTCACAGTAAGTAGAACAGTTGCCACAAGAAATGCACTGACCACCGTTGGTCGTGATCCGGAAGCGTGATTTGAAACGTTGGACTAATCCCAGATAGGCAGCCAGCGGACAGCCGAACCGACACCAGACCCGGTTCCCCATAAGGGGATAAAAACCCGTACCAACCACCCCCGCAAAGGCCGATCCGATCAGGAAACCGTACCACTGGCGCGTAGTGCCCGAATTCATAAATAAAAACTGACCGTCGCCCGCCACCAAATGGTAAGCCGAAATACCCACCAGGGCCAGCGTTACTCCCCAACCCACTTTGAGGCCGAGCCCCGAGATGTCTACCTTACCCTTCTTCCAGCGTTGCCAGACGTACGTCATGGACCCCGACAATAGCACGATCATCAACCCCAAAAACACTCGCTGGTTAAACCAGCCCCCCCCGGCCGGCAAATAACTGTACAGCACACCCATCGTCATAATTACCGCAAACACCAATACCCCGTGGATGATCCAGCGTTCGTACTGCCAGGCGACCAGACTTTTATCAGATAATTGCCGGTAGGGATCGCCCAGGGTTTCCGCCAGACCTCCACACCCGCATACCCACGAGCAATACCATCGCTTACCGTAAAAGTAGGTTATCAACGGAACTCCAATGACGATCAAAGCAATCCCCCACCCCAGCATGAAAATACCCAGGCCACCGCTGGAAATCAGGTTATTGAGATTGTAATCAAAGAAGAAGGTATAGTTGAGCGGCCAGATATTCTTAAAGTCGTAGTACGGGTAGTTCAACCGCACCAGAATCTCGGGCAGCAGGAAAGCAAAACCAAGCTGGAAAAACACGACCGATCCCGTGCGGATCAACTGGTAACGATTGTGCATGTATTTGGTGGCCATCCGAATCCCCATCACCAGCATAACCAGGGTGTACAACAGACCATACACAAACCATTGACTGGCAGGGTTACCGCTAAGACTTTCGCTCAGGGGGTCAGCCATTAGCATCCAGGCCGTAATGTGTTGGGGCATCCAGTACAACAGCACGTAAAACCCGATCAGGTATAACCCCGTACCCAGTCCCAGCCAACCCGTAAGTGTGGGTGAAGCCGAACGCGGGTCTTTACGCCCGATGCGGTTCACATAAATGACCAATGCAATGATCAGCCCGCCAATGACGGCCGTGACAAAGGGCCAAAAATAGCTTTTACCCATGTAAAAAAAGCCATAACCAAGAATACCCAGAATCGTAGCCCCCAGGAAAAAGCCACGCAACGATACTCTGAGGCCCCGCATCATGGAAGAATGGTATATACGGTCGTGCTTAATGCCCGGTATCAGATTGAAGGCAGGAATAATATACAGCAGGCCACCAAATACCGCCAATCCTATTGTCAGCAAAAAGAACAGCCATGGGTTACCCGAAACGGGACCGATAGCTGAGGCCTTGGTTGTGTTCAACACGTAATCTTTGACCTTCCAGTCACCCAGTTTATAACTCCATTCATCTTCAATACCCTCCGGCAGGCCGTTGACATTGACCTGTTGTTCCAGGTAGTACTGAGCCTCTTTTATCACATCCTTCAGGGCTGGTGCAAAAGCAAAGCTGGAAGCATAAGCCTTATCGTATACGCCCTCCTCCTGAGCGATCTGCAAAATGGCTTCCCGGTGGTATTCACTATCGACGCGCAGGGAATCTTCGTTGAGCCGGTACCGGTCAAGCCCCAGGGTAATGGTAAAGAACAATAGTCCCAGGCAGAAAAGCCCCAATCCTGTTTTTTGTAAAAGGTGCATAACTCTTGTGTGTTTCGTATCGATTAACGGGATGCTGTTTGGGAAAGGAATCGCAGGGCGTGACGCAGACTTCGTTTTTTGCGTAAGCGCAGGGATGATCCCGTTTGCTGGTTGTACTGATCAACTACCTCCTGCTCGTATTGCTTATAAAACTCGGGATCAAAATTCGCGATGCCCAGATTCTGCAATACCTCTTCTATATGTGTTCGCCGGGCCAGCCATTGCTCACACACTTCATGCCGGTACCGTATGCCCATGAGATTGAATCCCAGCACGTGTCCTTCCTCCCGATGGTAGACCAGACGAATGCTTTTTCGGCCATCCGGATGTTCCCAGTAGAGGGATAGGTGGTCATCGGGAGCGTTGGCTTGCACATCGCCGTACACCTGATACTCAATGTCTAAAAACTTAGCCGAGTTGAACCAAATCCCCGGATCATAGGCGGTCGGCGTACCCGTCGCATTATACGCTACCACTTCGCCCATCATACGCCCCGTGTACCAAACCGCCTCAATGGGTTTGCGGCCTGGCTTTGGCTCACGCATCTGGGCACAATCGCCGATGGCATATACATCGGGAATATTCGTCTCCAGATGTTCATTGACCAGGATCCCCTTCTGCGTGTCCAGCCCGGTATCCTTTAGAAAGGAAATATTGGGATGAACGCCGGCCGTGAGACCAACGTATCCACAAGGTATGCGATCTCCGGAATTAGTTACCACGGCACAGGCCTGACCGGAGCCATCATCCTCGATCTCTTTTAACTCCGTAGAAAGGCGCAGATCAAAACCGTGTTCACGCAGGTGGCGATTTACCATCTCCGATTCTTCGGGTGGCAGCACATTATTCCAATAGCTATCCTCCCGGACTAAAAAAGTGACCGGAATATCCCGGGAATGGAACATTTCGCCCATTTCGATACCGATCAGACCGCCCCCAACGATCACGGCCCGTTCCAGCTCTTTACTGCCTTCCTCCATCTGCTCGAGATCCTGGAGTGTGTACAGTCCGCTCACCCGCTTGAGGTCCTGCCCGGGCCAACCAAATTTGTTGGGAGCCGACCCGGTGGCCAGTATCAGCTTATCGTAGGCAATCTCTTCACCGGTGCTGCTGCGGAGCGTTTTCTGATCGAAATCGACATCTTCGATCCAGGCCCGCTTCAGGTCAATGCGGTTTTTCTCCCAGAAAAACGGCTCGTAGGGCTGCGTATCCTCCAGGCGCATATGCCCCATATAGATGTACATGAGAGCAGTACGGGAAAAAAAAGCATCGGATTCCCCGGAAATAACGGTGATCGCGTGATCACTTTTTTTGCGAATGAAACGAGCAGCAGTAATACCGCTCACACCATTTCCCAAAATTACAATGTGCATAGGAATGAGTTGTGGTTGGTGTACCTTTCGGCAAAAGACTATGGTCAAATTAAAGCTAACGAAAATTGAATTGGTGTCCGAATCAGGACATAATCCCTTTTAGGCAGGACGACATCAGCTACAACCCTTCACACTGCAATACTGCGGATAAGATTGGAGATTACCCTTTTCCGGGTAGTATTTTACGGGGAAGACACGAAACGTTTTCTCGTTTTTTACAGTATATAGTTTGGAAACCAACTAAGTTCGGGAGGTTAGTGGTTAAAGAATCATTAATCCGGACATTGGCATTGCGTTTACCAGTTGTTGCCCGTATTTTACCATGTATTGCGTCCCCAATGCGCATCCCAATGAACCAGGCTTATGCAGCATCGTATACTCATTTTATTTTCTGCTCTTTTCTTTTGCCTTGCCGGGCCCCTGACGGGGCAGATCCTGGTTGAGCAAACCTCTGTTGACTCTGTTTTTGAGGTCGATCTGTCCGACAGTTTCCTAGACCTGGAATTGAAAACGAAGATCACGAATACCTCTGACGATACGGTGCGCCTGAAATGGACCCGGCTTGAACTCGACAAGCCCGGGGAATGGGATACGCAAGTCTGTGATAATGTGGAATGCTACATCCCTATCGTAAGTTCCAATATTGACGACAACCTTGGGGTTAATGCACCTGTCATTTTACCTCCCGACAGTTCCCTGCAAATGATTCTGTACGTACTGCCCAACAACACGCCTGGCAGTGGTCGTATCGAATTAGATCTGGCATTGGCCGATTCGCCCGACGATATTATCGAAACCATCGTTTACCTTCCCGACGTACGCCAGGCAACTGTAACTAATATTCAGGAATGGCTGAAACCAGGTTTGCGCATGTACCCCAACCCAGCTACCAGCTTCTTCGAGCTTACCTCTTCCCAGTATGTAGATGAGGTAGTGATCACCAATATGATCGGTCGCCGGGTGGCAAGTTTTCGTGCAACCGAGGGCAAACGCTACCCCGTTTACAATCTACCCGACGGTATCTATCTGGTGAGCCTCGTCAATCACGAATACGGCATCCTTCGGACCCTTCGCTTAGGTAAGCGGGGACTTCGCCCCTGATCAGGCCGGGTATTCCACGTAGTTACGCGGTGTTTCAAAAAGGCGTACGGTCAAGTCATACCGCTCATCCAGATGCTTTCGCAAAATGGTCCAGATGACATAGCAGATGTGTTCAGCTGTAGGATTAAGATTTGCAAACTCTACCGTATCAACATTCAGGTTTTTGTGATCAAAACGGTCTTCGACCTGCTCCTTGATCAGGTCTTTTAACGATTTTAAATCGATTAGGTAACCAGTCTGCGGATCAACTTCTCCTGCCACTTTAACCTCCAGCTCGTAGTTGTGTCCGTGATAATTGGGATTACTGCAGGGGCCAAAGACCTCCTGGTTTTTCTCGTCGGACCAATCGGGGTTGAACAGGCGGTGAGCCGCATTGAAGTGGGCCCGTCGGAACGCAGCAATTCTCATATTCGTGGTAGCATTAATGAGTTGGTAATTCAAAACCAAAACACGGGGACCCCTGAATGGTTGTCATCGCCCGTAGATAACCAGCAAGTTCACTTGGCTCTTTGGGTAAAAACCCTACCAAAAGTGTGGGCCAGGGCGTGGAATTGCCTGCAAAAAGGCCCAAAAGGCGATCCCCACCTCTCCTCACCGTTTCCATATACCCGACACGCATCCGTTTGGCACTCCAAACCAGGTTGTTGTCGGTATAATTGCTTATTTTTGACTTGAATTGTCGATATTGAAGAATCAGTGAATAGCATTCATACATTCACCGTTGAAGGAATCGCAAATCAGCAGATAGATTTTTCCGGCTTTGCCGGTAAGAAGATAATGATCGTTAATGTTGCTTCTCGCTGCGGATTTACACCACAGTATGCCCAGTTGCAGGAGCTATACGAAACATACCAGGACCAATTGGTCATAGTGGGTTTTCCGGCCAATAATTTTGGCGGGCAAGAACCCGGTACGAATCAGGAAATTCAGTCGTTTTGCACGACCAACTATGGGGTGACGTTCCCCATGGCTGCTAAAATAGAAGTCACCGGAACCCGGCAGCATCCTTTATATAACTGGCTTTCGCAAAAAAGCCGGAACGGGCAGCTGGACAGTACGGTAACCTGGAATTTCCACAAGTTCCTGCTAGACGAACAGGGACAATTGGTCAAAAGCCTTCCTTCCTCGGTGAGTCCTTTCGATGATCAGATTCTCGATTGGTTGAATGTATCCTGATTGAAGTTGTCGCCCGGATCGGGTAACCAACGAACGAACAGGCATATGCAATTTAATGACATCATCGGCCAAACGGCTACCCAACATACTCTACGGCAATTGGTCTTACACGATCGCATGCCCCACGCCCTGCTGTTGCTAGGCCCCGAAGGTAGCGGACAGTTGGCACTGGCACTGGCATATGCACAATTCCTTATGTGCGAAGACCGGTCCCCGGATGATGCGTGTGGCACCTGTGCCCACTGCCGTAAGATCCAAAAATTGGCCCACCCCGATCTTCACTTTTCCTATCCAACGGTCGGCAGCAAAGCGACCAGCGACCAGTATCTACGCGAGTGGCGGGATGCGATCGGTCAGAACCCATACCTGAACGTCAATGACTGGTTACAGCATATCGGCGCCGAAAATCGCCAGGGAAATATCACCAAAGAGGAGTGTGTTGCCATCATCAAGAAACTCAGCCTCAAAACCTTTGAGGCCGATGCGAAAGTCATGGTCATCTGGATGCCGGAATACCTGGCTAAGGAAGGGAACCGCTTGCTGAAGATCATCGAAGAACCGCCGGCTAACACCTACTTCATCCTGATAGCTGAATCAGCCGAACGCATCCTGAATACGATCCTTTCGCGCTGCCAGTTGGTGAAGGTGCCTAAACTATCTGACCAGGACGTCATACAGGGTCTCCAACGCATCCATCCCGACCTGGGTGACCGCGTTTCCAGCATCGCCCACCTGAGCGAAGGTAACTTTAACACGGCCCTGCAACTGGCCCAGGAAAAGGGGAACGCCTACGATGAGCTCTTTCTCGACTGGATGCGAAAAGCCTACAAGGGGAACGGCGTTGAGTTGGTAAAATGGACCGAACAATTCGCCAAACTGGGGCGCGAAAATCAAAAACATTTTTTATTCTACGCCTTGCACTTTATGCGGGAGCTACTCGTTCATAAGGTTACCGGCCAGACCGACTTGCGATTGCAGGAAGCCGAACGCGCTTCCGCCCTGAAATTGGCCGGCATTTTAGAACCAGATCAGCTGGAGCACATGGTGCGCCTGCTGACCGATTGCCACTACCATATTGAGCGGAATGCCAACCCTAAAATATTGCTTTTAGACGTGGGCATTCAGCTCCATCAGTTTATCCGGCGGACGCATCCGGATATGGTGGCCACGCATTAGCTAATGACGACGAATGGGCAAAGGCCCTTCGCTTATACGTACCGGAAATAGCACTCGGCGTCTTTACGCAGAGCCAACGGCTACTTTTTTTGCGAAAGCATAAACCAAGCCATGCGTTTCGGTACCATAAATACTATACCAATGGGATGTACAGGATGTACTGTAGGAAGTAATGGAAAGCCAAACGGCTGCCGCAGCAATGGTGGCTGTGCAACGGGCGGATGTAACCGCCTCAATACGTTCGACTGGTTGTCGAGCATGAATATACAGGATAGTGACCCCTTCGATATTGTGGAAGTCTCCTTCAAGAACGGGGCACGTAAAAGCTTTTACCGCAAACGCGATCACGCCCAGGCTGAGACCGGCGATGTGGTGGTGGTAGAAACCGGTAATGGCTTTGACATCGGCCATATCACCCTCTCGGGTGATTTGGTACGCCTGCAACTAAAAAAGAAGAAAACCAAGGAAGCCGACGTTCTGCACGAGGTGATCCGCAAAGCCAACGAACGCGACATGGAGCGCCTGGCCGAAGCCCGCAGCCTGGAGCATAGCACCATGGTACGCGCCCGGGCCATTGCCCGCACCCTTGGCCTGGAGATGAAAGTGGGCGACGTAGAATACCAGGGTGATAAACGCAAGGCAACTTTCTATTACACGGCCGACGGCCGGGTCGATTTCCGTGAATTGATCCGCCACTACGCCAAAGAATTCCGCATTAAGATCGAAATGCGTCAGATCGGCGCCCGCCAGGAATCGGCCCGCATTGGCGGTATCGGCTCTTGTGGACGGGAATTGTGTTGCTCGACCTGGCTCACCGATTTCAAATCAGTATCTACTTCCGCCGCCCGCTACCAGAACCTGGCTATCAATCAGGCCAAGCTTTCCGGTCAATGCGGCCGCCTGAAATGCTGCCTGAACTACGAGCTCGATACCTATATGGAGGCCCTCGAAAACTTCCCCGAACAGGCAGATAAACTCCACACCCATGCGGGAACAGCCATTCTGTTAAAGACGGATATTTTTAAGGGCATCATGTACTACGCCTACGACCACGAGCGTGGTCGCGGCAAAGTATACCCCCTGAAAGTGGAGGTCGTGTCAAAGATCCGGGACATGAATAAACAGGGTGAGAAACCTCAGGATTTCGCACAGTTCGGCGCAGCCATTACCTTTGAAGAGCCGGAGGAGGAAATTCAATTTGCTGATGTTACCGGTGAGATTGAACTACCGGAGGAGAAAAAGCGTCGTAAGAAAAAGAAAAAGCGCAGCCGAGGCAAAAACCGGGGAAACCGCAATCAAAACCGGTCGCGAGGAGATGGGAAACAGGAGAATCGTAAAGGGGGAGATAGTAACCGAGGTAAAAGCGGTGGCAAGCGCAGCGGTAACCGGTCAAAAAACCGGGGAAACCGCAACAACAATAACAACAATCAGAAAAACTAATCCGTATACCCACATCAATCAATCGATATGAAATACGATGTTACCGTTATTGGATCAGGCCCCGGAGGATACGTGGCTGCTATTCGTTGCGCACAACTGGGACTGAAAACTGCCATTATTGAACGGTACGCTACTCTTGGAGGAACCTGCCTGAACGTAGGCTGTATTCCCTCCAAAGCTTTGCTCGATTCCTCAGAGCACTACCATAACGCCAAAGAAAAATTCGAACTGCACGGCATCAAACTCAAGGATCTGGGCGTCGATATGCCTCAGATGATCAAACGCAAAAATCAGGTTGTTGAGGAAAATGTAAACGGCATCGATTTCCTGATGAAAAAGAATAAGATCGATGTCTTTCATGGCCATGGCTCCTTCGTAAATGCCCATACCATCAAAGTCACGAAGGACGATAATAGCACCGAGCAAATCGAATCGGAAAAAATAATCATCGCTACCGGGTCTAAACCCATTACTCCCGAAGCCTTCAACTATGATAAAAAACGGGTGATCACCTCCACCGAGGCCCTCGACATCGATAAGGTGCCCAAGCGTATGGTGGTGATCGGTGGCGGCGTGATCGGCCTCGAACTGGGGTCCGTCTATGCCCGACTCGGCACCGAAGTGGAAGTAGTGGAATTCCAGGATCGCATCATTCCCACCATGGACAAGGATTGCGGTAAGGAACTAATGCGCGCTCTGAAAAAGATCGGCGTGAAGTTTCACCTAAAGCACAAAGTGAATACAGTGGAAGCGCTGAAGACCAAGGTAAAAGTAGAAGTACAAAAGCGCGACAGCGATGACACCTTTACACTTGATGCCGACTATTGCCTGGTATCCATCGGCCGACGACCTTACACCCACAACCTGGGTCTGGAAAATACCAGCGTGACCCTCGACGACCGCGGTCGTGTCGAAGTAAACGATCACCTGCAAACGGCTGAACCCCACATCTACGCCATCGGTGATGTGGTGCGTGGGGCCATGCTCGCACACAAAGCAGAAGAGGAAGGTGTACTGGTCGCCGAACAGATCGCCGGACAAAAACCACACATCAATTACAACCTGATCCCGAATGTTGTATACACCTGGCCGGAAGTTGCCGGTGTGGGTAAAACGGAAGAAGAACTCAAAGAGGCGGGTACGCCCATCAAAGTGGGCAAATTCCCCTTCAAAGCCCTCGGGCGGGCCCGTGCCAGTACCGACACGGAGGGAATGATCAAGGTTATTTCCCACAAGGAAACCGATGAGATCCTGGGCGTACACATGGTAGGAGCACGCGTTGCGGATATTATCGCCGAAGCCGTGGCCCTTATGGAATTCCGGGCTTCCGCCGAGGATGCGGCCCGTATGAGCCACGCTCACCCTACCTATACCGAGGCACTGAAAGAGGCAGCCCTCGCAGCTACCGACAACCGGCCACTGCACATGTAGTTTATTGGTCCGAGGTTCATGGTCCACGGTTCGTGAACCCCGGACCGTGAACTTTGCAGGTTCTTTAGCTACCATTACTTTGGATTTGGGCATTGCTCTTGTCCGCGTAAAGTATTGGCCGTCGGGTGTCGTTCATGAGCGTACACTGCCGTGGACCGTGGACCTTAGCCCATGGACCTTAGCCCTATCTCGCTCCCAACAAATACCGCCCGATCCCACACTCCGTGCAACGGTGTTTCTGGCAGTACTCTTTGCGCAGTTGCAGTAATGCCTGGGAATCACCCGCGTGTTCAGGAGTAAAATCCAGGCGAGCCCAATCGCGGATGATCTTATTCTTCTCGGGTGGAATCTCCTCCAGCAATTGCCGGGCCCGCTCGATCACACCCTCTTGCGAACGTACTTTGCCGTAGTGGATTAGAAAAGGAACCAGCACGTTTATGACGATCTGGTGCACGGCTTGTTGTCCCAGGCGTTTGGTCGATGCTTTTCCCAGCTGATCAAAACGGTAATGGGTAGCCCAGTAGCCCGACACCTGCACATCGAGCATATGTGAAATATCTGCTACTGTTTCGGCCACGAGGGCTTTACTGAACAGGTGATCGGACTGATGTAATAACATGGCAAATTGGGCCAGCCGGATAGTGGGAAACCCGGCCGGACGCATGCGCGAAAACTTCCAGGGACAACCCATTATTGGTTGCAGTTGGTATTTAGTCTGCAGAAATTGATATTCCTCCCGCAACGAATTCGGGTAAGCATCCTCAAAGGCAGGTTGCAGCAAACCGGCCTGCCCGAAAAGCATAGCTTCCAGTTGAAACAATTGTTGACGGTGCCGCAGTAAGGTAGCTAAGGGCGTTCGCTCGGCCAGTTGCTCAAAGGGCTCACGATTGACCCGTAGTCCAAACCCACCGGCCAGAGCCTCGTAAAAAGTTTTTTCCCAATTGCCCCGATTTTGTCCCAACCGGGCGGCAATGCGAAGGGTACGAGCTTCCAGCCGTTCCATACACAATCGATCCAGCCACCACTGCCTCGCCAGCAACGGCACCTGCGCCAACATGCCCTGGCAGGGAATACTCGTGGGCTGAACGTACAGTTTTCGGTACGTCTTCAGTATGGCGGGGTCGATTCGATTCCGGAGTTCCAGACAGGGAATGCGACTATTATCAGCCAACTGAATGGGAACGTCTTCCTGCAGCACCACGTGCAAGATTACGTTCTGGTAAGCGGGATCCTCCGCATGACCGTGTTTGAGCCAATCGGAAGATTGCAGGTGGAGTTCAATGTGGCCATGCCAACGGGTGGCACCTACCTGAACCCTGCCTTCTAAAAAATCGGGACCGGCATCGAAGTTGTATTTTCCGGGATCCAAAACCTGCAGGTCTTCCCCCGCAGTGGTCAGCAGGTCGCGGTTATCGTATTGCTGATAGCGCCAGATATAGTGGAGTAATTCTTCTTTCATCGATATGAGTTTCCCGGTAAATTGAGGGAAACATCAATGCTCCACAAGGCAACCGACGGTACATTGTCGGGCTGCCGCCAAACATAAGCGTTTGGCAAACGGCTGATTATCAGCCTAATTACTCCTCTTCGGAATCGTCGATACGTTCGAGTTGCTTGATCACAAAAGCGTGATCATTGCGAATATCCTGATGATATTTTCGACTCGACACCGTCTCCCATTCCGACCAGTCCAGTTCGGGAAAATACACGTCACCCTCCATTTCGGTATCCACCTCGGTCAGATATAAACGGTCCCACAGATCGGCACTCTCTGCATAAATCTGACCACCACCGATGATGAAGACTTCGGTTTCACCGTTGTCGTAGGCAATACCGAGGGCTTCTTCTACGCTGTGGGCTACCAGGCATCCGGTTGCTGCAAAAAACGGATCACGAGTTACGATCACGTTAGTCCGTTTGGGAAGGGGACGCCCTATCGACAGGAAACTCTTCCGCCCCATGATGATGTGGTGATTCAGGGTGGTTTTCTTGAAGAACTTCAGATCGTCAGACAAGTACCAGGGGATCTCATTATTGCGTCCGATAACACGGTTGCGGGCCATGGCAACTATGGCCGAAATGATCATTTCTTGGTTGTTTTCTTCCATGCCTGCAAAGATACGCGCCTCTCGGAACTATGGTAGCGTTTCAAATGCTCTCTGATACGCTTGGTAACTGCACTCATTCGTTCACGATCGCTTGGTGTTAGCTCAAAGGGTGCGGTATCCTCCTCAAAGGCCGATACCGGAAGAATCGAAATAACCCGGTGGCCTTGCTCATCCCAACCACGGTAGCGCCAAATGGGCAAGTAGTGATGTCGCTGCAACCGGACTTCCCGGGTCAGGGGATCCCGTCGGTAAGTTACTTCCAACAGTAACCCCATATCCGTATTCGTTCGCACCTGTCCCGAGACCGCATTGCCCAACGAATAAGCAACCAGGCCCTGACGCAATCCCTCCGGGGCGTATTCGTTCAGCAGCTTCACGGGTTGGGCGACGTGGGGATGCGCACCGATAACCAGGTCCACCCCTTCTTTAAACAGCATCCTGGTGAGATCTTGCTGTTTTTTATTCTCATCTAAATGATATTCATCGCCCCAATGCATGAAGGCAATAATAATGTCGGGATCCTCCTGATACAGGTTCTTAAGGTCAGCTTTAATCTGCACCGTGTCGATCATATTTACGATGCAGGGTTCAGGTATGTGGGGATCGTTAGTGCCGTAAGTGTAATTCAGCAGTCCGATCCGAAAGCCCTTCTTCTCAATTACCAGCGGATAGCGTGCTGCCCGATCGCTGGAATCGGCAAAGGTCCCCGTATTGGTTATGCCTTGGCGATCGAGGACATCGATGGTATGGACGATTCCGTCGGTCTTAGCGTCGTTGGAGTGATTATTCGAAGTAACCAAGATATCAAACCCGGCCTCTCGCAAGGTATGGGCCAGGGTATCGGGCGACCGAAAATTTGGATACCCCGTGTAGGGCGGTTTTCCCGGAAGGGTCAGCTCCAGATTTCCGATCGCCAGATCAGCCTCCTGAAGCAGTGGTGAAATATACCGGAACACCGGGCTGAAATCAAAGGTATCATCTTCGCGTTCGGCGGCATTGATCTGGGACTGATGCATCATGATGTCACCCGCAAAGATGAGGCGAATTTCGTTGGATTGGGCTGTTGAAGAAACGGTAAAAAACAGCAGGAAGAAGATCATTGAAACTAGCCGAAGCGCTCCCGACTGCCGGCAGGAACCAAATCGAAATACCTGTTTTTTCTCCATAAGTGATTTTTAGTCGAAAGACCCTTTGGAAATCGGACACCTTAACCTAAATCTATGCCTGATCACGGTGTCTGGTTAGGCATTAGATTAGCATTCAGTATCCGGCGTTCCAACCATTCGCGGGCAGGACCACGGATCTCTCCGGTCAGGTATTTCTCGATCATCAAGCTGGCGATCGGCGCAGCATAGGTACCTCCAAAACCACTATTCTCCACGTAAACCACTACGGCAATCTTGGGATCATCCTTGGGTGCAAAACAAAAGAAGATAGAGTGATCCTCTCCAAATGGGTTTTCGGCTGTACCGGTTTTGCCGCAAACGGCAATATCGGGAATAAAAGCCGACCGGGCAGTACCGTAGCGAACTGCCCCTTCCATACCATCGATCACTCGCTCAAAATGCTCCGCTGACACCCCTACCGATTGTGGTTCGGTATATTGGGGATCGATCGATTGTGTATTGAACCGATACCCCTTAATGAGGTGAGGCGTAATATAGTACCCCCGATTAGCGATAATCGCGGCCATATTTGCCAGCTGGAGATTAGTCGTCAGGTATTCTCCCTGCCCGATACCCAATGAACGGATCCAGATACTGTTCCATCGCTGCCCTTCGTACCACTGCTCGAAATAATCAGAAGTAGGCACATTACCCGCTTTTTCACCGGGAAAATCAATCCCGAGGCGACGTCCCATACCAAAGCGATCGAGGTAGGCATTCAGTGTATCAAGGCCACGTCCGGGGTTATCAAACCCGTAGTGATCGACCGTTTGCCGGAAGACATTTACGAAGTAATTATTACAGGAGTACTGAATAGCATCGGAGATGTTCCGACAGGTGGGATGTCCGTGGCACCCAAGAAGCAATTGCCCGTTATATACCCAGCCACCGTAGCAGGGAAGGGTACGATCGGGGTCGAAGGTCTCCTCTTCCATGGCTACCAGCGCCAGAATGGGCTTGAACAGGGACCCCGGGGGATATTGGGCCATGATCGCCCGATTGAATAACGGCTTGTTCGGGTCTTCACTCAGCGCCTGGTAGGCCTTGCCCCGATTATTATTATTGATAGTCAGGTCGAGTGGATTGTAGGTGGGCGTACTGACCATGGTCAGGATCTCTCCGGTTGAGGGTTCGATGGCGACGATACCGCCGATCTTATTTTGCATCAATTGTTCCCCGTAGGCTTGCAGGTCCAGATCAATGGAGGCAATAAGATCGTCACCACTCTCCGGCGGGCTATCCTGTGTGCCTGCCAGAAAAGGGGCAACCGCCCGCCCCACATTGTCTTTTAATATATAGGATGCCCCCTTTACCCCTCTTAACGATTCTTCGTAGGCCAACTCTAAACCACTGGCACCGATATAATCACCCGGACTGTATATGTCCGGGTTTTTATCAACTTCTTCTTTGTTTACTTCCCGGATGAACCCGAGTAGGTGTGAGCCCGTTTGGTGCGGATAATCACGTGCATTCCGGTTTTGGATCTCAAAGCCGGGGAATTGATACAAGCTCTCCTGAAATTCGGCAAAACGATCGGCCGATATCTTACTGAGAAATACAAAGGGGATAGACCGTGAAAAACGGGGGTCCCTCCAGTCTTTCTCGATATTCTCCTCAAAAAAGGAACGATCAATATCCAGCAGGGCGCACAATTTGGAGGTATCCATTGCCGGGTCCAGTCGGTTGTAGGTAACCAGCAGGTCGTACATGGGGCGATTGGAGATCAGCAACTCACCGTCGCGATCATAAACCAGGCCGCGCGAGGGATATAGTGTGTACTTATCAATGGCCACGGCATCGGCCTGCTCCTTCGATTTGCGGTCGATCACCTGCAAATAAAAAGCCTTACCGATCAGGATAAGACCTGCGGCCAGCATAAGCAGCTGAATGTATATTTTCCGGGAAACGTGTTGGTTAGCCACGATACGTGCGTTAATCTTTTGGGTTGAAGACCAATACTAAGATAAATATAAACAGCAGGGAAAAGATAAGGGACAACACTGTTTTTAGCAGGATGACACCAAAGGCGGCAAAGGTAAATGCATCGATCAGGTGAAACCAAAGAGAATGCGCCAGTGCTCCCAGGCTGGCATAGCGTATGAACCAGCTCCAGTTGATACGCTCCGGAGTCAGGCCTTTGGTTTTGTCGTAGCCAGCCCGGGGCTCTACGATACGCAACACGTATGGTCGCACGAAAGCAAGAAACACACACGCGCTGGCGTGCAAACCGGCAGAATTATAGAACAGATCGATACTGATCCCTACCACAAAACCTATCAGTAACTGCACCTCCCGCGGAGTACGCAGGGGTATTAGCAACAAAAATAAGGGATATACGAAAAGCTGGATAATGCTCCCGCCAATGGGACCGAGTTCGATCTGTTTGATGATCAAAACCTGAAGCAACAGCAACCCGATAAACCGGACAATATTGGCAAGAACAGCACTATTCATTGACGACCCCTTCTTCTAGTTGTTCGATCTCTTCACTCATAAGGTTATTGACTACCAATACTTGCCGCAAGCGGCCCATTTCCGTATTGAGTCGAACCTTGATATTATAATTGCTGGCGCCCTCCGGTACATTGAAATCAGCAATCTCTCCCAGCGCAATACCTTCCGGGAAAATATGAGAAAAACGGCTGGTCTGTACGGTATCGCCCAATTCAATAAAGTGGTGCTTGGGAACATCCTCCAGATACATAAAACGCGGGTCCTGTTCCTTCCACACCAGAGCACCGAAATAACCTTTGTTCCTGATCTCCGCGGTAATCCGGGTTTTGCTGTGCAGTACCGACATCACCATCGCGTAGTGGGGTGATACTTGCCGCACAATACCCACAACACCGTCGTTAGAAATAACCCCCATATGTGGGCGCAACCCGTGTTTGCTACCCTTATTCAAGGTTAGAAAGTTGTTTTTTCGGCTGATGGAATTATTGATCACCCGGGCATCGATGTATGTGTACAGAGGCAAGGCGCTGGAATCCGCCAGCGCAGTGTCAATGCTTGCGGTATTATCGTAATAAGCGTTACCAAGTCGCTCCCGCAGATCGATGATCTCTTCGACCAGCTCCTGATTCTCCTCGCGCAAGTGTGCATAACCCGTCACCCCGGAAACCTGCTGGTTGATAAAACTGGTTACCCGGTTGGTGGAGCTGAGAAATAATCGTCCCTGCTCGCTATTGTACGTCACCACCAAATACAGGCTTATAGTTTCCAGCAAAAGGAAGAGGAAGAGAGGCCCCAATCTGGTGAGGAGTCGTAAGAGGGCGGTCATACTCGCAATAGATTTTGTCGATCCTTCGCCGCAAAACCTACTTCACGCTGTCGCGCCCGATCAGGAACGAGAAGCGATCGGTATTTTTCAAGGCGATCCCGGTTCCGCGGACTACCGCGCGCAGAGGATCTTCTGCAATGTGAACCGGCAGTTTGGTTTTGGCAGCCAGGCGTGTGTCCAGACCACGTAACAAAGCACCACCACCAGTCAGGTATAATCCGGTCCGGTAAATATCCGAAGCCAGCTCCGGTGGTGTTGCTTCCAGGGCTTTCAGCACCGCATCTTCGATCTTACTGACCGATTTATCAATAGCGTGAGCTACCTCGCTGTAGGATATCTTGATCTGCTTCGGGATACCAGTCATAAGGTCCCGGCCGTTCACGGGAAAATCCTCCGGTCCATTTTCCAGCTTGTGCAGGGCCGAACCGACGTGGATTTTGATCTGTTCAGCGGTGCGTTCCCCGATCAGGATATTGTGCTGGCGCTTCATATAGCTGACAATATCGCTGGTGAGTTCGTCACCGGCAGTACGGATCGACTGATCCGAAACAATGCCCGACAGAGCAATAACAGCAATCTCGGTGGTGCCCCCTCCGATGTCGATAATCATATTCCCCATGGGCTCTTCCACATCCAGTCCAATACCCAGGGCCGCAGCCATGGGCTCGTGGATCAGATAGGTTTCTTTACTATCAACGTGGTCAGCAGAATCAAAAACGGCCCTTTTTTCCACTTCGGTAATCCCCGAGGGGATACAGATGACCATCTTGAGATGCGTAAAAAAGCGACGGCGGGCACCGATCATGCGGATCAACCCTTCGATCATACTTTCCGCAGCCTGGAAGTCAGCAATTACTCCGTCCTTCAACGGCCGGATAGTTTTGATATCCTCGTGGGTCTTTTCATGCATTTGCATAGCCTTACGGCCCACGGCTATAGTTTCTCCTGTTTTGCGGTTGATAGCTACGATGGAAGGTTCGTCGACGACAATTTCGCCGTCTTGTATGATGAGCGTATTTGCAGTACCAAGATCAATGGCCAATTCCTGCTTAAAAAAACTAAACAGCTTCATTAACGTGGGTTGTACCTGAATTTTTATCAATATCGTTCCCCAAACGGCACCATAGTCTGATTATTGTGCCTTCACAGGTAGGTTGGAATATCGGGAATGGGGTTCGTAGCTATCCTTTCCTAATACGTAAAACAACGCAATTTTCCCAATTATCGGAAAATTTGAGGTCTTTATTTCCGGCATTAAGACAAGCTTTTTTGCCGAAAGGCAAAAAAAGCTATGATTTCACCCCTACGGTCAGGCTTGTCCAGGAATCGACCTGCAAATAGCGCTGTGCCAGGCGCTGAATTTCCGGGGGTTGTATGTCGTTGACGCGCTGTACCGCTTCCGCAAAAAAGGTGGGATCCAGGCCATCGCTGACCAATCCCGCCAGCCATTCCATGCTGTTTAGCGAGCCATCGACCTGACTCAAAAACGCACCTAACAGGTAATTCTTTACCATATCCAATTCTTCGCGATCAACCAATTCTTCCCGGAGTACCCGCATTTCCTCCCCGATTTCTTTCAGGCAGGTGTCTACGTGTTCCGGGCTCGTTTCGCAGGCAATGAGCCAGCAACCGTCGTGGCGGTTGGTATCGAGCGAGGAATAGATGTTGTAGGTAAGGCCCTTTTCCTCCCGGATATTATCCATCAGCCGGGAGCCAAAGTAGCCTCCCAACACCGTATTGAGGATGTACAGGTCGTGGTAATCGGGGTGTGACCGGTCAAATAAAGGCCTCCCCAACCGAATGGCCGTCTGTAGCTGCCCACTGCCCGGAATATGCTGATAACCGGTCCTGACCCTTGGCTCGGGGATTTGGGGATTCGGACCACTTCCCACGGGGATACCCTGCCCCAGGCAATCGTTGAGCACCTTCATTTCCGCCTCCCCGAGGCCGCCGGCCAGGAAGAGCCTCATTTGACCAGTACGGTAGTACTGCTCGTGGTGGGCCCGCAGTTGATCCACCGTAAGGTTATCGTAGGCTTCCGGCGTACTATTGTAGCCGTAGGGGTGGCTTTCGCCAAAAAGATTTTCGGTAATCTGCCGGTAAGCCACGACTTCATTTTTTTCGAGCTCGATCCGCAGGTATGCTTTTGCACGTTCCCGCAGAGCGACCCATTCGTCCTCGCGAAAAGCCGGGGCCCGCAAAAGCTCAGCTACCACCTTCATTATTGCTTCGAAGTGCTTCCGAAGTCCCTGCACGACCAGGTTTGCCGTATCCATCTGGACGGGTAACGACAGGCTCACTCCGTAATAATCAAGGTACTCGGCCAGATCATTACCAGACCGGCCGCGGGTGCCCTCCCGCAACATACGCTGCGTGATCCGCGAAACGAGAGGTGCCGATTCGTAAGGACGCCCCGCGTCAACTACAACCTCCAACCGGAAGACTTCCTGGTCGGGCTGAGCGATGAGGTATACCGGAATGCCATTATCTAAATGATGGAAAGTCACCTCGGGGAATTCGATGCGGTCGATGGTATGTATGAGCGGTGGTTTTTTGCGATTGGCCATAGTAGTATTATCAGGGGATTCGAATTTGTTTTTGACCTCTTTTAATCCCTATGAGAGTTATTCACATCCTGTGTATTATTTGATGCGGAAAAACGGGCAGGAAGCTTTAAATTTGTAGCTTTCCGGCAAATAAGCCCTCAAATAGATAGCACCATATTATGAAATTTAGTGTATCCTCATCAGAATTGCTCAAACAACTCACCCTGGCCGCCGGTTCGATTGGTTCTAATCCCGTGCTGCCCATCCTGGAGGATTTTCTCTTTACCATCTCCGGAAAAACCCTGCGTATCGCAGCAACCGATCTGGAGACCTCTATCACCACCGAGATTGAAGTAAATGCCGACGGGAATGGCTCCGTAGCCGTGCCGGCCAAGATACTGCTCGATACACTGAAAGCCTTGCCGCAGCAACCGATCACCTTTACGGTCGACGATGAAAACTTCGGTATTGAGATCACCTCGGCCTATGGTAAATACCGCCTTGCGGGAGAGAACGGACAAGACTTCCCCGCCATCCCCGAACCCGATTCCGTCGACGAAATCGAACTGCCTGCTCCCATACTGAACCAGTCGATCAGTAAAACCCTTTTTGCGACCAGCTCGGATGAATTGCGGCCAGCCATGACCGGCGTATTTTTCCAGGTCGATTTCAATAAGCTGACCATGGTCGCTACCGATGCGCACAAACTGGTTAAATACACCTACTCCGACCTGTCGAGCGAAGTATCTACCTCCTTCATTGTGCCCAAAAAGGCACTCAACCTTTTGAAAAACGCGCTGCCCGGAGGTGACGAGGTCAAGATGGCTTTCAACAAAGCCAACGCCTTTTTTAATTTTGGTCAGACCCAATTGGTCTGTCGCCTCATTGATGCCCGCTACCCGGATTACAACGCGGTTATCCCGGTCGACAACCCAAATACACTGACGATCTCCCGCACCGACTTCCAAAACTCCCTGAAGCGGATCGCGATCTACGCCAATAAAACGACCAATCAGGTCATCCTGAATATCAACGACGGAAGCCTGACAGTCTCAGCGCAGGACCTCGACTTCTCCAACGAAGCGACCGAGCAACTGGCTTGTTCCTACGAAGGCGAACCCCTCACCATCGGCTTTAATGCCAAGTTTTTGGTGGAAATGCTCGGCGTCCTCGAATCCGACGAAGTGCAAATGGAACTGTCCACACCAACCCGTGCGGGTATTTTACTACCTAACGAAGATGCCGATGGGGAGGACATCCTCATGCTGGTTATGCCCGTTATGTTGAGTAACTAATAGCGATACCTGCCGATCTGAACTCGGTAAGCTCATCGCGTAAAACCACTTTTCATGTCGAATCGCTTCCTGAACGTAGCGGGGTGCCTGTTGGTGCTGGCACAAGTGCTATTCGCCTGCCAACCAGAATCTGGAGAAGCGACCAATAACGTTGATCAGTCGCCCGAAGAAGTGCTGCGGGCATATCAGTCTCATTACGATCGCAATGAGTTCGACGAGGCTAAGGCCCTGAGTACCCCCGCCGAGCAGGAACGCCTCGACGAGCTCGCCGAGATCATCGCCATGGAAGAAAGTGACTCAACGGTACTGGAGACTGTTTTTGAACAACTCAACTGCTCCGTACGCGGCGATACGGCCATGTGCCGGTGTACCCTGCGCGACCAGTACGAACAGTATAAGGCCAATTTTCAGCTGGTACGTACCCCGAACGGTTGGCTGGTAGATGCTCCTCACGAAGAACAATTGCGTATTGACGAGGAACTGGATCGCATCATGGACAGCCTTCTCAACAACAATTAGAAACCTGATTCATCCATGTCGGCCCGAAAAATCGGTTTGTTTTTTGGCTCTTTCAATCCCGTCCACGTTGGTCACATGATCATTGCCAACGTTATGGCTACCCATACTGATTTGGACGAGGTATGGATGGTCGTCTCTCCCCAAAATCCGCTCAAACCGAAGAAAACCCTGGCCAAAGATTACGACCGCCTCCATCTGGTACAACTCGCCATCGGCGAATCGGTCAATTTACGGGCTTCTGATATTGAATTCGGCCTCCCCCAGCCTTCTTATACCATCGATACCCTCACCTACCTGCGGGAGAAATATCCCGACCATCGCTTTGCACTCATTATGGGGGGAGATAACCTGGGTACACTTCACAAATGGAAAAACTACGAACTTATCCTGCGCGACTACGAGGTCTACGTTTACCAACGTCCCGGCTACGACGCCGGCAGCCTGGCTGCTCACCCCCACGTTCACCTGATGGAGGAAGTTCCGCTGATGCACCTGTCGGCCAGTTTTATTCGCCGCTGTCTTCTCGAGGGTAAATCGGTGCGCTATATGCTTCCGGATCCGGTATACGAATACCTCCTAAAAACCCCATTGTATCGCTAAATTCACCCGGACGAACAATATCCGGGCCAGCTCCCGGTTAAAATGAAGCGATCCGGAATAATGACGCTTCAATCCACGATCACTCCTATGCAACGCATACTACCTCTGCTATTTGGAGCCCTTCTCATCGGCTCCTCCGCACACGCTCAAGAATTGAATACCGCTATCGGCCAGTGGCGCAGCCACCTGCCATACCAGGCGGGACCCTACGTGACACAAAGCGATGACCAGGTATTCTACGGCACCGAATGGTCGGTCATGACTATCGATAAGCTCGATCGGGCGGTAGACTTCCTCGACAAAATTGACGGTCTCAGCAACATCGGTATCGCCGGGTTGCAATACCACCGCGGACAAGAGGTTTTGGTGATCGCCTACGAAAACAGCGTACTTGACCTCGTACGCGCTGATGGTACCGTAGAGACGCTGAATCAGATCGCCAACTTCACTAACTTCGTCGGTGAACGCTCCATCAACCAGATGGTCCCCGATTCTGATTCCACACTCCTGATCGCCGCCACCTACGGCCTGTCGCGCCTGAACCTGAACCGTGCTGAATTCGACTTTACCACTTTTGGCGTACCCGTCGACCACCTGGCCCGCTACCAGGGCTTTTTATATGCCGCCACCGAGGAGGGACTATATCGGGTAGCCGAATCCGAACAGAATCCCCAAAACCTGGGAAACTGGACCTTACTCGGGCCGGCAGAGGGCTTCCCTTTCGCTTACAGCACCCGAGAGCTTGTTGTAACCAATGGTCGGCTATACCTGGATCTTGATGGAGAGATCTATACCTACGACGGCCAGAACCTCACGTTCTTCCACGATGAAGAAGAATTCAATCTCCAATATTTATCGGCCGAGGGAAGTCACCTGCTCGTCGGTTACCGCCCCGCTAACGGCAGTGGTGGTCGCCTGGTTTATTTTGACGGGGAAGGCAATTCCGGTCGGGCACCGGGTAATTGTTTCGGACAACCGAATTACGCAGTCGAAGACTCCGAGGGCCGAATCTGGATGGCCGACCGGTTCCGGGATTTCCGTATCCTCAACAACTTGCAAGACGAATCCTGCCAGTTCCTTAGTTTCAACTCCCCCTGGTCCGAAAATAACCGCGATATGGCCATCCGCGACGGAGAGGTCTGGATGGCAGCCGGTGGGGTTACCCAGCAGTTCACCTATCGATTTCTCGACCATGGCTTTGCCTCACTCATCGATGGCCAATGGACCATTTACAACCGAAATACGGTAGATGCGATGAAGGGCCCCGACCCCAACTCACCCGACGATGACCTTTACGACATCATTGATGTAGCCATTCGCCCCGATGACGGGATGGTCTTCGCGGCGTCCTTCCTGGAAGGCCTCCTGCAATTCGACGGGGAGACGATCACCCAGTACGACAACACCAACTCCAGCCTGCGGAATGCCCAGGGTGATGTAAGCCGGACCCGGGTCACAGGGCTGGCCTTCGACGATTCCAACAACCTCTGGATAGCTAACCACACGGCCGAACGTCCCGTTTCCGTATTTACGCGCGATGGCGAGTGGCAAAGCTTCCGCCCCTCTTGCGGCATCGGTGAGATCCACCAGGTCGATGTGGACCTTAACGGCTACAAGTGGTTTGTGAGCAATTCCAACTCCGTGGGACTCATCGTCTTCGACTCGGGCGACCTGAGCGATAACAGCGATGATCGGTGCCGCACCTTTAACCAGAACAACAGCAACCTCCCTACCAACCTGGTCAATTGCGTCACCACCGATCTGGACGGTGATGTGTGGGTAGGTACCGGCGAAGGCATTGTGATCTTTGAATGTGGCTCCGGGGTTTTCGATCCCAATTGCCGCGGAACCTTACGGGTTTTTACCGAAGATGAATTCAACGAATACCTGCTGGCCAATGAAGATATCCAAGCCATCGCAGTGGATGGCGCCAACCGAAAATGGATCGGTACCCGCAACGGCATCTTCGTGCTTAGCCCCGATGGTGAGGATGAACTTTTACGATTTACGGCCGACAACTCGCCACTGCCCGACAATAACATAATCGACATTGCCATCAACGACGACAATGGCGAAGTATTCATCGGGACCAACAACGGCATTGTATCGTACCGGGCCGAAGCCACCGGTGCGGGTCGACTGTTCGCCGCCGAGCTAAATGTATTCCCCAATCCCGTGGCACCGGAATACCGCGGTCCCATTACTATCAAAGGACTCGCCCGCGATGCCAATGTCAAGATTACGGACATCAACGGTCGCCTGGTTTACGAGACCGAGGCCCTCGGAGGGCAAGCCATCTGGGACGGAACTGATTATAATGGCCGGCGTGCCAACTCTGGCGTATACCTGGTCTTTGCGGCTTCTAATTCGCGTACCTCCGGATTCGGCGATCCCGGGTCGGCCGTGGCCCGCATACTCTTTATCCGGGGTGATGGTCAATAGGCCGGTACACACCAAAGAACAAAATGGGGTCGACCCCTTCCCTGTCCAGGAAGGCATCTTCGGCAACACATAATTCAGCCAGGACCTCGTTAGTCGCAGTCGTATCCGCTACGAAGTGATGCGCAATATCCTTGAGTAAGGGCATCAGGATGTTCCCACCTACCGACTTTTCCTCCAAACACAGGTAATGCTTTCGCAAAAGGGGCTTTATCTGTTCTGCTTCGGCAGCTTCGGAGGGATCCGATAAGCGCATACGCCACCAGCCGGGGCCCGTCACTGATCGCTTAATCCGCTTGGATTTAAACCGTACACGGTACGCTTCTGGCATCTTACTCAGCGCTTCGTTAATCACTTTCAATTGGTCGGGTGTCCATTGCAGGCGATTGGGGCCCCAGTAATCGTTGAGCACCAGAAGGCCGCCCGGCCGCAGGATCTCCGGAATACGATCCCGCATCAAAGTCTCCAATCCGAAGAAATGGTGAAGGCTGGAATGAAAGAGCAACACATCGCAGGTCATTTCCTCTGCAGTGAGGGTATGCACATCGGCCGTGCGAAACTGGCAATTCCCAAGGCCTTCGTCCTTCGCCAGCTTATTGGCTTCCCGGATCAGATTATCCGCCAGATCAATGCCGGTCACCTGCCGAAAAGGCCCCTGACGGGCAAAGTAACGCTCGTGACTTCCCGCACCGCAACCCAGGGATAGCATATCCAGGTTTTTCCTGCCCGACAGGTATTTGTCGATAACGTAATCTTCGTAGCGTTGATCGGGATTGCCGGTGATGCGTTCGTTCCAGCGACGGCGGACGCCGGGCACAATCCACCAATTCGCGTGGTGGATACTGCTGATCCCGAAAGTCGACCGCACCCGGTCGGCCGCCGAGGGGTTGATCTTCGACAGTATGTAGGGCCAGCCCCGCTGTTGCAGCTTGGATCTCAGCTCAATGAAATCATCCCGGGTAATCCAGGGCATAAGATTGTGCTTTGGCCGCAAGATACATATCTAAGTACTCTGTAATCTAAGTTATTTGAAAATATGGGTAGGGCATTTTGGTAAAAGACAAGGCGTATATGCAAGAGTGGGGTAAAGGGGCCCTACTCTTGCATCGGAGCATCCGTACGGACGCGACCGACCTGCCCGTGTCTCGTCGCCTGTGGGCTTTGGCCACCGGAGACCGTACAAGACTTTGGCAGGCGGGCGAGCAACGAAGTATTTTGCCGAACGGCACAGCCATAAGTCAAAGTTACTTAGGTTGCAGAGTACTCAGGAGTAGACCGCCGTTTTCAGGATGGATTCGTAGTAGGCCTCGTACTGAGGCAGGATGTTGGAAATGTCGAATTCCCGGGCCCGCTCCAGAGCATTTTTGCGAAAGCGAACTAATAATTCAGGATCGCGCAACAAGGTAAGCGTATGATGGGCCATTGCCTTCACATCACCGACTTCGGCCAGAAAACCGGTTTCGCCGTGAGTATTCACCTCGGGTAAACCACCGGCATTGGTGGAAATGACAGGTACCTCACAGGCCATAGCTTCCAGTGCTGCCAAACCAAAACTCTCCTTAGCCGATGGCATGATCAACACATCCGATACAGCCAGCAATTCCTCTACCGCGTCCTGCTTACCCAGAAAGCGAATGTCGTGGCACAGTTCCAGCTTGCGGCACAGGGATTCGGCATTCCGGCGTTCGGGGCCATCACCGATGAGTAAAAGCTTGGCGGGCATCTCGGAGCGAACCTCGTGAAAGACCCGGATCACATCGTCGACCCGCTTTACCTTACGGAAGTTGGAAACGTGCGAAAGGATTGGTTCTCCCTCCGGTGCAATAGCCTTCTTGAAGTGGTCCTTATTGTGTTTGGTAAAGCGATTGAAATCGATGAAGTTGTTGAGGACTGTAATGTCCTTTTCGATGTTAAAATACTGATACGTCTGATCACGGAGGCTTTTCGACACCGCAGTCACCCCGTCCGACTTATTGATGGAAAATTCAACTACGGGCCGGAAGGCTTTGTGCTGTCCGACCAGGGTGATATCCGTACCGTGCAGGGTGGTTATTGTCGGCACGTAGCGACCTTCGGTCAGCAAAACTTTTTTGGCAATATAAGCCACCATAGCGTGGGGAATGGCGTAGTGTACGTGGAGGAGGTCTAGATTCTCATACTTTACTACGTCGACCAATTTGGAGGCCAGGGCGGAATCATAGGGTGTATACTCGAACAGCGGATAGTCGTTGGTATCTACTTCGTGGTAAAAAACGTTCTCCTGGAAATGAGACAAACGAGCCGGTCGTTTGTACGTAATGAAATGGATCTCATGACCCCGTTTTGCTAATCCCACACCTAATTCGGTGGCAACCACGCCACTACCCCCGTAGGTAGGATAACAGACGATTCCAATTTTCATGCTGTTGAATTTACGTGCGCCGGCGTATGAAAATATGTTCCTTCACACGTTGGTTAGTCTCAGACAATTAGAAGTACAATTCTGGCGTCGAATAGTTTAATGCCGATAACCAGAAACGGGCATTGCCTTGCGGCAAAAACAAAGGCCGACCCATCGTGGATCGGCCTTTGTTTTTTTGGTTCTGCTCCAAAACCCTATCGGTCGGAGCGCAATATCTTACGCGACATCCATTGATCATCGACCGTTAGCTGCAAAATATACAAACCGGCAGGTCGGGTGGATAAATCAATTGGTTCACGTACCCTCCGTGCATTCGACAGAGTGCGCTGGTACAGGATCTGCCCCCGGGCATCGAGTATTCGGTAAGCACCACTGACCGGCTCCCGGAATTCAGCCGTAAACCACGTCTGCCCGTCGGTGGGGTTCGGAGCGACCACAAAGGACTCGAGTTCGCGGATGTCATTCACCCTGGTAACGGTAGTTTCCGCTATCCCCTGGCACCCGAGGTCATCGGTGACGGTGACGCTGTAGCCTCCGTCGCCGGGAGGCACAATATTTGCCGAGGTCGCACCGGTAGACCAGTTGTACTGATACGGACTGGTGCCTCCGTCGACCAAGGCCGTCACCCGGCTTCCTCCATTAATGTAGGGCGCCTGTTGAAAACTGACAGCGAGATCCTCGCCGCAGTTGGGAATATTGATATTATCCAGATCAAACCAGTAGTCACCACCACCATAAGTGACTTCAAAATATACCTGTACATATTCGCCGGTATATCCGGTCAGGTTAATGCTCGCCCGGGTGTAACCGGCCGTCGGTGTATGGCTGCTTTGATCAATAGTCAGGAGCAAATCGCGGGTCAGTCCGCAATCGCCCGATACGTAAATTTCCAGTCGGTCATCATCGCCCAAAATAGTACCAGTGGTACCGTTACCTGCAAATTCTACGAAGCGATAATCAAAGTACAGGGAATCATTGATCCGTACTGGTCCCAAGAGCGGAGTAGCTGCGCTGAAAGATGAGTCTTCGACAAATAAGTTGTCGGAGAGTGAAAACGAAGGGTTGTTGTGATCATCGGTCACAATGGCATCCTCATCGACCGTCCAGTTAGTTGGAATTATACCTTTTTCGAAATCTTCGGCATAGGGAAGACCATAGGCCGATTGGATATCCAGGTAAGCGGTATCGTTAGCTGGCTCATCATCATCGAAATTGATCCACGCCTTAATGGTGTAGCTTCCCGGTTCGGCTGAATCAAAAGTGGTGGTAAAGGTGTAATCAGCCTGGGTATTGGCGACCAGTGCCAGTGGCCCTACATTCTCGGTAACCACTTCTCCTCCGTTTACCTGGTAGGAAACATCGAAAGCAGTCAGAGGAGTCAGGCCGAGATTGGCAATATTCAGTGTAAGCTCCTGGTCGGTCAACCCGCAGGGAACCTCCTCCGGAGTGGTAAGCGAAGTGGCAGCCAGATCGATCGTCGGTTGCTCCCGGATGGAAATTGCGTCGATCACCGCACCTTCCCGGACATTGGCGAAATCAGTCCGCAACACGAAACGCAGACGGACATCGGATTCCCCGGCCACCCCGGACAGTTCCCGCGAGACCTGGAACCAGCCGGTAGTACCACTCCAATAGCTGCGATCATCGTTATACCAATTCACTGATTCCCCGGCCCGGCCGATCCGATCCCAGGTCATACCTCCGTCAGTGCTGACTTCCAGCCAGAGGCCGTCGCAACAGGATTCCATATCGAGATTCAACTGAGCGGAGAATAAAGGATCCTGTGCTACACTTGAAAAATCAAAGCAAGGAGATACCAAATAGGATAATTCGTTATTGCCATATGTTCCCTGAAGGCCGGTGGCCCAGGCTCCGGTACCATCATACGCGCCACTAAGCAAATCGTTGCCGGGATATCCATGCTCCCAGCTACTGGTATCGCCCTCCGCTTCTACGGTCCAGCCACCACCCCAACGTTCAAAGGATTCTACGTAGGGCAGGCTGGTGATGGTCGGTACACTAATGATGAGGGTGCTGACCGTGTCGTTGTGCAGGAAGCTATCGGTCTCAAGTTCGGTCCATGCCTCAATGTAATATTCACCAGCCTGACGAAAGTTGATGGTACGGTCAAAGGCTACTATGTCGGTACTGTCTTTTCCCAAAACACCAGTGTATACCCCATCACGGGGCATATCGATGGGCTGAACATTGCCGTTTACACTAAAGACAAAGGGAATCAGGGACAGGGGCTGCCCGCCAAAATTCTGGAGGCGAAGTTTTACCGAGTCGATATCCAGGTTGCAGGAGCTTACCGGCCCTACGATATCACTGACTCCGACATCGAAGGCCCACAGGGTCGTGAACGAGTAAGGACCCACAAAAGCACTGGTATCACCCGTGGCGCATAGCTGAGCTATATAGAGGTCGTAATCCGTTTTTTCCGAAAGGTTAGACAACCGGGTCTGATTGCCATTTACGGTGACATCCTGTAAGCCGGAATTGTCGGGATTAAAACCATCAATCCCCAGACGTACCAGGAATTGCCCCCCATCGGGAACGGGCGATCGCCAGGTCACGTCGGCGCGAAAAGCCCGCACATCCGGAAAGGTCACCGTAGTGGATGGTACTTCGACACAAGCCGAACAAGCGACCACCTCGCTATAAGATGCTCCGCCAAATGGTACAATCCCCGTTTCGGAAAACAAGGTATCGCCTGCCGGATTCAGGAGGGTGAACCGCACGTCCTCATCGGCCATACCCGAGAGGTACGCAATTTCCAGGTCGTCTCCATCCATCAGACCCAGATATACGGTTTTTGTGCTACCTTCGGTAAGCGAGTAAGCCCGCTCCTGGCCACCGATGGTAACTGCGAGGGAGGCTCCATTCCAGCCATCAGCTCCGGCATCATTGAGTATGAGCTGATAATAGCAAAGGGTATCCTGAGCTAAGGCTTGGAAGGAGAAGAACAAGCATGCAAAAAAGAGAGGGAGACGTAGACGACGCTTCATACACAGTCGTAGTTTTCAGGTTGAGAAACGATGGGACCCCGACACTTTCGGGGCGGGGGGAGTGGCCACCAGTATTCAGTTCGCCAAACTGGCGGCATACGGCTAAAAATAACCAAATTATCCATTTTTTATGGATGTGTTTTCGGCCTTAACGCACGGGATAACCGTATTGTCACGAAAATGCCAAAAACCTGAACCTTTTGCCGCAAGGCCTGTTTAATGCGGGATAAGAACACTGGTATTAGTCCCTGATTTCGAGAATCTTAGTAAAAAAATTGTAGCGTGGCCGTTTACTCGATTAGCGACCTGGAAAAACTCTCGGGTATTAAGGCACACACCATACGTGTGTGGGAGCAGCGCTATAGCATTATCCAGCCCAAGCGGACCAAGACCAATATTCGCTACTACCAGGATGCCGATCTCAAGTTTCTGCTCAATATTGCTCTACTGAACAAAAATGGCATCAAGATTTCCAAGATCGCCAAAATGAGCAAAGGGGAAATTGCCGAAAAAGTAGCGGCTATCTCGGAGATTAACTTCGAATACGGGACCCAGCTCGATGCACTGACCATATCCATGATCGAAATGGATGAATCCAAATTCGATCGCATCGTTTCCACCAATATTCAACAATCCGGTTTCGAGCGCACCATGCTCGAGATTATTTACCCCTTCCTGGAAAAACTCAGCGTATTGTGGCTGACCGGCTCCATTAATCCGGTTCAGGAAAACTTTATGTCCTATCTGATCCGCCAGAAGATCATCGTAGCGATCGACAAAGAACCCCTTCCCAGCCATAAGGAAGAGGAAGATGAAGTGTACCTGATCTTTTTGCCGGAAGGCGAAAAACAGGAACTTACCCTTTTATTCATGCACTACTTATTAAAGGCACGCCGCAAACACGTCATCTATCTGGGGCAGGATATTTCGCTCACCGATCTCAAGGACGCCTATAAGATCCGCAAGCCCGACTACATGTTTACCATGATATCGGAGACCTTTACCCGCGAACCGGTGCAAAGCTACGTGGACAATCTGGCCGAAGCTTTTCCTGACTGTACTATGCTCCTATCGGGTTATCAGGTAGTAGCTCAGCAGGTGATGCCTCCCGAAAACGTAACAATCCTGCGCAGCCTCAAGCACACGCTCGACTACCTGGAAGCTTAGAAGAGTTGTACCGACAACGAAGTGGTTTTGCTCCGCAGTACTTCGCGCTGGGAATCCAACCTCTTTGAGTCGAGTATATACTCCCCTGAAAAGGTTGGGCAAAGGCCAATCCTTTTCGGAAGCGGTATATTTGCCGTATATCTGTTTTCCTGCTAATTTCGTTTCCATTCCAATTCATTACTAAACCAATCCAAACTATGTTCGTATACACTCGCATCCTGCTGTGTGCCTTCTTGTCGGCAGCCCTGTTATCCGGATGCACTTCCGGAGAGGAATCCGCCAAAGCCGGTGAAGCACTGACCATCAAAGCCGATAACTATCGCGGCTCGGCCGACTACCGTGCCGACATCGGGGCCAGCCTGATCTACTGGTCGGGAAATGAGGTCGTTAGTGGTAAGGAACACCGGGGTACCCTCAAACTCAACGAAGGCGCCTTTTACATAAAAAAGGGTGAAATGAAAGGAGGACGTTTTGAGATCGACATGAAATCACTAACCGTTAAGGACCTGGCAGCAGGTGATGGTAAGGAGCGCCTGGAAGGTCACCTCGCCAGCGACGATTTTTTCGCTATTGAAGAATTTCCGACTGCCGAATTCGAAATTGCATCCATTACCGGAGTTGACACCATTGAATCAGCCAATGCACTGGTTACCGGCAATTTGCGGATTAAAGACATCACCAAGAGCATTACCATTCCCGCCAAGATCAGCATTAACGATCAATACGTTACGGTAATGTCGCCGGAATTCACCATCAATCGCACCGAATGGGATGTCAATTTCCGGGCAGGCTTTCTGGGAACTGCCAAAGACAAAGTAATCAGTGACTTGCTGACCCTGCGCCTGCGCATTAAAGGAGATAATCCCGATAACGCCTCCGCCCAACCAACGGAATAACCGGGATATGAATAGGTAAAGACAAAGTCTCGTAATTTTCTTAGTTTTAATAAACGCCGGTTCGGTCGAACCGGCGTTTATACCGATAACGCAGAGATTTGGACCTGCAACTCTTTTCGGAAGCGGTATATATACACTCGCTAAGAACCCATAATGGACTTCCGCCGACTCTTTGATCTTCTGCATTATCAGCAGGCCCGTTTTCCCAACAAGGCAGCGCTTTTGGAGCGTGGCCACATGGAGTGGCAGGCTTGGTCTACGGAAGCCTGTATCCAACGAATGGACGAGCTCAGTGCTGCCTTGCTGGAATTGGGGCTAACCCGCGGCGACCGCGCAGGCATCTATTCTGGCGGAGGAAGTCCCGACTGGATACTGCTCGACCTGGCTCTCCAGCAAATTGGTGTTGTCGTAGTTCCTCTTCATGCGGGCTTACACGATGAGGAACTGGAGTACATGCTCAAGGCATCCGGTGTCCGCGCTTGTTTTACCTCCGATCGCGAAGGCTACATGCATCTAGATGCGCTGCGTCCGCAGGTGCGTTCCCTGGAATTCCTGTTTACTTTTCGGTCCCTGCCCGACCTTCCCTCCCTGGAGGAGCACATTCGCGTGCCCAGTCCTGAGCACCTCGAATATATACAAACTCTGCGGGCAGGCATACACGAGGATGATCTCGTCACCATTCTTTTTACATCGGGCACCTCGGGTAAACCCAAGGGGGTATGTCTGTCGCACAAAAATATAATCAGCAATCTCAAATCAGTGATCGCGATCGTACCCGTAAATTGCCACAAGCGGGTCATCAGCTTTCTACCCCTTAGCCACATTTTCGAGCGGGTGGTAGTATACACGTATCTGGCAGTTGGTGCTTCGGTTTACTTTGCGGAACGCCCCAGTCAATTGCTAACCAACCTGAAGGAGGTACGCCCCCATTACCTGACGGTAGTGCCACTGGTACTGGAGCGGTTTTACGAGGATATTCAGCGCTACGCCCGACAAAGGGGCGGCATGCGTAAACGATTGATTGAATGGGCCATCGAATTGGGCAAGAAATACAACGGCCGCTTTCGCATTGCTCCCTGGTACTGGTTTAAACTCCTGGTGGCTGACCTGATCGTATACCGCCAATGGCGTCGGCAACTCGGCGGAAAACTGGAGGGCATAGTTTCGGGAGCAGCAGCTCTGCGGCCCGAGTTATCCCGTTTATTTTCGGCGGCCGGCCTCGAAGTTCGCGAAGGTTACGGGCTCACGGAGGCATCACCGGTAGTAAGCTGTAATCGCTTCGAGCCGGGCGGTTTCCGTTTCGGAACGGCCGGCATCCCTATTCCCGGCGTTCAGGTACGCATTGCCGAAGAAGAAGGGCAAGACGGGGCCGGTATCATTGAGGTGAAAGGTCCGAACGTTATGCTGGGCTATCTCGACGACGAAAAGAGCACCCGGGAAGTCATATCCGAAGATGGATGGTTGCACACCGGTGACATCGGATTTATGGAGAACCGCCGTTTCCTGCACGTCATCGGTCGCGGATCGAATGTTTTTAAAACGGCCTCCGGTCAGTTTGTTTCGGTACGCCGGGTCGAGCAACACCTGGAGCGGTCCCCATTTGTCCACCAAGCCATGGTACTGGGCCGCAATCAACCCTGGCTGGGGGCGCTGCTGGTACCCGACATGGAGCACTTACAAGCCTGGTGTATGCGGCACGAGGTCCATTGGACAGCTCCGAATTATATGATATTCAACACCTTAGTACTCCAGCATTTCGAAGAAGTGATAGCGCATCTGAACGAAAACCTGCCCGGTTACGAACGTATAAAGTCTTTCCAATTAGTTGCTGAGCCCTGGTCGATAGAAAACGGGACTATGACCCCAACCATGAAACTGCGAAGAGCCGTCATAGAAGAAAAAAATACCAAAGCAATAGAGCGTTTATTTCCTGAAACCTAAATATTCCCTAAAGCCATGTTTCGCACCTACCTCCTTCTGGTCTTTTTTTGCGTAAGCATATTTACGACCACTGCCCAATCGGTATTCGACACCCTGCATCAGGTTGCCCGTGAACCCGTCGACATTCAGCTTACTTTTGATCTGCGACAACTCCTGAGAAATCTGGACGATGAACCCTGGCTTGATACTGATCTCGTAATGGTAGGTCAGCCCGGCGACACCCTGCGCGCTCCTGTAAAAGTGCGTGCCCGCGGTAATTCGAGAAAAGACATCTGTTCGGTTCCCCCTCTTAAGCTCAAGATCAAGAAGAAATTACTGGCCTCGGTAGGACTGGATACTGCTTATAATGACTTTAAACTGGTAATGCAGTGCAAGGACGCCAATAGTTACTCGCATTATTTATACCGGGAATATATGGCCTATAGGCTTTACAGTATGCTGACCGACCAAAGTTTTAAGGTCCATCTGGTGAACCTTACCATTATCGATTCTGAAGATCCCGACCGCATTCTGGAACGAAAGGCCTTCATTATCGAGAACGAGGAACAGTTGGCCGCAAGGCTGGAGGGATTCATTCGGGAGCGACCGATTAAATACGCCGACCCGCTGGAAGATCAATGCTACCTGCGGTTCTGCCTTTTCCAATACATGATCGGCAATACGGATTGGGCACTGGGCAATACCCATAATGTCAAGATGGTGGAACGCCCTAAATTAGGCGATGTACTGTTGGTGCCTTACGATTTTGACTACTCAGGATTTGTACATACCCCCTACGCTGTACCCGACGAACGCCTGCCGATCCAGTCGGTAAAGCAACGGTTTTATAAAGGCATGCACCCCGACGATGATTTATTAATGGCCGAAGTAGCTTACTGGAAGGAACGGATGCCCGCAATGCGGGGATTCCTTACTGACTTTCCCGACCTCGACGACCGGCATCGCAAGGAAATACTGAAGTATTTTGACACCTTCGAAAAGATCATTAACAAACCCAAGAAGCTTCGCCGCCTTGTACGCTAATTCTGCAGGATGGCCGGTTTATCCCTCGACATCACTATGCGGGTAGCGCTGAGCTGTTGGTCGGTCAGCAGTGACAATTCCAGGGTACCATCTTCCATCAGGCGGTAGTTGAACATGCGCTCACCACTGGGGGTATCTTGCTGGTCGATGGTGATCGTGGCAGGCCCCGGCCCTTCTGTCCAGGAACCCCGACTGATATCAAAGATAAAACCGCGGCTTTCGTAGGTGCCATCGGCATAAAGGCTCAGGAAACTCACCTCTTTCATTTGCGTGGGTTCACCACGAGTTTGGCGACCACCGGCAAACGCCTCCTTGAGATACCAGTCGGCAACTAATGGGTTTTCTACATCATCCGATGCATGGGTATCGCCTCCACAGGATGACACACTAAAGGCACACCAAATACAAAGGAAAAGCCATCGATTCATGATATTTCGGTTTAGGGTACAAGATACGGGAAGTGCTATTTCTTTGGCAGCCATTTTTTAGCTAATTTCCAAGGCATTTTATTTGGCGAGTTGTTGATTAGAAAAACATAACATGGAAATAAAGCGTCTTTTCGATTTTATCTACCACCAAAAAGATCAGTTCCCACTCAATAAAGCATTCGGAGGACGACGGAATGGTGAATGGCATTACTACAGCACAGATGAGGTTATCAACCTTGCCAACCAGGTAAGCTGTGGATTATTGGAACTCGGGGTACAACCCGGCGAGCGCATTGCCGTGGCTGTCTACCAAAACCGTCCGGAATGGGTGATCCTGGACCTGGGCATTCAACAAATCGGCGCGATCAATGTGCCGGTTTACCCCACCATCAGCCCCGCTGAGTACGAATACATTTTTAACGATTCGGAAGTGACCTACTGTTTTGTTGGCAGGGATGACCTATTCGATAAGGTAACCAAAGCACAGGAACAGGTACCCACCCTAAAGAAAGTATTCACCTTCGACAAAGTGGAAGGTCGCCCTTACTGGGAGGAGATATTTCGCGATACTGCCCTGGACCCGGTGAAAGAGCGAATGGCTGCTGTCAAATCCAGCGACCTGGCTACCATTATATATACCTCGGGGACGACCGGCCACCCAAAGGGCGTCATGCTGAGCCACCGCAATATCGTATCTAATGTGATGGCTGTCCAGGAAATATTCCCTATTGATCGGGGGGAGAAAGCTCTGAGCTTTCTGCCACTGTGTCATATTTTCGAACGTACCGCTTCCTACAATTATACATTTAATTCTATATCGGTCACTTTTACCGGTACTGATAACCTCGGTGGTGACGAAGGCGACCTGAAGGCCATCCAGCCACATTTCTTTACCACGGTTCCCCGCCTGCTGGAAAAGGTTTACGAAAAGATCGTAAACAAGGGACTGGAACTTACCGGTGTTAAGCGCAAGCTCTTTTTCTGGGCTCTTGGCCTCACCGAAGATTACGTTTATGACTATGAGCCCGGCGGAATTAACGGCCTGAAATGGTCGATTGCTGATAAGCTCATTTTCAGCAAGTGGCGTGAAGCCCTGGGCGGCCAGGTGAAGGGGATCCTTTCGGGGGCAGCACCCTTGCCCACCCGTATCGCTCAGGTATTCTCGGCAGCCGGTATTCCCATCCGCGAAGGCTACGGCCTGACCGAGACATCTCCGGGGCTGGCTATTGGTCGCTACGAACCCGGTGGAGCCATGCTCGGAGCAGTTGGCCCTGCACTCTCCAATGTACAGCTCATGATCGACGAGGATAAACTCGGCATTTATGGTCCCGAGGAAGGGGAAATCCTCGCCCGCGGTGAGAATATTATGATGGGGTATTACAAAAAAGAGGAGGCTACCGCTGAAGTTATGAAGGAAATCGACGGCGAGACCTGGTTCTGTACCGGGGATATCGGTAAGTTGATTCCCGGCCCCGACGGCACCCTCTTCCTGAAGATCACTGATCGTAAAAAGGAACTGCTCAAGACATCAGGAGGCAAATACGTAGCTCCCGCTCCCATCGAAAACAAGCTGAAAGAGCATTTCCTGATCGAACAGATCATGGTTGTGGGGGAAGGACGCAAGTTCGTCTCCGCCCTCATTGTACCCGGAGTGGATGCCCTGCAGGACTGGTGCAAATCACACGGAGTTGCCTGGACCTCACTGGCAGAGGTACTTAAGCACCCCAAGGTAATTGCCAAATACGAAGAGATCATTGCGGAGGAGAATCCGCAATTCAGCCACATTGAGCAGATCAAAAAGTTTCAGTTGCTGCCCGTTACCTGGGATCCGATCAAGGAGGACAACAGTGAAGGAGAACTAACGCCGACGCTGAAATTGAAACGCCGGGTAATTCGTCGTAAATACGAGTCACAGATCGAGGCTATGTACGATCCACAGGCAGTAGCCGGCGCTTAACAGCCTGCCACCGTGGTGGAGGTTCTGCTTTCGCA
>CAYFGK010000009.1:0-84600 GCA_964342305.1 uncultured Saprospiraceae bacterium | reverse complement strand
ACCAAATACAACGGGAGGTGGTGACATTCCGCTCTTTATCAATCAATTAAGCCCCCAACCTCACGTTATATTACTACCTCATAGATTCCACGTCGCCGGATCCGCTGGTCTTGGCGCTCAGGCGGGGACGACCCTTATAAGCTACATCGCCGGATCCGCTGGTGCGAACTTCCAGGTCATCGGCAGCCCAGATGGTGACGTCACCGGATCCGCTAATGGATACCGAACCGGTTTTGGCAGCCAACTCGTGGGCCCGTATATCGCCGGATCCGCTAATGCGGATGCTAACATCGTCGGCGCTACCCTCCAGGGTAATGTCACCGGAGCCGCTGACGCCTACTTTGACGTCTTCGCCTTCCAGGCTCATTTTGATATCGCCGGAGCCACTGACGGCAATATCGAGGTCTCCCAGATTCGTAAAGGTATTTTCACTGACAATTGATCCGGAGCCGCTGACGGATACTTCCTTCAGGTCCGGAACCGTGATGTATACTTTCATGCGATCGCGGGTACGTACGTTGCGGTCGAATTTGATGACCCATACACCACCGCGGATATTCGTGTTGAGGTATTCGAAGAGTGATTCCTGCATCTCGACTTCCACTTTTTGGGTATTGCCTTGGGTCAGGTAGACATCGCCACTAAAAGCCAGGGCCACGCCATCGAAATCATCCAGATCGATGGTGCGCTTGGTTACTGGTCCTTCCCCGCGTTCGGTACGCCACCAACTTTGGCTGGTACAGGATGTGAGGGTGAACATTGCGATGAAAACCAGTGCGAGCGTTTGTTTCATGATCAGTACTATTTATTTTTTAATGCTTACATTCAATAAGACTGGCATTGTACGGGAGAGGTTGCAGCTCAGCCAACCCCTTCGATGAATTCGGCCATTTATCGGATGAATCGACACTATGGAGATGCGGAAACATCGTTTTCACCCCTACTCGGAGTAGAAGGTTTTTTACAAACCATAGCCGTGGATTGAATTGGAGTTTTTAATTTTTAATTAAAGCACTCAAATACAATCAATTAAAAATTAGGCATTAAGCATTGAGCATTATAAACTATTCAATTTGTCATCCGGATTCTAAATGGATAAATCGCTAACTTTGGCACGGGCCACCAAATTCCTGTCAAATGCGCATAGTTATCTTAGTCGGACTGTTGTTCCTCCTATCCTGTCAGACGGAATCCGTTGATTACAAAAACCTTTCCTGGGAAGGGGAACAGGGAGGTATCCAGGCAGTCGTGGAAATACCCGCCGGAACCAACCTTAAGCTGGAATATAATGCCGAAAGCGGATCTATCGAACCCGATCAGGAAGAGGGGGCCGATCGCTACATCAATTTCCTGCCGTATCCGGGTAATTATGGCTTCGTACCGGGTACCTATATGAACCCGGACCGGGGTGGCGACGGGGATGCCCTGGATGTCCTCATTCTTGGTCAGTCAGCGGCTTCGGGAACCGTATTGGAGTTCACCCCGATCGGATTGCTGAAGATGCGCGATGCCGGCGAGGTCGACACAAAGGTCATTGGAGTACCCCTGGCCGCTGACCAGAAAGTGATGGATATTTCTTCCTTCCAGGATCTGTTGATCCATTACGATTCGGCCCGTCGGATCATCGAGGAATGGTTCCTGCACTATAAAGGGTACGGTGTGATGGAGGTCGAGGGATGGGAAGATGAAGATGCTGCTCGTGCGTATATCCAACAGTGGGCGCAATGAGGCTACCGGAGCTATATACCGAGCGCCTGCGCTTGCGGATGCCGCGTCCCAGCGATCTGGACCATATTTACGCATTGGGCAACGACCCCGAAGTAATGCGGTATATTACCTACGGCCGCACACAAACCTATTCCGAAGCAAAGGCCGACCTGCGCCGGCGGATCCGCCAGTCGGGTAACGGCCTGGGGTACTGGATCACGGAGGTCAGGGAGTCACGCGACTTCGTTGGCTGGATGGCTCTGAAACCTCTGGATAATACCGAATACATCGAGATTGGGTACCGTTTCCTGCGCGAACACTGGAACAAAGGATACGCCACGGAGGCAGGAGAGAAGCTATTGCATTTTGCTTTTAAAAACCTCGAATTACCCAAAGTCGTCTCGGTCGCCCTGGCCGATAATCAAGCCTCCACCCGGGTGATGGAAAAACTAGGCCTCCGCTTGGACCACCACGGGCGCTACTACGACACGGAATGCGTCTTTTATCAGATCACATATCAGGAATGGGAAGGGATGCACGCCTCGGAACAGTCAAATTCCGAATGATTACCTATTACCCGATGCCAAATACTCCTATCAATTTTTCACCAGCAACTTCTGCTTTCGTTCTCCCTCTTTTATATACAGGGACGGGTGATCGAGGTTTTTACGGCTGAAGTCAACCACTTTTAGAGCGGAAGGATCGCCTTCTTCGGCGGTAAATTCTTCGATCTCGGCGGTGCTCAGCAGGTTGGATGCGTGGGGATTATCCAGGTTGCGTTGCCCCATGGAGTAGGAGATGAGAAATACAAAACCCACCAATACGGCGATAGCAGCCACAAAGGAAAGATTGCGGCGGAAGGAGAGGCGTGTCCGACGTTGGTGATGGTCGAGTCGTCGTTCCAGTTTTTTCCAACTGGCAGCGGCAGGTACTTCGTCCCATTCATCTTGCCGCTCACGAAACATGTTGAACAGATCTTCTGATGGTTTCATACCTATTGTTTTTCAGTAACCCGAGCGTCCGGATAGGACTGATCGGTTAATAATTGTTGCATACGCTTTTTGGCCAGGATCAGTTGTGATTTGGAGGTATTGATACTAATACCCAGCAGATCGGCAATTTCGCGGTGTTTATAGCCTTCAATAACGTAGAGGTTGAATACCGTTCGGTAGCCGGTCGGTAGCTGTTGCAACAGTTGCTTTATGTCAGTGGCGGCCAGCCGATCTTCGATCTTGGGCGCAGCCGGCATATCAAATTCCTGGATTTCCAGGGTGAGGTTAAAATTGTGTTTTTTGCGCAGAGCCATCAGGGCTTCGTTGATCACGATCCGTCGGATCCAGCCACCGAAAGAACCTTTGCCGCGGTACTGATCAATATTGGTCAACACCTTAAAAAAAGCTTCGACCAACACATCCTCCGCATCCTCACGGGTTTTCATATATCGTCGGAGCAAGCCAAACATAGACGGGGAGAACTGCTCATACAGCATTTGTTGAGCTTGTCGGTCCTGGCGCTTGCAGGCGGCAATGAGTTTTTGTTCTTCCACGTCAATAAGGCTTTTCCGGTAGTATAACGAATTATCACCGGGTATAGATGCGGGGATTGATTATTTTGGTGTGTGGACCTTCTTTTTTTTGCGAAAGCAGCAAACATTGGTATACTGCAATCTTGTTCGCTATTTGCACATCAGGACACCTTTTAACTTCACTTGGGTAAACTAATTTCCGACGCTACGCGACTCCTATGTCTGAAACCAACTTGATAGAACGAGCTGACGCCTATGTATACGACCTGCTTTTGCAGGAGCTCGATCATACTTTTGTATTTCACAATTACGATCACGCCCAGGAGGTTGCCGAGGTGGCGGCTGATTTAGCCCGATCCGCCGGGCTGCCGGAAGGCAAGCAGCAAGCCCTGGTCCTGGCTGCCTGGTTCCACGATACCGGTTATATTGTAAGCCGCACCGATCACTACGCCGCCTCCGCCCGGCTGGCAAAGGAATTTCTCGAAAAGGAACTGGCCGATCCCAAGTTGCGGGACCGGGTTCCCAAATTGATCGAATCCCTGAACGACGAACGGCCCGTCGGAGAATTGCAGGCACTCCTGCACGATGCCAATGTATCGTACCTGGGCCGCAAACGCTTCGAACGGCGCGCTAATCTGTTACGGCTGGAGGAGGAGCACCACCGTGGCCAGACCTTCACCCTCATCGAATGGCAGGAACGCATGTTGGAACGACTGGTGCAAACCCGCTACTACAGTCAGGAAGCCCATGCCGAATTTTCCAAGCGCCTCAATAAAAACCTGGCCAGCCTCAAGGAAGATCTGCGCAAAGGACAACGGGCCGCCATCCGGAAGAAAACCGGAAAAGACTTTGGCCGCGGGGTGGATACCGTTTACCGGGTTACGCTGCGCAACCATATTAACCTCAGTTCCATCGCCGACGGAAAAGCTAATATGATCATCAGCATTAACACCCTGGTACTCTCCATTCTGATCACAGCGGCCAGTGCCGGGTTTTCGATGACCAATATCGGGCAGTCGGGAAACCTGAAATTTGTAATTCCCGTAGTGGTGCTGATGCTTACCTCGCTTTCGGCCATCATTTTTGCAGTGCTTTCCGCAATCCCTAAGGTGTCGGGGCAGGAGTTCTCGATCGAGGATGTGCGGCAGCATAAGGTTAGCTTATTATATTTCGGGAATTTCCTGAAGCTCGATAAAGATGAGTTCGTGGACTATTTGCGGGATCTGAAATCCGACCAGGAGATCCTGTACGATGACCTCAGCCGTGATCTGTACAATCTGGGTGCGGTACTGCGCAAGAAATATCGACTCCTCTCCATTGCTTACCGCATTTTTGTGGGCGGATTGGCCCTGAGCGTGGTAACTTTTCTGGTCACTTTCTTCGTGTTGTAAAATGGCGTATCTTTGCAGCCCTCAATCCTTACAGAACGGCAGTCCGACGGACCTTTATCCAAAACCACCAAAGGTTATGAAAGTACTTAATGGTCGCTACCAGTTGAGTGGGGGCGTGGATCCCCTCGACCTGATCGAACGTTATCAGGCTCCTTTATATGTGTACGATAGCGCTATTATCAAGCAGAAATACGAGCGTATGGAGGCGGCCTTCGATGTGCCGAATTTACAACTCCTGTACGCCTGTAAGGCCTTGTCGAACCTGTCCATCCTTCGCCTGATGCGCAGCATGGGCGCTGGCCTGGATACAGTATCCGTTCAGGAGGTGGAAATGGGTCTACTGGCTGGCTTTGCGCCAAAAGATATTGTGTATACGCCCAACTGTGTGGGCATGGATGAGATTGCCGAAGCCGTAGAGTTGGGCGTACGCATCAATGTGGATAATATATCCATCCTGGAGCAGTTCGGGCAGGCCTTTCCGGATTACCCCATTTGCCTGCGCATCAATCCCCACATCATGGCGGGGCTGAACGCTAAAACCTCCGTTGGACACATCGATTCTAAGTTTGGTATTTCCTTCCATCAGATGCCATTGGTCCACCGGATAGTGGAAGCGACCGGACTTACCATCGAAGGTATTCACATGCATACCGGATCGGGTATCCTCGACGCTGGCGTATTCCTACAGGGAGCCGAGATCCTGTTCAATATCGCTAAGGATTTTCCCGATCTGAGTTACCTGGATTTCGGTAGTGGCTTCAAAGTACCTTACCGCGATGGGGATGCCGAAACGGATATCGAGGATTTGGGTACCCAGATAACCGAGCGCTTCAATCAGTTTTGCGCCGATTACGGACGCGAGCTGACCCTGACTTTTGAACCCGGAAAATACCTGGTAAGTGAAGCGGGTTATTTTCTGGTGAAGGTCAACGTGATCAAGCAAACGACGTCCACCGTATTTGCCGGTATCGATTCGGGCCTCAACCACCTGATCCGGCCCATGCTGTACGATGCCTACCACGAGATATCCAACGTAAGCCGCCCCGAAGCCAAACCGCGCTTTTACACCGTGGTGGGTTACATCTGCGAAACGGATACCTTCGGGGTAAACCGCCGGATCAACGAGATCCAGGAGGGCGACGTCCTGGCTATCCACAATGCCGGTGCCTATTGCTTCAGCATGGCTTCCAACTACAACAGCCGCTTTCGTCCGGCCGAAGTGTTGGTGCACGAAGGCGAGGCCTACCTGATTCGCAAGCGGGAAACCATGAATGATCTCCTGCGCAATCAGGTGGAGGTGCCGATTCAGGTAGGAGAGAAGGTGTAAAACCCATCGCGTCTTTACAACCCACCCATCGTCTCCTCCAATACCGCCATCGCCTCCTCCAAATGCCGTTCTTCGAGATAGGTTTGGCCGAATACCATCCGCAAGGTGTATTTGCCCTGGACTTTGGTATGGGTGAGGTACATGCGGCCATCTTCCTGGATGGCGTTTAGCCAGGCTTCGTTCTTATCATTGATTACATTGGAAGGCAGACCCGGCGGGCGGTACCGGAAGCAGGTCACATTGAGAAAGGGCGGTACCACCACCTCAAGGTCCGGGTGTTCTTCTACCCATTCCGAGAAGCGCCGGTTTATTTTTATATGCTTTCGCAAAATGCGCTGGATACCCTCGAGTCCGTAGCTGCGCAGTACAAACCATAATTTCAGGGCCCGGAACCGACGGCCCAGCGGTATACCCCAGTCGCGATAATCATTGACCTGCCCGCGGGTGCGGGTCTTGAGGTATTCAGGAAGGATGTCGAAGGTGCGCAGCAGAATATCGGGATCCTTCACGTAGTAGGCCGTGCAGTCGAAATTGGTGAACAACCACTTATGGGGATTGAAAACGAAACTATCGGCATCCGCAATGCCCTCGATCATGTATTGGTATTCGGGAAGCAACAGGGCACTACCGGCGTAGGCGGCGTCGATGTGGTGCCAGATGTCGTGGCGTTTGGCAATGTCGCTTACGGCCGCGATCGGGTCCACGGCCACGGTGCCGGTCGTCCCCACCGCCGTGACCACACAGCAGGGCACGTAGCCCTTGTTCAGATCTTCGCGAATGTATTCCTCCAGCAGGTCGGGCCGCATGGCCATTTTATCGTCCACCGGTACTTTGACCAGATTTTGCCGACCGATACCAGCGATTTTCACTGCCTTTTCGATGGAGGAGTGCGTTTGGGTAGAGCAATACACCCTCAGGTAGGGAGGCACCCCGTTTTCATTCGCCAGGAAGTTGGTCTTGACCTCCCGGGCGGTGAGGATGGCGACCAGGGAAGCACTGGAAGCAGTATCCTGAATGACCCCTTCCCACGTTTCGGGAATGCCCATGGCGCGGGCCAGCCACTCCATCATCTTTTCTTCGAGCTCGGCAGCGGCCGGTGAGGTCTCCCAGATCATGCACTGGGCACCAATGGCGGCCGTAAGCATTTCGGCATAGACGCTCTCCACGGAGCTGTTGGCCGGAAAATAGGCATGAAAGTGGGGGTGTTGCCAATGAGTGATACCGGGCAAGATGATACGGTCCATATCCAGCATAATGGCTTCCAGGGGTTCGCCTTCCGCGGGCATGTAGTCGGGTAATTGCCGGTAAATGCTGCGCGGCTCTACCTGCGATTTGACCGGTAATTCTTCGAGTTGCTCGAAGTACCTTTGTATCCATTCGTTGATCTGGTCGACGTAGTCTTTGAATTCCTGGCGTGGGATCATGAAATTGTGCGTGGGTGTTTATTCGAAAATACGATTGGGTACAGTCCAAATATACTTATTGCCCAAGATCGCCCGGGTGTTGGGTCGTTTTTTTCCCGACAGCTTTTTTGACCTTGGGTGGCAGCCTTCCGGCAAAATGGGTAGGTTTGTACTTGTCGTGAGGTTGGGCCGTGCGAATTTTGTAATGGGGAAATATGCACTGGCCCAACCTCCCGGTACAGGGAATTAGGTAGAGGGTATTGGGATTAAAGCAAGTCCTGCTCCTTAATTCTTTCTGCAAAATACAGCGTGAGGCTTTGACATTCGGCCGGTTAGCAATATGTCAACCTTAGGTTACTTCCAAAACGATAGCTATGCGTCTTCAATTCTTGCCTTGTATCATCCTGATGTCCCTCTCCTTTTTGGCGAAAGCCCAAACCATTGAAGGAACCTGGTTCCGCGAAGGCATCTATCAGTTAGAGCGAATCGACATCGACGAGCAGGCCGTACAGGTATACCGATACGACAACCTCGACCTGGGGGGCGACACCCTCACCTTACAGCCACCCAAAGGACAGTCGAATCGCACCCGCATGCGCATTCTGGCCCGGGATACCACTCCCGCACCGGTGGGGTATTTCGTGTTGCGGATCCATCCCGATTCTGTCTCCGTCAACGTACTGCACTACCAGATCTACCGCCCCGGTATCGTGAGCTTTCTGCCTACCGATGATGCATTCCGGGACTGGGAAACGGCACTGGCGGCCGGGCAGAAAAAGCCACAACCCTACGAATGGCTGAAAGGAAGAGTATATGTGTCGGATTCTTTGGCGCAAGCCCTGAGGACCCGCCCGTCCCTCATGGAGGTCACCAAAGCCGATGTGAAGCAAGTGCTTATAAGATACAATGCCCAAAAACCACAGGTCGAAGTACTGCTGACCAGGCCCAATACACCTGCTCCGTCGCGATTCAGGGTAACCACTATGCTGCGGGATCTAATGAACCGCTTATTTATGGAGCAGGGCTATAACCCATACAAAGAGTACCGGGTACATCCGTTCTCGCGTTACGAGTCTGATCCCGACATCAAATCCCTGCTCGATCAGGCCCCGGAAACCATTCTGGAACGACAGTAATAAAACCGTGGCTTCTCGCTATATTTGCGCTCCGGGAACTATACCCACCATGAATCGGTTGGTGACTCCAAACCTTTTCGGAACCCTTATCCGCTAATTAGCAAAAAACACAAAACGGCACATGACACTGTCCACTCGTTACAATCCCCAGGAAAAAGAGAGCGCCTGGTATGAACACTGGATGAAGAAAGGCTACTTCCATTCCGAACCGGATGATCGCGAGCCTTTTACCATTGTAATCCCTCCGCCCAACGTTACCGGGGTCCTGCACATGGGCCATATGCTGAATAATACTATTCAGGATATCCTGATCCGTCGTGCCCGTCTGCAGGGGTATAACGCCTGCTGGGTACCGGGTACCGACCACGCATCTATCGCCACCGAGGCCAAGGTCGTAAAGCAGTTACGCGAGAAGGGTATCAAAAAATCAGATATTGGCCGCGAGAAATTCCTGGAACACGCCTTCGCCTGGAAAGAAGAATACGGCGGGAAGATACTGGAACAGTTGAAGAGCCTGGGCGCTTCCTGCGATTGGGACCGCACCCGTTTCACTATGGAGGAACCCATGACCCGCGCCGTTCTCAAGGTGTTTGTCGACCTGTTTAAGAAAGGATACATCTACCGGGGTCTGCGGATGACCAACTGGGATCCGGCCGCCCAGACGGTACTGTCCAACGAGGAGGTGATCTATAAAGACGAGCAAAGTCCGCTGTACTATGTTCGCTATCAGGTAGCAGGGACCGACGAGTACCTGACCATCGCCACCGTTCGTCCGGAAACTATTCTGGGCGATACGGCCGTTGCCGTTCATCCCGATGATGAACGCTACCAGCACCTGCACGGTAAGCAGGTAATCGTTCCCATGGCGGAACGGGCTGTACCCATTATTGCCGATACCTACGTAGACCGCGAGTTCGGTACGGGCGCCCTGAAGATCACACCCGCCCACGATATCAACGATAACGAGATCGGTGAGCGCCACGGTTTGGAGGTGATCGATGTATTGAATGCGGATGCGACCATGAGCGAGGCCGCCGGCTTCTACGTGGGTGAACCCGCGCACATTGCCCGCAGGAAGATCGCCAAGGACCTGGAGGCTTCCGGTCATCTGGTGAAGGTAGAGGACTATAAGAATAAGGTTGGACGTTCGGAGCGCACCGATGCGGTGGTCGAGCCCCGCCTTACGGAGCAGTGGTTCGTTGACATGAAGGCTTTCGCCAAAACGGCCCTGGATGCCGTTCGGTCCGGGGAGGTAACCTTTTTCCCGGAGCACCTGTGGAATATGTATTACAGCTGGCTGAAGGAGGAAAACGTTCGCGATTGGTGTATATCCCGGCAATTGTGGTGGGGACAGCGCATCCCGGTGTGGTACTACGAGGACGAACTCTTCGTGGCCGAAACCGCCGATGAAGCCCTGGCCCAGGCCCGGGAAAAGACCGGCAAGCCTGATCTGAAGCTGGAGGACCTCAAGCAAGACGAGGATGTACTGGATACCTGGTTCTCCTCCTGGCTGTGGCCGATATCGGTTTTCGATGGTTTCGAGCGACAGGATGAGCTGAAATATTACTACCCCACCAACGTACTGGTTACGGGTTGGGATATTATGTTCCTGTGGGTAGCCCGCATGATCATGTCGGGCTACGAATGGTCGGAAGACCTGTTAGGCAAGGAATTCGTTGAAGAGCACGGTCGCCAGCCTTTCCATACGGTATACTTCACGGGTATGGTGCGTGATAATCGCCGTCGCAAGATGAGTAAATCATTGGGGAATTCTCCCGACGCATTGACCCTCATCGATAATTACGGAGCCGATGGCGTACGCTACGGCATGATGTCGAGCGCTGCTGCCGGGAACGATATTGTGTTCGATGCCCCCTTCGATCCGGAAACCAAGGAGGTACTGAATGAGTCCAAACTTTGCGAGCAGGGAAGTAACTTCTGCAATAAGATGTGGAATGCCCTCCGTCTGATCAAAGGTTGGGAGGTCATAGAAGCTCCGAAAGATGCAACCACCAAAGCCGTCAACGAATTGGCTGGTACCTGGATGGAGCAAAAGCTTCAACAGACGATCGCCCAGGTGGACGATCACTTTAAGACTTATCGGTTGTCCGATGCCTTAATGAGCTTGTATAAACTGATCAAAGACGATTACTGCTCCTGGTATCTGGAGATGATCAAGCCCGATTACGAGGCACCGATCGATCGGGCCACTCTGGAGCAGGCGACCAGTTTTATGGAGCGTATGATGACGCTGCTGCATCCATTTATGCCCTTCATCACCGAGGAGATCTGGCATCAGCTGCGGGATCGTGCAGAAGGGGACGACTGCGTCGTTTCTGACTATCCCAGGCCGGGTGCTTTTGACGAAAGTCTGATCAACCTGATCGACCAGGCCAAAGAGATCGTTGCCGGCGTTCGGGATACACGTAATAAAAACGGCATTAAGATGAAAGATCTGCTGCCGTGTTACCTGCAAAAGACGGAGGCCAGCGCCCAACTGCTGGAGAAAAAGGGTCTGGTACCCATGATCATCAAGATGGCTAATCTGGAGTCACTTTCTCTGACTGAAAAGGAACCGGATAATGCCGTTAGTTTCCTGGCCGGCCGCGAGAAGGTATTCGTTACCCTGTATCAGGAAATCGACACGGAGGAGGAGCGCAAGCGCCTGCAGAAAGATCTGGAGTATTACCAGGGATTTGTGAAGCAGGTAGCGAAGAAACTCTCCAATGAACGCTTCGTGCAGAATGCACCCGCGCCCGTAGTGGACAAGGAGCGCCAAAAGCTGGCCGACGGGGAAGCCAAGGTGAAAAGCCTGGAAGAGGCGTTGGCTAATTTGGGGTAGTTGAAAACCCATCCCCCAACCCCTTCCCTTTATTGCTGCGCTAAGGGAAGGGGAGTGCTTTCTAAAGCCGTTTGACCGTAAGAAATATTTTTTTCACGAATACGGATCTAAATCCTCCCTCCCTTTTCAAAGAAGAACGAGCGATTCGGTTGCGGAGCAAGTGATCAAGATCCGGTGGATCTTGAAGCGAGAGAACCGCGAAGCGGAAAAAGCTAGAGGGAGGGTTTTAAAAATAAAGCACCGGAACGACTTCGTTCCGGTGCAATTTGTTAACCTGTTTGGGTTGTGGAAGTGGGAAAAATTGGCCGCCTCGCGGGCGACTGCCTTATGTTTACAGTTGCTGTATATTCGGTATCAGTAAGGGTTAAATATTAACGTAAGATTGGGTCCGATCTGTTTGCTAAATGACTGAGTGTAACAACCTTACTTTGTATTTGGTAAAGTGTAGTAGGTAGTAAGATTTGCTTAAATCCAAATACCTTATACCTAATACGCTGTACCGGGAGGTCATTATCTGTACTTTACGAAATCATTCACGCCCAACCTCGCTTTATTTTAGTGGCGGTGCAGGCGCTTTTTAACCATACCATCTTCTGTTTCGCGTTCCAATTCAAGGTAGTTGGTCTGGTATTCGGCAACCGTCCAGACGATTCCCTCCGGAACGCCCAATTGAATGGTCTCGTCGGCTATTGCGAACGATTTCTTCTCCACGATGGTCCCATCGGTGGAGTACTCGTATCGTCCATCGACAAAGAATTCGAATTGAGGATAGGGATTAGGCATTTCGTGCCAATCAGCGTCTCCGTATGCTTTGGCATCGGTAACGGCTTTGATATCCCAGGTGCCGTACACAATATCTTTCAGTTCATCGGTCTGGATGGTAATTTCGCCGGGTTCATCCGGTAGAAAGCTGCAGCCCATCATACAGGCCATGGATAGCATAAGCAGGAAGGTGGTCTTTTTCATGAGATTATAGTTTGAGTTCAGGGTTTTATCAGATGTCGGTTCGAGGGGCTCGCAGGTATTTTTACGATAACTCATTGATCGTGTTCCACTTACCGGGTGTCCGCTTTTGGATGTGTGGTAAATTCGGGGTAAAAGGTATGTAAACGTTATTAACAGGTATGAGGTATGAGGTATGAGGTTTGGGGTTTGGGGTTTGGGGTTTGAGGTAACCTCTAACCTTACCTCACACCTCACACCTCACACCTCAAACCTGATATAAATAAGGGCCAAAGTCCGCTTATGCGTACATCTGGAATATAATGTTCGTACTTTTGCGTTACCGCCAGAGTTTGAATCCCTTGCACGGAGGGTGGAGTTGATTGGGGGTATCATTCGATCAATGTTCCCACGTGCAAACTTACTGGAATGGGTTCCTTACACCTACGGTCAAGATAAGTAGCAGTATTTTCTGATGGGATGAAAAACTACGTATGTTCCATATCTTGAACGGGGATGCTTTACACGAACAGTTTCCCTCCTCCATTCCCGGTCGGAAATTGGTGGCCAGGGAGTGCCTGGTCGACGGGCCGGTAACCGGAGTTTCCCTCGATGGTATTTTCTCTACGCGCCTGAAATACATGTCCCAGGCTTATCAGGTCAAGGAAACAGATTACGCAGAACAGACGATTCGCGAATTCCAACGCATGCGAACTATTCCCGAAGGGGCAACCGTCTATCTTTGGTTTGAGGACGATCTGTTTTGTCAGGTAAATGCCTGGTTTGTGGCTTCCATATTCGATGCTATGCCCTACGACCTGGATATTTACTGGGTAACGCCTTCGGCCGATCTACAGATGGGCTTCGGTGGGATGAATGGCAAAGAACTCCAGACGGCTTACAAAAATGCGGTCCCGATCTATCGGGATGACTTATCGACGCTGGCCACCATGTGGCCGGCCTATCAACATCAGGACTTTTCATCTATGATCCAATTGGCTGTAGCTCTGCAACCTATACTGCCGATGCTACCCGCAGCCGTAGCGGCCCATATCGAACGCTTTCCGGCCGATGGTTCACCGGGAAGGCCCCAACGCGTATTACAAGCGCTGCAGAAGGAGCATGGTAAAGATAATTTTGGGAAAGCGTTCCAGGAATTCTGCCGGACCGAGGCGATCTACGGTTTCGGGGACTTGCAGGTAAAACGGATCTGGGATAGTCTGCCCTGAAAACCCTCCCTCATTCCCTCCCTTTGAAAAGGGAGGGAGGTATTTACTTAAAAAAAGAATTGTAAAATGATACCCCTTCCCTTTGCAAAGGGAAGGGGCAAGGGGATGGGTTTTCTTAATGCTGTACCACAAAGCGCTCGGTGCGAACACCTTCAGCCGTACGGACGCGCACCATATAGGTACCCTCACTCAACTGGCTGGTATTAATCCGCAACTGATCTTGTTGTACCTGATCCAGTTGCTGTTGGCGGATCAGCCGTCCATTCACGTCCATGACTTCCACCTGTACTTCGGTTGACACTGCGTCGAGCGCGATTTGTACGGTGAGTTCACGATCAACCGGATTGGGGAAGATCTGCACCTTATTATCGGCCAGGGCCGGCTCCTTGATGCTGGTAACATCATCTTCGTCCGCAACGCGCATACGAACGAGGGCGGTTACTTCCGGTCCAAACCCTCCGAGGAACCAGTCCCCGTTTTTAACTACGGTAGCAACGTCGTAGAAATAGGGGAGTCCGGTGTACATCACGGCCATGTCGGGGGTATACTGAACCATGAGCAGGTATTCAGCGCCTTCTTCCAGAACGACAGAGGTATCTCCTTCAAAATTTAACAGAGGAGCACTAACAGCTTGTCCGCTAACCTCATCCGTAAATTCATACGATCCAAAACCGACGACTGATACATCATCATCGTCAAAATCGGTATCTCCATTATCGGTGATCTGATAGAGCAGGATGGAGACGGATTGTCCTTGGTGTAAAGTTCCACCATCACTGGCTACGGAAAAGATGGCATCGGTGGCTACCTGACCGGGATTTTCGATCACGTAGTAGTTACCGATCTCCCAGGTATTGTCAACGATCGTTGCCGGTTGGGTAGCCGCCAAACCGCGGCCATCATCCTTGGAAAAGAGGTTTTCCGTAACGAGGAAGTCGCCGGCATAGGTGTTGTCAGAGGATCTTTCATCTTCGTTAGCCGAGGTGAGGGTGTAGCTGTAGGTATACACTCCGGTGTCGGAAGGCATAAAGGTTTCCGTATAACCTATCGTGTCGGCAGCATCAGGAGCAAAGCTCATTTGTAAGGCCTCCGTGGTGGATAGCGTATCTCCGTTATTCCCTTCGATTTCCAGTGTGGTAGTAACATCCACTGCCGTTTGGCTACCATTATTGCGGTAGGCGTGACCGAAAAAGAACTCACCAGCCTGGGAAAGAGGGGTGGCGTAGTTGAAAGGAATAAGCGGGGTTTCCAGAGCCAGATCAAACTGAAGCTGTGGGTCTTCCTCAAAAAGTTTGATGTCATCGATCGACCAGGTGTACTCAAAGTTGCCGATCCAGCGGAACTGGATAAATACCTGGGCTTCGTTGGCAGCAAACTCCGAAATGTCTTCCTCCACGATCTGCACCGGATCCGAAATATCATTGCCGCGAACATCTTCCAGGATGGTGATGTAATCGAAATTTACACCATCGGTGCTGATACCGATCTGGGCTTCGGAGATATTGGAGAAGTAGCCATACTGGTTCTGTACGGAGATGAAAACCATGTCACGATTCGAGCAATCAATAGGGTTATTGATCGTCAGGGTGACATCGTGGTTAGCTTCACCATTGGCATCGCTGTTAAAGCGGGCAAATCCATTATCGGCGGTTTCGGAGGCGAAATCCGGTTGTCCGTTGAATAAGCCACTCGGGTCGTTAAGCCATTCCCAGGATTCGGGACCAGGGTTCGTACCACCTGATGTCCAGTTCGCATTAAAATCAGCCTGACTGGGAAACGTTTCGGTAAAAAATGGTTGGGAGGACTGAGCGGAAGCCGAAAGGGCTATTCCAAACGCAGCCGCAAAGACAAGCAAAAAGGGTGTAATGTTCTTACGGATCATATTCTCATTTTTAAGGTCAAGTCCGTGATTCCATTCTATATTTCGAACGGACAACACTATAAATGGTAATTCATGCAATCAAATAGCGGGAAAGGTAGAGGTATTTTTTCACAATATTTTCTTAAATCTGGCCGGATGAAAGCTGAATGACATTAAGCTGTACCTCCGCATAAAAAGACCCTGACTTATTTCGATGGCTGCATTAGCTGGTCGAATTCACGTTGCAATTGCTCCTTATTAACGGGGACGACCCCAACTCGTTCACACACTTGACCGCCCGCCAGATTGGCCAATAAGGCAATTTGATCCATGGGCATACTCAGTGCAAGTCCCAATGCTACAATGCTGATCACCGTGTCCCCGGCACCGCAGACATCGGCTACTGAGCGTTCCTGCGTAGGGACAATGGAGTCGCCTTCCCCATGGCGGTAATACAACCCTTTTTCCGAAAGGGTAATGATGGTACTGGAATTTCCCAGTTTCTTTTGGATGTAGGTACTGGCTTCGCGCAGTGATTCCAGGGTAGGTTCTATCGCCATAGGTACCTGCGCCCTGATCTCTTTTAGGTTTGGCTTGAACAGGGTGACGTGTTTATAGCTCCAGAAATTTTTGTCCTTAGGGTCGACGGCCGTGGGAATGTCCCGCTTAATGGCTTCCAGCATAAGTTCGTGGATCACCCGCTGGGACAGCACTCCTTTATTGTAATCCTGGAAGAGAATGACGTGGATGTCGCGTTGGTCGATGAGGTTACGCACGTGCTCCAGAAAGGCCTGGGCTTCATCGTCGGTCAGGTCATGATTATCCTCCTGGTCTACCCGCAGGAGGTGTTGGTTACTGGCCAAGACCCTTGTCTTGACGGTGGTCACCCGCTCCGCTGAACGGAAGATACCCCGGTTGCTGAGCCCGTTTTCCGGGAGCAATCCGGTGAAAATGTCGGCATTCTCGTCTTGGCCGACTATCCCGCACAGATAGGGGGTAGCTCCGAGGGCACGCAGGTTAAGGGCAACATTCGCCGCTCCGCCCAGGCGGTTTTCCCGCTTCGACAGGTGAACCACCGGCACCGGGGCTTCGGGAGAGATACGACTGACCTGTCCGGTCAGATACCGGTCGATCATCACATCTCCTACAACTAGTACATTGACTTTGGAAAAAGCATTGAAAAAAGAGGTCACGGGTACCATACGCGCATTATCGGTCAAGAACAGTCAATATGGCTTCTCAGCCTTTCGGCAAAAATAGGTAATCCAACCCGAATCTTCCTAAAAGCGGCGCGATAGCAGGTCCTGTTCAAAGAGGACATCCATAATTTTATCCGTAGCGCCCTGGTTTTGTGCGAGATAAGTGCGGGTTGCTGCCTGTGCTTTGGGATATTCTTCAGGACGGTGAAGATCCCTTATGGCCCTCGTGAATTCAGCACCGGTGTGCACGCTGCGTCCGCCACCGGTTTTGACCAACGCCCTGGCTTCCTCAAATTTTTGGTAGCGAGGTCCAAAGAGCACCGGAACTCCGTGAGCGATTGGTTCCAGGGTGTTGTGGATACCCGCTCCGAAACCGCCGCCAATATAGGCCAGGCGGGCATACCGGTACAGGGCCGAAAGCATACCAATGTTATCAATGATCAGTATGCGCTGACCGGAATGGTCGGACAGGCTGGAGTACCGGATCGTCTCCCGGCGGCCAAATCGCTTTTCAATTTGCTGAAGGTGATGCTCCGAAATGTCGTGCGGGGCAATGATCATGCGCCAGGGACAGCCGTCGGGACGGTGGCCCCACCAGTACTCCAACAGGTCCTCGTCGGGCGGCCAGGAACTGCCGGCTACCAAGCACGGATAGGGTGCACAAAACTCTTCAATATCGGGAAATTCCCGGGCATGCTGAACGATCTGAAGTACACGGTCGATCCGCGTATCACCCGCCACGATCGAAGGGATCCCGTACCTGGCCAGTAATTCACTGCTGGTCAGATGTTGCGTGAAAATGTGATCAAAGCGGGCCAAAATATTGCGGAACCAACGACCATACCAGCGGAAAAATACCTGGCCGGGACGAAAGAGGGCTGAGATCAGAATAAGGGGTATTTCCCGGCTCTGTACCTCCTTCAGGTAGTTGAACCAGAATTCGTATTTCACGAAAACCACCAGGTCAGGACGGCTAATATCGAGGAACAGGCGCACGGAGGTCGGGATATCCGCGGGCAGGTAACAGACCAGATCCGCCCCGTCGTAGTTTTTTCGCAATTCGTAGCCGGAGGGCGAGAAAAAAGTGAGAATAACCAGGTAATCCGGGTGTTGCTCGCGGATAGCTTCGATCAGGGGGCGTCCTTGCTCAAATTCGCCCAGCGACGCACAGTGGATCCACAAACGAGGGCGGCTTTCAGGCCAGTTGTATAACTCCTCGAACAGGCGATCGTCCCATCCGATGCGGCCGCGAACCCATTTACGGGCCTTAACATGGAACAGGCTGGCCAGGCGATAGCCCAGCACCATACCCAAAATACTCAGGTTATAAATCGTTTGCATTAATAATAAATAGCTTCTCCTTCAGTTACATAAAATGGAAGGATCCAGGTGGCCCGCAGGCCGAACAATAAATCCGTGCGCCGGGCCGCATCATTGGCTCGCAGATCGTATTGGTAGCCGCGTAATCCTTCGGTACGGGCCTGTGTGCATTCAAAACTGATCGCAAAGTTGATCCGGCCGTCGGCTGAGAGATACTGATAGCCAATCGACTGCTGAAGGGCCATACCACCGGAAAGCCGGTCGTATCCCTCCTTATAGTTGGCCGACAAAGGCGCTACATCCCTGGAGGGATCGTCCTGTATGCGTATTTTGTGCCGGAAGTAACCCAGGCCCAATTCAAGACGTATACCCGACCGGGCCTCGCTCGTACCCAGCGGGATAACTTTTCCACCGTATATGGTGGTCATCCAGGCCCGCATACGTAATTGAACGTCCGCAAATGAGCGGTCATTGCCCACGATGCCGCCATCGGAGGTGCGCAACCCGCTGATGACATCCTCCTTGACCTGGTTGCCAAAGAAAAAGGTACCGTGCAGTCCGGAAAACCACTGGCTGGCCTCGAACTGCCATTCGGCACGCAGGCCCGGACTCAGGCTGCTGCCAAAACGGTCGGCCAGATCGCCTCCGGGCTGAAAATACCCGTAGCTGGCGTGGACCAAAATGGCATTCCCGGTGTTAACGGGACTGTTTTGTGCCTGGCTCTGAGCGGTTAATAAAACCAGGAAAAGCAAATAGGCTGATAAACGCATAGCCGGCAATTTGCGGAAAGAATTGGAAATAACATAAGTTTGAATCGCTAATTAATACCTTTAGGCGGATGGTTTTCCTGCCTGTAAAAGAATGCTGACATGGAAGCAACTAAAAATGTGCTAGTTACCGGTGGTGCCGGATTTATCGGCTCCCATCTGGTCCGACATCTGGTACAGAACTACCCAAATTACCGAATCATCAATCTCGATAAGCTTACTTATGCGGGTAATTTGGAGAATTTGCGCGACATAGAAAATGCCCCGAATTACGTTTTTATTAAGGGCGACATCCTCGATATGGGACTGCTGGAAGACCTTTTCCGGGATTACAAGATCGATTCGGTGATCCACCTGGCTGCCGAATCGCATGTCGATCGCTCGATCTCCAATCCCATGGCGTTTATCGAAACGAATATCGTAGGTACAGTGACCCTGCTCAACGCCGCCCGTGCCGCGTGGGAAGGAGCGTACGAAGGCAAGCTTTTCTACCACGTATCGACCGATGAGGTGTACGGTACCCTGGGAGATACTGGCCTTTTTACCGAAGATACCGCCTACGATCCACGCTCCCCATACTCGGCGTCAAAGGCCAGCTCTGACCACCTGGTCCGGGCTTATTACCACACCTTTGGCCTGCCGGTCGTTCTGAGCAATTGTTCCAACAATTACGGTCCCTACCAGTTTCCCGAAAAGCTCCTGCCTTTGATGATCAATAATATCCGGCACAAAAAGACGCTGCCGATCTACGGCGATGGAAAATATACCCGCGACTGGCTTTGGGTTGGCGATCACGCCTCCGCCATCGACCGGGTTTTTCACCAGGGTAAAGTAGGAGAGACCTACAACATTGGCGGTAATAACGAATGGAAGAACATCGACCTGGTCCATGAACTTTGTGACCTGATGGACGAGCTGCTGGACCGTCCTGAGGGCTCATCACGTGAACTGATCACTTTCGTAAAGGACCGGCCAGGCCACGACCGTCGCTATGCTATTGACGCGACCAAGATCAAGGATGAGTTGGGTTGGGAACCTACCGTCCAGGCTCGTGAAGGATTGCGCCTTACGGCAAAATGGTATCTGGAAAACACCGAATGGATCGAGCGGGTAACTTCCGGGGAATACCAACAGTATTACCAGAAACAATATCAGCAGGAAGCCGGCTGATTAACAGGTGATTGCCGCGGGTTATTGGGTGATAGCCAGCAATTTCCGTATGTTTGCGGCATATCACGACCACGGGGGGCATACATCTGACCCTCGCGGGTCGAATATATCCAAAATGAGAAGGTTCCTTTTGCCGAAAGGCTAAAGGGAAATCAATCGCCAAAAACAAATCAAGCTATGAATTTGCAGAGATGTATGATGTTACTGACCCTGGCTGTAATGGTACTGGGGTGCAGTGAGAAAGATTCCGATGTGCGGGAGGCAGCCCGTGAATCCCTGCCGGAACGTCCGGCCAGTGATATTTTTTCCCAGGCCAGTACCGGGAATCAGGCCATTGCTACCAGTGCAGTTATGCACTATACCTGCCCGAATAATTGCGAAGGCGGTGGTGGTGATGTACAAGGGAATTGTCCAGTTTGTGGCACCGCAATGGTTCACAACCAGGCCTACCACGATCAGCCGATCAACGTTAACAACCAGACGAATCCCTCCATTAGTAATGCAGTGAATGGCGCCGGGCAAGCTGCCGGCGTATTCCATTACGTTTGTCCCGACGGTCACGAAGGCGGTGCTGCCAGCGAAGGCGTGTGCGCCAGCTGTGGCAAGGCTCTGGTCCACAACCAGGCGTATCACGCGCAACCGGCGGCAACTACCCAGACACCACCGGCGGGAAATATCATGAATAATGTTACCATGCCGAACCCGCAGACACCTGAGCCCGCTCAGAATGCGGCGGGTGTTTACCACTATACTTGTTCGAACGGATGTGCAGGTGGTGCCGGCTCGGCGGTGGCTTGTAGCTCCTGTGGTGCTACCCTGGTACATAACCAGGCCTACCATAATTAAAGCACCTTGCACCGGCAGCTATGCCATGCATTGTTGCCGACGCTATACATGGCGTCTTTACCGGGGGATTAAGGGCAGAAGCTCTTAATCCCCTCGTTCATTCCTGTACATTAGTGCCGATAGCCCGGGCATTTCCAACCTGCATCATGTGGGTTGGAATATTTCGCTGAATGACGGCTACCACCTCATCGAGTACGTGAGAGCGTACTTCGTTGGGCAGGTGCACCATACTGATCTCGCGCACCCTGGGCGGGCCGGCTAATTCCTTGATCATATCTTCCCGTTCGCTACCGAGGTGGAGGGTTGTTAATTCCGGTAAAAAAGTAACCCCGCCCTTGTATTCCACGATGCGACAAAGAGATTCGATACTGTTACTTTCGTAAAAAAAGAGATCCTGGCGATTGGGACGCTGAGATATCTCACAGAGATTGTCGACCTGATCCCGGAAGCAATTACCCTCCTTTAACAACCATAAGTCATCGGTAGCAATATCGGCAACCCGGACTTTATCTTCGTGGTAGAGCGGATGCTCCTCCGATACAAAAAGTAAAAAACGTTCGTAGAACAAGGATTTTACCAGCAGATTGGTTTTTGTTTTGATGGGGGTGGAAATGATGCCGGCATGGAGTTCGCCGGTGCGAAGTCCCTCCAGGATTTCGAGGGTGAGCATTTCCTTGATATGAACTTTGAGGTCTCCAAACTGCTCGTTCAGATCACTGATAAAAAGCGGAAGCAGGTAGGGAGCCAGAGTAGGGATAATGCCAATGCTGATCTCACCACTGATCTCTTCCTGCAGACCAAAGGCAAAATCCTTTAACTGCTCAGCCTGGGTCAGTAGCATTTGGGTTTTTTCCAGGAACAATTTACCCTCAATGGTAGGGGTGACTGGTTTTTTGGAACGGTCGAACAACACCAGGCCAACTGCTTCCTCCAGCTTTTTGATCCGCAGACTCATGGCCGGCTGGGTTATGCCCACCGATTTGGCTGCCTTGCTGTAGCTGCCGTGTTTTGCTAGGGCGAGGGCGTATTCGAGTTGTTGGAGCGTCATGTACGGTCTATTAGTAGTTTTTATAGGTCTATAAAAGTAATAAATGATGTTTATAGCATCTTTGTTGTAGTCAAGCAAATAACGAAAGCCAACGATTCGGGTGTGGAGCACGGCTCCCGCCCGTTCTTTTTCTAAATCACACACTATGAGTCAGCTACATTCCTACGTTTTTGAAGGTAATCTCGAGGGAACGCTCAAATTACTGCAGGAACAACCAGATTTACTCGATGCGCCTGATCAACGTGGTTTTCCACCCCTGGTGCTGGCTTGTTACAGCGATCGTTATGGCATTAGCAAACTCCTTTTGGAAAAGGGGGCTGATGTCGAGGCTCGCGACGGTATGGGAAATACAGCTCTGATGGGTGTTGCTTTTAAGGGCCTGTCCGGTATGGCTAAATTATTGATCGAGGAGTACGGTGCCGATGTAAATGCTCAAAATAAAGCGGGGGGGACCCCACTAACCTTTGCGGCCACCTTTGGACAATACGAAATGGTTGACCAGCTATTGACATACGGAGCTGATCCTTCCCATGCCGATCAGGATGGGCACACGGCACTCAGTTTGGCGAAAGCAAAAGGCCACCAGCGAATCGTGGATTTACTTACGGAGCGCGCAGGATGAGACCCGGCCGCTGGAAAAGACCCATTCTCCAGCCCGCTGAATTCTCTGGTTTAGTAAGTGTAATGGGTATTTGGCACTCATCAGTCGCTATCGCTCGTTTCTGCTTTCCGACTTCCATTTGTATTCAGAAAATCCTCCAGCATTTTGGCGATCAGCTCCTTTTGGACGGGCTTGGTGAGGTATTCATCCATGCCGATCGACAAACACTTCTCGCGTTCACCTTTAATAGCACTGGCTGTCAGGGCAATAATAATAGGTTGGTTGTCCAGGTTAAGACTGCGGATATTTCGGGTGGCTTCGTACCCGTCCATCTCGGGCATTTGAATATCCATAAAGATGAGGTCGGGCGCTTTTTCCCGCACTGCTTCAAGGGCGATCCGACCGTTGGTCGCTTCCCGGATGTGAGCATCGGGCAGGAATTTGCGAACCAGGGTGCGAATCAATAGCATATTCATGGGGAAATCTTCGACCAGAAGGATGGACAGTTCCTCTTGCCCGGCTTGGTCGTTGGTTAGGGCAAGATCGATCTCCGGATCGTCTTTAGGAGCATTCGTTGCCTCCTTCCTATCCTGCACCTCTTTCAGGATGTCGTAGAGTTGTTCAATTTTTACTGGCTTATTAATGTGGTGCAGAATATTGAGATGCTTGGTCTCCCTGACTCCTACTTCGTCCAGGGAATTGTGCAACAGGAGTACGGGCAATTGGGCTATTCCGGGGCCTGACTGTTTCCGGATCATCTGTATGGTGTCCACCCCGGAGAGGTGTGGCATGTGGTAATCAATAATGGCCAGGTCCACATCCGGGTGCTGATCGAGTAGTTCCATAGCTTGCAACCCGTTGCTGGCTGTCAGGCTTTCCACCTGCCATTGCTGGAGGTGTTCCGCGAGGATAGCTCGCACATTGGGGTTATCATCAACGATAAGAATTTTTTGCAGACCACTCAATCGCATATCACGGATCTCGGGGCCACGGCGAAAGGGTAATTCCAATTCGAAGGCAAACGTACTTCCAATACCCGGCTCGCTGTCCAGTTCGATCTGACTGTCCATCATGGCTAACAGGTGATTGGAAATAGCCAGCCCCAGACCCGTACCACCGTAGCGCCGGGAGGTTGAGCTTTCGGCCTGTACAAAAGCTTTGAAAAGCTTTTTACGCTGCTCTTCACTAATCCCGATCCCGGTGTCGCGGACCAGAAAGCGGAAGCGCCCGGTATCCGGGTGGGCACCATCCCGCATGTACTTAACCTCAAATTCCACTTCGCCTTTCTCCGTGAATTTTACGGCATTACCGAGCAGATTGATGAGGATTTGCTTGAGCCGGACTTTGTCGACCAGGATATAACGGGGTAGATCCCAGTCTAGTTTGAGCAGTAATTCCAGCCCTTTTTTGGAGCAATGGTGCTTAACCATATCAGCAGTCTGCTCCACCAACTTCAGGATGTCCGTTTCGGTAGCTTCTAATTCGAGTTTTCCGGCTTCGATCTTGGAAAAATCGAGCACTTCATTGATGATATCCATCAGCGAATGGGCCGAAACGTGGGCACTTTCCACGTACTGTTGCTGGGTGTCAGAGAGGTTGGTATTTAACAAAAGATCCGTAAATCCAATGACGGCATTGAGTGGGGTTCGAATTTCGTGGCTCATATTGGCCAGGAATTGCGATTTGGCTTTACTCATGGTTTCGGCCGATTGGCGGGCCCGGTCCATCTCTTCGTTAATCTGATATTTGACCCGGCTGTTGGTGATGATGTTAGCGGCCATTTTCAGGATGGATATTTCGTTGTCGGTCCATTGACGCAAGCCTTCTACTACATCAAACCCGACGAATCCCAGGCAGGATTCCTGGTGCATGAGGGGTAGTGTGACCAGCGTGTTGATCCCCTGTGGTTTTAGCACCTGGTACAGTCCTGATTCCGGATTGAGGGAATCGACATCGGGAATGTGCATCAGCCGGCCGGCACGGTGGGAAGCAACCCAATCGGGTAGTAATTCAAGCGGTATATCCTGGAGGTTATCGATTTCCGGAGAAATACCTTTGGCACACCATTCGTGGGTATTTGAGCAGGTTTGTGCTTCGAAATCGTAGGTGAAAATGTATCCCCGGTCCACTTTAGCGTATTCGCCAATGATCCGTAGCATATCGTTCATGGCGGAGTCGTACTCATCTTGTGGCAGATGAACAAAACGCATGGCCAGTTTGAGGATGATACTTTCCAGTTCGGTGGTATGGTCTCTTTGTTGTTTTCGAAGAACTTCATCGGTTACGTCCCGGGCCGATCCGTACACCAGATTGTCAAACATACGGGAACGCCATTCGAGAAAGCGGTAAGATCCTGTTTTGGTTTTTATGCGGTTGATGTAGTGGGTAATTTGCTGTCCCTTAGCGAGTCGATTGAAATTCTCCCTCCCTTTCTCATGGTCTTCGGGGTGAAGGATGTCAAAATAATTGATCGACTTCAGTTCTTCGGAGGAATACCCCAGGACGCGTTGCCAGGCGGGATTAACTTTTATGATCTTTCCCTTCAGGTTACCGATGACCAGCAGGTCGAGATCTAATTCCAGAAAACGCTTCAAATCGGCTTCGGCAGCTCGCCGTTGGGTGGTATCGGAGAAAATGACGATGAGCTTATGGGTATCGACGGGTTCACACCGCACAACGATCCAGCGTTTGTTGAAAAAACCAAACACTTCTTTTTCCACCGTCTGGCCGGTGCGCATGGCCTGTTTGAAGAGCGCCATCCAGTCCTCGTACTGGTCCTGCATCTCTGTCAGGACCTCGGAAGCGGGCCGTCCGATCATTTCTGCCCGGGGGAGTCCGCCCAGCGTAGGCAGCGAGGTTTGTACCTGCGTTACCAAAAAGTCAATAACCTGTTCTCCATCGGAAGAATACCTGGCTTCAAGTTCGATCATGCCGTAGGCAAAATCAACAGGTTTGGGATCGCGATTCGAAGAGGTAGCCATGTAGCTCAATTGTGCTTAAATAGGCGACCATATGCTTGTTCACAGGGGAGACAAACTCCATAAGGGGATTGTAGCTTAGGTCGAGGGTTTTCACAAACAGATAATACGCAAAACCAGACAAAAAGATACAAAATACCACTAAAATCAGTACTTCCCGTGAGGTTGGGCTTAGGAGAGTATCTCTTACTGCAGGTATACATGATATCCATCCAGCGAAAAATCCCGGGTGGTCTGAATGGCTCTTTGGTAGCTGTTTTGATGACCGCTGGGGCGGAGTTACCGTAGGGCATTTCTGGCCGAGTTTGGCGAAAGCCCGAATGACAAAGGCTGACCGGGTATTCACATGGTGATTCTTTGTATATTCCCATTGGAAACAACGTCTAACCATGATCGACTGGAGGGAAGAACGCCATAAACTGAAACGCCAGATTGCCGCCGAAGGCATGGCACCCGTCCTCAAGGTGCTAAAAGAGCTTTTGCCGGAAGGCTCTGAGCGGTACGAAGATGTACTCCTCATTGAAAGCCGCCAGAACGAAGCCAACCGCGACCGTTTGCGGAACCTGCTCAGCGACGAAGACCTGCGGCGTGTCTACGCGCGTATTCGACAGGATCTCATGGATTTGATCGATGCCATTACCGACGAGGATTTTGATCCCGATACCGACGAGGAGGCAGTGTACCAGGGAAATGCGCCATCGCGTGGAAGTGTGCTGTACCGTATTCCCAACCGAATGCCCATGGGGAGTGCGACGCTCTGTACGGTCCGCATTTCGTTCGAAGAGGAAAAACTGATCGAACAGATCGACCTCGATGAGCACGTGCGCATTCAGGATATCCGCATTTCGGAGGTGATGCAGGTGGAGTTATTGGATCCAACCGACAGCCCTCCGTTTACCATTCGCAGTATTCACTCCACCGAGCAGTTTATCGATCGGGATACCTTTACGGAGTGGCAGTTTCTGGTCACGCCACGCCGGCAGGGTACCTTCCCCTTATTGCTCAAGGTAGCCGTTTTGGAGCTCATCATGGGCAAAGAGCGCAAGCGGGAGATCGTGCTTACCGAGGAAGTTATGATCGTTGCCGAACAAGCAATGCCCACCCGGACAGAAGCCGGTGAGACGGAACCCATGCGCCGGGCTACCAGCTTCGTACTGGGAGGTTCGCAAACGGATACCAGCGACTTGGATGGCGGAGCAGAAGAAATCCACCAACCCAAAAAAGAGCGCAAGTGGGTGAAGATTGAAGGAGTCGATCCGATGCTGGATGACCGCACTACCCGCCGGGTGCCGGGTGGTAATACCTCTCCACAATCACCGAAGCCATCCACTTCCCCGACTACAACCAGTAGCAAGTCGGGAAGCTGGACTTACGTAGTGCGCAGCCTCACCGTGCTTTTGCTGATGGGGGGCACTGCGGCCGGATATTTATTTGCCATCAACCCGGCCGAGGGAGCCTGGCTGACCGCCAATCTGTTGGAAAAGGATGCCGAAGCCTACGAACAGTATGCTCAGCGATTCCCCGAAGCCAGACATACCGAAGATGCTTATCGGAAAGTAGCGCAGATCCGTAAGGATGACGAGGACTACCTGGCCTACCTGGAGCGGTATCCGGCTGGCGAATTTAGTCGTGAAGCGCTGCAAACCATGCAGGAACGGGATGTCCTTCCCAATGATCTGCGGGTGACTGAACTGACCCGGGTATCCAACCTCAAAGATCTGGCGGAAGAAACTCGCGACTGGCAAGCCGTTAAAGAAGGGGTTGAAAGCCCAAATCTGGTTCGCGACCGACTGGATCAGTACATTCGTAAACACCCCGATAGTTACTTTCAGCCGGAAGTGGATAAGCTAAAAAAGGAATTGAAATACCAAAACCTTGATCCCTCCCGCCTTCAGGATGCCGTGGAACGCCCCGTGGTAACGGATCGACTGACCCTCCAGGAACGGCGTATGCGGGCAGATACGGCCGCCTATATGCAAGCTCGAAAAGAGGGCAGTGCCGAAGCCTATAAAAGGTATCTGGAAAAATTCCCGAACGGTGTTTTTGCGGAAGCTGTTAAAAAATACCTGCAAAGAACGGGAAATAGCAGGCCCACCGACCGCCCGGCCCTGGATGTGGGGGATTTCCGGACAAACCTGCGGGAGGATATCCAGTTGCTCAATCCCAAAACAGCCGCTGATCTCCTTAAAATCCTGGATGCTGATCTGCCACGTAGTGCCACTCAGGAAAGGGAGACAGTCGACCGATACCGACAGGCCTTGTTCCGGGTCGATAGCCTGCAACGAATCGGTAAAATGGATGCCGCAACCGCTGATCAGCAACGGGAAGCTGTGAAAAATCGCCTCCAAAATCTGATCCGCGAATGGCAGTAGAGACGCCATGCATGGCGTCTACAAAAAAGCCCCCTGCAAAGACACAACGGATTGTGACTTTACAGGGGGCAGTGAACGTCACGATTCCTCGTGGCGCTTCTGATCTTTTAACCGGCAGTAGCGGTAGATACAGCTACGGGCAGGTGCAGCTTATCCCAGCGAAGTACCAGGTTGTTGCCGTCGACCATGAATTCCATGGTTTCGGAAGCTTCATCCTTCATCATTGGAGAAACATTGACGCGCAGGGCATCTTTGGCTTCGTCGTAGTCGCCAGCACCCCAAGACTCGGTTACTTCGCTAAATACGACGGTCCACTCATCTTCTCCTGGGATCGTGAATAAACCGTACGTACCAGCAGCAAGTTTGTTACCTTCGATCATGACGTCTTCGGAGAAGGTCACGGTAGTGGCTTCGTTTGCCCCGGTGCGCCAGATCTCACCGTAGGGAACAAGATCGCCCCAGAGTGTACGACCCTTTACGGATGGGCTGCCGTAGTTTACCGTTACTTCGGCATCGCCGATGGTACCCGTCATCTCTTTACGGGGGCTGGCAATACCGTCTTTCAGCATCATAGTGGTGTAGCTCTCGGTAGAAACGATTTCGGTAGGTTCAGCTGCGGTTTCAGCGTCTCCTTCCATATCGTCCATGTTTTCTTCCATGGCTTCACCTTCGTTGTCGGTGTCTTCTGCTGCGTTATTGCAGGCAAATCCAAGGCCGAACACTGCTACGAACAGGAATAATTTCAATGCGTTGCTTTTCATAAAATTGGTTTTGAATAAATGGATAGCCAAGTGGTTTTCCTGGTCATTTAACTGTTAACGTGGTGTTGCTAGTATATGACAATGTTAAAATTTTTGTGACCCTTTGGTCTATCAGCCGGCAAATATGCTCGCAATTTGGATACTTTGCAATAGGGTAGTGGCTTTCGCCAAAAAATATTTCCCAAACCCTAAACTTCTGACTTCTGATCTATTCGTACCCTTACCCTTGGTCCCTCTCCCGTCTCCGGAAAATTGAGCACTCGCGTTCCACTTGTATGTTGGGGGAGAGGGAGGTGTTTTCGAGGGCTATATTAAACCCACCACTAAAGTGGATGGGCTTAATTTTTCTGATTTCTGACTTCATATTTCTGACCTCAAACCTCAAACCTCAAACCTCAAACCTGAGATCTGATAAGGCCTGCTCCAGATCCCCCAGAATATCCTCCACCGTTTCAATGCCCACGGATAAGCGAATGAGACCATCGGTGATGTCATTTTCCAGGCGTAGCTCGCGGGGAACACTGCGGTGCGACATAGAGGCCGGATGCATCACCAGCGTGTCGACGTCTCCCATGGTGGGGGCCAGAATGCAAAATTGCAGCCGGCGCATAAAGGCCTCGCCGGCTTCCAGGCCGCCCTTCAACTCAAAACTCAGCATACCACCGAACCGCCGCATCTGCTTTTGCGCCAATTTGTGGTCGGGGTGGGAGAGGAGCCCCACGTAGTTTACCCGTTCGACCGCCTCGTGGCCCGCCAGGAAATGGGCTACCCGCATGGCGTTTTCCGAGTGCCGCTCCATGCGGAGTTCCAGCGTTTTTAATCCGTTGAACAGAAGCCAGGCGTCCCAGGGGTTACAGTTGGTTCCGGCGAGCTTCATTGTATTGAAAATAGTGTCTTCCATCAACTCCACATGGCGGCCGGCGATAAAACCAGCGACCGAATTTCCGTGTCCGTTGAGGTACTTGGTGGTCGAGTGGATGATAAAATCGACCCCGAAGCGGAAGGGCTGCTGAAGGTAGGGTGTGCAAAAGGTGTTATCCGCTACCGTCAGGCAGTCGTAGCGCTGTGCCAGATCAACCAGAGCCTGCATATCGACGCAGGCCATGGTCGGATTGGCCGGTGTCTCAAAATACAGGACCTTAATGGATGGTTCTTTTTCCAGCAGGGCCTCTACGGCATCCAGGTCTTTCAGATTCGTGAAATGGACGGGGAAACCCAGCGGTGCCAGCAGGGAGCGAAATAATTCGGTAGTACCGCCGTACAAATTTCCCTGGGTAAGGACTTTATCGCCGGGTCGCAGTAAACCCATCATCAGGGTGCTGATAGCCGACATGCCTGAGCTAACCATTATGCCGGCTGCGTCCATGTCCAAACCATACGCTTCGAGGGTAGTTAGTTTTTCCGCGACTTCATCCACCGTAGGATTACCAAAGCGACCGTAAAGGTGTCCTTTTTCGCTTCCGCTAAAAATGCGTTGCCCCTGTTCCAGGGAGTCAAAATCGAAGGAAGAGGTCGGGTAGATGGGTAGGGTATGGGATCGCGTAGTTGCCCGGTCAGTGCCGCGGTGCACACAATGGGAACCGAAACCAATCGATTTGCTCATATTTTTGCTCCAAACATACAAAAACCAGCCTGCCTGCCGAACTTGTTCACGTGGGTAACAAGTTGTAGCTTTACCATTTGGTAACAAAGTAGCATGCGGGAAGACGAATCCACATACCAGAGCAACGACGAAGAAGACGAGTACTACGATTTTCAGGAGATCCGGGTGGATAAGAAACAGAAACCCATTCGCATCGATAAATTCCTGATGGATCGCCTGTACGGCGTTTCACGTAATCGGGTGCAGAATGCCATCAAAGCTGGTAATATCCTGGTTGACGAGCAAACGATCAAACCAAATTTTAAGGTCAAGCCACTCCACGTCATCAAGGTGCTGATGCCCAAGCCTCCCGGCCAGGAGGCACGCCTGGTACCACAAAAGATGGACCTGGATATCCGTTACGAAGATGATGATCTGCTCATCGTACACAAGCCGGCCGGGGTTGTGGTCCATCCTGGAATAGGCCATAAGAAGGGTACCCTGGTCAATGGGCTGGCTTACCACTTTGGTATGGACAACCTGCCGGATGTGGGTGAAAATTATCAGGATCGTGTCGGGTTGGTGCACCGGATCGATAAAAACACTTCCGGGCTACTGGTGGTCGCCAAAAACGAATTCACCATTACCCATCTCGCTAAGCAATTCTTTGATCACACCATCGAGCGCACCTATAACGCGATCGTATGGGGCGACCCCGAAGAGGATCAGGGGACCATTAATGCCCACGTCGGTCGGCATCCCCGCTTTCGCAAGAAATTCACGGCTTTCCCGGAGGGCGACCAGGGCAAGTGGGCAGTCACCCATTACAGGGTGTTGGAACGCTTATACTACGTCAGCCTCATCCAGTGCAACCTGGAAACGGGACGCACCCACCAGATCCGCGTACATATGCAGCACCTGGGGCACCCGCTATTCAACGACGAAAAATACGGAGGCCATTTGATCGTGAAAGGTACGGTCTACAGCAAATACAAACTGTTTGTGGAGCGTATGTTTGCCACCGTTCCGCGTCATTCGCTACACGCAAAGTCATTGGGCTTTGTCCATCCGCGCACGAAGAAATGGATGCAGTTCGATAGTGAGCTGCCCGCTGATATGCTGGGAGCTCTGGAAGGATGGCGACGCTACGTGGAGGGGCGAAAGTCGGCCGTGGGGAAGTTGGAATAGGATATCGATGGTGGTCGAACCTCCGGTTCGGGCATTTATTTCGACCAAAAAATGAATTATCTCCGCAGACGGCATTATTACACTGCCCGATCCGGAGGATCGGACACCATGGAAACCAACCGTATCATACACCAAACCAAAGCCTGGGTACACCAATTGGTGATCGGGCAAAACCTCTGTCCCTTTGCTGCACAACCGTACCGTCGTGACCGGATCGGATTTGAGGTAGTGCCGGTACTTTCGCTGGAGGCTCACGAAGAACGCCTTTTGGCTGCTTGCCGGCGGGTATACGACCCCGGCCTGAAGGTGGAAACCATCCTGTTGATCTATCCGGAGGAATGGGGTACTTTTACCGACTACCTGGCTTTTGCCGAAAGGCTGAACCAGGTGCTGGATGCAAGCGGTTGGCGGGGCGACATTCAACTGGCAACTTTTCATCCCGACTACTTGTTCGGGGGAGAGGAAGCACGCGATGCATCGCACTACACCAATCGGTCACCTTATCCGATGATCCACGTGATTTCAGAGTCTCAAGTCGAGGAAGCGGTCAAACTTCACCCTGATCCCGGGGGAATTCCCGGGCGCAACGTGGCCAGGTTGCGGGAATTGGGGGCCGATCGATTGCAGCAGTTTCAGGATGATCTGCAAAAGCTGGATACGACCGACGATTGGCCACATCTATAGAAAAGCTGAATCAATATGCAACGAATACCGCTGGAGGAACGACTAGCCCTGCTCGACCGACTGGGCGATCACTTAATGGGCGAAGACGATTTTCTGAGAGCCATTATGAACCGGTCTTATCACCACAATCAATGGTTCACGATTGCTAATCAGGAACGGGCCGTGCGCTCCATCGCCGAAGAGATGCTCGACCGCCAAAAACTGGATGGGTGGGTGCGCGCTTACGGGCTGGATGAACCGGCTGATCCTAAAACGATCGGACTGGTAATGGCGGGAAATATCCCGCTGGTTGGCTTCCACGATTGGTTGTGTGTATTTGCCGCCGGTCACCGGGCTAACATCAAACTCTCCGATAAGGATCAATTCCTGATGCCCTACCTGATCAAGTTGCTCACCAAATTCGACGAGCGGGTGGCCGACTACGTGTCTTTCGCCGAGAAACTGACCGGCTTCGATGCGGTTATCGCCACAGGCAGCAATAACTCTTCGCGTTACTTCGAGGCATACTTCGGGAAATACCCCCACATCATCCGCAAGAATCGCAATGCGATCGGTGTACTGGACGGCACCGAAACGGCCGAAGAACTGGAAGCGCTGGGTGAAGATGTTTTCCGGTATTTCGGCCTGGGTTGCCGCAATGTTGCCAAGATCTACGTACCGGAGGGCTATGATTTTGACCCGCTCCTGGAGGCCCTCCACGAATTCCGGGATGTGGTGCTGCACACCAAGTATAAAAACAACTTCGACTATAATTACTCCATCTTTGTCCTTAACAAAGTGCCTTACCTGGCCAACGGGTGTATTATCCTTACGGAAAATAAAGCCATTGCCTCCCACATCGCAGGACTGTATTACGAAACCTATTCCGACCGGGCAGCCCTCGACAAGGAATTAGCCGCACGCAAGGAGGAGATACAGTGTGCGGTTAGCCACCATCCGGTATCGGAGGTGCCTACCTTTGGGTTCGGGCAAGCCCAGCAACCGGCCCTGTCCGATTATGCGGACGGAGTGGATACTATGGCATTTTTGCAAAAACTGAATTAACGTAAGGTTCTCGTCTTTACTTCGTTGCTGCGAGCAAAGAGGTCCTATCTGTTTATTAAATAACGGAGTGCCATAATGTGGTATTAGGTATTGAGTAGTAGGATCTGCTTTAATACTCTGTAATCTAAGTCAAAGTTACTTAGGTTACAGAGTATTAAATCCTAATACCCTCTACATGCTACACAGTACCGTGAGGTTGGGCTATGATAATCATCACTTTACGCAGGAGTGTAAGCCCAATCTCACGTTAGATTAAAAAAAAGGATGTTGTGCGAAACTTCGCACAACATCCTTTTTTACCGTGAGGCGGGGGCCTAATCAATTGATAAATAGCGTATTGTCACCACCTCCCGTTGTATTTGGTAGAGGGTATTGAGTAGTAGGACTTGCTCGAATCTCTATACACTATACCAACTACCCTGTACCGGGAGGTTGGGCCTTGGGTATCCTCTATTTAAGAAATAGTTTCTGCCCAACCTCACGTTTTTTTAAGAGAATTTCGTAATGCACCCGAAAGAATCACCATTCATGGTAATTCTTTCGGGAAGGTTGCATTTACTCCAGCATGATCTTCTTACTCACAAATCCATCTTTAAAGCGGACTTGCAAGATGTACATGCCGGGCGTCATATGTGGTGTACGTTGCAAGATATATTGGTTGTTATTCACGCCCATCGCGCCTTTCATCAGCTTACCGGACATATTGTACACGGCAATATCGAGCATGGGCTGATCGGGGGCAGTATTGATGGTCATGTACTCCTTCATGGGGTTTGGCCCCATTTCAAAGCCAACTTCCGCGGCGGTCAGCACTTCATTGGTAGAGGTTGCCATCAAATTCAACGCCAGGAAGGCACGAGGTGCAAAGTAGTTGATGATGGTGTCAATGTGTGCGGTCGCCTTTGCTTTAGACATGTCGGGATTGAGTTGTAACCCATTCATGTGTAAAGTATCAGCGCTGATATCTTCACCGGTAGCCGCATTAAAAGCTGCAATGGTAGCATCCAATTGTGGCTTGCTCCACCATTCCCAGGGGCCCGATGCAGGGCCGGGGGTAACGAAAGGATAAACATTGTCAATACCAATCGAAAGGACTTGGCCACCACTAAAGGTGTCGATTACCGATTTATAGGCATCTACTTTGGCATTTAAAGGGTCAGACAGATCGTCATTTGCCACCGAAATAACAGCATTCACGCCCAGTTGGTTGGCGGTATCTACCACCGTCCGTGTGCCACTTACATTTACGACAAAATCCCCAGTGGTTGGAACAATTACGGCACCATCTGCATAAGGAGCAAAGGGGTCATTTGCCACATGGAAACCCATAGTCACTGGCTCATTATCCTTGCCCTCGATCCAGCTAATGTCTCCTAATGCTCCCCCCATATTCACGGCCATTGCAAAGTCATTGCTGTAGCCAACGTGGTTGGGGATGTTAAGCAAGGCTTGTTTTTCGCCGTATACGTCACCTACGAGGTTTGTGTCGACATATGGAGCCAACAAATCCTGATCGATAAATTTTTCTAACACCACCTCATCAAAACGATCCAAAAAGGCGGCTCCGAGGCTGATATAGCCGCCGGTGCCTTGGCCCCACAAGCAGATTTTATCAGTATCCACACCGAAAGGATTGTCCTCTTCAGCTACTGATTTACGTAAAAAACGGATAAGTGCACGGGCATCCTGGATGCCGCGGTAAGTAGCATTCAGTAGCGTTCCGGTACGCTCGTCCTGATCGGATGCGATCGGATTCCAGCCGGCGCGGTACGTGGCGGACATGGCTACGTATCCCATTTTAGCCAACCTGGTGCAGATCTCTACTACCGAGGAATCACTGCGGCTACCCGTGATCTGCCCGTTGATGTACTGAGGCAGGAAACTACCTGTGTGGAAATAAACCACTACCGGACGATCGGTAATCGTGTCACCGGCAGGAGTGTATACATCCATCACCAGGTCTTGTAACGAGGGATTACCCGTTACGGGTACCGTCAGAACGGTAAGGTTTTGGCCATACATGACATCCGTCTCGACATCAACGCTTGAGAATACTTCGGCCATATAGCGTTCCTGAGCCTGAAGATTCAGGAAGGCACAGGTACACAAAATGACCAACAGCGTGTTGAGTTGTTTCATACAATGCAGTTTTTATGAGCTAAGTAATTAATAATCATATTAGGCCTCTTTACGAAGAGGCAATCATCTTGGATGTGTTCATAAAGTTGCTTCGTACAGAATATGGGTGCCTTAGCGGGAAAGGCGCACTTTTTCGGGCTGCTTAGGTCCAGGCTTGGTTTGTGCTTGATTTCGATAGGTGTAAGCGAAGATTTTTTTCAGTATGAAATATAGGTTAATTTATTAAAAAGAGAATATTAATCAATTAGTCTTTCTTAACCCAGTCGTACGTGACGCTGAAATAGGCCAGGCGCCCGATCCTCGGCCCTCCGTAGGTCTGGAATGTCTCGTTGTTCAGGATATTAGATGCGCCCAACTTAAAGGTGGTATTGATGGAAGGAGCCCGCCAGTTAATCTGAGCATCCAGCATATCGTACTGAGGGATGAAGCCGGTAAACTGTGGCGACCCCTCGAACAGAAATCCATCGATCCATTTGTAATTGACACTAAAGCCCAGGTTTTTGATCTGAGAATTACCCAGATTGATGATAATATCCCGTCCGCTGATGCCCAGGTTGAATTTGTGTTCCGGTGTATTGAAAGCGGGAATAATGGGATCATCCGACTGAGTGTTCAAACGGTTCCAGGAGTAGTTACCGTTGAATACGAAGTATTTGGCAAAGTAGTAATTGCCGCCAATGGAGAAACCCTGGGTGGTCACTTCATCGGTAGCATTGGCTGCTACCCGGTAGACTTGCAGACTGGTTGGTAGGCCCGATCCCTGGCTAAAGGTCGCATCCACACCCAGGTTGAAACCAATAAAGTCGGTGTAAAAGCTGTAGTAGTAGGTTGCATCCAGGAACAATCGCTCCCACAGGGTAGTACGGTAGCCCAGTTCCAGGGTGCGCACCTTCTCCGGCCGGATAGGGTCTACATCAAAGTATTCCAGTAGCTCGCTATCAAGGGTGTTTTGGAAATCCTGAATTGATTCCACCGTAATCAGATCATTGAACCCATCGAGGTTACCGATCAGGATGGCTCGCCCAACGTTGTAAAACAGGTACTGATCCGCCAGGGTGGGGTTGCGAATAGCGGAGCTAAAGCTAAAACGAAAGACCTCATCGGGTCGTGGTGTATACACCACGGAGGCGGCCGGCGAAACCAGATAGTCAAAGTTTTGGTTTTTATCCAGTCGGATCGAACCGCTGATCTTCCAGGAGTTATCTAATTCCAGAGTTCCTCCACCGTATATACCATATTCGTAGGTGTCGATATTGCGACCAAAGGTGTCGAGCAATATGGAACCATCGGAATTGGGCGTATACAGGCGATAGTTGGCACCTACCCGAAGATCCAGATCCGTAATGGCACCGCCGCGGTACACATCATTGAATTGGCGTTCGCCGTGCACGTGAAAGAGTGCAGATCGGTCAAAAAAGCGGGTACCTCCTTCTGAGAAGGCATTCCGCGAGATAATATTGTTGAAGCGATCCTGGAAGGCATCCGTGCCGGGAATCAGAAAGTCGCGGGTATTGGGATCCAGTGGATTGGCCCGGTTGGCAAATGCCTGGGCGTCCTCGTGATAGCCCTCCAGGTCTTCCTGTATATCCGCACGGTTGATAAAGGCATCAATGGCTTCTCTGTATTCTGCCGGACGCCCCAGGAAATCGGTAATCCGCGGAAAACCTTCTTCCTGCCGTATGGCCGGATTGACATTTTGCTGCCAGTAGTTGATGTAGTCGGTCCGCCACAGGTTATTCTCCTTGGCGAATTGCTGCAGCTTCAGCGCCGTAAAATAAGGATCGTAAGAATCACCGGCGTCTTCGTGGGTAGCGTATGCCCGCAAGAAATAATTGTCTTGCTTGCGCAACTCTATCCGGTGCTGGAAGAACTGGATGTTTTTCAGGCTGTAGCGGTTATCGCCCTGGTACACCGTTGTACCCCGGGAATAATTCGAGGCCAGGATCAGCTCGGGGGAGGCGTAGTCTTGTTCCGGTTTGAGGCGGTAGTGGAAGGCAACACCGGCCTTGAGGTTGTCGGAGTCGTAATCTACCAGGTCGCGTTCCTCGTATCCACGACGGTGGATGATGCCCATCCCCGTAAGGGTTGTCGTATTCTCAAAATCGTTGGCGGCCAGGTATTCGTCACCGTAGATGTTCACTGCATCGAAACCACCCGGGTTATCGGCAGCGGCCGGTGAGTCAAAGACAGGATCGTAATTGTCGGCCTCCCAGTCGTCGGCCTGGAAATAAGCGAAATTGATCTTGTACGCCAGGCGGTCCTGTCCGTTCTTATCCTTGATGGCATCGGCCCAGCGGAAGCCGGTCTCGATAAGGTTCCGCTCACCTACTTTCACCATGCCGGCCAGTCCTTTTTGTAAAAAGGGATTTTTGGTCTCCATGCTGATTACCCCGTTAAAGGCGTTGGGACCGTAAAAGGCCGAACTGGCACCCACGATCAGGTTTACCCGGTTTACGTCTAGTTCCGAGGCCCCCAGAAAGTTACCCAGCGAGAAGTTGAGCCCGGGCGACTGGTTGTCCACGCCGTCGATGATCTGTAGCGACCGCACGGGGCTGGTGCTGTTGAATCCACGGGTGTTGATGATCTTAAAGCCCAGGCTGGCGGCCGTCAGGTCCACATCTTTCAGGGAGCCGAGCCCGTCGTAGAAACTAGCGGCCGGGGTTTCCTTGATGGCAATATTATCCATGGACTCCATGGTGAGAGGCGATTGGGTCTGTTTTTCGCTTATCCGGCGGCCGCGCACTTCTACGGAGCTAATGGTAACGGCGTCCTCCTCCAGCTCGAAAATGATAGGTTGGGGCGTATCTTCCGTGACTTCGATCTCGGTGCCCAGGTAACCTACGTAGGTGGCTACGATGGTAAGCGGAAGTGATTTGTCGGTGGTCAATTCAAAGGAGCCATCGAAATCGGTAACGGTCCCTTCCGTTGTTCCCTGGATCACTACGGTAGCGCTGATCAACCCCTCTCCGGAGTTGCCGTCGCGCACTTCGCCTCTGATAGTTGTTTGAGCAGGAAGCAAATGTACCGTTGCCAGGATTAGAATAATATTAAGGAAGAGGGTGTTCTTCAGAAATTTCATGCTAGGTGGCAGATAACGTTTGAAAATTAATTTCGAAGGCGAGAGCAAATTAGTGAAATTTCGCTAACAAGTTTAGCGATTGTAAACACATTTTTATTTGAATATTAACTGGCCGACAATTGTCAGGGATGTTGCCCTTTGCGGTTAAGCCATTAGTGAAAGTGGATGAGTGATAACCCGAATCCAACCAAAATGACCACTAATTTCCAGGTACTCAGGGAGTGTTCAGTCGGGGAACCCGACTCAAACAGGATGGTCGTGCTGATGTGTAAAAACGAACCGGCAACAATAGCCATAAGGTATGGTAGCCAGGCTGTTTCCAACAGGAAGGCTTGCGCCAAAAAAGCGGAAAGGGGCGCCGAAAGGCTGAAAAGGATCAGGAAGATCCAGACGATCGATTTTCGAAATCCGGACAGCAACATGAGGGTTACCAGTGCAAATGCCGCCGGCAGCTTGTGGAGACTTATACCAATCAGCAACTGACTGTGGATGTCGGCACCGCTGCTATCGTGATGAAACTCGTCAAAAGTAGCCAGGTCCGCTGCCAGCTGTTGGTAACCGCCAAGCGGAAATCCTTCCAGGAAGGAATGCAGGCTCAATCCAACGAGTACCGGCAGGATTTGTTTGTAACGGGCGTTGGGCAATGCGTGCGCGTGGCCGTGCTCGACCCCTTTGGTCAACTTTTCGAGCAGGAGTTGCAGAATGAAACCACCCAGCATCCAGTAGCTGTACCCCTGATGCGGACGGTGAAACAGATCTGGGATAACGTGCAGAATGGTTACTCCCAGCAGGTAGGCTCCGCTAAAGGACAGCAACAAAGGGATAGCCCGTTCCTGACGGGTATCAAGCCGCATGGCCAGCCAGCCCCCCAATAGGACCGTGCCAATCAAAATTGCGTAATCAAATATACTCATGCGGGTAACTCCGTTAGGATACTGGGTCCGGATTTTTCCGTGGCGATGCAATGGACAAAGCCGGAAAGCGAAGATATATTTTTGCAACAATGTTGCCAATAATCCATCCGATTAATCCGCCCACGATCACATCAGTAGGGTAGTGGACCCCCACGTACACCTGGCCGAAGGCGATGGTGGCGGCCCAACCGTAAGCAACCCAACGCAACCAGGGGAACAACAAACCCAGTGTCAGAGCGATAACAGTAGCTACCGCAAAATGGTTGGTCGCATGGGACGAGGTAAAAGAATAGGCCTTGCCGCAGCCTACCAACAGACGCACTTCATTGGCCATAGCGGCCTCGTTGCAAGGGCGCACCCGCTCAAAGGCCGGTTTCATTACGTGACTTGATACCACATCCGCCAGACTGGCCGCCAGGATGACCGCGAGTACGAAGAATAGCCCCTTCAGCCGGTATTTGAATACCGAAAAAGCAATCAGGAAAAGGTAAAGCGGGATCCAGGTCTTTTTATCCCGCCACCATGGCAAGATGGCATCCAGTAACCCGTTGGCCAGGTCCTGATTGATAAAATGAAATAACGAATGATCTAATTCGAGTATGGTATTCATGAGCGACGGGCTTCCAGGATAAGTCGGGGTGAGATATGCGAATCGAAAGGGTGCAATTGGTAATCACCAAAACGCTCGGTAATGGTAAGGCCCGCTTGTTCAAACATGTGTTCAAATTCGTCGTGAAAATACAGACGAACACTCTCCGTGAAAGAAAACGGCTTCCCCTGATCTCTAAAGGCAATGTGTTTAATGATACGATTCCCCTTTACCTCTTTGTGCAGATCAAATTGAATGCCGCCTTTTTCCTTTTGCTCCGAACCGGTCAGGTGATCAATAACGTACTGTGCATTGAAAAAATCCAGAATGAATACGCCTTCCGGCCGCAGGCCTTTGCGAATGGATTGCAGGGTTCGTAAATCCTCTTTATCCTGTTCAAAATATCCGAAGCTGGTAAAAAAATTGAAGATAAAATCGAAATAGTTGGCCCGGTACGGTAGGCGCATGTCGTGGGTATAGTAGCTCAGGTTTTCGGCTTCGTGTTTGCGGGCTTCCTGAATACTGCGTACCGACAGGTCGAGTCCGACTACTTCGGCGAATCCCTTTTCGGCCAGGTAGCGCGAATAGCGCCCCTGTCCGCAGGCCAGGTCGAGCATACGGGCATGGGGGGCCGGTTGCAGACGGTCGAGAATAGCATCAATAAAAGCACGGGCTTCCTCCTCGTCCCGGTTGGCGTACAGAGTATGGTAATACGGAGAATCAAACCAGGTTTCGAACCAGGGTTGGGATTCTTCGAAAGGTGTTGAATCTCTCACAGTAGTGGATTTAAGATCAGCGCAAATATACACTTTGTGCGTTGTCCCTGCCGGAGTGATCGGATACGATTTCCCCAGACAAACTTTTCCATGACCACGGGAAAGGCTACTTTTGGGCGACCCTGTACCAATATCCGAATATATGTCCCTGATTAAATCTATATCCGGCGTCCGCGGAACCATTGGCGGAGCTGCCGGTGAAAATCTCACACCTCAGGATATCGTGGAGACCACGGCCGCCTTCGGCTACTGGCTCTTGCAAAAAGAGGTACCCAACCGGGTGGTCATCGGACGTGATGCCCGCATGTCAGGCCCCCTGGTGAAGGGGCTCGTTACCAATACTCTGCTCAGCCTGGGTATTGACGTTGTTGACCTCGACCTATCGACCACCCCCACCGTGGAGATGGCCGTGACCTGGGAAAAGGCCGGCGCCGGTATCATACTCACTGCCAGCCATAATCCCCGGCAATGGAATGCACTGAAATTCCTGAATGAGCGCGGTGAATTCATTTCCCAGGAGGATGGAGAAGCCTTGTTGCAGATGATCCGGGAAGGGGCGGTTCGCTACGCAGAGGTGGATAAGTTGGGTAGCCTTTCGGCAAAAAGCGGATACCTCGCCCGCCACCTGAATGCCGTGGTATCCTATCCGCTGGTGGATGCAGAGGCCGTCAAAGCCCGGAAATACAAGGTGGTGGTGGATGCCATCAACTCGACGGGGGCCATTTCCATTCCGCCCCTATTGGAGGCGCTGGGTTGCGAGGTCGTACTGATCAACGGCGAGATGACGGGCGATTTCGCGCACAATCCCGAGCCCTTACCCAAACACCTTACCGAATTATCGGAGACCATCCGCCGCGAAGGGGCCGACCTGGGGATCAGCGTAGATCCCGATGTGGATCGCCTGGCCTTCGTCAACGAAGATGGCAGCATGTTTGGCGAGGAATACACACTGGTGGCCATCGCTGATTATGTGCTCGGACACCGCCCCGGCAATACGGTTTCCAACCTGTCGTCGACCCGTGCCCTGCGCGATGTGACCGAACGGCATGGCGGTACCTACCACGCCAGTGCGGTGGGCGAAGTCAACGTGGTGACAACCATGAAGAAGGTTGATGCCGTGATCGGTGGCGAAGGCAACGGGGGGATCATTGTACCCGATCTGCATTACGGTCGCGATGCCCTGATCGGAGTGGCCCTCTTCCTTACGCATTTGGCGAAAGCCGGAAAGACTATGACCGAATTGCGGGCTACCTATCCCGACTACCAAATGATCAAAGATCGCATCGACCTGACACCTGATATTGACCTGGAGGATCTGTTGAGCAAGGTGGAAGCACAATTTTCCGGCGAGGAGGTGAATACGATCGACGGCGTTAAGATCGATTATCCGGACCGGTGGGTGCATCTCCGCAAATCAAATACCGAGCCCATTATTCGCCTGTACGCCGAGGCTCCCACCCGTGAAGAGGCGGAGGCACTCGTAGCCAAGGTCCGGGAGGAAGTGCGGAAAATCCTATAGATTTACGGTGCAGGGTCCCTGCCTACGCCAAGGCTTCGGCAGGCATGCATGGTCCACGGTTCATGGTTGACGGTGTGAATGCCACGATTGTTAAGGCCACCGCTTTAGCGGTGGTTCAAATCGGTCATTCACATGAAACCCAACCACTTTAGTGGGTGACTATTCTCCGCCCGCCGTAACGAGTTGAAGGCGGGAATCTCAACCTTAACCTCAGCCTCAACCTTTGTTCTCTGGATATTTCCAGACCATGACCTTTTAATAAGAAATTTAAGGAAAGCCGCTCAAAATATACTGATATGCATACCCTAACCAACCAGACCACTCAACTTGAAGCATATTTTTCGCCTTACCGGCAAAAAATCATCGGCATTGACCAGACCTTTGTTTCCTGTGAAGGGGAAAGGCCTATCGTCTACGCTGACTGGACCGCTTCGGGGCGCCTGTACCAACCTATTGAAGATATCCTCCAGCGCCAGATCGCACCCTTCGTCGGGAATACCCATACGGAGACCACGGTTACGGGCAGCAGTATGACGCAGGCCTATCACCACGCCAAGCACCTGATCAAAAGGCATGTGGGCGCTCATGAAAAGGACGTGCTTATTTCCTCCAATTCGGGGATGACGGGCGTGGTCAATAAATTCCAGCGTATTCTGGGGTTGAAAGTACACGAACGCTACCGCCAGGCGGTGCGACTCCCCGAGGAGGAGCGCACCGTCATTTTCATCAGTCATATGGAGCACCATTCCAATCAAACCAGCTGGCTGGAGACCCTGGCTGATGTAGAGGTGATCCCGCCAACGGCCGACGGCTGTGTTGACCTGACTGCCCTCCAGACCCTCCTCGACAAATACCAAAATCGGAAACGCAAAATTGCGGCCGTCACTTCCTGCTCCAACGTAACCGGTATCAAAACGCCCTACTACGAGATAGCCCGGATCATGCACCGAAATAATGGCCTGATCTTCGTGGATTTTGCGTGTTCGGCGCCCTACATCGATATTGCTATGCGTCCGGAAGATCCGGAAACCCACCTCGACGCTCTCTACTTTTCGCCCCATAAGTTTTTAGGAGGCCCGGGTAGCTCCGGCATACTGGTCTTCGATCCGAAATTGTACACCAACCGCATTCCGGATAATCCCGGTGGAGGCACCGTCGACTGGACCAACCCCTGGGGTGGACACAAGTACATTGATGAGATCGAAGCCCGTGAAGACGGAGGTACTCCCAGCTTCCTGCAAACCATGCGGGTAGCCCTGTGCTGTCAGTTGAAAGAACAAATGGGTGTCGATAAGATGCTGGCCCGTGAAGAAGAGATCCTCGACCGCATGTGGCCCCGCCTCGACGCCATTCCCAATCTGCACCTGCTTGCCGACCGGCAGCGGGAGCGCCTGGGCGTCATCTCCTTTTACATCGACGACCTCCATTACAACCTGGGCGTGAAACTCCTCAACGATCGCTACGGCATTCAGGTCCGAGGCGGTTGCTCTTGTGCCGGTACCTACGGACACTACCTGCTACAGGTATCTCAGGAGCAATCCCAGACCATTACCGACCGGATCAATTACGGGGACCTTTCGGCTAAGCCCGGCTGGATACGCATGTCGATCCACCCTACTACCACCACCGCCGAGGTGGATTACATCTTGGATGCTATCGAAAATATGGCGGCCAACTTCCGGGAATGGGGTGGGGAATATACCTACGATGTGCATACTAATGAATTCAGTATGGATCGTGATCCCGGCACCGAAAGCAAGTTGGTAGATCAGTGGTTCTCCGCAAAACTGATTTAATTCAACTTCTCCCGGCTATGTATCGTTCTTTTGCGAAAGTGAACCTCTGAACTATGGACCGCATTTATCTCGATCACGCAGCAACCACGCCCATCGATCCGGAAGTAGTGGACGTTATGGCCGAAACCATGCGTACCTACCCCGGCAATCCCTCCTCCATCCACCGGGAAGGGCGTACCGCCCGTGCCCGCATCGAAGAGGCCCGAAAGGATATTGCCGGCCTGCTGAACGCATCCATCGGGGAGATCTTTTTTACCTCTTGTGGTACGGAATCCAATAATATGGCCCTGAAGTGTGCCGTCCGCGACCTGGGCGTTCAGCGCATCATCAGCACCCGCACTGAGCACCACGCCGTACTGCACACCGTGCAGCGGCTGGAAGGGGAGGGCGTACAAATCGAATTCGTGAGTCAGGAGGCCAACGGCAAGGTCGATCTGGAGCATTTGCAGGAATTACTGGAGCAATCCGGTGTCCCTAAAACACTGGTCTCCCTCATGCACGCCAACAACGAGATCGGCACCATGCTGCCTCTGGACCAGGTTGCCCGGCTCTGCGCGGAAAAAGGAGCTTTATTCCACACCGACACAGTACAGACCATGGGGTACTTCCCCATTGATCTGGACCAAACACCCATCAGCTTCCTCACCGGCTCGGCCCATAAATTCTACGGTCCGAAAGGGGTGGGCTTTGTCTATATTAATGGTGATAACCTGATCAAGCCCTTTATCGACGGCGGTGCCCAGGAGCGTAATATGCGCGGGGGAACTGAGAATCTCTACGGTATCGTAGGTATGGCGACCGCCCTCAAAAAGAAAATGGAACTGCGCGAAGCCCAGGAACAACACATCCGGAACCTGCGCGATCACCTGCTCAAGGGATTGCAGGAACGCATACCCGGAATTGCCTTTAACGGGGACCCTTTTGGCGAAAGCCATTATAAAATCCTGAGTGTTAACTTTCCGGCTTCCGCCAAAAGCGATATGCTCCTGCTTAATTACGATATTGAAGGGATCAGCGTGTCGGGCGGCAGTGCCTGTAGCTCGGGAGCCGATGCAGGGTCACACGTGCTGGATGCACTAAAACCCGGCGATCCAGCCACTACGATCCGGTTCTCTTTTTCACACCACAACACGCTTCAGGAGATGGAGCGGGTATTAGAGGTCACGGAGAAATTGCTCGTTGATTAGTAATTTACAATGTTTAATTATTAATTTTTAATTCGCTGATTATGTGAATCTTAATTAAAAATTAAGCATTGAAAATTCTAAACTAAATCCGATTTCGTTATCTTCCCACCGCTAAAACGGGTGGGCTTATATTATTTAACTTCAAAATTCTGACTTCTGACTTCTGACTTCTGACCTCTAACTTCAAACTTCTAAATTCTGACCTCTGACCTCTGACCTCTGACTTCAAAATTCTGACTTCTGACCTCTAACTTCAAACTTCAAACTTCTAAATTCTGACCTCTGACTTCTGACCTCTGACTTCTGACCTCTAACTTCAGACCTCTGACTTCCTAAATCTGTCTTGCCAGATCGAGCAGGAAAGCGTAATCCAGTGCGATCTCTTTGTACCGCTCAAAACGGCCGGAGGCGCCGCTGTGCCCCGTTTTCATATTGATGTGCAGGTAAAGCGGATTGTCATCGGTTTTGCGCTCCCGCAAACGGGCGACCCATTTGGCTGGTTCCCAGTACTGGACCTGAGAATCGTGTAGTCCGGTAGTAATCAGCATAGGCGGGTAATCCTTGGCCTCAACGTTGTCGTAAGGAGAATAGGATTTAATGTATTCGTAGTAAACGGGATCATTGGGATTCCCCCATTCGTCGTATTCGAAGGTAGTGAGTGGTATGCTGTCGTCGAGCATAGTGGTAACCACGTCGACAAAAGGCACGGCCGCCACAATGCCTGCCCACAGATCGGGCCGCAGATTGGCTACGGCACCCATGAGCAGGCCACCCGCACTGCCGCCCATGGCGTACAGACCCCGCTGGGCCGCGTATCCGCGCTGGATCAGGAATTCACCGCAGTCGATAAAGTCGGTGAAAGTATTTTTTTTATGGAGCAGTTTGCCGTGGTCGTACCACCGGCGCCCCATTTCTTCCCCCCCGCGGATGTGGGCAATTGCGAAAACGAAACCCCGGTTCAGCAAGCTAAGCCGGGCCGGGCTAAAAAAGGGTTCCATACTGTTGCCGTAGGATCCATATCCGTAAAGGAGTAACGGCGATTTTCCCGACCGTTCTGTATCCCGGTGGTACACAAGAGAAATGGGAATGCGTTCCCCATCGCGGGCCGGAGCGTACAGCCGGTCCGACTCGTACTCATCGGGGTCGAAGCCTCCGAGCACTTCCTGCTGCTTTAGTTGCCGGAAGGTCTGCTTCTCCATATGGTAATCAAAGATGGTCGGCGGGGTCTTCATGGATTGGTAGGCCACCCGTAATTGCTGCGTATCAAACTCCAGGTTAATGGAGGTGTAGGCTACGTAAGCCTGCTCGGGGAATTCAATATAGTGCTCGTCGCCATCCCATGGCCGCACGCGCAGGCGGGTGATACCATCGCGGCGTTCGGATAGCACCAGATAATCCTTAAAAATATCCAGGTCCTCCAGGAGGACATTGGGCCGGTGTGGGATGACCTCTTCCCAGTTGTCTTTACCGGTAGCATCCTCCGGGGTGACCATAAGGCGAAAGTTCTCGGCGTCCATATTCGTGCGCACGTAGAAGCGATCCTCGAAGTGGGTGATATCGTACTCCAGGTTGCGTTCCCGCGGCTGGAAAACACGCCATTCGTCAAGGGGGGCATCGGCGGGGAGGATCCTAAATTCCTGGGAGATGGTCTGGAAGGAACCGATCACCAGCCATTTGTCGGATTTGGTTTTAAAGATGCCCACGTTATAGGTGTCATCCTCTTCGGTGAACACGATGACATCTTCGGCCGCATCGGTGCCGAGGCGATGGCGAACGACCTGAAAACTGCGGAGTGTTTCGGGGTGTTTGCGTACGTAAAAAAGATGTTGGTTATCGTTGGCCCAGATCACTGATCCCGAAGTGTTGGGGATTGTCTCCTGGTAATGATCACCATTCTCCAGGTTTTTGAAGTGGAGCGTATAAAGGCGGCGCGACACTGTATCGACCGCGTAGGCCAGGGTTTTATTATCAAAACTGACCGAGCGGCTACCCACCTGATAGTAATCGTGTCCTTCGGCCAGTTTGTTGACGTCGAGCATCACCTCATCCCGGTTGTTGAGTGACTGATGTTTGCGGACGTAGATGGGATACTCGCCGCCTTTTACAAATCGGGTGAGGTAATAGTAGTCGTTGTCGAGGTAGGGGACTGATTCATCATCTTCCTTGATACGGCCCTTTATTTCCTCGAATAGTTGTTTTTGGAAGGATTCGGTATGTGCCAGGCTGGCTTTGGTGTAGGCATTTTCCGCTTCCAGGTAAGCTACGACCTCGGGGTCTTCCCGATCTCGCATCCAGTAGTAAGGGTCGTGGCGTTGATCGCCGTGTACGGTAATGGTATGGGGCTTCTGGGCGGCCACCGGAGGGGTGGGGGCTGGTTGTTTCATAGGAGTTTATTGTTGGGTAGCAATACCTGTAAAAGTGTGTTTCCGTGCCTGTTCGGTGGGAGGTCACCCTTTTGCCGAAAGGCATCAGCATCATATTGGTTTTTGATCTAAAACAGCTTTAAAAGTCGCTCGGCCGTAAAAGTACATTGAATTAAGAAGTTTTCAATATTTCAGCCCTGCGTTCATCCGGTAATCCGGCATAGAGCAATAGTTTAAATTCTTGAGGGGTCATATTGACAGCATTGGTGAAGGAGGTACGGATATCCGTCAGCGTTTTGGTGCCGTCGTAAATACGGATAACCGAATAGGGGTCAGCAGTACTGCGTTCCTTCATCCGGATACGAACGGGCAAGGGGTTGCGGTGGGCTACGTAGAAGAGATGGATACCTACCTCACCGGTCAATAGTTCACACAATCCGTACCCCTCAACGGTGATGGTCGATCGTTGTTTGTCGAGTTGGAAGGGAAGGTCCAGGTGTTCGAATAGCTGAGCATATTTATCGAGCAGGTATTTGATCTCCGGTTTCCCCTGATCGGCGATCAGGGATTCAATATGCAGCGAGCATACCTCGTATTGGTCCTGCAGGAAAGCTTCCCCGAACAGGCAGGTCAAAGCTACGTTCAGGTATTTATCGATGAACTCACTGCGCAGATTATCGAATTGACTGGGTGCGAAGCGATAAGCATCGGACAATTCCTTCAGGGCAGCCTCCTGGAACAGGCGTGCTTTGATAGATCCCCGGTCGGTGCTACTGCGTTCATCGTCGCGCCAGGAAGGTGAACGGGTCTGTTTCAAACGCAGGGGAGTTGCCAGTGCTTCCCGGTAATACCGGTCACTGTATGCGATCCGTATGGTTTGAATATCCTGCTTGACTACGTCTAACTGCGTCTTAAATTGGTAATATCGCCAGTCTTTATCGAAATCATCACTTAACTGTGCCTCGTAGCGGGCGACTTGTTCCCGTAATCGATCTACTGCCTGACCCAGCTTGCGGTAAAAGCGACTTCCCTCCTGATCACTGGGAATGTCACTGAGCATTGTAGAGTCACGTGGTTCGGCAAAAGCCAGGGGGTGAATGCTCGGTTTTAGGTAATCGCCTTCGAGGGTAATATTGAGGATGATGGGGCCATCGTGCTGGACCCTTAATAATTGCTCGGCCGACAGGAAGGTCAGGTCGCGCTCGATCTGGCGTCGCAGGGCCCGGCCACCCATGCGGGCATCGTAGCCACGGTCGGCCACCCACTGCAATGCCTCCCGCTGAATATTCAGGATGGTCGTACGGCGTACGAAGCCATCGCGACCCAATAATTCTTTGATCTGCAGTCGGGCAATACCCTGGATGTCGGCTCTTCCCAATTTGCGAAAGACGACCGTCTGGTCGATCCGGTTGATGAATTCAGGGCGAAAGTACTTCTGCATTTCCCTCCGGTAGATTGCTTCTTCTTCGGTATCGGAACCGGTGAGCTGAATGGCCCGGCCGATGGCATCGGCCCCCAGATTGGAGGTCATAATGATGATGCTATTGGTAAAGTCGACCGTCCGCCCAAGACTATCGGTCAGGCGACCATCGTCAAGCACCTGTAATAAGAGGTCACGCACCTTTGAATGAGCTTTCTCGATCTCATCGAGCAAGATGATGCTGAATGGTTGGTAGCGTACTTTGCCGGTAAGCTGGCCCTCGGGATTATAGTAATCCCCCAACAAGCGCTGAGCGGCGCCGCCATCAACGTACTCGTTCATATCGTAGCGAAGCAGGTGGTTTTCGCCGCCCAGGAGGTATTCGGCCAGTACTTTGGCCGCCTGGGTCTTACCGACACCGGTCGGACCGATAAAGAGGAGGGAACTCACCGGTTTTTCAGGATCGTTGAGTTTGGCTTTGTAGAGGTGAACCACTTGGGTAAGGGCTTCTACCGCAGCATCCTGACCGATCAGTGACCGGCGGATCACTTTGCGGACCTCATCGGGTTCAAACACGTAGTAGTTGTCGAAAATGTGCGATTGCAGACCACTGCTCAATTGAAAGTCATCACGTACTTTGCGGGCATCGATCTGAGACTCCCGGTGTTTGATGGCGAGTTGTTCCAACCGGCCAACGATGGCACCGGGCAGTGCTTTTTGGCTGAGGTAATTACGCTGAATGAAAAGTAGCTGCTGAATAGCTGAGATACTAATATCCACCTGGTGGCGGTCTTCCAGCCACTTCCGTTTTTCCAGGATCATCCGGATGGCGGTAGGAACGTTGGGTTCCTCCAGACGGTGCACCTGGAACAGTTCGGATAAGGACCGGTCTTTTTCCTGAAATACTGCCCATTCCTGTGGACTGGCGATGAGCAAAAGGGGGAGTTTGCGCTGCTCCAGATAGGGTTTTAACACATCGGACAGCGTCAGGCTATTGTTGGCCGATGTACCGATTCGCAGCAGCGCAATGGGATTGTCAACCACCAGGATATGGGGGTCCTTGTGTTCTTCGGAGGGCTCGATCAGGAATTGCAGGATTGCTTCAAACCTTTTTTGCCACATCCCGACGATACTCATGCCGGCAATAACCCGGGTGGGATCGAGCAGAAAAACGGAACGGAAGCGCTCTTCTTTTTCCTGCTTTTCTTTTACGTACTGGTAAACCAGTTCGTGGAGTACGGTATGCCGGCCAATGCCATCGCGCCCCACCAATACCAGCGGCGTATGGGAGGATGAAAGCAGGGAGGTACGCAATTGCTGGACCGCTTCTTCCCGCAGGTAGGCTCGTTGTAGATCATCGGGGTATTCTTCGGTTAGGTCGCGGGCTACCTTGTAGATCTCGAACATGCCCTGGAAATCGTCGGATTGGAATAAATGCGCAAACAGGGGTGCCGACTGCTGGCGCTCAAAGGTGTTGGGCACAAATGAAACACTCACCTTAACGGTGGTATCGGTCAGGAAGTCTTTGCGTCCGGCGTAATATTGCCGGGGATTGAATTCATCTTCCAGCAGGTCGCGTTCCTGCTTCAGGTACTTTTTGAGGGCCTCCAATAGTTGCTCCCGGCGTTCCACTGATCCCGATCCCCGTTCGATGAGCATCATATGATCACAGGCCGGCAAATAGAGGCAGGCCAGGTCGCGTACCCTGAACCGGACGACCATAAAAAGGCCGTCGATGGTGTATTTTCCCAGGTTGAACTGAAACCGGACCCGCTCCATGTGGATTTCGGGCTTGAACATAAACCACTGCAACTGGTTGATGCTGCTGCGATCGAGTTCCGGGTACTTAAAAGCATTCTGAACCTCTTTCTTAAGTTGGGTCAGTGCACTTTGATACCGCTGATTAGTTACCTGCGGAAAGGGCACGAACAGCGGGCGCAGCTGAAAGTGGGGCTTATCCTGAAGACTGACTTGCTGGACCCAGGTCGGGAAGGTGAGCTCAAGCTGTACCATGTCGCATTAAAAGTGGGGATCGAAATGACGGGAAAGGTAGTCAGTCCCGGTTTAATAACAAAATAAAGGAGCAGGGGGGCCGTTCATTCGATGATCGGGTGGAAGTGTAAAGGGGGGTTAAAACGGGACTAAAATTTAAAAAATGCTACAAAAAGCAGCATATTAGTATAGTGCAAACGTTCAGGTGTTGCTACCTTGTAGCTCACCAAACTAACCCTCGTTGTTCAGTTCGGACAAGGTTAACCCAAAGGAATCTTCTCCGTAAAAGAAATGCATGTCTGAAGAGTTACAGCAATCCGGGTCTAAAAACTATAAGTTCAAAGAACTTAAAGTGTACGCTTCTACCGAATGGCTGGCCGATAACAAAAAGAAATATCGGCAGGTCTTTGACCGGTACGAAACGACCTACGTCTATGCCGAGCTGTCCTTCTTTAATAAACAATTCGATAAGGAAGACTGGGAGATTGATGTCGAACTAAAATGCTTTTCGCTTAAGAAAGGCCGCAAAGAGATTTGTTACCTTCCCTTACGGAAAAAGGTCAGCAAGTACGACAATGTCGTGTACATCCGCGAGGGTTGGGGTAATAAGAACGAAGGTGCTTTCTGGAAAAAGGGGACTTATTATTGGGAGGCCTGGATCGAAGGGGAGAAGGTAGGCACTAAATACTTCTACATTGAAGATGCGTCCAAGGATTCCCTGCCGGGAGAAAATCCTTATCTGAGTGTGCGATCCCTGCGCCTGTACGAAGGTCCCTACGACGATGTTACTGAAGATGACCGTGTGTATTGTAAAACCTTCAGCAGCGAGGAAACCCGCTACATCTACGTGGAAATAACCCTTCAGAACGAGCACCTGACCAAAGATTGGCAGTGTGAGCTCTTCACCAAGTTCTATAACGGTGCCCGTGAACTCAAAGGACAGGTAGTCCGCCTGCACCGGGTCGAGAAGCGGGACGAGACCATTAAAATAACCACCGGCTGGGGTTCCAATGTGAAAGGGTCCTGGCGGAAAGATAAATACACGGCCGAACTGGTCTTTATGGACCAACTGCTGGCCGTAGTACCTTTCGAAGTAGGAGAGGAGGCCGAGGAAGGTATTCCCGGCGTGCTGTTGCCCGATCGCCAGTCACCCGTCATTCTGTCGCCGGGTGAAGAGGATAGTCGCAGCTTCGAAGAGGTCATGGCTAAATTGGACAGCCTCATCGGCTTGTCTGATATCAAACAGCAAGTTCGCAATCACGCCAACTACATCAAATTCCTCCAGCTTCGTAAAGAACGCGGATTCGAGGAAGACGGCAACATCAATGTACACTCGGTTTTCATCGGTAATCCCGGCACGGGTAAGACTACCGTGGCAACTATGATGGGCTTATTATACCGTAAGATGGGCCTGTTATCCAAGGGGCACGTGCACGAAGTCGACCGGGTCGATTTGGTGGGGGAATACATTGGTCAGACCGCTCCGAAAGTCAAGGAAGCCATCGAGAAGGCCCGGGGAGGCGTGCTCTTCATTGATGAGGCTTACTCCCTGGCCCGCTCCAACGACGACACGAAGGACTTCGGACGGGAAGTGATCGAGATCCTGGTGAAGGAGATGTCGAATGGTCCCGGTGACCTGGCCGTCATTGTAGCGGGCTATCCGAAGGAGATGAAGCAGTTCATGGACTCCAATCCCGGATTGAAATCCCGTTTTAAATTACACTTTGAATTCCCCGATTACCTGCCACAGGAGCTATCGGAAATAGGCCGCTACGCCGCCCGTCAGATGGGCATCCAACTGCAACCAGAAGCGGCCGATGTGATCGACGAATTGATCCTGGATGCCTACCGTCGGCGGGATCGCTCGTTTGGTAATGCCCGTTACGTGCACGATCTGATCGAGAAAGCTAAAATTAACCTGGGATTGCGGATTATGGCCATGGAAAGCCCCCGCAGTCTGGACAAAGAGATTTTGCAAACGGTAGAATTGCAGGACGTAGAACAAATATCCATCCGCAGTCGCCGGGCGCTGCCGCAAATTCCGGTCGACGAAGACTTGCTGCAATCATCGCTCGACGAATTGAACCACCTCATTGGTATGACCGATGTCAAGGCCGAGATCAACGAGTTAGTGCGGTTGGTGCGTTTTTACCGGGAAACCGGGCGCGATGTGCTCAACAACTTTTTCCTGCATACGGTATTCATCGGTAATCCCGGAACGGGTAAGACCACGGTTGCCCGCATCCTGACCAAGATCTACAAAGCACTGGGTATGCTGGAACGCGGTCATATGGTGGAAACCGATCGCCAGGGACTGGTGGCAGGCTTTGTTGGTCAGACGGCCATTAAGACCAGTGAGAAGATCGAAGAGGCACTCGGAGGTGTACTGTTCGTCGATGAAGCCTATGCGCTTACGCAAAAAAGCACCAGTCAGGGTGACTTCGGCGATGAGGCTATACAGACGCTGCTCAAGCGCATGGAGGATCTCAGAGGCCGGTTCTTTCTGTTCGTTGCCGGGTATCCGGACAATATGGAAACATTCCTGAAAGCTAATCCGGGGCTCAGCTCCAGGTTCGATAAGATCCTGCGATTCGACGATTACCACCCCACGGAGCTGCACCAGATTGCTCTGCAAATGCTGGAAGAGAAGAATATGCTGACCTCTCCGGAAGCGAGTGATCACCTGAAAGATTACCTCGAATTCCTGTACGAATATCGCGACAAGTTTTTCGGCAATGCACGGACGGTGCGTCAGGTCATCAACGAAGCGATCAAGAACCAGAACCTGCGATTGGCAGCCCTGCCGGCTGAAGAGCGGGAAAATACGCCCGATAATGTTCTGACCATGGAGGATGTCGCAGCCTTTAAGCTGGATAAAAGCTCGTTTGTCTTCAACAAGAAAACCATCGGCTTCCACCGTCGCAGCGATGAGTCCTAACGGGGTGCACGTAATCCCAGATGCCAGGGTTTCCATGCCCTCGGGACCAGCGTCCAGTGCTGTTGCTCAGTGAACTCGGTGCGGAACAATAACAATCCTACCTCATACAGGTCAATGCTCGCACGTACTTCGGGTCGGTGCCGTAATGTATCCCAGACGGCTCGCATTTCGTTCGACCAATAGATGTCGGCCAGTACGATCATACTGCCGGAATGTACCTTCGCTAACATCCAGTTTACGTATTTTTCGGTAGGCTCATAGCGGTGGTTTCCATCGACGAACGCGTAGTCGAGCTGATCCATTTGGTCCAGTAATGCGGGAAGTGCTTTTTCAAAGGGATCGTTGTATACCTGGGTGTTCAACAGACCAATACGACGGAATTGGCGCTGGGCGAATTTGGCGGAAGCCGGGTTGCCTTCAATGGTCCAGAAGGGTTTGGAAGCGGCCGCAGCTGCCTGGTACATGCCCGAAATGCCCAGTGATGTTCCCAGTTCGAGCAGGTGCTGTGGTCTGTGAAAATGCACGAGCCGGAAAAGCAAGCGCCCGATCCGCGGGGAGACTGGAGTATGGCGGGCGAGATCGGAAATGGGCCGGGACGACGCATCCGATATTTGCGATCCGGCGCCCAGGTCCTGAATAATCAGAGGGTCATGGTTTTCCAGTAGTTGTTTGCGGTAACCCTCGATAGACGGAAAAGCGTAGTACTGCCGATTGTCTTCGAGTACTTCACTTATAAAACGGGCAACGTACGGTGAATGGACATCGTAAAGAGTTTGGGCCTTACGGTAAAAGTGCATAAATCCAGACCATTGCCGGAGTCGGATGTGTAATAGCGACATTCGTCTTAATTTTACACGGTACATGCCCGGAATGGGCTGATAGGGCTTATTTTAGCAGGATATTAACATCTAAACAATACGACCCTGCCGATCATTTCCGATATAGAAGAAGCCTCAAACAATTTTTTTCGTGGCTTCAAAAAAGCCTAGACCGATCGGTTTGTGGTACAACCAAAACAAAGAAACAAAAAAGATGATGAAGAAATGCATGCTCTTGTTGATGGCTTTCGGGATACTGACGGCCGTCTACGGACAGGACAACGCCCCTAAGGACTGGTTCCTGCGTTCACCAGCTGAAGGATATCCCGGTATCAGTGCTAAAAGCCTGTACAGCCGCCTTCCGGCCGGCGTTGATGGCCAAACTGTTGTGGTGGCCGTGATTGATTCGGGGGTGGACTATGAACACGAGGACCTCGACGATGTCATGTGGGTGAATGAAGATGAAATTCCCGATAATGGCATTGATGATGATAAAAACGGCTATATCGACGATATCCATGGCTGGAATTTCATCGGTAACGCCCAGGGCGAAAATATCGACCACGACAACCTCGAAGCTACCCGGTTATATGCCAGGTACAAGAAGATGTTTGAAGGAAAAAACCTTAGCGATCTGAATAAAAAGGAGCGCGAAAAGTACGAGATCTACCAGGAAGTGAAAGAGGAGGTAGAGACCAAGCGGGAGAATCTGGTTGAACAATACCAGCTCTACAGCATGGTCAAGGACATCTTTATGCAGATCGATAAAATGATCGACAAGGATTCCGTAACGGCTGAAGACCTGAATGCACTGAAAGCTGACGATCCCCGACTGATGAGCGTTGCCAAGGCCGTTGCCGCTCAGGTACAGGCTGGTTCTTCTTTCGAGGAGCAAGTGGATCAGGTAAATGAAGCCTACGAATATTTCGATGCTCAGTACAATTATAACTGGAATCCGGACTTTGATCCCCGTGATTTGGTCGGTGATGATTATTCCGATAAGGAGGAGCGCATCTACGGCAACAATGATGTACGCGGTCCGGATGCCCGTCACGGTACCCACGTAGCCGGTATCATCGCTGCTGAGCGCGGCAATGATATAGGAATGGACGGAGTGGCGGCAAATGTCCGCATCATGTCTATCCGCACGGTTCCCGACGGTGATGAGCGTGATAAAGACGTGGCCAACGCCATCCGTTACGCCGTTGACAATGGTGCCAGCGTGATTAACATGAGCTTCGGTAAAGGCTACTCACCTTACAAGGAGGTCGTTGACGACGCTGTTAAGTACGCCCGCAAGAACGATGTGCTGTTGATCCATGCTGCCGGTAATGACGGTAAGGAAAATACCTTCAGCAATAATTACCCGAACGATAAGTTCGAAAAACGCGGTCTGTTCGGCCCAAAAAATGCCGACAACTGGCTGGAAGTTGGTGCCCTGAATGTGTCGATGGACGATCACATGGCCGCTCCTTTTTCCAATTACAGTATGGATAAGGTAGATGTATTTGCTCCGGGTATGGAGATCTATGCGACTGTTCCCAATAACCAGTACGAATGGCTCCAGGGAACCAGTATGGCTGCTCCGGTTGTCGCTGGGGTAGCTGCGGTACTACGTTCTTATTTCCCCGACCTTACCGCCGAACAGATTAAAGATGTGATCATGGCCAGCACCGACAAAAAAGGTACCCAAATGGTCATCAAGCCAGGCTCGGAAGATAAAGTGCCCTTCAGCGAGTTATCCGTTTCCGGTGGTATCGTCAATCTGGAAAAAGCCGTAGAACTGGCAACCGAAGTAAAAGGAAAGAATCGCCGCGCTACCCGCGCGATCAAGCAGCTGCCTAAGAAGCAGGTGCAACCCTAAGGATGTCGATGGTGGCCGATCTGGAAGATCGGCCGATTGCCTGTAATCATAAGATCACGACGAGGCAATTTGGGACCAATAGCTAGAAATAGTTATTGGTCCCCTTTTTTTGCTTACTGCCGAGGTCCCTTTAGGAATAACGATAATTGATCCGCGACGCTGAAGCATCGGCATCCATTACATTGGAGCCTGCCTCTCCGTAAATGGAACCCACTTCCCGGATTCATCCATTTGAAAGGTCTCACCGTAGCGTTCCTGCCCCCGGTTTAGTTGGATTTCCAAACGACCGGAGCGCCAGTTGCTGCCTACCGTGCGTTTGCCACCACTTTCCATGTGAAATACTTCCAGGTAATCGATTAGTTGTCCGTCTGCATAACTGACGGCCCAGGCTGTACTATGTTCCGGACGATCTTCCAGAATGAGCAGGGTGGTCACTCCGGTCGGAGCGGGCTTCAGTTGACCCAGCACAAAATGACTGCCTCCCGGCCGCCACGGAGCTACGGCAGTAAGCCCGCTACTCCGCCAGGACTCTTCCGTGAAATCAGCCGTGAGTCCCCGCATTTCCAGCAGATTTTCGCGTAGGTTCAGTTGTTCCGGCAGGTTGATGTTTGTCTGCGGGATATCAACCGCCGCCTGGTCATCCGCATTGCTGGATTCTTCGCAACTGAATACGAATAGAGCAATGCTGGTTGCGATCAGAATCCTACGAAATAAAATCATGGAGTTCAGGTTTGAGGTGTGAGGTGTGAGGTTTGAGGGGAGGTTGCAGGTTACCTCAACCCCCAAACCTATCACCTGAGTATGACGTCTTCCAAGTAGCGCTCACCGAGTCGCTCGTTGATCATATCCCTGATCTTCTCCCGGCCGTAGCTGAGCTCGTTGCGGAGGCTTGCCGATTGCAGTTGTACGTATAACTTCTTGTGGTGAATCCGCAGTTCGGTTGTCTGGCGGGCAATGGAAGGCCCCATCAACTCTTCCCATAACGAGCGAATGCGGGTTTGGTTGAGCTTGCCTTTGAGCTTGTATACCTCCATCATTTTGAGGAGCACTTCCTTGAGTGTCTTTTCTTCCTGGTACGGCATGGCCCGATTGCTTTTTACCGAAAGGTACATAAATAACGTGAGGTTTAGGCCGAGTCGTTTACCGAAGGTCTGAGTGTCGAAACCTCACGTGGTATTTGGTATAGGGTATTGAGTAATAGGACTTGCTCAAATCCATATTCAACATGTCTACGACCCAGTACCGGAATATGGGGTCTTGATTACCAACTTTTTATGAGATAATCTGTGCCCAGTCTTACGGTGAATAACGATCGCTAATCCAGTTCTGCGGCACTTCCGTGGCGAATGCGGAAACGGCGGAAAGTAGTGTCGAGCTGACTGATGATGGAGGCTATACGTTCCTCATGGGTATCGGTGATAAACACCTGCCCGAAATTACCTTCCACCAGTAATTCGAGCAATTGGGCCACCCGGCGGTCATCCAGCTTGTCGAAAATGTCGTCGAGCAATAGGAGAGGGGGCTCCGGAGTCTGGTCCGACAGCAGCTGGTATTGGGTCAGTTTCAGAGCTAAAACGTAGGATTTTAGTTGTCCCTGGGAGGCATATTTTTTCAGGGGGTATCCACGGATGGTACATTTTAAGTCATCTTTGTGGATACCGGCATTGGTTCGTTGCAGATAGCGGTCTTTGTCGGCCTGCTCTTCCCACCAATCTTCCAGCGATTTTTCCTGTAGTTGCGACTGGTATTCAAGACCAACTTCTTCCTGCTGACCACTGATGCGTTGTTGCATAGCCTGAAAAGCGGGCACCATGCGCTCGGTGAACGCCTGCCGCTGCTCGTGGATATAGCGGGCGGGATCGAGCATTTGCTGATCGTATATCTGTAACAAGCTGCGGTCGTAACCGCCCTCTTCGCCCCATTTTTTAAGCAGGCTGTTGCGCTGCTGCAAAAGCCGGTTGTAGATGATCAGTTGACCCAGATAGTGGTGATCGATCTGAGAAAGGGTATTGTCGAGAAAACGCCGTCGCATGTCACTACCTTCCGAGATCAGCAGGGTGTCGTCGGGGGCCATAAAAACAACGGGCATCAGTCCGATGTGCTCGGACAATTTTTCGTAGGGCACGGTATTGCGTTCCAGAACCTTTTTCTTTCGGGGCTGCACCTTGGCAACGATACGTTCAGTTTTCCCGCCAAGGGTAAACCGTCCATCCAATCGAAAAAAATCGGCCTCGTGTCGCACCAGGCCGCTATCCGGTACCCAAAAATTGCTTTTGGTCATACACAGATAGTAAATGGCATCGAGCAGATTGGTCTTTCCCATACCGTTCAGGCCCACGAATCCGTTGAAGCGGGGCGAACAAGCAATCGCCTGCTGTTCGTAGTTTTTGAAGTTGGTGAGTGTGAGCTGATCGAGGTGGAAGGCCATTGCCTGTATTTAAATTGCTCCAAAAGTACGGTTTCCGATTGTACTACACGAACGGGTTTGATGGGTTCGGTGGTTATCTTGGAAAACAACCCGTCTTGACAGGTGTTGTAAACCTGAATGAAAGTATGAGCGGTAAGAGCACCAGACTTTTTCGACCGCCATTTTTTCTCGTATATTAGCGGTTCCAAGCGAGCTCTTAAAAAGTAACGTTTCCTTATGGCCACAGCAACGAAGAAAAAAACGACATCCAATTCAAAATCCACCAGCAAGAAAACCTCGGTGAGTAAGGAGCAGTACCTCGAATGGTACACGCTGATGTTCCGCATTCGCAAATTTGAGGAAATGGCCCTGCGGATGTATGGGCAGCAAAAGATTCGCGGTTTTTGTCACGTCTATATCGGGCAGGAGGCAATTACTGCTGGCGTTGAATCGGCACTCCGTAAAGAGGATGCTATCGTGACGGCTTACCGCCAGCACGGTACGGCTATCGGCCGTGGCGTTCCGACCGATAAGGCAATGGCGGAACTTTTCGGCAAAGCCACGGGTATCGTGAAGGGTAAAGGCGGATCTATGCACTTTTTCGACAACACCAATCGCTATTTCGGTGGTAATGGTATTGTCGGTGCTCAGATCCCCATCGGTACCGGTATTGCTTTTGCCGAGCAATACCGCGAAACGGATAACCTCTGTGTAACCATGTTCGGTGACGGCGCTGCCCGCCAGGGTGCCCTGCACGAATCCTTCAACATGGCCATGACCTGGAAACTGCCGGTACTTTACATCTGCGAGAATAACGGTTACGCCATGGGTACCTCGGTGAAGCGTACGTCGAACGTAGCCGACCTGGCAAAATTGGGTGCCAGCTACGATATGCCCAGCGAATCAGTGGACGGGATGGATCCTGCCGCCGTACACGACGCCGTTTCCCGCGCCGCCGAGCACATCCGCGCCGGTAAAGGTCCGTTCTACCTCGAAGTGAAAACATATCGCTACAAAGGGCACTCCGTGTCCGACCCGGCGAAATATCGCACTAAAGAAGAGGTTCAGGAATATAAGGATCGCGATCCGGTAAAAATGACCGAAGCACACATCCTAAAGGAAAAGATCGCTTCCGAGGACGAGATCAAAGAGATCAAGGCCAACGTGAAAAAGGAGATCGACGATGCTGTGAAATTCGCCGAGGAATCACCCTATCCCGATCCCGCCGAACTCTACACGGATAATTACCTGCAGGAAGACTATCCGTATATTAAGGATTAAGGTGCTCGACCCTCCGGGTTGAGCTAAATGTTCAAAAAAAGGGCTTCTTTGTCGCTAACGACGAAGAAGCCCTTTTTCTTTGGGACTGGGAGAATTGGAGAAAGGGGGAGTGGGGGAAAGGGAGAAAGGGAGATTAGGGGATTCCGGTCGATTCCATACCTGCATTTAGCACTTAGCATTCATCATTCAGCATTTATTTCAAAAGCAGGTTACCACCTGAACTCGATCTAACGGATGGGATCTTAATTACATGCAACTGAACAAGTAAACCATCCCCGCCTGCAGGATCATCGTCCCGTCGATCAGGCCCGAAAAATAGTAATCGTGCCGCTCAGGGTTAGCACCCCACACTAATGCGCCAGCCGTGAGGACCGATACTGTCCATCCCGCAAAAACGGGATCTGCGTAGGTGTCGATCCGCCATAGGACCAGGGCTGTGCCTATGGCCAACGTAAGCAGACCAAGTGACAAAAGTCGGGCTCGCCGCAGTCCCACTGAGCCCGGCAGCGTACGTACTTCCGTGCTGGCATCCACCGCGAGATCCCGAATGTCGAACGGGATAGTGATCGCAAAAATGAAGAAGAACCGCTGTACACTCAGAAGGATGGTCGGGAATTGCCCGTTCAGACTGGTTTGCCGGGCAGGGAGGACAACGGTCACCCAGGTCCATACCAAAGCGACCAGAAAGATCTTCAGGTAGTTGAAATCCCGCAGCCGGCGTCGCCCGCGAAAGACGGGCAGTACGTACAGGGCTGAAAAAAGAGCAGGGGCCAACGCACTTATCTGAACCTGTCGCGGTAATTGCAGGTAAAAGAAAAGACTACCTCCTCCGGCCAGAATGGCATACAGGATGATATCCGGCCTTCGGCGACCAATCGTTTGAAAGCGGGTGGTTGGCGGGTGTCCCTTTAGCTTTTCCAGGGCGATAATCCGGTGAACAGCGTATAGGCTCAGGGTTGCATAAAACACAAAACCCTCCAAGGCCGTAAACTGCCATTCGCCCAGCAGCAGATAGCGGGTTTGGGTGACCAGCAATAAAGCGGCCAGGGCGATCCAGGCGTTGCTGTAAAGTACCAGATCGATCAATTGTGTGAGGAGCCGCCTGAGTAAAGCCATGGCCTGGAGATTGGCCGACCCGTTTAGAAATACTTGAAGTTGTGGCCGTTCTCAATTTTCTGCAAAGTCTCAAAGATCAACTGGATCACCGCTTCCACATCTTTGCGGTGCGCCATTTCTACGGTGGTATGCATATACCGCAGAGGCAGGGAGATCAGTGCGGAAGGTACACCGCCGTTGGAATAGGCAAAGGCATCGGTGTCTGTTCCCGTACGGCGTGACGACGCCTCCAACTGCAGAGGGATCTCTTTTTCTTCTGCCGTATCGATAATGAGATTGAGCAGTTTATTGTGTACAGCGGGAGCGTAGGTTACCGTCGGGCCTTTTCCGGTTTTTACGTCCCCGTGCTTTTTCTTGTCGATCATGGGGGTATGTGTATCGTGCGTCACGTCGGTCACTATGGCCACATTGGGTTTGATCGATTGGGTGATCATTTCGGCTCCCCGCAGCCCTACTTCTTCCTGAACGGAGTTGACAATGTAGAGCGAGTAGGGAAGGTCGATCTTTTGTTCGTGGATGAGTCGTGCTACTTCTGCAATGCAAAAACCACCCATGCGGTTGTCGAGTGCACGGCCTACGTAGTATTGTTCATTTAGAATCTCGAGGGGGTCATCGAAGGTAATCACCGCACCAACGTGGAGGCCCATGTCGAGTACTTCCTTTTTATTCTCAGCCCCTACATCGATGAAGATATTGTTGATCTTGGGTGCGAGTTTGGCATCTTCCCCGTGCCGGGTATGGATGGCTGGCCACCCGAATACACCACGCACAATACCGTTCTTGCGGGTGTGGATGTTCACGCGTTTGGAGGGGGCGATCAGGTGGTCGGAACCGCCATTGCGGATCACGTGTATAAACCCATCGTCCGATATGTAGTGGACAAACCAGGAAATCTCATCCGCATGGCCTTCAATAACCACTTTGTAATCTTTACCCGGGTTGATCACGCCGTAGGCCGTCCCATACTGATCGATCTGCCATTCGTCGATGTAGGGTTTGAGGTATTCGAGCCATAACTGCTGGCCCGAACTTTCAAATCCGGTAGGGGAGGCATTGTCCAGGTATTTCTGCAAAAAGGCTTCTGATTGAGCGTTTATGATGGGCATAGTGCGTGTTTGTTGCGCTTGGTTCTTAGGGCGTTAAATTAGAAAATATCTGTTCAGTAAGTCCGCCAGATGGCGAAAATAACACATTAGGACCAGGTCTCCGGTGATTTCCGCCATTCTGCTAATAACTGCTGTTCATCCGTGGTGATATACTTTTGGTCTGCGGCTTCCGCCAAAAGCACCTCGTAATTGCTGAGGGTTTCGAAGGAACAACCGGCTTCGGAAAAGGTTTGTACCGCCCGATCGAAACCATAGGTGAAGATAGCCAGCACTCCCACCACCTCTGCTCCGGCTTCGCGCAGGGCTTCCACTGCTTCGATGCTGCTGCCTCCGGTCGAGATCAGGTCTTCAATGACCAGTACCCGTTGGCCTTTGTCGAGCTTCCCTTCGATCCGGTTCTTACGCCCGTGGGCTTTGGCTTTACTGCGTACGTAAACGAAAGGACTCGCCAGCCGATCGGCCAGGAGTGCACCGTGCGGAATGCCGGCAGTGGCAACTCCGGCAATGGCATCAAAAGGTTCAAATTTTTTGGCCGCAGCCACAAATTGGTCAACCACAAATGACCGCACTTCCGGAAAGGAGAGCAGGGTCCGGTTATCGCAATAAATGGGCGAGCGCCAGCCCGACGCCCAGGTAAAGGGCTTTTGCGGGCTCAGTTTTATTGCCTTAATTTGCAAGAGCTTTTTTGCTACCTCCCGTTCCGCTGACATAGTCAATACCGTTACTTTTTAGAATGAAAGCGCAAATCTACAAAATCTACATCAATGGGACTCCTCTTCAGCTGATCCCTCAGGATGCCGACCGCCCCGAATCGAGCGATACCCACCTCGTGGCCCGTTATCCGGGCATGGCTAAAATGCTGCTCAACTACGTGGATATGCTGGAGAAGAACCCCAAATTTCGCGTTGTGACCCTCTATGCTCCCGATGTAGATAAGCTTTTTGCCGATCTCAAAGGGCACTACAAATGGCTGGAAGCTGCCGGCGGTCTGGTTTTTAATCAAAAGGGGGAGATCCTCACCATCTTTCGCCGGGGATCATGGGATTTGCCGAAAGGCAAAATAGATCCCGGAGAGACTCCTGCCGGAGCCGGAATCCGGGAAGTACAGGAAGAAACGGGGCTGGACCAACTTAACCTTGGCCCCGAACTTCACATCACCTACCATACTTACCGCCTTAAGAGCGGCAAGAGAGTGCTAAAAAAAACCTACTGGTATCGCATGGATACCACTGAGACCGAATTGGTTCCTCAGGCCGAAGAGGATATCGAGCAGGCCGTATGGCAGGATCCCCGCTCTTTTGTAGCGGAGGCAAAGCCCGTGTACGGTAATATCCTGGATGTGGTGATGGCCGGACTCAGCCGTTAGGCTTGGGGGTGAGTCGATTTCGCATTTCCTGCAAAATTTCCTGAATGGGGTAATTGGCTTCACTCAGCACGTGCGTTTTGCCGTCGTTCTCGAGGATGATCAACAGGCGAACCCGGTCTGAACCCTGACCTGGTTTCAGCAGAGAGGGGCGACGGTCCATTTCTATATAGGCATCGCGTATGTCTTCCAGTTTAGTTTTGCCGTAAGGCGTCTCGAGGTAATCCTGTCCCAGCCGCACCGTCCCGATCTTTTCACTGGTAAGCTTACTGAATAAGGCCGTGCCGCCGGCCAGCAGTGTCAGTATGAAACTCAACAGGGCCAGGAGCGACCGGTAGGCTCCTTTGGATGTCCGCAAAAGCAGGAAGGTGCCTGCCGCCGCCAGCAGACAAACTACCAGGGCGACCCAGAACAGTTGGTCATTCTGGGTAGTTGTTGCTTCGAATAAGAGTGTTTGTTGCTCATTCATATGTTTGCGTTTGCGTAATCAGGCTGTCCAGCCAGGGAGGGAAGACGATTTGGTACATTGGTGCCGCCAATTCCGGATACCATTGATCGGGTGTTTGGCTGGACCAGATGCCCCATTTTTCGTTCCGGTAAAATACGTTCAGACGAATTTGTTCGCCACCATCCCACACGAAAATTTGCCGACTGACCAGGCTGTCGGGTAATTGCTGGTCGTAGGGTGCTGTTTCTTCCGGGGCCTCGTGATCGGGTAGTGTTCGTACCCAGGTAGATAGTCTGGAAGAGTCTGCTCCCCAGTCCGTTGGGATTGTCCAGGAAGAATCGGTCCGGTAAAACATCCAGCGCAGGCTGTCGCGGATCAGGGCCAAGGAATCCGGTGAATCCCATTCGAGCAGTCGGGGAGGGCGGTAATAGGAGAGTGTACGAAAAAAAGGCCGTACCAATTCAGGCGGGACTACATATTTTTCGGGCAACTTATCGAATCCAAACCAGACTGTATCGGGGTGGGAGCGCAACAATTGGAAGGCTTCTGTTTTCGGGCTTTCGCCAAAAAGAGAAACCTGAACGGATGTGCCCTGTTGCGGACCTTCCGGGACCATGCCTCCTGTTTGTAATTGGGTAATTGCCCGCAACAATTGATTCATGGACTCGCGGTCGACCCAGGTGCTTTGCTGGCCATTGCTGGCTAACCACCGGTCCGACTCCCTCGAATACGTGAGTATCTCCCCGGAAGAGTGTGTCACCCGGATTGCCGAAAGCACCGCCGTATCGGTTTTCAGAAGTTGCTCACCCCGGGCAAAGGCGTCGGGAATGGGACGGGTCAGCCACTGGTAAATCAAATAGCCGCTAGCGGCGAGAGCCAGGGCCATTATCCAGGTTTTTGCTTTCATATGGAACGATTTGCCGGGTTTGGCGGCAAGTACGTATTTTGTGGTCGAAATTAGTAAACAGGGGCAGTTCGACTTACCCGCAGGTATGCGAGTTGTCTGCCCTGACTCTAAAATAAACAAGATATGCGTATTGTTTGGTTACTGTTCGTTGGCCTGGCCATTGCTGGTACGGCTTGTACCGCAAATGGCGGTGATGATACATCCTCTACAGTTCCCGTTTCAACTGATGGTTATATCTCGGAAGCGGTACCTGGTTCGGATGTTCGGTACCTCTTTCAAACAAATGGCGGCGGGGTAATCCAGGAGGAAGGTTTTCTGGACGACAGCCTGCGTACCGGAGCCTGGGTTAGCTATTACCCCAATTCCAACTTTCCGAAATCACTGACTCACTTCGTGGATGGTCGCGCCAACGGTGTGTATTACGAATTTAATGAGCGGGGCCAGATGACCTTGCAAGCTCACTATAAAGACAATAAGCTCGATGGGTATTATGCTAAGTATCGCTTTGGCCGCCCCACTATGGAAGCAGGTTACGTCAAGGGAGAACTCGATGGAGCTGTTCGGGAATACCACGTATCGACCGGTGATCTGCAAAAAGAAATCACCTATAAGATGGGGGTAATGGATGGCCCCTATCGCTTTTATAATGAAAAGGGCGAGGTGACTATCGAGTATTTGTACCAGAATGGGAAAAAAGTAAGTGGTGGTGCCCTAAATTCAGACGGTTCGAACGAACCGATGTAGGAGGGACGGACCAAGGTCCGGGGATCAGATTTTCCCTGGAACCTGAACCTCTCCTAACCCCCTTTCCGACCATACCACTTCAGGCGCCCCGCGTCCGATTCCTTTTTCAGGAAGCGGGCCAGATGCTGCTTCTCGGTACCCGTAAGGCGATCAGTTGGTATTGATTGGTTGGGATTCGTAGGACCCGACCTAAGCCAGTTCAGCAGGTCAAGCATATCGCGCATATTGCGTTTCATAAGCGAAGGTTTGCACCGCAGGGCGGCAGGTCACAAACCGATCCTACCCAACGTGGAATTGGAAAAAGAAAGTCAGCAATCATTGTTGCAACTAGAGTAAAGGGATGGAAAGGAGGAAAGATGTGCATCGTTCGTTTGCGGCAAAGATCTCATAATGAGCATTCTTGCCAGCAATACTTTCCACTTGTTTAAGTTGGTGCTAATAGGGCTGGAAATCAAGTGGCCAGGCGACAGAAAAAAGCTGAATTTGTCCTAAACAAGCTGGAAGCCAGAATTTTGTAAAACCTACTTTATTGAATAAAGTGTGTTTTTAAGCTTCATTCTCCAGGTCGTTACGGGCAATTAAATGCTCGCGTGGTGTCATATTCGTAATCTCCTTGAATACCTTGTAAAAGGTAGATTTATTCTTGAAACCACACTGTAGCGCGATGCCATAGAGCGTCAGGTTCTCGAATTCCTCGTTACCGATTTTGTGTTTGGCTTCGGCTATCCGGAAATTATTAACAAACTGCTGGAAATTACATCCTGCCTGGTGATTTACTACCTGCGACAAATACTTGGTGTTCGTCATCAGTCGATCTGCAGCATCCCGCAATGTCAGATTGGGATCGAGGTAGATCTTTTCGCGCTCCATCAGGGTGCGTAGTTGGGCGTAGAGTTTTACCTCTTCCACGCCTTTCAGACTACTGGATTGGTATTTTTCACGGATCTGCATTATGGGCAGGTCGTCCGCGTTTTTGACCTCACTACCATCTACCTCAAAGGCAATGAAGTTAGTGAGTTCATGGCTGCGGTTGAAGATAGGGTGTATAACGAGTTTACACACGTATTCTTCACCATTCTTTCGGTAATTGGTAATGTCCTCGCGCAGAGGCAGGTGGTTTTTCAAAGAGCGTCGCATCCGGAGGATGGATTCCGCTTCGGTATTAGGACCCTGCAGCAAGTCGCCGGGTTTTCTCCCCAAAGCCTCACTCAAAGAGTAGCCGGTGATGTTGGTAAAGTCTTCATTGACCCAGATAATGCGCTTGCTGGCATCGGTCAATATGACTGCAATATTGGGGATCATTTAGGGTATTTTTATTGGTTGTTTGTTCTGAAAAGCCCGAAGCTTAATTATGGACTAGGATCAGAACTCAAGTATCTGTTATGTAATATAAGGTCTTGAAACGTGGAATACCAGGGTGAGTATGGATTCAAGCATTCAGAATGTCACAAGTACATCATCTGGCAGGCGGGTAATCATACCTTTGTGGGTAATCCTGGACGTTTCCCCTTGATTTCGGTGGGTAAATCCCGTTAATTATTTTTAATTCTGGTCGATTCCCTATCTTGAGATAGGACCATTTTCCTGTGTTTGACCATATCCAGCCCATTATTCTTTTTTCGACGCTATGAAAAAACGTCAGGAACCGAGCGATTGGCCCTTCGAGGCCGGCACCGTAGCCGGGGTAAATAACCCCTATCTAACTGCCTTTCCCGGGGAGGGCAATATGCTCGATCTATACTCACTGAAAGACGCCGTCCCCCAACAGGGGCTGGCCAATTGGTTATCGGGCCTTCTGGGCGAACAGGCTGAACCACTCCCGCTTCAGGTATCGTACGCACAAGATGAGCAACTCTGGCACTTTTACCGGGAATCCGTAAATGCCGGCCAAAGTCGTTTCGTGGATCCACTCCAGGTAGGGTTTCCTGTGCTGCGGGTTCGGCGGACCGACGGTTCGTACGCAGCCCCCTTATTTCTTTGGCGGGTTAGACTGCGTCCCGACCCTTACCAGAGCCAGCGGTGGCTGCTGGATCGAAATAAACCCGACGGCCCACTCATCAATCCGTTTATAGAACCCTTTTTGAAAACATTTTTCCCAGCCGAAAAGTTGCCTGATGGCGGCGCTGACCGGGTCAGGATGCTGTTGCAGTTCCTCGAGAAGAACGCCGAACAAACTGCTCGTTTCGGGCCCTTGCCCGACCTCCGGGAGGAACAAGGGGCGCAACTTGCCTGGTCGGCTTTGCTCGGCGTTTTTCCGCACCCGGCCCAATTATTTACACGTCAGGCCGACTGGACGGGGTGGCCCGATCAGATCCGTTCTCCGGAGACTCCCGCCATTCCGCCGCATCAGATATTGGATCCAAATCAGCAGGAGGCTTTCGCCAAAAGCCAGAACCTGCCGGTGAGTGTGGTCAGAGCTCCCTCGGGTACCGGAGTGAAGTATTTTATTGAAGCCCTGGTCATTCAGGCTTTAGCCAGCGGGCAACGCGTATTGGTGGTGTCTGATCGACCTCCCACCATTCCCTACCTGCAAAACCGAATGGAGGCATTGGGCCTGTCGGGAATGGGGTTTGCTTTGCGGCGAATGGATGAGGATGGCCTCCAGTTACAACAGTTATTGTACCTGTTGGCCAAACAACAGGGAACCCCTATTCCCTTCGATAAAATGACGTACGAGCGCACGATCCGTGCCTACCACCGTTTGGAAGAAAGCTTTCAGAAACGCTCCACAGCAGTGCGCGAAGCTTGTTTCGGCAGCTTTGACTGGACCGATACCGTGGGATTGTTCCTGAAAAGCAGCCGCAAGGCTGGCCGGGAATTACTGGCCGATGCTTTGCGCAGGCATCCCATCGCCTTGACGATGGACGAATTCGAAGAACTGGGCCAGGCCGCGGCAACCGGACAAGCATTATTCGAAAAACTAGGCACGCTGCAGCATCCTCTGAATGCGGTACAGGATCGGTTGTTCCTTACTTTGAGCCGACAGGAAGCCCACGATTTCCTGAGTCGTGAACTCGATCGATTCATTGGCGAATTCAGTAAACTTCAACACGCATTTATCCTTAGTCTGAATCGGTATACCGACGGGCTTCGTGAACTGTACGATGATTATTTCCGGCGCATGCGACAGCATCTGGAAGGGATCTTTGCTGACCTGGAGGAGGGGGAAGGGCAATACGGAGACGATTTCATGCTCACCTCTAATTTGTCGCTCAAACTCTACGAATGGATGTCGGGCCGGGTGCGATCCATTGTTCGGTTACGCGAACAGGTCCGTGAAAAATACCGCCGATTGATAGCCGCTCATCAATTAGAAGATTTGATGCCCTATACTTTTTCCGGGGAGGTGGATACTCGAAATATGCGTGCACTTTCCCGGGAACTGGAAGACTATCAGGAAGCACTTGATCAATGGAATCAAGGCCATGCTGACCGGATCGCCCCTTTGAAGAACAGCGTTTCGGTCACCCGATCGCATCCCAAATTGAATTGGTCGACCGATGCTCAGCATCTCCAGCAGAAACTAACGACATTGCTCGAGGAGTTGCGCGAATCAGCGCTGTTGAGTAAAACCCCGGCGAATCAGGCAATTACCCTCGATGGGCAGCAGCAGTTCATCGAGCAGGTCCTTGGATTACTCGACCACCTGCAACTGAGTTTGCGGGATTTCGAAGCCTTTTTTGCCTGGCGGCATTTTTGGCTGCACCAATCGGCCGGGGGACGGGCGATTTTGGAAACAATGGTCCGTGTAAAGGCCACCGACTGGGAAGCCTCCTTCAGTAGTTGGTACCTCGATCAGGTGCTACACGAGCATCACGGTGAACGGATCCCGGAACAGGCTTTTCTGACCACAGAGCAACGCCAATGGTGGCAACAACTCCGGTCATCACTTTCCGCCCGGGTTTCCTTCGTCAGGGGCGTACGTCGTTTTGACTTCCTGTCGGGCTTACGACGTAAACAGAAAGGACTTTACCAGCGATTATTTGTGCCGGTCGCCGAACCCCAAAACCTGCCGGTTCCCATGGACCTTGCAACCGCAGAGACTGTTTCGGAGATGATTCCCGCCCTGTTCGCCACTTCGTTAGCCGCCCGAAACGCCTTTTCCGTGGACCGGGGACCTGTTTTTGACCTGCTGGTTTTTGACGGAAGTCAATATATCGATGCTCATCTCGGGAGTCACCTCGGGCGGCTTGCCCGGAGGGTGGTCCTCACCGGTGACGAACAGTACGGACTGGAGGATCAGAAAAACGATCTGTTAGAAGCCGCTCTGGATCGGGGCTATCCGCAGACCAGGTTTCGCAGGATGTACCACTTTTTCCCGGCTAACCCCGATCAATTACGGAAGGGATATCACTTTGCCCCATTTGTGGAGGACAACACCACCCACCACTGGGAACAGATCGACGGTCGTTACGATGAAACATCCCAAACGAATTCCGCCGAAGCGGAAGCCGTAGTCCACGCACTCAATCGAATTCAAAAGACGTTTCAGCGTACCTATCCCAAGGTGGGTATTATTACGGGCACGGTCGGCCAGCGTAATCTGCTGGCGCGGATGATCGTGCAGGTTAGGAAAGCGAATGACGATTCGGATGTCCTGATCAGACAATTGGAGCGAAACGGACTGACAATCATGGCCATAGACGAACTATCAGGACACCGTTTTCATACCCTGCTTTTTTCACCGACTTTTGGCATTGTGGATGTACAGGGCACCCTGAGCAAGCACTATGGTCGCTGGAATACCCCCGCCGGGCAACGACAGGTGTATGAGTTACTTTCTGCTGCCAGCCACCACGTATCTGTTTTTTCCTCGATCCCCGCCTTATATATTGACCAAATGCTGGACCAGCCGGCACAACGAGGCACCTACCTGATGGCCCGGTTTCTGAAATTAGTGTGCTTGCGGTCTGATGGGCGGGATGGACATGAATTCACGTTCTCCATGAAGGCACATCAGGAGCCAGAACCACCGGCCCCGGTCAGGCATTCGCAATTCCTGCAAGAGGTTGGTGAGCGGTTGACTCCTTTTTTCGGCAAAGAACGGATGCGCTTCGAGCCTGAACCGTCGCCCGGTAGCTGGCCACTTTCGGTGGAGCCCAGCGAACAGCAGGGATGGACGTATTGGTTGGTTCCCGAAGGACTATTAGCCCAGGATGGCGACCCCAATGCCCTTTGGGAACTTGCCGAACGCGACCGGTTGGCTGAGTTGGGGATAAAAGTCATTCCGCTTTGGTCTCTTCGATGGTGGCGCAATCCGGAAGAAGAGGCCCGCCGGGTAGCTTCCCACCTGTTCAATCTCGATAAAGAAGTTTATGGAGCGTGATGCGGTGCTAAATGGGCGGGTTGGAATAGCGTTTCGTGGAGGGATCCGGGCAATCCTGGTACAACTTAGGATTAAAGCCAGACCATCAGGTGGAGGACCAGGGTAAGCTTGCCGACGAATTCTGTTAATATTCCAATAATTTCACAGGGTATTGAAACTGAATGCACCGAAAAATTGGTTATAAAATGTGGTAAAAGTTCTCTGACAATTTTCACGCCCTGGACAAATGCTTTTGCGTAAAGCCCTGTTCTCATTGATCGTACTTCTTTTTGCGAAAGCATTTCCCTCAAAAATTGTCAGAAAAGGAAATAAAATTGCCATAGGAGGTGATTAACACATTTTTTTTCCGCACGATAATAAATGATCTGAAGCACCGAAACTCGCAATGGCGTTAGTGCGTAAACATAATAAAGCATGCGCATCGAAGACCTACACGAAGATCCAACGTACGAGTTGATCCTCGAGCTGGAGCACGAACGGATGATGCCGTTCCTGCAACAGGAGTTAGGTCGCCGCAATCAGGTAGTCCGGTCTTTTAGCACTTTCAACTGGTTGTGTACGTTGGGCATTCTGATATTTGGCGGCTGGCAGCTATACCACGGTATTCTGGGGCCCGGGCAAATGATTTTATATTTCTTTGTCGGGGTAGCTCTGAGTATGAGTGTGCTGATCCTGGTCCACGAAGGTATTCACGCTTTGGCGTATCTGTTGGTTGGCGCACGGAACATACGATTCGGGGGAAGTTTCCGAAAATTGTATTTCTACGCAGTAGCTGACCGGTGTGTGCTGGGCAGACGCCGCTTTCATTTCGTCGCACTAACCCCTTTCTGGGTTGTCTTTTTTGCAGGCATCTTTATCCTGCCCCTTGTTCTGCCTCCGGTCCAGTGGATCGTTATTGGCCTGGTACTGATACACAATTGGAATTGCGCAGGAGATTTTGCCCTGCTCAGCTATTACTTTGAACATTCCGAAGGAGAGCTTTGGACATACGATGATGTCCAGGCTGGAAAAAGTTATTTTTTTCAACAAATATTTCCATCCAGTACCTAGAACCCCAATTGACGGATGGTCACCCATGAACATTTTATACGATGAAGCGGATTCTCTGGTTCAGCCTGATGGTGCTGTGGTTTGCCCATAGCAGCTGTCAACGGGAAAAGGCCCCCGAACACGCACGTTGGATTTCCTACCTACAGGAGGAGCCACCCGTCTGGGTGGATTCCCTGCTCCGGTCGATGACCCTGGAGGAGAAAATGGGCCAGCTCATTTTTATGGAATGGATGGCCGGTGACTCCATACCGGATACCATGCTGACCCACTGGACCCGAAAAAACTACGTGGGTGGTTTTTTGCCGCAAGGCCTTACCTTATCCCATTTCCTGGAACTGTCCGATACCTTACGGTCCAATGCTGATATCCCCTTATTTATTGCCTCGCGGGCCCGGGCTGTTCAGAACGAACAGTTTGCCGGCTGGGATCCCGGAACCTCCTGGCTGGGTATCGAGGATTCCCTGGTGACGCATTTACAAAGGCTGTACGCTCGTCAGGCTTACCATCTGGGAGTCAACCTGAGCTTTGGTTTACAGGTGAAATACAAACCCAAAGGGGTCGATTGGAGTGCCGGCCGAAGTCCTAAACTGAGTGAATACCACATTATCAGCGCAACGGAATCTTTTGATGATTACTACCCTCAATTATCGGATACCGTATTGTTGCAAGCCAGTTTTTTGCAGCGTCCCAAGGCCATGGTCATGGCGGGTATGGGGGGATTAACTGCTGCTCCTGATATTTTTGAAGCCTGCGGTACACAAGATGGGCACTTCCAGTCATATTTGTCGGATCACCTGGATTACCATGGGTTGATCTGGGCCAAGGTCGATGCTTATGCCGATTTATTGTGCCAGTGGCGGCAGGGCGTTGACCAATTCTGGGTTCGGGGACAACCCGATCGTATTCATCACCAACTCGTATCCCTGGTGCAGAATGGAGCCATTCTGCAGGAGGATGTGGATGATCGCGTCCGCCGGGTATTACAGGCCAAATACTGGATGCACCACGGGCTGGAAAAAGAGTCAATCCGTGACCGTACTACGACCCGCATACAAGCATCGCTGGTCCCCCGTATTCAACACGAAGAGGAGCCATCCTTCCTGAAGGCCGATGAATTGGAAGAACACTTTAATGGCGATAGCTGGCGGCTATTTCAGGAAAAACTGGATCTGGATCGCATCGTTCTGGTCCATAATGGTTGGGGATCATGGCCCCTGCTTGAGACTCAGGCCAACAGTCCCAGGGTGGACATAATCGATTACTGTGCCCAACCGGCGGTTCATTTTAAAAATACCCTGGAGGAATATATTAAGCCTTCCTATCAGCACGGGACCTTTAGTCCGGAGGCAGGATTTAAGGTGAAAACCTCCAGGGGGAGTCGCCCCATCGTCCTTATCGACGGCAATTATATTCGCTACCCGCGCGATACTACCTTCCTGCAAAAATTAGCTGCCAGGTCGGGAATACTCATAAATATGGGGCATCCGGAAGCTCTTGCGGGGGTGGATACCACGGGACTAACCGTATTACAGGCGCCACGCCGGGCCCGTCACGTGGAAAAGGCTCTGGCCGAAATGGTGGTAGGTGCCCTCGGTACCAGGGGCCGGCTGCCGATGGCGATAAATGGCCAGATGCCGGTGGGAGCAGGACTTAGCTACCCGACGGTGCGTCTGGGGTATAGCCGTCCTGAATTCGTTGGCTTTGCGGGCGAAAAACTACTGACCATTGATGCTATTGTAAACCGGGCTATCCGGGAAAAAGCCATGCCCGGATGCCAGGTCCTGGTAGCACGCCACGGTCGCATTTTCTACCATAAAGCTTTTGGGGAGCATACCTATGGAGGGGCCCCGGTGTCTACCGAACACCTCTACGACCTGGCATCGGTTACTAAAGTTGCGGCTACTACCCTGGGTTTCATGAAAGCCTACGAAGAGGGGTTGATTGGTCTCGATGATCGGATACGGAAATACCTTCCCGACCTTAGCAAAGGGAACATTGCCCATATTACCACCGAGCGTTTGCTGACTCACCGATCGGGAATCCAGGCTAATGTGCCCATAATGAACTACATGCGTCGCTGGGACCAGCAACATAAGACTTGCAACCCCTATTTTTGTTCTGAATCATCAGAGGTACATTCGATTCCGGTAGCCAGTGATATGTTCTTCGCAGCCAATTACATCGATAGTTTGCGGATGGATCTTAACGATGTGCGCCTCTACAACAACCGTCGTTACCTGTATAGTGATGTGAATTTTGTCCTGCTTCAATTGATGCTGGAAGAAGTGACCGGACAGCCCATTAATCAATGGGTTTACGAGCAGGTGTACCAACCGATGGGATTGGAGCACCTCCTGTACCGGCCACTGGATAAATTTGATAAATCACAGATCGTTCCCACCGAGCGGGACCGGGAATGGCGGGGCCAGCTTCTGCACGGGTACGTGCACGACCCGGCTGCGAGCCTGCTTGGGGGCGTCGCCGGCCATGCAGGTCTGTTCGGTAATGCGGAAGATCTGGCAAGTCTCATGCAGATGTTTCTCAATGGAGGGAATTACGGCGGGGTTCAGTACCTGCAACCCGAGACGGTCGCCCAATTCACAACTGCTAAATACGGTAATCACCGGGGCCTGGGCTTTGATAAACCCCATCGTACCAACCGCAGTGCACGTTCTTCTGATGTATCGGAAAATACCTTTGGGCACACCGGTTTTACGGGGACCTGTGTGTGGGTGGATCCGGATACGGACCTTGTTTTTGTTTTTCTTTCGAACCGGGTTCACCCGAGTTCAGAAAACAAACAGTTGATTTACAGTGGTGTACGCGCCCGTATCCACAATGTGGTTTACGATGCCCTGGACACCTACGATCCGTCCTGGCCAGACTTACCCTATCCCAATGAATTGAATAGTGAAGGTTTGTTGAGTCACTTGGACACCAATCCTTCGTAGAGCCAGTTTGCCAGTGCCTGGCGGTTGGTTTCGAGCACAATTCGTTGCTGGTCGCTGGCATTGCGGATGTTGGCCAGTTCAATATAAACGGTGGTAGGACTCACTTCGCGCAGCATATGGAGGTCGCGGGTGCTGACTGTGCCGTGGTACTGGCCATTAGCACGGTATTGTGCGTATTTATTTTTCATAACGCTGTGTAACCTGCCGGCTAGATCCTTGCTGGCCTGTTGTCCGTATTGGTAGTAAAAGAACAGATCGGTGCGCTCTTTGCGCGTCCTCGAATCCACGTGGATGACGATAGTGGTTTGATCGGTAAAGCCAAGAGACCGGTTTTTTTCGTACAGCGCATTAATGATATCCGACCGTTGAAATAACCGTCCTTTCTGGGAGCGCGGGATAGCTGGGCCACCCCAAACGATTTCGTCTTCATCGCAAGTGAGGTGATGGCCGCTGCGAATGCCATCGTTTTCATCGCGCACGATCATGTAAGCCGTGGCACCGTGTTCAATCAGCTTTCGGCATAAGCGAAGAGCCACATCGTAGGCGTACTCATCTTCACACAGGATGTTATTACTGCGTTTGCCAATAGCTCCGGGGTCGGGTCCACCGTGCCCGGCGACAATGTAGAAAATACGGCCAGCCAGCCGGTCCGATAGTTTGGGGGTTTTGGCGTAGCGGGAACCAAAGATGGGGAAGATCCGGCCGGAGGGATTGGAGGAATCTTCAAAGTCGGGGTCAGCAATGGGCTGGGGTGGTTCTATCTCCAGGTCAGAGTCGCCACACTTCAGCAAATGGTAGGGCACCCACAGCTTGAGATCGTTCCGGAAATCATCCGGGCGCAGGCCCTGTTCGTACATGCGCTCGTTATAGGTTTGTATGGTTACCGCCAGGTCCCAGTCGTCGACGCCGATGGTTGATCGAATGGTACGACCATTGAACGTGTAGCGATAGATGGGTAGCAGGTACGTTTTTCCCTGGACCAGAGATGCATTCTGTTTCAGCTCATTCAGCGAGTAAAACTGGTCAAAATTACAGCGGTGCTTATCCAATTCGTATCTACGTAGCAGTGCGTAAATACCATCGCCGCGTTGGGCCTGGATACGTACATAACCCGACGTATCCGCAGGTTCAAGAGCCGGGAGAAAAATGGGTAAACAACATAAGACAAAGAGGGGGAGCCAACGGGGATTCATGTTCATGTAGGTAAGCACTTTGGATAGAAGCCTTTTCGGGATTTCATCGAAAATAGCAGATTTTGGCCAATCCGCCAAGCAGCGGTTGGTTGTGGTTTTCCCCTTTCGGGAAAAGGCTCCCGGTATCTTTACATTGTCAAATTAGATGCAGGGGTTCCAGTAAGTAACCAATAATGCTATTTTTGCAGCATGCAAATCGTTCGAGAGATCATTCACCTGTTCAGCAAGGATGTCAGGCTGGAATTTCGCAGTAGTTATGCTATCAGCGGCATCTTACTGTACGTGTTCTCTACCATTTTTATTATCTATACTTCCTTTGTTCAGGTGCAGCCTCAGGTTTGGAATGTGCTGTTTTGGATCATTATGTTGTTCACATCGATCAATGCAATAGTAAAGAGCTTTGTGCAGGAGAGCAACCAGCGTCAGCTGTATTATTACGCCCTGGCGAACCCGACGGCCATCCTGTTGGCGAAGATACTGTACAATATTCTGTTGCTTTTTGTGCTTAGCCTGTTGGTGTGGGGCGCTTTTGCTTTTGTGGCGGGGAATCCGGTACGTCAGTTAGGTGCCTTTGTTGGAACCATATTTTTGGGTAGTGTGGGATTCTCGATCACCTTCACCTTCGTGGCCGCTATATCTGCCAAGGCTGATAATAACGCGACCCTGATGGCGATCCTGAGTTTCCCCTTGGTGATTCCGATACTTATGACGTTGATCAAATTATCGGCGAATGCATTGGGGTTATTACAGGACACCTCCGTCGACCAGGATGTGCTGATATTGATCGCTATTGATCTGATCCTGGTGGCAATGGCTTTCCTGTTGTATCCTTTCCTGTGGAGGGACTAAAAAACAATAAACTGACCCGTTCAGTTATACCGGTAAGGTCTTAGGCATCACCGGTCCGGAACTGGCTCGGGATACTCAATACAAGTACTATGGTAAGACAATCCTGGTGGAAAATAGCAGCGGTAGTGCTTTTAATGTACACCTTACTGGCGGGACTCTTGTTTCCCCTCAAGCCAGGCGTACTGGAGGTAACGCCCAATAGTGCCCGTACGGGCCAGGAAGTTACCGTTGAAATTACCGGTTATAATACCTTTTACAAGAAGGGAGAGGATAGTATGCGGGTGTGGTTAAAGCTCGACGAGGCTCGATCGCTACGAGCGAAGAAGATCATGATCTGGGGCGACCGTTCCATGGAGGCAGTATTCAAAATACCGGAATATCTGCCCGTTGACCGCCGGGTACAGGATTTTTCACTTATTATCGACAACGAAATCGATGGGGCTGTATCGCTGCCAAGTGCCGTATTCATTACTCAGGATAGTCTCGACCCGGAGATGGGGGAGCGCGTTTGGGTGAACGATCCTATCACCAGTTTGAGCGCCGATAAGGGAGTCCACTTTCCGTTTCGGAACATTTTGGCGGAGACTATTCGCAATACCTATTTCCACGTACCGCTATGGTTCGCCATGGTATTTCTCTTTATGGGCTCGGTGGTGTACAGTGTGCGGTATCTCAGAGGGTTCAGGGCCGATGATGATCAGCGGGCCGCAGCCCTGACACGCATCGGGATTCTGTACGGGATTTTGGGGCTGATCACCGGGGCCATTTGGGCCAAGTATACCTGGGGGGCATTTTGGAGCTGGGATGTGAAACAGAATATGACCGCAGTAGCACTGTTGATCTACTTTGCTTATTTCGTTTTGCGCTCGGCATTTGAAGACCCTGAGAAGCAAGCCCGCATATCAGCCGTCTATAATATTTTCGCCTTCGTAACCCTGATCCCCCTCATTTATGTAATACCTCGCCTGACGGATAGTCTGCATCCGGGAGCCGGAGGTAACCCGGCGCTGGGAGGTGAAGATCTGGATAATACCATGCGGATGGTCTTTTATCCGGCCATTATCGGTTGGACCTTACTAGGCTACTGGATAGCTAGTCTGGTATACCGGTTTACCCGCTTGCGGGAGCAGCATTTAGACTTGGTTTAGACGAATAATGTACGGCCATAATTCTTTTCGCTGCATATTTGTTTTAACCAAAAAATACACGACTTTTGGCTCGTCTCCGGGGAAACCGCCACGGATGAGCTGAGCAAACCACATACCATGATCTGGAATAGGATTACTTATAGTGCCCTTCTGCTCTTTCTGATGGTTTCGAGTGCCTGGTCGCAATCGAGTACGGATGCCCCCGACTTTATGCGAAGCCAGGGTAAGTTATTCGTAGTCGTCGCCGTAATAGCGGCTATTTTTTTTGGAATAACCGCCTTCTTGGTGTACCTGGACCGCAGACTAACCAAATTAGAGAACCAAATCAAGGAAGAAGATGCCAGAACCGAAGTCCATTCCTAGTTTTTACGAAAGTGTCCAATCCTACTTCGACCGAGCTGCACCACACACCGGCCTGAATCAGGGGTTGCTGGACCAGATCAAGGCCTGTAATGCCGTATACCGGGTTAACTTCCCGGTCAAGATCGGCAACGAGGTCAAAGTTATTGAAGCATACCGCGTACAGCACAGCCACCACCGTAGCCCGACCAAAGGGGGGATACGGTATTCCAACCACGTTACCCAGGAGGAAGTCATGGCACTGGCCACGCTGATGACCTATAAATGTGCTATCGTCGATGTGCCCTTCGGTGGCGCAAAGGGCGGGGTCAAACTAAATCCACGTGAGTATACTCCCGGCCAATTGGAGCGGGTGACCCGGCGCTATACCAGTGAGTTGGTTAAACGTAACCTTATCGGACCAGCTATCGATGTACCTGCACCGGATTACGGTACCGGAGCCCGCGAAATGGCCTGGATCTATGATACCTATCGCACCTTTAAGGGGGATGAAATCGATGCTGCCGGTTGTGTAACCGGAAAACCCGTCAATCAAAACGGTATCCGCGGCAGAACGGAAGCTACCGGCCGCGGAGTATTCTACGGTATTCGCGAAGCCTGTGAGATGGCGGAAGACATGAAGAAACTCGACCTGGAGTCTGGTATCAAAGGAAAGCGAATGATCATCCAGGGCCTGGGTAATGTAGGTTCCTACACGGGGACTATCTCTCAGGACGAAGGTGATGCGGTCATCGTTGGTATTGGTGAGGTGGAAGGAGCCATCTATAAGAAGGATGGACTGGATATTCACGATCTGATGAAATTCCGCAAAGAGACGGGATCCATTCTCAATTACCCGGGCGCAGAGACCCTGGATAAAAATGATCGCCACCGCATTTTGGAATACGATTGTGACATACTGATCCCCGCCGCTCTGGAGAACCAGATCACGATGGAAAATGTCCACAATATTAAGGCCAAGATTATTGCGGAGGCGGCCAATGGTCCGATCACTTCGCTCGCCGAAGATGTATTACTTGAATCCGGTAAGATCATTTTGCCTGATGTCTACCTTAACGCAGGGGGTGTGACCGTATCCTATTTTGAATGGCTGAAAAACTTGTCGCACATGCGCTTCGGTCGCATGCAAAAGCGCTTCGATCAAAACCAGTATACTGCACTGATCGATTTAATTGAGCGCCATACCGGTCGCAGTATTTCCCAGAAAGAAAGATCTATTATTGCCAAAGGTGCCGATGAGATCGATCTGGTGCGATCCGGGCTGGAAGAAACGATGATCACCGCTTATCATCAGATCCGTGAGATTATGAAGCGCAAAAAGAAGGTAAACGATCTGCGGACCGCTTCCTTCGTGAGTGCAATAAATAAAATCAGTAATGACTACCTGTCATTGGGAATTTTCCCATAGGGAGAGGAGCGTCTTGTTTTCCGGGCATCTTACCCGAAGGATGCCCGGAAATCTTTGCTGAAAAATGTATAATCGTTAAAAGATTGTTTGGCTTTAATGCCTTTTTTAGAAAAATCAGTCGGTTTTTGCACCCTTTTTTTGTATTTAATTTTCCGACTGTCTATCTTGCGGGTTTAAAAGTTCTCAGGAAGCCGATTCTGGTCCGTGAGCACCTTGTTTAGAATGCACATTCGCCCCAATCGGAATTGGCTCTGGCCAGTTTCAGCGGGGTGATGAACCTATATTACGAACCGATCATAATGATTAGCCAATGGCAGAGAAATTAGACAAGATCGATCTCAAAATTCTCAAGATTTTGCAGGAAAATAGCAAAATCACCAATCTAGACTTGTCCAAAAAGATCGGGCTTTCGCCCGCCCCAACCCTCGAAAGGGTCAAAAAACTGGAAAACAACAACATCATCGAAAGTTACCACGCTCAGGTTAACCCCCAGGCAATCGGCCTGAACGTAAAGACCTTTGTGCTGGTAAGTCTGGCTTGGCAAAAAGAAAATGCCCTGAATCATTTTCTGGAAAAAATCCGGGAAATCGAAGAAATTGTCGAGTGCTATATCATCACCGGCGAAGCTGATTTTCTCATTAAGATTGTATGTCGCGACATTCCGATCTACGAGCAATTACTGTTTAAGACGCTGTCGCAGATTGATGAGATTGAACGGTTGAAAACACTCATGACCTTGTCTACCGTCAAGGATGCTAAGGTGTTGCCGTACCGATACGAATAAGCAGAATGGCAGCCATATTGCGGCTGCATTGGAAAAATACGTTCGGCCCTGCGCTGCACGCTCAACGTGCGTCGTGGGGTCGCTGATTTTAAGTACTTATGTCCGTTAAAGAAAGCCTGCTTTGGCGTTTAGAATCACCTGGAGGGAGCACTCATTATCTGTTCGGGACTATGCACACACGGTCGGCTTTGGCGCATGCATTCCTGGCGGCCATTGATCCTTTTCTCAGCGAAGCTGAAGTGCTGGCAACCGAGTACGACCTGACGGATCCCGCGGTAAACGGATTTAGCGGGGTTTCTACTCCTCCGGGTTACGACTTGCTCGCTATTTTCGAGAGTAAGAAGTTTGACAAATGCCGGCACATTATTTTCAAAGCAACTGGTATTGACCTGCAGAGACTTCGCTTTTTGCATCCCTTTTTAGTCCAAAGCCTGATTGATGCTTCTTTTTTTTCGGAGGATCACTCGCTTGCCCTGGATCAGGCCCTGGCCCAATCAGGAGCCGGTAAGGGGTTGGCAAGTGCTGGACTGGAGACTTTTGAACGGCAATTAGCCATTATCCAACAAGTTCCGATCGAGGAATCCGTTCAACAACTATGGGAAATGAGCCGGAATATTTCCCGACATCGGCGGCATCTTCTGAAAATGATGAAATGGTATCAGGAGCAACGGATCCAACAATTGTATCTGGGGGCTAAACGAGGACTGGGGAATCACCGTCGTCTGTTTCTGTATGATCGTAACCAGCGCATGGTGGATACCTTCCTGGAGTTGGCTACTGATCGCACGGTTTTTGCAGCTGTTGGTGCTGCCCACTTGGGCGGAGATAAGGGATTTCTTGCTCATTTAAAGCGTTCCTCATGGCGGGTTCGTCCGATATTATTGCATGCTGGTCGGGGGAGTAAGGTTAATTAGTTGCCGGGCTAAACCCATTGATCATACCAGGCGTTAGTAGCCTATTACCGACCATTTTCCCCAATTAACCCTCATGGTACCTGCGGCTCGCCCATCCCTTCGGACTATCCTTTTTTTGATCTGTTGTGTACACAACACATTCGCTCAGGTTACCCTTAGTGGCTACCTCCGTGATGCAGAATCGGGAGAAACGCTGGTCGGTGCTAACGTCTATTTATTGGAAGACCCGGCCATCGGTACGGTTACCAACGCCTATGGGTTTTATTCCTTGAGTGTTAAACCGGGAATCTACGAGGTGGTTTTTTCTTACCTGGGCTACGATGAACAACGCCTGACTATTGACCTCTCTGAGGATACCCGGCAGAATGTGCGTATGACCAGCGGAATAACTATTGATGAGGTGGTGGTGACAGCTGAGGATGAAGACCGCAATGTAGAAAGCACCGAAATGGGGCGTGTTGATCTGCCTATCGAGAATATACAAAAGTTGCCTGCCTTGTTTGGCGAGGTCGACGTATTGAAGGCTATTCAGTTGCTGCCCGGAGTTACTTCAGCGGGTGAAGGGACATCCGGATTTTTTGTACGTGGGGGAGGAGTTGATCAGAACCTGGTCTTGCTCGACGAAGCCCTGGTCTATAATTCCGGCCATTTGCTGGGTTTCTTTTCCGTTTTCAACCCGGACGCTATCAAGAACACCACCTTGATAAAAGGCGGGATTCCCGCCAAATATGGTGGCCGCCTTTCCTCTGTCGTGGATATTCAAATGAAGGAGGGGAATGACCAGCAATTCCAGCTTGATGGTGGCATTGGATTGATTAGTAGCCGTCTGACCGCCCAAGGCCCAATCATTACGAACCGTAGTTCGTTCATCGTGTCCGGACGCAGGACTTACGTGCTTGATCTGGCTCAGCCCGCCTTGCGTGGTACTGATTTCGAGGGAACAAACTACTATTTTTACGATTTTAACACTAAGGTCAATTATCGCTTTAGTGATCGCGACCGGGTATTTGTGTCGGCGTATTTCGGGCGGGATGTGTTAAAATTCCGCAACCCGGAACGGGATTTCAATTTTGACCTTCCTTACGGAAATGCAACCACGACCCTGCGCTGGAATCACCTGTTTAACGATAAGCTTTTCTCGAATGTATCGGTCATTTACAATGACTACGATTTTGAGTTTGGCGGAGGGCAGGATGACTTTCAGATCGATGTGTTTTCCGGTGTACGTGATTGGAACGTTAAGGCCGACCTGGAGTGGTACCCCTCGCCTCAGCATTCGGTGCTATTTGGCGCCAACTACACCTATCACAAACTGATTCCCAATATCGCCAATGCTACTAGTGGAGACGAACAATTCTCCAATAACCTGGAAGCGCGTTATGCCCATGAAACGGCCTGGTACATCCAGGATGATATTCGAATTAGCCCCCGTTTGCGGGCTAACCTCGGGCTGCGCTTTAGCTCCTTTACACAACTTGGGCCCTATACCTCGGGTGAAGATGGCCGCACCTACGAACGGCGGGAGCCGGTTACGACCTACTACGGCCTGGAACCTCGAATCAGTACCCGCTATTCCTTTTCCCCGGAGTCTTCATTGAAGGCTGGTTTGACGGTTACCAATCAGTACCTGCACCTGGTGAGTAATTCATCCTCAACCCTCCCGGCGGATATTTGGGTGCCCAGCACCGAACGGGTGAAGCCCCAGCGTGGGTTACAGTACAGTCTCGGGTATTTCCGGAATTTTGATAATAACCGCTACGAAGCCTCCCTGGAAGCCTATTATAAAACCCTGCGTGATCAGATCGATTACCGGGAGGATTACGTAAATGATCCCGCGGAGGACCTGGAAAACGAATTCGTGTTTGGGGAAGGCAGGAGTTATGGTTTGGAATTTTTCCTGCGAAAAAATAAAGGAATACTCACCGGTTGGATCGCCTATACCTTGTCACGGACAGAGCGTCAGTTCGATGATATCAATAATGGTGAGGTTTACCCTACTCAATTTGACCGTCGTCACGATATTTCTTTGGTAGCTAATTATTCGCCAGGGGAGAAGTGGGAGGTAGGAGGTACCTTCGTATTCGCAACGGGAAGTGCTTTTACACCACTGCGCTCGGTTTATCTGATTGGCCAGGATGTGGTACCCCGGTACGGTGATCGCAACTCAGCCCGGATTGAAGATTACCATCGATTAGATCTGTCAGCTACATACACCCCGGCAACTACGTCCGATAAACGGTTTAAAAGTAGTTGGACCTTTGGGGTGTACAATGCCTATAGCCGATTAAATCCATTTTTTGTGTACTACGATTTTGAAACCGATCCGCAGAGCGGAACCGCTGAAGGAAATGCCTTTAAAGTGGCCTTATTCCCCCTGATTCCAAGTATTACCTGGAATTTTAGCTGGAAATAGCAGCTATAAAAAACGAACAAGCTGGATAACAGGGGGTTATACAGTTGTTTAAACAACTAAAAGAAACCGGTAACAAAAACCAAGGTTCATTTATATCATAGCATAACCCGATAAACGACCATTATGAAGACGATCAAAAACCTCCTGATTAGTTTGATTATTTTAGTCAGCTGGGCAAGTTTGTTTTTGCTTCCCTATATTGCCTAAAATATTTTCGCCAGAGGCTTTCCTTTTGCGGGAAACAGCCTTATATTTGCAACCGCTTTAACCGAAAAGCCAGGAGGAGTGGCAGAGCGGTTGATTGCACCGGTCTTGAAAACCGGCATGGGTTAATAGCCCATCGGGGGTTCGAATCCCTCCTCCTCCGCCAACCAAAGACATAGCCAACCACCGAGAGGTGGTTGGCTTTTTTGATGGTACAGACTACCCAAACGCTAGTTTGAGGTAGTCTGTACCATCAAAAAAGCCAAAGCCCGCAGGGCATGGCTTTGAATTGAGTTGTGCCGCCCCCCTAA
>CAYFGK010000008.1:82057-87304 GCA_964342305.1 uncultured Saprospiraceae bacterium | reverse complement strand
ACCAATAAAAGTGGCCGTACCATCATTGGTTCGATACAACATGAGTTGCCCCTCAAACGGGCGAGTGTAATTGGGATCCCGAAACCGGAAATGATCCACCCCCAGTCGGTTACGCGTACTCTCGGAGGTTATACCTACCGCGTACGTTCCGTTAGGGCTTAGAGACACATCCGCGATAGAAACTACGTCGAGGGCATCGGCCGGTGTGAAAGTCGTTTGGCTTGTTACCAAAGAATAGGAGATCAATAGCAGGGAGCAGAATAATAGTCTGTTCATCAGGGAATGTTTGTTTATTTGGAAAATAGCCAAAAAATGATTGACAATAATTCTTGTCGGCTTTCTGACCAAAGGTTGGAACAACCGGCGACCCTCGTTTATAACCCGTGACATTGCGTATTTTTAAAGATCGCTGAACCGGTAAAACCCCAATCTTCCTGAAACCATGACAACAAACTCCCCGGATTTGAATACTAACCTATCGAGATGGTATACCTGGATAGGGCATCTTTTCTTTTGGGTGGTTTCTCTGGCCTGCATCCTCTTATATAAAGAGCGATTACTTTCCTTCGATACCGCTTATTATACCTTTCACCTGGTCACTTTCCAGGATTTTTTCATAAAGCACGACCGGTACATCAGTTATTTAACCCAGTGGGTGCCCCTTATTGGAGTGGACTGGGAGTGGTCGTTGGCAAATGTATTCAGGGCGTACTCCGTGTCCTTTTACCTGTGGTTTTACGGTTTGTTTTTGATCATTGTATATGGGCTTCGAAATCCATTGGGAGGACTTTTGTTAGTGGGAGCTTTGTGTCTGGGTATGCGGTATAAATTCTATGCCGCCATATCAGAAATTACGTTCGGACTGGCTATCGGGGCATTTTTAGTTGCCTGGCTAACTACCCGGCAAGAGAAAGATGGACTCAAGTGGCTGGATTTTGCAGTAGTGACCCTCTGCCTGGTCGGTCTATTCGGAGCCCATCTGGCTCCACTATATCCAATTATGACTTTCCTGGTCTTTGAAAGGCTCTATGATAATACCTGGCTGAAGCCTAAACGCTGGATCATGCCGGGATTTATCCTTTTGGTATTTGCTGTCAAATTCTTCGTGGTACAGGAGGATGAATACGAGTCAAACCGTCTGGCGGATTTATTGAATCCGGATGCCATACGAGAACTCTTTCTGCATCCTGGAGAGCACTATATTTTTTCAGCCATAAAACAGTATTTCACGACCCAGTATATTTTGCCGGGCCTGGCTTTTACCGCCAGCTTAGGATGGTTGGTATGGAAGCGAAAAATCCTTGCAGCCTTATTCATTTCGCTGTCTTTTTTGGGATGGATCGTAATCAACATTATTACCTATTCCGACTTGGGGGGACCCGTTTTTATCATGCTCGACGGATATCTGGCCTTACTGGGGTTAATCTGGATGACCCCTTTTTATTTCCTGCTACGTGATAATCCGCGTTGGCCCCTAACTGCAATAATGTCTTTACTTATGGTGGTCAGTACCTGGCAAATGATCGGTACCTATTCTTTTTATCGGCAACGATTGACCTATATTAAGGATACCCTGGCCATGCATCCGGAGCCGGCTCAAAAAAAACTGATCGTGCCCTGGAATTTATTTGAATGGAATACCATGTGGTTCCCGTATGAGTTACCGCACGAAACCCTGATGCTTACCGCACTTGATAACCCGGATAGCTGCCGGACAATCTATGTCCTCATCGACGCTCCTCTAGATGCTGAATTTCTAAAGACCGAAGGATTTATTCAGTTTCAGGGTGCTCATGATGCCAGCACCATTAATAACTCACCCTATTTTAATCTGCCGGAAATGCCCTACGTAGAAGCGGATACCACTGCCTGGAAATGGTAAGGATCAATTATACCACTCCGTTTTCGGTATATGTACATTGATTTACCCTAGTTTCGATAATATAGAGGGCGTTTCGCTAAAAGAAATTCCAGAAAAATGTGTCTTTCGGGATTTTTCTGCGTCTTAACAAAAAGTTAAGACCCAAGAAAAACCAGAAATCTGGCACAGCCCCGTATTTTGACCACAACGAACAAACCCGAATTCGCCATTGAGTGCTACTTGTCATAGAGGAATGGAGGACCTGGAGGTCATCCTGACGTACCTGGATACCCAGGCCGAGCCGTGTTTTACGTTGATCTACAACCGGTATTCGGCCAAAGTGTACGCCAAGAGTCTCTCCCTGTTGAAGAACGAAGCCCTGGCCCGCGACGCCACTCAGGAGATTTTTACGAAAATATTCCTGAACCTGTCGCGTTTCGGTCAGCGATCACGCTTTTCCACCTGGGTGTATTCGATCACCTATAACTACTGCATTGATTTTTTGCGAAAGCAACAAAAAAAGCAGGCTCTATTTTCCGATGAACTCGATGATCCGCCCGATCTGGCTGACCAGGAAATTCCTGATTACGAATTGCTGGAGATGGAGGTGCAACTATTGAAAAAAGTACTCGACGATATTCCCGCCGGCGATAAAGCTGTACTGCTGATGAAGTATCAGGATGATATGTCGATCCGGGATATGGCCGAGGTGCTCGATAAATCAGAAAGTGCCATTAAAATGAAAATAAAAAGGGCCAAGGCTAAGGCCATGGCCTCCAAAAAAAGCCGGATGGCGGATGCTATCTGAGAACGCATATGAATAATTTTCACAGACTGTACGAGGAGGAAGAAGCGGCCTTTGTGCGCGAAGGAAACCAGGAAGTTCTGCAGAATATTCAGGGCACTCTGCATTTCTTTCGCATGCTGGGCGATGTGGCTGATGTGTATCTGTCGGGGATGTTGGGCGTACTGGCAGCCGGTAACTCGGCTGTTCCCGGCAATCAGTCTGGCCAATCTAACGCACCGGATCAACCCACACGCGGGCCGGCGCCGGACGGGCCCCTGGAACCACCCCGGTAAATACAAAGACCGCACGAACCAAACCAACGATTGCCAAAACACTACCTATGCACTGGATGCTTCTACAACAGAGCTGGTTTTCGAACCTGCAGGAACAGCTTCCCTTTGTAAACCAATTTGTCTCCGACGGCCTGACTTTCCTTGGGCGTCTGTTCGGGGCATTACTCATCTTGCTGATTGGTCGGATTATCGGCAAACTGGTGGGGAAAGGATTGACTAAGCTTCTGCAAAAGATCGGTATCGACAAATTAGCCGATCGGCTGGCCGATATTGAGATTTTTAGGAAATCCAAATTCAAGCTTCAGCCGAGCGTCGTAATAGGTAAGATTTTTTACTACATCATCTTCTTTGTATTTATTTGGATTGCCACCGATATGTTGCGAATCCAGGCCCTATCCGACCTCATTGCCCGGGGCTTTGATTACCTGCCGGTACTCACGTCGGCGCTGGTGGTATTTATCGCCGGAGTTATCCTGGCCGACTTCCTGAAGCGATTGGTCCTCACGGCCACAAAATCCCTGAATATTCCGGCTGCCAACATGATCGCCAATTTAGTGTTCTACTTCTTGTTCATTAATGTGGCTATGATCAGCTTGGCGCAGGCGGGTATACAAACCGAGTCGATCCAAGACAACGTATCTATTATCCTGGCGGGTATTGTAGCTGCCTTTGCCATCGGATATGGGTATGCTTCCCGCCCGCTATTGGGTAATCTGCTGGCAGCCTACTACAACCGGAACCGGGTAAACGTAGGCGATAGGATCACCATCGAAGGGGTAGAGGGCGAAATTGTCAAAATGGATAATACGTCTTTCACCATCGATGCCGGCGATAAATTGGTGGTTTTCCCGCTAAATAAGTTGATGACCGAGCGGTACGAACGCCAAAAGTAACCGCCGCCGGTCTGCATAGTCTAACCCTAAAAATTCCTACGTTATGCTCAAGCACATTTTCTTGTGTTGCCTGGTATTGCTATTGGTAACCCCCAACCTGGTCGGTCAGGAGGAGAACGAATTGCCCGAAGGATGGACCTCCGGAGCCGGCCTCGGTCTCGATTTTGCCCAACTTTTACAGATCAACCCCCGCCAGGGCGCCGGTCAGAACCGGGTTGGCTTCGGCGGTGCGGTTAACTATTTCGCCAAATTTCGTCAGGATCGTCTGGCTTGGGATAACCTGGCCAACTGGCAATTCGGTATTCAGCGCCTGGGATCCGGAGTGATCGCCCAGGGTAATGAAGAGAAGCGCGTACCTTTTCAAAAAGCCATCGACGATCTGCGGTTTAACTCCAAAGTGGGGTATCAGACGTCGGAGTCATCCAACTTTTTTTACGCGGCCGATATGTCGCTCCTAACCCAGCTGACCCCTACCTACCAGGGCTCGGAAGAATACCCCGGTAACTTCCTGACGGATATTACGGGACAGGGTAATCTATTGTCCAAGTTTTTTAACCCCGGGACCCTTAACCTTTCAGCGGGTATGGATTGGAAACCGACGGACAAGTTCAGTCTCTACTATTCACCCATCGGTGCCAAATTTATTTTTGTACCCGACGACTTTATCGCTTCACTCGGTGTTCACGGTAATCCGGTCGAGGGTGACCGCGACCCCGATACGGGCCGCTTTACTACGTTCGACAACACTTTTTCTGCGCTCGGACAAACATTGCGTGCTAATTACGCAACCAAGTTCCTCGAAGAAAGGGGCACCTTCACCTCTTCTATGCTCCTGTTCTCCAATTATCTCGAGAACCCCCAAAACATCGACGTCGACTGGACCAATGAGTTTGCCCTGACTATCGTTGCGGGCTTGCAAGCCGCCGTCACCGTCAATGTGTTCTACGACGATGACGTCCTAGTTCAAATCACCGACTGGGACGAACCCAATGGGGTAAGCGGCCTCGGTAAACGCGTCAGCATCACTCAGCAATTCCTGCTGAAATACAATGTGACCTTCTAGCATTTTCCGGCTTTCGCCAAAAAGCCATAGCAGTACCGTTGCGTATTGCTATGGCTTTTTTATGCCACCAGTCTCGCCAGAGACGACTTATTGCGAGCCTGCGAGCCTCCCTAGAGTCCCGTTAGGGACGCCCAAGCCTGTGAAGCCAGTCAAATCCGTCACGCCAAAGACGGTCTAGGCCGAGCCCGCGAGGCCGTAACAGTCGCTCCCGTGACGCAATATTGCGAGCCTGCGAGCCCCCCACCAGAGTCCCGTTAGGGACGCCCAAGCCTGTGAAGCCAGTCAAATCCGTCAGGCCAAAGACGGTCTAGGCCGAGCCCGCGAGGCCGTAACAGTCGCTCCCGTGACGC
>CAYFGK010000008.1:70117-81957 GCA_964342305.1 uncultured Saprospiraceae bacterium | reverse complement strand
TGACGCAATATTGCGAGCCTGCGAGCCCCCCACCAGAGTCCCGTTAGGGACGCCCTTATCATTCTCCCGGGCGTAAGCCCGGGGTGGTATTAACTTGCACATCCCACAAAATTTCCTTTATTACCCCAACCCAAATGGAAAAAACACAACGTATGATCCTTCGTACCCTCTTGATGGCGGTAACGTGCTGTTTGCTGACCACCACGTTGAACGCACAAAACAAAAAAGACACCCTGCCCGACGGCTGGACCCTCGGTGCCGGCTTCGGCTTCGACTTTGCTCAACTCTTGCAGATCAATCCCAAACAAGGGGCCGGACAAAACCAGATCGGCTTCGGTATTGCCACCAGCGGCTTTGCCAAATACCGCAAAAAACGTCTGGCCTGGGATCACGCTTTTTTGTGGCAATTCGGTATCCAGCGCCTGGGGTCGGGTATCATTGCCCAGGGAACCTCCCAGCGAATACCCTTCCAGAAATCCATCGATGAATTCCAGTACAACGTGAAGTTCGGTTATCGGACTACCAAGGAATCCAAGTGGTTCTACGCCGCCAATACGAACCTCGTCACTCCCCTGTTACCAACATACATGGGGAGCGAAGATTTTCCGGGGAATTTCCTGAAGGATGTCGCCGGTATGGGGCAGCTCCGGTCCCGGTTTTTCAGCCCCGCCACCCTGAATATTTCGGTGGGAATCGACTTTAAACCCGATGAGACTTTCTCGGCCTATTATTCGCCCCTCGGTGCCAAATTTATCTTTGTGCCCGACGATGAGATCGCTTCCCTGGGTGTACACGGTAACCCGGTCGAAGGCGAACCAGATCCGGAATCGGGGCGCTATACTGAATTCGATAACACCTTCGAAGCCATGGGGCAGACCTTACGGCTGGGGGTGTCCACCAAATTTATGGAAGACAAGGGTGCTTTTAACAGCACCCTCCTGCTCTTCTCCAACTACCTCGTTAATCCCGAAAATATCGATGTCAACTGGGGTACAGATCTGAGTGTCGCCCTGGTGAAGAACCTGCAGGTTTCCGTAAATGTGAATGTGTTTTACGACGACGATGTACGCGTGCAGATTACCGACTTCAGCAAGCCCAATGGGGTCGACGGATTAGGTAAACGGGTGAGCCTTACCCAGCAATTGCTCATCAAATACAATTTCACCATCTGATAGGGTAAGGTGCACCCCGTGGCTACGGTTGGTCCAACAAATTCCCTAACTTACCGTGAGGTTGAGGATGGGCTCCTTGATAAATGGCTGAATGTCACAACCTCACCTTGTATTTGGTAGAAAGCATTAGGTAGCAGGTCTTGTTTAAGTCTTTCTACCCTCTACCAATCACCGCATACCGGGAGTTTGGGCTCTCAGCATCATCAGGTTACAAATTGGTTATGCCCAACCTCACAATAACTTAACTGCGTCGGTTTTTGCCGAAAGGCAAACCCGAAAAATAACCCAGCCACCGACTACCGTAATCGGAGGCCATCAACCAAATTGTCCTATGTCAGCGGATAAAAAATTATTCCTTCTCGATGGGCACGCCCTGGTCTATCGGGCACATTTCGCCTTCATCAATCGGCCACTGATCAACTCCAAGGGGGTCAACACTTCTGCCATCACCGGTTTTACCCGTACCCTTTGGGACCTGCTTCAGAACGAAAAACCCACCCACATTGCGGTGGCCTTCGATCCGGATGGCCCCACCTTCCGCCACGATATGTTCGAAGAGTATAAAGCCAACCGGGAGGAGCAACCCGAAGATATTGCCATTGCTTTTCCGTATATCCGTAAGATCGTGGAGGCCTTTCAGATTCCCATCGTAACGGTAAAGGGGTACGAGGCCGACGATGTGATCGGTACCTTGGCCAAGAAGGCCGAAAAGAATGGTTACACCACCTACATGGTGACTCCCGATAAAGACTTCGGGCAATTAGTTACGGATCATATCCTCATCTATAAACCCTCACGCCAGGGGAACGGAGTTGAAATCCAGGGACCCAAGGAGGTGTGCGAAAAATGGAATATCGATCGCACCGAACAGGTTATCGACATTCTGGCGCTGCAGGGCGATAGCATTGATAACATCCCGGGGGTGCCGGGCATTGGCGCCAAAACGGCCGCCAAACTCCTGGCTAAATACGACTCGGTAGAAGGATTGCTCGATAACATTGATGAACTGAAAGGTAAACAGCAGGAAAAGGTTCGCGACAATGCCGATCAGGCCCGGCTTTCGAAAGAGCTGGCAACCATCGATATTGAAGTCCCCATCGACTTCGAGCCGAATAAGCTACAGATCGATCCCATGGATAAAGATGCACTGAGCGAGTTATTTGTAGAACTCGAATTTCGTACCCTGGCCCGCTCCATTCTTGGCGATTCGGAAGAGGCTCCTCAGCCTTCCGGCAAAAAGGAGAGCACGCAGGGATCGCTGTTCGGTGAAGAATCGGAGGTAGATGTGCAAGCGCCCCGCCTGAAGAAGCACTCCATCGCCAGTAAGACCATCGAGAATACGGACCATGAGTACTTTTTCATCGATACAGCCGAGAAGCGTGCGAACCTGATCAAGGAACTCACGCAACAAAAAGAAGTTTGCTTCGATACGGAAACTACTAATATCGACGCGACCCAGGCCGAATTGGTAGGCATAGCTTTTTCCTGGAAATCGCACGAAGGGTACTATGTGCCCTTTCCTGAAGATCAAAAAAAAGCACAGGCACTGGTAGAAGAGTTCCGACCCTTCTTTGAGAACCCTGACATCACCAAGATCGCCCAAAACCTGAAGTACGATGCGTTGGTGCTGCGTCGGTACGATGTACGTATCGAGGGCTACTATTTCGATACTATGATCGCCCACTACCTGCTGGAACCGGAGCTTCGGCACAATATGGATTACCTGGCCGAAACCTACCTGGAATACAAGCCGGTACCCATCGAGAACCTGATCGGTAAAAAGGGCAAAAACCAGAAGACTATGCGCGATGTCGATCCCTCACAGGTGACCGATTACGCAGCCGAAGACGCCGATATCACCTTTCAACTCAAGGAATACCTGGAACCAAAGCTTAAAGAAGAAGAGGTACTACACGATCTGTACTACAAAGTAGAGTCGCCCCTGGTGCACGTACTGGTGGATATGGAATACGAGGGCATAAATCTCGATAGCGAATTTCTGCATCACTACGCCAAAGAACTGAAAGACGATATCGCTGAACTGGAGGAAAAGATCCACGAAATAGCGGGTGTCAAATTCAATATTGGTTCACCCAAACAGGTCGGTGAGGTCCTCTTCGATAAAATGGGCTTACCCTATAAGGGCCGCAAAACAAAATCGGGGCAGTACAGCACCAATGAAGATAAACTAACGGATCTGGCTGCCGATTATCCCATCGTCAACGAAATTCTGGATTACCGTGGCCTTACTAAGCTATTATCGACTTACGTCGAAGCGCTGCCTAAAATGGTGCATCCCGAAACCGGCCGTATCCACTCTTCCTTCAATCAGGCTCTGGCCGCCACCGGCCGACTCAGCTCCAACAATCCCAATTTGCAGAATATCCCCATCCGTACCGAAGAAGGCGCGCGGGTGCGGGAGGCCTTCATCCCGCGCGACGAGAACCATCTCCTCTTAGCGGCCGATTATTCGCAGATCGAATTGCGCCTGATCGCCGAGATCAGCAAAGACGAGGCCATGGTCGAAGCATTTCAGGAGGGTAAAGATATTCACCGCGCAACTGCCGCCCGCGTTTTTGAAGTACCTTACGACGAGGTCACCCGCGAGCAGCGCTACCGTGCCAAAACCGTTAACTTCTCCATCATCTACGGAGCGGGGGCGACCAACCTGTCGCGACAACTCGATATCAAACGCGCCGAAGCAAAGGAGCTCATCGAGCAATACTTCAGGCAGTATAGTGGCCTCAAACGATATATGGACGATATGGTGGAGCACGCCCGCAAACACGGTTACGTGAAAACACTCATTGGACGCCGACGTCACCTGCGCGACATCAACTCCAAGAGCTCACTGGCCCGAAGCAATGCCGAACGCATGGCCATCAATACGCCCATTCAGGGATCAGCTGCCGATATGATCAAGATCGCTATGGTCAACGTGCACAATATGCTGCGTGCCAAGGATTACGCTACCCGCATGATCCTGCAGGTGCACGATGAACTGATCTTTGATGTGCCCAAGGGGGAGCTGGACGAGGTGAAACCCCAGATCATGGAGCTTATGAAAAATGCGCTGCCCGACCTGGATGTACCCATCCTGGTGGAGGCAGGGGTTGGCAAGACGTGGCGGGAAGCGCATTAGTAAACTACCGTGAGGCAAGACCAGGCGTTTCTTAACTTTTTAAAGTGGTCAATGCCCAACCCCACAGGAACTAGGTCGAAAAAATGAAGAGCTCTATCTGAAATCCTGTGTCAAAAACAGGAAATTCAACACTTTATTAGAACCAGGCGCGAAAAGCCATTAGTTCATTTTACGACCTAGTTCATAAACACACAAAGCCATGCTTACCCTGCTACACAATGAGTGGCGGTCACGCGTGCGTTCAGCTTTTTCAGGTAAGGATGTAGCCATCACGGTGATCCTCATTTTCTTTGCCCTGTATATGCTGCTCAACGTGTTGGCCCTTGCTTACTTTTTGCCGGAGTTGATCCGGGGTGATGACGAAGGAGGCCCCGTTTTCATGCCCATCAACAAACTGGTCTTCTACTATTTCCTGTTCGACCTGTTTATTCGGTTCTTCCTGCAATCCTTCCCGTTGCTTTCGGTCCAGCCCCTGTTGGTGATGCCTATCGACCGGCGGAAGGTATTTCATTTTATCCTCATCCGGTCACTGCCTAATTTCTTCAACCTGCTCCCTTTGATCCTGGGATTACCGGTTATGTTCCGGGTTGTTATACCGGAATTCGGTTTGGGCGGCGGACTTTCCTGGCTGACCTTCTTCCTGCTGATCGCAGTGGCGAACCACTATCTGGTGTTTTTGCTCAAGCGAATGTTCAGCGTAAAACCTGCCCTCATTTTTGCCCTTTTACTGGCACTTGGAGGGGTGTTCTACCTGGATAGGACCGGTGTAATTGGTATCTCCGGGGCCTTCGGAAATCTGATTGCTCAGGTGGTAGAGCAACCCATTTTGTTGCTTATCCCGCTGGGTTTGGTGGTGCTTTTTTACCTCGTCTTGTTCCAGCGTTTTCGTCAGTATGCCTACCTGGATGCTTTTGTATCCAACCGGCAGGAGCGGGTGAGTGCCCGACAGTTCACCTGGCTCGACCGCTTCGGGAACCTGGGCGAACTGATCCGCTTAGACCTGAAACTGATCTGGCGGAATAAACGTCCGCGGACCATGATGATGATCGGGTTGATCTTTATCATTTATCCATTGCTGTTCATTGAGGCGTTGCAAGCTTCCTTCGCGGTAGCCATCTTTATCGGGATATTCATCTCGGGCTTTCTGATGATCCAGTACGGACAGTTCATGCTGTCGTGGGAGAGCACGTTTTTCGATTTTATGCTCACCCGTAATTTCAGCATTCGTGAATACTTCGAGGCTAAGTACTACTTCTTTGCGGCCTTCATTACCATCTTTACGACCCTGTCTCTGGCGTATGGATTCATGGACGTGAATTTGCCGCTGGCCTTTGTTGCTTGTGCCCTGTTCAACCTGGGAGTTAATTCCTTTGTGCTCATGTTCTCGGCTACCTATAACGTGAAGCGCATCGAACTCACAAAGGGGGCCTTTTTCAACTACGAAGGTGTGGGGGCCAATCAATTTGTAATGCTGCTGCCACTGCTGCTGATTCCCATTTTCATCTACTTACCCTTCGGTATCTGGGTCAATAAATAAGTTGGACTTGGCGTACTGGCCATCATCGGAATTATTGGCATCGTTTTCCGGGATCGCCTGTTGGATAAGGTGGTACGCCAATTCGAAAAACGGAAATACGCCATGAGTGCCGGATTTAAAGCAGACTAATAAAATAGCATACCAATGATCACTATACACAACTTATCCAAATCCTATAAAGGAGTCGAGGTGCTCCGCGTTGATGAACTCGTCATTCTGCAGGGCGAAAGCTTTGGTCTTGTGGGAAATAACGGTGCCGGTAAAACCACGCTTTTCAGCCTCATTATGGACCTCATTCAGCCTTCTTCCGGAGAGGTGTTGTCGAAGGAAAAGCCGGTTGCCCGCTCCGAACACTGGAAGAGCTATACGGGAGCCTATCTGGACGAAAATTTCCTGATCGGGTTTCTTACGCCCCGTGAATATTTCGAATTTGTGGCTAAACTCTACGGTGTCGGCAAGGGTGAACTGGATCAGCGGTTGGAGGCCTTCGAAACCTTCTTTAACGGAGAGATCCTGGATCGCAAAAAGTACATTCGTGACCTTTCGAAGGGAAACCAGAAGAAGGTAGGTATTGCCGCCGCCCTGATTGGGCAACCGGAAGTACTGGTGCTCGATGAGCCGTTCGCTAACCTCGATCCCAGTTCGCAGATCAAACTCAAACAGTTGATTAAAGATCTGCCCGATGGCATGACCGTCCTCATTTCCAGTCACGACCTCACCCACGTGACGGAGGTTTGCGAACGTATTGTGGTCCTGGAAAAAGGCTCCATAATCCGCGATATCCGTACGGAGGAAACTACGCTTAACGAGCTCGAAAACTACTTTGCCGGTATTCAGGAGGAACCAACCACTCCCACGGAATAAGCAGAAGCCACCTCAAAACATTTTGAGATCGCTTCCAGCTCTTTTATACCAAGATCCAAGAACAGCCCCGGTTTTCCACCGGGGCTGTTTTGTTTACTAACATTATCCCAGTGTAAATTTGTTGATAAGATTGTTTTTTCTTTGGTTGTCAGGTGTTTATGAAGTGGAAAAGTTGTTGGTAGTTTTTCACATTGAGGGTTTGGAGAGTGAATAAAACACTTGTGAATCAACGTCTTACGCCGTATCCGCCGCCGCCGGGCGTCTCAATCCGAACGCGATCACCTGTTTCCAGGGATTGGTGGTCAATACCATTCAGGGCCTTTTTCTCTCCATCCGCTTTGATCAACCACTGCTCACCCACTTTTCCGGGGTCACCTCCTTGCAGCCCATAGGGAGCCACCACGCGGTGCTGACTCAGCAGGGTAAATTCCACCGGCTCCAAAAAGGTGATTTCCCGGATAAGTCCGTCACCTCCGTTCCACTGTCCCCGGCCACCCGAATTTTGGCGCAAGCCGAAATGATCCACCCGCACCGGATACCGAAACTCCAACTCTTCCGGATCGGTCAGTCGGGTATTTGTCATGTGCTGGTGCACACCGGATCGACCGTGAAAGCCTGCCCCTGCGCCCGCTCCGCCACCAATGGTCTCGTAGTAGCCAAAAGATTGGTTCCCGAACAGAAAATTATTCATGGTGCCTTGTGAACAAGCAGCGAGGCCCAATGCCTTGAGAAGGGTATCGACCAGCCGCTGACTTACCTCTGTATTTCCGCCTACTACCGCCGGGCACTTTGCGGCATCATCCACGAAGTCGGGATGTAGCAAAGATGTCGGGACCTTGAGTTTAATCGAACGCATCAGACCTTCGTTCAGGGGAATGGGCTTGGCGCAAAGCAATCGCAGTACGTAAAGTACCGCACTGTATACGATCGAGAGGTTGGCGTTCAGATTAAAGGGATGAGGAGCTGAGCTTCCGCTAAAATCAAAAAGGTAGGGGACCTTCCGCAGGTCGATAGCTACCTGAATCCGGTGGCCATCATCTAACTGCTCAGTTGCTTCGTAGAGTTTGCCCTGATAAGCTGTCATACCTGATTCCAGGGTATTTGCGGCCAGATCCTGCACCCGGTTCATGTAGTAATGCACCTTCTCCAGGCCGTGAATGCGCACCATGGTCTGCAGCGCTTCAGCTCCCTTGCGAAGGCTGGCCAGGGCTGCCCGGACATCGGCAATATTCTCGTCGGGTGACCGCGAAGCGAAGGGGCCACCCTCCAGAGCTTCGCGAATCGTTTTCCATTGTACTTGTCCGGCCCTCACTAAAAAAGTGGGTGAAAAAGCAATCCCTTCTTCTTCCAGTCGCGTGGCATCAGGGGGCATAGATCCGGGCCGGGTTCCGCCGATCTCGGCATGATGCGCCCGGTTGATAACGTAACCAATAAGGGCTCCTGCCTTCGTGTACACACCGCTGAGTAACGTAACGTCGGGTAGGTGCGATCCGCCATATTTCGGATGATTGGTTAGCAGGACATCGCCCGGACCAATGGGCTGACGTTCGAGGCACAATCGTGCGCATACGCCCAGGCTGCCCAGGTGGACGGGAATATGGGGCGCATTAACCAGTAGTTCAGCCCGGGTATTCAAAAGTCCGCACGAAAAATCTAAGCGCTCCTTAACGTTGACCGAAAAAGCAGTGCGCTGCAGTTGGGCACCCATTTCCTCAGCTATGGCAGAAAAGCGGTTAGTGAAGAGCTCCAGTTCAATTCCTTCCTTCAACCTTTCTGTGGCACCCGATACCTTTGCTTCTGAGCGATGAGCGATCAGGTTTTTATCATGTGACGTTTTTACCGACCAGCCTTTCGGCAAAAAAACAGTAGCGTGATCATTTAACAGTACCGCTGGTCCGGTAATGAAGGTTCCCGGGGTCAGATCGGACCAAATGTAGACGGGAAAACCATCCTTGTGTTCCGTGGGAAATGCTGGCTGAACGTATTTAGGTTCCGGCCGCGATCGGGGCAGATCGGCACGGGTAGCCGCAATGACCCGCAGGCTTTCTACCTCAATCACCCGGTCGGAAGGGTAGTACCCAAAAAGTTGTTCGTACTGTCGCTGGAAGGTCCGTTCCGGCATAGCCGCCGATTCGGTAATATCGATCTCCAGCGGAGTATCCTGTCCACGAAAACGAAGAAACAACAGCCGCTGCCTGATACCGGTCAGTGCGGCGGGGTAACCTTCCTGTTGCAGGGCCTCCCGGGCCTCCTGGCTTACCTCGTGAACTATTCGCGGGAGTTCGGACCCCAATTCGTGCAGTGGACGAAGTATTTGGCGTTCGGCGAGGCGCTCCACGCGGGCATGTCCGATACCGAAGGCACTCAGTATACCACTGTTGAACGGCAGCACCAACCGGCGGATACCCAACAGGTCGGCTACCTGAGCGGCGTGCATTCCGCCGGCACCTCCGAAGGCAAGCAGGGCATAATCGGAGGGGTTAAAACCACGGGCGACGGATATTTTTCGAATGGCTTCGGCCATTTTTTCGTTGGCGATCTTTTCCAACCCACGTAACAGCTCGGTGCGGTCGTAGTCCTGATCCAGAGCTGCGGATACCTTTTGGCGCAAAGCCTCCAGTGCCGCTTCGGCACGTTCGGTCCGGATGGGAATCCCCATGCGATCGGGCTGAAATTTACCCAGCAACAGGTTGACGTCGGTAATGGTGAGAGGACCTCCGGCTCCGTAGCAGGCAGGGCCCGGATCGGCACCCGCACTTTCGGGGCCGACCTGTAGTTTTTGTCCGTCGAACCGACAAATAGAGCCACCGCCGGCGGCGACTGTTTCAATAGCGAGGGTGGGACTATTCAATACAATGCCATCGATCTCGGTACTAAAGCAGTAGTCGTATTGATGGTCGTACCGCGCGGTATCGGTACTGGTACCACCCATGTCGAGTGTGAGTAACCGACGGATCCCCAGTTGGTGACCGATAGTGGCAGCTCCCACCATCCCCCCGGCCGGCCCGCTGAGCAGACTGTCCTTAGGGCGATAGTGCCGATAACTTACGAGTCCGCCGGCACTGCTCATCACCAAAAGATCTGAGTTGCCTGTGGCCACCCCGATCGTAGTAGCAATACGATCGAGATACCGGTGGATTACCGGAGCCAGGTAGGCATTGACCAGGGCCGTTCGCGTGCGAGGCAGCAGCTTAATAACCGGACTCAGTTCGTGAGAGACAGATACGTATTCAAAGCCTGATTCCCGTACTGCCAGCGCCAGTTGTTGCTCGTGAATGGGGTTCCGGTAAGCGTGCAGTAGCGCGATAGCAACCGAATCGCATTCGGAGGCTCGTAATTGTTGTACGATCGATTGAATATGCTCCGGAGTGAGGCGGTTTACTATTTCCCCTTCCGCGTTAAGACGTTCCTCTACCTCTATTACGGAATGGTACAAACGGTCGGGCTCGGGAATATCGAGTTGAAAAAGATCGGGTCGGGCCTGATTGCCGATATAGGGTAGATCCCGAAATCCACGGGTGATCAACAGACCAACGCGAGCTCCTTTTCGTTCTAAGAGGGCATTGGTGCCACGCGTCGAACCCAATCGCATACGAATGGGTGGCAGTTCGGCGGCTAGCGGTGTTTGAGTGGCCAGCCGGGCAGCCAGAATGGGCGCCTCTTCACCGGCCGTAAGTGACAGGTCGGCTCCCGTGACACCATCGGGCAGTGGGCGATCGAGCCGGAGTTTCCGGGTTTCAGGATCGTATGTTAATACCCGAAACGACCCAATCTCGCTGCGCCCGGGTAAGGTAGCAGTGTAATCGGCGAACAAGTCTTTGTAGACCGGCCAAGTATGGTCGAGTTGGAGGCAGTCGGGAGCAGGCTGCCCGGTGATCTGCCCGCGAAGGGTACTACTGCTCAGTACTTTGAGACGCTGGATGTTGCCAGACGAATTTCGGGCCAGGCAATCGGTGAAGGTGCCGCCCGTATCGATCCAGATATCCCATTTGTCGGTCATGTTGACGAAGGGTAAAAATATTGGTATATTAATCAGTGAGGGCTGATGACAGCCCTTTCTTTTTGGCCGAAGCCTTTATTAAAAGATGTAAGTAGTATTCGGCGCGGCAAAAGATACAAAAAAGGGGCGCACTTGCGGCCCAATTCACGACGACCATGGAGGGACCTACCGAAGAGTGCAGACAGTTGATGATCCAGGCGCATGATTATGCGTCGGGCGGTGATGATTACAATGCCATTAAGTTGTGTAAGCGAGCCATTCGTCTTTTACCGACCTGGCTCCCGCCCTATGAGTGTTTATGTGGTATCTACAAGCGTCGCCGCGAATGGAAAGCAGTACTCCATTACAATAAAAAAATTGTGGCTATCGATCCGGCCCGCCCCGAAAACTGGTGGGATGTCGGACTGAGTGCGGCTGCTACCGGGCGTTTTCGGCTGGCACGTAGCGTGTGGAGTAAATTCGGACAGACGGATGTAAAATCATTCCAGCGAAAGCCAGTGATCGTAGAGTTGGTCCACAGCGGAATGTACGAGTTGGTATTAGCCCGTCCGCTAGATCCCGTGCGAGTGGTTTTGGAAAGTATTCCCCACCCGAAATCCGACCGTACTTTTCGCGATGTACTGCTGATTGGCCACCAGCAGGTGGGCACTACCGTAGTCGGTAGCCGGCGCTTGTCGATTTATCCAGAGTTGGATTTACTGAAACGCTCCCACTTTCAAACCTGGTCTTGTATCTTAGAACAAGTCGACCAGTCCGACATCCATCTGATGGAAGAGTTATGCCGCGACGCAATTGTCGGCATGGAGATTTGGTCCAACGCCAACCGTGCCAAGGTGATCGAGGGTAAATTCGAATACTACGCCAGCAACGGCAGCCATGATGCAGGGGAAGGAGAGGTCGTTTTAGCACTGGCAGCCCGGCGTGAAAGGCAAGTTCGGGATGTACTGGCATCCTGGAAAGTAATCGCCCTGAAGAATTGGCGAAATCTGGAGCGACACGTCTGAGTAGAGTTCAGTTTTTTGGCAAACTTGTCGAAAAGACTGGCTTTTTTGCCGAAAGGCAAAGATATTACGGACCACGGACCACGGACCACGGACCACGGACCACGGACCAATTAGTAAAAAC
>CAYFGK010000008.1:0-70017 GCA_964342305.1 uncultured Saprospiraceae bacterium | reverse complement strand
ACGGACCACGGACCACGGACCACGGACCACGGACCACGGACCAATTAGTAAAAACTGTATTCAATCGTCATGACAAGCATTTCTGAAAGCAAGGTACAGCAGTTAACCACCGAGGGGTATTCCTTTGATATAGGAGAGTATATCCGGCAGGCATTTTCGCTTTTCCAAAAAGCGCCGGGATTATTCATTGTTTACGCAATTCTGTCGGGGCTCATCTCGGTATCGGCCCAATTGGTACCATTGCTGGGCTCCATTGCTGCTATCCTGGTTTCCTATCCTATCCTGGTGGGGTATTATCTGGCAGGGCACGAGCTCTCCCGGGGACGCGAGGTTCAGTTAAGTACCTTTTTTGGCGGATTTGAATATTTCGGTAACCTGGCAGCGGTTTATCTCATTCAGTTCCTGGCTGTTTTGGCCGTGATGATCCCATTTGTTCTGAGTGTTGGGGTCAGTGCCTTTATCGGTGCCGAATTGGGTGGCGAGATCATTGCACCGGCCGTCGGTATTCCAATCATGCTGGCCATGATGGTACCTCTTATTTACCTGACGGTTTCCTGGATGTACGCACCTCTTTTTGTAGTGTTTAATAATATGGGTTTTTGGGACGCTATGGAGGCCAGTCGAAAAATCATTCACCGCCGTTGGTGGATGGTATTTGCCTTCCTGCTCCTGTTGGGTGTTCTTATGATGGCTGGGATGTTGGCCCTCTTGGTGGGGGTATTGGTAGCATATCCGGTAGCTATGGTAGCTGTCTACATCTCTTTTGCGAATGTCACCGGGCTACATGCTGCGTCACCCGAAGCCGACATCGTTGACCATTTGGTGGAATAATTAGGGTGAAGTTGGGCATAGACTAGTCCGTAAAGTGATGGTAGTCAAAACCCAACCGCCGGGTATAGAGTAGTAGGTATAGGGTATCGGGATTAAAGCGTGTCCTACCACTTAATACGCTCTGCCAATTACAACCTGAGGTTGCGACATTCAGTTATATAGCAAACACCTTAGTCGTAACCTCGTACGATTGTTAATTATTCCGCCTCATCATCTTCGACGTATACCCGGACCAATTCAATTTTAGTATCGCTAACCATTTCGAGCACAAAACGGTAAGGAGGTAGTGAAATAGTCACCCCCTTCTCGGGGATGCGCTCGGTGGTCATGACCAGGTATCCCGAAAGAGTGTGGTAGTCACCTTCCGGAAAGTTCAGGTGCTCGTATTTTTCGTTCAGGTAGTCGATCTCCAATCGCCCGGAAAAGAGGTATTCCCGTTCGGTGATTTGGTTTTCGATGTGTTCTTCCTGGTCGTGCTCGTCTTCAATTTCCCCAAACAATTCTTCCAGAATGTCCTCCAGGGTAGCAATTCCCGAAACTCCACCAAATTCATCCACCACGCAAGCGATATAGATGCGCTCCTTGATAAAGGTATTCATGAGGTCGGTAATCCGCATCACCTCAGGCACAAACGGAATGTCGAGAATGAGGTCGCGGATACTGCGCGGTTCGTGGAGTAATTGCTGATGGTGTACGTATCCCAGGATATTATCAATATCGCCTTCCGTGACGATGATCCGGGATAGTTTGGTTTCCCGGATAACCTGAATCAGTTCCTCGACTGGCGCGGATACATCGATGTGCTCAATCTCAGGCCGTGGGATCATACATTCCCGGACCCGGATCTCTTTCAGATTGAGTGCCTTGCCAAAGAGTTCTTTATCGATCTCTTCCTCTTCCTGGCCGGGAGTAGTTTCGTTGATGAAATTCTCGAGATCCAGCCGGGTAAATACCTGTTCTGTCTGCTCCAGCGGAATCTTAAAAAAGCTTTTCAGCAAAAGGTTCGACAAACGGGTCATTACCCAGGCCGGTACGGCCAATAACCACTGTAAGAAACGCAAAGGATAGGCCAGGAAGAAGAGAATACTATCGGAAAATAGTCGGAATAAAGTCTTTGGCAAGAACTCTCCAAACAATAGGACGATCCCGGTGATGATGATGGTATTGGTCAGAAAGAGCAGAAAGGGTGATTCGATAAAGGGACTGGTCAGTGGCGTCAGTATCTGCCCGGTCAGTGCCGTGAAGGCCACCAGCGCAATGTTGTTCCCTACCAGCATGGTACCCAGGAACTCGGCCGGCCGGTCGTAGAAATACGCGAGGATGGAACCCCGGCGTCCGCCTCGCTTCTTGAGGAGCTCCACCTTCAGCTTGTTCGCTGAGACGTAGGCGATCTCTGACCCCGAGAACAAGGCCGATAACGCAAGAAACAATATGATAAAGGTGATCAGCATAGGCAGGATCTACTCCAGACTTTCCACTTTCAATCGGCCGTCGGTGCCGATGATGGCAATATCGGTGAAATTTTGGTTGGCGGTAAAGCCCTTACCGAAAATAGTATCTCTGGGGGTGGTAGCTACCAGAAATTTGTTGTTGTACACTTTTTCGTCGGCTTCGTTCCAGATGAGCTCCGAGGTTTCCAGACGTTGTTGTTCGGCCGATTGCCAAACGACGCTATCCTGTAGAATAACGATACCCCGACTGTCGTAACGGGTAGCCATTTTTGCGGTAAGCACACTACTCACCCGTCCGGAAGGATTGTAGAAGTCAACCCGGATGCCCTCCGGAAATTCCTGGCGCTGTTGGCTTTGTTCCAGGTAATTGATCATTACCGGACCCCGAATGCGCACTTGCAGGCGGGCCGAATCACTGTAGGTAATATCTACGTTACTGGCGCGTTCGGAATCGAGCGATAACCCTTCCAGGATGGCGTCCTTCCGGGAGGCTGTATTCGAACAAGTCCACAGTAATGTGCCGAGCGTCAACAAGCTTATCCACGTTCTCATGCTCATGGGGCAAAAATACCAATTTCCTGATCCTTGCATTAGCGCAATAGGGTAAGATCCCCTTTATAGGTCAGAACTTCCTGATCGATGAAACGAACTTCGGCCATCCAGGTAAATACGGCGGGCTTCATCTCGCGTCCGCGGAAGGTGCCATCCCATCCCAGTACTTCACCTTCGGTGCCGGGAGGAATATCTTCTCCTTCGTACACCTGATTACCCCAGCGGTCAAAAATGCGCAAGGTTTGAATACGCTCCACGGAGGGGCCACCGTATAAAGTGAAATAGTCGTTATCACCATCTCCGTTGGGGGAAAAAGCATTGGGAATATAGAGCTCTCGTAATTTGGCAACGCTGACTAATACCTCATCAGTCGCAGTACAACCGGTAGGGTCTTCGATGAGAACCTGGAAGGTTGTGGTGTTGAATGGGAAGGCAATGGGGCTGGAACAATCAGCACAGCTCAATTCCTCCGATGGTGTCCAGGTATATGTAACCGGGAGGGCACTCGATACCGCACGCAGATCGGCATCCTCACCGAGCGATATCAATTGGTCGGCTCCGGCATCAACCAGTAATTGCTCGGGTTCACCGACCATTATTTCCGCTTCGCTAAAACAACCTTCCACATCCTCAATACGAACGGTATAGGTACCTGCACCCAAGCCCAGGAATAGATTATCATTCTGGGGACTCTGACCATTAATGGCGTACCGGTAAGGGGGAGACCCACCATCGCCTAATAGCTGAACCTGCCCGTTATCGTCACCAAAGCAAATGGCATCCACTACATCGATATCCTGAATAATGATCTCGGGGGGTTGGGTAAGAGAAATAACGGTATCGATAGGGCAGTCATTTCCGTCGGTCACCCGTATAGGGTATTCACCTGCCGGTAACTCCATCCGGTCGGGACCGCTGCTACCGTCTTGCCACGAATAGGTATACGTGCCGGTTCCTCCGGTACCCATTACCATGATGGAGCCATCGGTCAGGCCAAAACAACTGATGTCTTCCTGGTCAACGGCGACTCCTACCGGGGCAAAGTCCTCCACATCGAAAGTGAAATTCCCCTCACAGAGATTGTCATCCAGTACATTTACCTGATAGGTCCCTGCCGTGATACTTGCCAGGCTATTCGCATCCTGGAAACCCCGACCGTCATTAAAATTATATTGATATGGCCCCTGTCCGTTGCTGATATTTACGTCGATCAGGCCGTCGCTAAGTCCGTTACAGGAAGGTGGGGTGATGGCATCCACGGTAGGGTCCAGTTCCAGCTCCAGTTCGCGGACCATTATGACGGTATCGAAATTGCAGTCGTTTCCATCGGTTACTTCCACGGTATAATCACCCACCGAAAGACTTTCGAACGTTGTTTCCTCCCCGAAAGGTCCGCCGTTAAAGCTGTACCGGAAAGGAGCGGTGGCCCCCTCTCCGGATATGGTCACGGCTCCGTCAGTGCCGCCGTTGCAGGTGGGCATTTGTATGTCGGCCTGAAGCTCGAATTCTTCCGGTGCTTCCACCGTAAAGTTGAGGGTCGTATCGCAGGTGGCTTCGTCCACAATACGTACCGAATAATTACCATCAAAGATGCCTGTCAGGTCCTCGGTGGTTTCTCCACTGCTCCACTCGTAACTTTCGATGGGGTAATTGCTGTTGACATCAATATCAACAGCTCCCTCCGGTTCGGCAGAGCACGACAAATTCGTAACGGCTCCGGCCGTCTCGAAATGATCATCACAGCAGACGACTTCCACAATCCCTACCGTATTGACCACACAACCATCTTCGCTGGTAACACTTAGCAGTACGGACTTAGTGCCTGGACGATCAAACGTGATGGGGTGGGGACCTTCACCCTGGATTTCAGTAGTGCGGGCCGTAGGGCCAAAATTCCATTCCCAGTCGGTCAGTCCGCCCGGAAAAGAAGAAGCGTCGGTAAAGGTCACCGGTTCGCCTACACAAGCCGTTCCCCCGTTGAGATCAGTGGCAAAGTTAGCCTCCGGACCTACGAAGGTACCGTCACCACCGAAGGAAAGGCTGTAGCCAAAACCCGACTGGCTATAGTTGATAATGACCAGGGTGTAGACTCGTCCGGCTTGCATATCCAAAGCACGGGAAAAATTGTCGTCGGTAGGATCACACCCGCAATCTTCAGCCTCGTCATCGTCGCCTTCCCGCAGACCGGTAGCGCCGGTACAATCTTCCCATTCTTCGATGGGGGCACCCACCACTTCCCCGGAAATGTTATAACGCAATAGTCTTTTGGAGGAGCAATCGTCAATTCCCCCCGTTAGTTCATACAACGCCCAATCGATATCATCATCGGGGTTGAGCGGTGTGATGGTGAATTCCAGGGAGCCTGCCTCGTCGCAGGTCCATTTGAACCAGGTCGATTGCTCCTCTTCCACCGCAAAGGTGCCGGAACAAAAAACGTCGGGGATCTCATCGCGCACTTCTCCGAAATTATTAACAAAATCTACGGTGAAGGGACTTTTATCACAAAGGACCTGTCCGGTGACACAATCACTGGATGGACTGGCCACTGCGTTGAAATTATTTACGCACAATTGGAAGGATCCTACGTTGGAATTACGGGCGCTGACGCGTATGTAGTAAGTATCGCCTATGTTCAAGTCATTCTCAAAGGTCTGGGCGACGTTGTTGTTCATGTTATCGGAGATACATTGTAGCAAAGTGAGGTCCGAGCAGGTACCAGAGTAAATGGCTAGTTGTGGATTGCGCAGCGTGCCGCCCGTATTCAGGCGCGTTGCTCCGATCACGCGAATGTTTACGTCGGTAGCGACCGCTGTGAAGCGGAACCAAATATCGTTGTGTGGATTATTTGGATCATCCGGGAAGCAGCCCGGCGTTTCCTGACTGGATTGAGAGGCCTGAGCATTGGTGTAGGTAGCAGGACTGGAACAAAAATCCACTATGTCTGTCAATTCCAGTGCATTGGCACATTCGTCATTAGCTGGTTGGGCCAGTAAAGTCAGGGTGCTTGCGCAAAAAAAAGAACAAAGCAGTAAAATCCGTATTTGCATAGTCAAATGGGATAAGTTTTCTCAACTGAAACATGTACCGGATGCCAGTCCATGAACACGCCCCAGATAACCGTGGAAGCGGAAGCCAAAATAGTATCGTAATAATTGGACAATTTTTCCTGAAAAAAGATTGCCTAACTACCTGATTAACGTTTTCTTAAACGGCTAAGTGTCCGTTGTTATCCAATCCCCATGAGTTAGAGGGGGTAATCGGGATAAATGGTTGGGTCCCTATCCAGTAAATAAATCAAATGTTAGATCGATCCCTGATTCCCAATGTAGTGACTTTAATTAACCTGATGGCCGGAAGTACGGCTGTGGTAGCCTTTCTCCACGGACAGTCGGAATTAGGTATCGTGCTCGTGGTGGTATCCGGCCTGGCTGATTTCGCCGACGGACTGGTAGCGCGAGCATTGGGTGTGCAATCGGAACTCGGCAAACAACTCGATTCCCTGGCTGATGTCATATCCTTCGGCCTGGTGCCGGGCGTCATTCTGTACACACTACTTCGCGATACACCGGCCGTGGACTGGGCAGCGGTACCCGCGTTTGTACTTACTGCCTTTGCGGCCTATCGTCTGGGGTCTTTCAATCTCGACACCCGACAGGAAATGGGATTTATCGGTATGCCCACTCCGGCCTGTACCCTGCTGGTGGTTGGGTATTTCCTGTGGATCGATCAGGATGCTTTTGGGCTAGCCAGTCTTTTTAGCGAGAGCTATTTGCTCTATCCCCTGATCGCGCTGCTGTCGTACCTCATGGTGGCCGAGCTACCGATGTTTAGCCTGAAATTCAAAGCACGGCGGTGGGGAGGCAACGAGATAAAGTTTATCTTTGCTGCCATTGCCGTAGTTGCCCTGATCGGGCTGCGCGAATTGGCATTGCTGCCCATCATGGTATTGTACATTTTACTTTCACTGGGGCAGTATTGGACAACCCGAAAAAAGACGTCATGAAATACGTTGCTGAAATTGACATTATGCCCCACAAGGAGTTACTGGATCCACAGGGCAAAACGGTAGCTAATAATATGAAGCACCTGCACATCGACGGTATCGAGGATGTGCGTATCGGTAAACACATACTGATGAACGTGGAGGCCGACAGCGAAGAGGCCGCCCGCGAAAAAGTGGATACCGCCTGCAAAAAACTGTTGGCTAATCTGATTATGGAATCCTATACCTTCGAACTGAAGGTGGCCGAGGAAGCCTAACCCACACCATCGCTTTGTTATACCTCGTTCCGACCCCCATTGGTAATCTGAAAGACATCACGCTGCGCGCCCTCGACGTGCTCCGGGAGGTCGATGTCATCCTGGCCGAAGATACCCGAACGTCCCGCAAGCTCCTTCAGCACTTCGGAATCGAAACGCCCCTGCGCGCGCACCATGCGCACAACGAGCATAAAGCCGTTCCCGCCCTGCTGGAAGAACTACAAACCGGTATGACTATGGCCCTGATCTCGGATGCCGGCACCCCCGGTATTTCCGATCCCGGCTTTTTGCTGGTTCGGGCCTGTGCGGAGGCGGAGGTTCCCGTAGTGGTGCTACCGGGCGCGACCTCATTTGTGCTGGCACTGGTGGGCTCGGGTCTCCCCTGCGACCGCTTTCATTTCGAGGGATTCCTGCCCCACAAAAAGGGCCGCCAGACCCGCCTGAAATACCTGGCCGAATTACCGCACACCTTCGCCCTGTTCGAATCGCCTTATCGCCTGGTCAAATGCCTGGAGCAACTGCAGGAGCACTGCGGTTCCGGCCGCCAGGCCTGCGTTTGCCGGGAGCTTACCAAAGTCCACGAAGAGATCAGGCGCGGCACCCTGGCGGAGTTGATCGCCTATTACGGTGAAGGCGAGGGCGTCGTCAAAGGGGAGATCGTGATCGTCGTCGCCGGTGCTGGGTAAGACCGCTCTCCGTACGGATCACTGTTAGACCATTCCCCGTACGGGTCTTTTTTAGACCGTTCGCAAGCTCACTTTTAGAAGTAAGATAATGCTGAATGTTCGGTGCTCAGTGCTCAATTCACTACTAATTGTGAGTTTGTTGAGATCAATTGAGACGATACTGGAGGTGTAACAACCTATTCATTGAGCACCCAGCACTGAGCACTGCCCATTCTTTTCCTGGAAAAAGAGATCGTGGTATAAGGCTAGTGAGCATACAAAGTCCAGGGGTTAACTGCAAATCCCAATCCTTAGGCAAAGGAACCCTCTCCATCCAAAATCTTACTCAGTCAATTGCCGCCACCGGAGTACCTTCCTGAATCCGGAAAACCCAGGCGTAGTCGACTTTTATTTCTTCCCGGGCGGGAAGTTGTACAGTCACCTCCGTTTCTCCGTCGTACTCCCAAGATAGCGGATCGGCATAGCCCAATAATTCAATCGATGTACCCTGAGCGGGACGAATATTTTTCAGACTCAGCGATTCACCCGGCCATGCCAGGGCAATGGCATAAACCTGTCCATCGGCGCCTTGGGTGTATCGGATGGTTTCACCCTCCTGCCAGGTGGTCCACATGGTCGTTTTCTTGATAGCTTCGGCATTGGTATCAAGCCACTGCCCCACGGCTTGCAGTCGCTCCACACTGGGCGCAGGTATGAGTCCGCGGGCATCCGGGCCCACGTTGAGCAGGTAGTTACCACCCTTGGCCGTGACATCTACCAGGTTATGGATCAGTGTTTGGGTAGATTTCCAGTTGTCGTCGTCAGCTTTGAAGCCCCAGCTGTCGTTCATGGTCATACAGGATTCCCAGTCGAGTTCGGCCGAGCCGTAGTCCAGGATTTCCTGTTCCGGGGTGCCGAAGTCGCCCACGTATTCCCGGTCGCGGTTCATGCCCTGCATGCCCTGGCGACCTTTGCCGACCCGATTGTTAATCAGGATATCGGGCTTCATAGCACGCACGGCCTGGTAGAGGTCTTTGCCTTGAGGCTCACTCCACTCTCCGATCCATTCCCCGTCGAACCAGAGGATAGCCGGGTCGTACTCAGCCACTAATTCCCGTACCTGCGGGATCAGGTACTCGTCCCTGTATTTGGGAAAGTTTTCCCCGGTAGCATCAGGGTGGTGCCAGTCCATGATAGAGTGGTAGAATCCTAAGCGAATACCTTCGGCATCACAGGCTTGCTTCAGATCGCGCAGGATGTCTTTTTGGTAGGGGGCGGCATCCACGATGTCGTAGTTGGTCACCTCCGAATCCCAAAGGCAAAAGCCGTCGTGGTGTTTGGAGGTAATGACCATGTATTCCATACCAGCCTCTTTGGCCAGGCGGGCCCAGGAGCGGGCGTCGAAATCGACCGGATCGAATTGCTTAACGTAGGTCTCGTATTCCGGGATGGGGATCTGGGCCGTATTCATGATCCATTCCCCGACGCCTTCCACCGTTTTGCCATGGTACCGACCGGCGGGCACAGCGTAGGCCCCCCAATGGATGAACATGCCGAATTTCGCATCCCGCCACCAGCTCATCCGCTCGTCGAAGGCTTCTTTAGATTCCAGCAGATAATTATCGTGCGGACGGTAGTAAATGCCCACTTCCCGAATAACGGGACAGGCCATGGCATCGGTAATGCGTACCCGCAGACGATCGGTAGTGGTCGTTGGAATTCTGATCCATCGTTTGTTGCCGATGGAAGTAGCTTCTCCTACGGTTTGCCAGTCACCATCCATCCAGGCATCGACGGCTACGGCTTCGACCCGCTGTCCGAGCGGAATGTATTCTTCGAGCTCGACCACATTGAATGTCTGCGCTTCGGGCCAGCGCAGGGTAAAGGTGCCCGTAGTGTCTTCGTCTTTAGTAGCCCAGTAGGTGTCGGGGTCCCCGTCGTTCAGGTTTGCTTCCGCAAAAACCGCAGCGCGCCCGCGGGTATCCTCCGACCTTATTTTGGCGGAAGCCACTAAATTATCCGAGAACGTGGCATCCAAACGCTGCCGCAGCTGCATCAGAGCCACCGAATCGTTTTTGTGGACGAGGCCCCGGCGATCGACCGGCAGGTTGAGCAGGAGGTTTCCGTTGCGACCCACCGAATTGTAATAGATGAGCTCGAGGTGATCGGCGCTTTTTACCTGATCATCCTCGCCGGAGTGGTAGTACCAGCCCGGACGAATGGAAACATCTACTTCGGCAGGGAGCCAGTGCGTACCGTTTTTATTGCCCGATCGCAGCTCCACGTAGCGAGGGGTGCCTGGGAAATAATCGTCACGGTTCAGGGTCGCCCAGTTGGTGGGGTTGGCGAAGCCTTTTTCGGTACCAACCCAGCGGATATCGGGACCGGCATCGCTGAAGATGACGGCCCCGGGCTGGTGCTCGCGTACGGTGGCAATAAAACCGTCCCAGTCGTAAGGTTGCTTGCCTTTGTATTCGGGACCCACCGCACCGTCGAACCAAACCTCGAAAATATCCCCGTAGTTGGTGAGTACTTCGGTGAGTTGCTTCATGAAGTACTCGTTATAGCCATCGGTGCCGTAGACGGGGCTGTTTTGATCCCAGGGCGATAGATAAACACCCATTTTAAGGCCATACTCCTGGCAGGCTTCCGCCAAATCCTCAAGCACATCGCCTTGTCCATCGCGCCAATCACTGCTTGCCACATCGTGATCGGTATACTCCGAATCCCACAGGCAAAACCCGTCGTGATGCTTGGCGGTGATCACAATGCCTTTCATGCCGGCTGCCTTGGCAGTACGGGCCCACTGGCGGCAATCGAGCTCGGTGGGATTGAACAGCGTAGGCGGTTCCTCACCGTGTCCCCATTCCTCTCCGGAAAAGGTGTTCATATTGAAATGGACGAAGGCGTAGTATTCCATATCGTGCCACGACAATTGTCGCTCGGAAGGTATGGCTCCGAAGGGCTCGGGAGGTGGTACCTCTTCTGTGCAGGCCAGGGATAGCGTAAGCAAAAACAGGCAACAGTAGCGCAAGTAGATCATCATGATGTCTTTGTGGGAAAACTACGAAGTCTTATTGAATCGGTAGGCATTTGCCGAAAGGCGAAAAAAAGAACCGGAAAAAACGGCTCTTTTTGGGACCATCGAGAACCTCCGGAGTCTTTAAGTAAAAAGCCATGAAAACAAGCCTCTGTCTGATTATTTTCTTGTTAGTCGCTGGTCTGCTTTTTGCGCAAACACAGGAAGCGTTTGACCCCGGAAAGCCACTACCTGCCGATACCAGCCGACTTTGGGTGGCCGACGGCAATCCGCAAAGCGATACCGTACTACTCATTTGCCAGGGAGGCCCCTCGGATCGATTGACGATAGAAGAATCAGGGCGCACTTCCTACCGTTACATCCCAAAGTATGCTCAATACACCATTGCCTACGTTCATCAGGCACAAACCTGGGATCCGGATCTGATGTATCGTGATCTTCCTTCCCCAAATCGGGCAAAAGCAGCCGTGGAACAAACCACGGAGATACTTGTCCGCTCGATCCGGTATTTCAAAGAGCGTGGAAAAACCGTGATGGTGATCGGTACCTCTTACGGTGCTTACATCGGTATGCATGCCCTGGCCACTCATGATAATTTGGCTGACCGGTACGTGCTAATTGCTGGCCGTGTTGACGACCCCGCCGATGCCGTCGATCACCATTTGCAAGGGTATAATGGTGCATATTCGGTGAATGGCCGCACCTTCATTCCACAGCCTGCCGATACAAAAACAACCTCAGCCTATCAGTTCCGGCAAATGCTGAAAGGTGCGATCGGACAGCCCCGTTATAGTAGGTTACTGGCTGGGGCTGATCTGTCGAATCTTTGGTTTTTCTATGCCACGAACGATGAACGAGTTGGACGTTTGACCGAAGAAGAGGCCAATTTTCTGGAAAACCGGGGTGCACAGGTATTTGCTACGAGCGACGGCCATACGGAGACCCTGTATCGGTTTATCGATCGCCTTATGGCAAAAGAATTATACTGGTAACCCGATAAGGCTTGACCGGCAGGTGATGCGCAATGTCTGACTGTTTTGCTATCTTTTGAAACAAGAACAAAAACAGAGACTATGCGCATACCTGTATTTCTATTTGCCCTGCTGTTTACGTTGACAAGCTGGGCCCAAGACAATAACGAAGCTGTTGCATTAGAAGACGTCAGCTTATCGGGACTACGGTTCCGGAGTGTTGGTCCGGCTATTACCTCCGGTCGCATTGCCGACTTTGCCGTACACCCCGAACAACCCAAAAAGTACTACGTAGCCGTCGCCTCGGGCGGCGTCTGGAAAACAGACAACGGTGGTGTCACCTTCACTCCTTTATTCGATAGTCAGCCGGTGTATTCGACCGGAGTGGTAACTCTGAGTCCCCACAATTATAGCGAAGTGTGGGTTGGCACCGGTGAAAATAACGGCCAACGTAGCGTCGCCTACGGAGATGGTGTTTATAAGTCGATGGACGGCGGCAAGTCCTGGAAAAATATGGGCCTGAAAGAGTCTAACCATATTGGTTCCATCGTCGTCGATCCCGACGATCCGAACCGCGTGTACGTAGCCGCCATGGGCCCTCTGTGGAGCGAGGGCGGCGAACGGGGAGTCTACATTTCCGACGACGGTGGCGAGACCTGGCGAAACACTCTGGAGATCGACGAGCACACCGGAGTAAGTCAGGTGGTGCAGCACCCTACTAATCCCGATGTTTTGTTTGCAACGGCCTACCAACGCCGCCGACACGTATTCACCTACTTTGGTGGCGGACCCGGATCGGCGCTGTACAAAAGCACGGACCGTGGCGAGACCTGGGTGAAATCCCAGCGCGGACTGCCCGGTGGTGATCTGGGGCGGATCGGACTGGCCATTTCACCGGCCAATCCGGATATCACCTACGCTATTGTGGAAGCGGCAGAGGGCCGGGGCGGGTTTTACAAATCAACCGACCTGGGTGCCAGCTGGCAGCGTCAGAGCGGATATAGTACATCCGGCTTGTATTATCAGGAGATCGTGGCCGATCCCGTTGATCCCGACCGGGTGTACGCAATGGATACTTACATGCAGTACACCGACGATGGCGGAAAGACTTTCCAGGCAGTGGGTGAAGGCTACAAACACGTAGACAACCACGCCCTCTGGATCGACCCCGATGATCCCGAGCACCTGCTGGCCGGTTGCGACGGCGGTATCTACGAATCTTACGACCGGGCCAGTACCTGGCACTATAAACCCAACCTGCCGGTTACGCAGTTTTATAAAGTGGCTCTCGACAATGATGAGCCCTTCTACAATATTTACGGTGGTACCCAGGATAACTTTAGCATGGGAGGCCCTTCGAGGACTACATCAGAGAATGGTATACCTAACCACGATTGGTATATGACCCACGGTGGCGACGGCTTCGAGTCGCAGATCGATCCCAATAACCCCGACATCGTGTATGCCCAGTCCCAGTACGGAGGTTTGGTACGCTACGACCGCAGTAGTGGCGAAGAACTGGGGATCAAGCCCATTGCCCGCGAAGGGGAGAACGACTATCGGTGGAATTGGGATGCCCCTTTGCACGTAAGTGCGCACGAGGAAGGCCGCATCTACTTTGCGGCTAACAAATTGTTCCGCAGTGACGATCGCGGCAATAGCTGGGAGGTGGTCAGCGATGATCTGACCCGCCAGATCAATCGCAACGAACTACCGGTGATGGGCCGTATCTGGGGAATGGATGCCGTGGCCAAACACCAGTCGACCTCGCCCTACGGCACCATCGTAGCCTTTCACGAGTCGCCCCTGAATGAGGAGATCCTGATCGTCGGTACCGACGACGGTCTGATCCAGATCACCACGGATGGCGGAGATACCTGGCGGGAGGTCGATAATATTCCCGGAGTACCGGAGCGCACCTACGTCAACTTCGTACTGGCGTCCCAACACGACCCCAGTACCATGTATGCGGCCTTCAACCACCACAAATACGGGGACTTCAAGCCCTACGTATACAAATCGACCGATATGGGGAACACCTGGGAGGCTATCCAGGGTAATCTGCCGGAAAAGGGCTCGGCCTACAGTCTGGCCGAGGACCACGAATCGGAGGACCTGCTTTTCGTAGGGACCGAATTTGGGGTATTCTTCACGACCGAAGGTGGTAACGAATGGAAGCAACTAAAGGGAGGTTTACCGACCATTGCGGTGCGCGATATGGCCATTCATCCCCGCGAAGACGATCTGGTACTCGCCACCTTTGGCCGGGGTTTTTACGTGCTGGACGACTACAGCAGCCTGCGTACCCTGCCCGATGTGCTCGACGAGCCAGGTGCCCTGATGAGCGTGCGTGACCCGTGGTTATATCTCGAGAAAAGCCCACTGGGGCGCTCGGGGAATGGTTTTCAGGGACATTCGTATTACCGGGGCGACAACCTGGGTCCGGTGGCTATGATCACCTATTACGTAAAGGAATCACCCGCTACCCTCGAATCCGAGCGAAAAAAAGCGGATAGCCAGGCACGTAAGGATGACCAGGCCGGTACTATGCCGACCTACGACGAACTGCGAGCCGAACGCGATGAGTTGGATCCGTATTTACTGTTCACGATTACCGACGACGAGGGAAATATTGTGCGTAAGCTTAAGCAGTCCCCCCGCGCCGGCCTGCAGCGTATGGAGTGGGATATGCGGTACGCGTCCGTTGATCCGGTGCGTCCGAGGCGTAATAGTTCGGGAAATCTGGTTGCTCCCGGCACGTACTCCGTAGTGATGGAATTGTATCATCGCGACGAGTTCATTCCCATGGGGTATTCGACATCCTTTACAGTGAAGGCGCTCGGCAATACGGTTTTACCTGCTCCCGACCGGGAAGCCAAGACGGCTTTTCAGCGCGAGGTGGCCATGATGAACCAGGAAGTATCACGGGTGAATAATCGGCTGGGCGAGCTTGCGGATCAACTGCGACACATTGAAGCTGCGATTATGCAGACCGAACAGGATCAGAAGGGACTATTCCGCGCCTACCAATCGGTGGCGGATACCCTGGCCAGCATACGCGAAGACCTGAACGGTGACCCGGTAGCCCGTGCGCTGGAAATCGACCAGGAACTAACGGTCAGCAGCCGTATTCGCACGGTCAATTATCAGCAGTACAACACCACCTCAGCTCCGACTAAGACCCACCGGGATAACCTGGCGATCGTGCGTCGCCAGTTTGCTCCAATCAAGCAACGGGTGATGGATTTGTTGGAGGAACAGTGGCCGGCTTTGATGGAGCAATTGCAGGAGGCAGGGGCGCCTTATGTGCCGTATACGTTGAAATACTGAGGAGCTCACTTAGGTGAGGAGGTCAAGTGTAAATACGCAGTATTGTTAAATTGTTTGGTTTTTTATACTGATTTTTGACAGGTAGTAGCTTTTTTCTCTATCAATTTTAAAATTGATATTGATTATTACTTTAGGAGGTCACTTAAGTGACCTCCTCAGTGAAATTGCACCATGTTTAAGAGCCTGCAACCATCTCTAGATGCAAGTCCTTACGTCTTCACCCTCTTACACCAGGGCAATGTGGAGGTGTTGCAACATGCTTTTGCCCAAATTCGGGAAAAGGAGGGTACAACGCTGATCCTCCCTCAGTCGGTAGCCGAAGAGTATCATATACCATTTACCTTCATTGCGGCTCGCATTACGCTGGAAGTGTTTTCCGAATTGACAGACGTAGGGCTAACCGCTGAAGTATCACGCGTTTTGGCGGAAGCCGGAATAAGCTGTAACGTGGTGGCCGGGTATTTTCATGATCATTTGTTTGTACCTTATGATCAAAGAGTACAGGCAATCGCTTGTCTGCAAGACCTCTCAAAAACCGAGTAATGAAAACAATCCATTTTATCATGCTGCTTGCCTTCCTGGGAGCGGCTTGTTCCACTGACTCTATCCGTACGTATGACCTGCTGCTAGAAAACGTCAACCTCTGGGATGGCATAGATGACACCCTGCACCGGGGAGCATACGTGTACCTGCTGGACGGGCGTATTGCCCATATTTCCAACCAGGCCGATGGGGCGGCAAAGGAATCCATTGATGGTACGGGTATGTACCTGATTCCAGGACTCTGGGATGCCCACGTACACACCACCGATTACCAGCGCGACTTTCCGAAATTTATGGAGCACGGCGTAACATCAGTGCTCATCCCCGGAGGAAGCACCTGTACCGATGCTTATTACGCCGATATGCGGGCCATGGGCGAACAAGATTCCCTGCCGGCACCTAAGGTCTTTCACACCAGCCAACATTTCTCCATGGAAGGACGACATCCGGTGAAGACCTACCCCACTCCAAGATGGGTCGAGGGCGAAACGGTCTACTTCCTGCGCGATACGCAACAGATCACGGAGTTGGTGGAGGAGGTCGCCAAAAAGCCCATTGATGGTATCAAGCTTACCATTGAAGATGGTCCCCATCCGCCCTTTGTGCAACGCATGCCCCGCGAATTCGTCAATCAGGTAGAAAGGCAAGCCGCCAGGCATGGCCTGCGGGTATTTACCCACGTGAGCGATAATCTGGAGTTTGAAATGGCCATTGATGCCGGCATTACCGAGTTCCTGCATTTTACGGGTATCGACCTGGATGCACGGCGTGATTCGGCCTTGCTGGCCAAACTGGACGGCCGTGAGTACCACTTGGTGACCACATTTATGATCGACAAGAGCTTTTTGTATCCAAAGTTTCCGGAATGGGTGGAAGAGGCCGGATTGCGGGAGCAGTACGGCGATGAACCTTTTGCCGAACTATACAGTCCGCAGAAAAAAGCGATCGCAGAAGAGTTCTACAGTTATTATACAGAAGTTACCGGGAAAACTGAACCCTCCCTGGCCGATATGTTTACCTTTCAGGTTGAGGATCTGCGGCTATTACAGGATCGTGGTTTTAACCTGGTGACCGGTACTGATGTGGGGAATACCTTCAACCTGCCGGGCCACAGTATGCACGAAGAATTGGAGTTGCTGGTGCTCGGAGGCATGACCCCGGCCGAGGTGCTGCGCATGGCCACCATCAATGCCGCCCGCATGCTCGAGGTGGACGATGACCTGGGGACCCTGGAAGTAGGCAAGGTGGCTAATATGGTCTTGCTGAAAAACAATCCACTGGCGGATATTCGGAATTCCCGTTCGATTGAAATGGTGCTTAAAAATGGACGGGTACAACAGTAGCCGATGAACTTGCAGCAACGATTCGAGCAGTTACTTGGTACTTATTCGGGAAAAAAGCCCGGTTGGGCCGACATCGAACAAGCCTATTCCGGTAAGGGGCGCCACTACCACACTCTGGAGCATTTGAAAACTATGTTCCAGTGGGCCGATCAGGTGTCGGATCAACTAGACGACCGGGAAGTGATCGATTGGGCCATTTTCTACCATGATATCATCTACCAAGTCTTCCGCAAGGACAATGAGGAGCAGTCAGCGGCTTTCGCCAAAAAAGTCCTGGCGGATCTGGGCGTGGCACCGGAGCGGGTAGAGCGGTGTGTGCGACATATTCAAGCCACGAAACAGCACCATTGGTCGGATGACCCTGACTGTAATTACCTGCTCGATATGGATCTGGGTATTCTTGGATCTGAGCGGGAACGATACGAATTGTATACCCAGCAAATCAGAAAAGAATACCGCATCTTTCCGGACCTGCTATACAAGCCGGGCAGAAAGAAAGTGATCGATCATTTCCTGGGACTTGATTCGATCTATAAGACCGAGTATTTCCGGGCTTTATTTGAAAAACAGGCCCGGAATAATTTAAAGTGGGAGTTATCGTTCTTGTAAGACCATTCCCCGTACGGGCCACTTTTAGACCACTCGCGGGCTCGCTTTTCATAGCAAGATGTACGTGTACCCTTAGTCTTCTCTGACATCGAAGTCAGGAAGAATGGGCGAATTGGAGAGCTGGAAAGAGGCTTCGACTGGTTTATTCAAGGAACATTTCATATTCAATGGCTTCATCATTGAGTACCATTTCTTGGCAATGATGCAGCCAAATGATAAGCGAACCTGTCATTATATACGCTGTACCAATCCGAGTTATCAATCCGTCTTTTTGCGAAAGCAAAAATCAAAAAATAAGCATGATCAGAAATCTCTTGCTTTTCCTAAGCCTCACAATAGTAACATCATTCGCATCCGCCCAGTCATTTCCCTACGCAGCGCCCGGTAAACACGGTTTTTCCGCCAAGAAGCTCGATACCCTTCGCCAACACCTGGAGGAGAGTGGTTCGTCCTCCCTGATGATCGTGGTAGACGGGGAGGTTATTTTTGAATACGGCGAGGTTGACCGGCCGCACGTGATCCACTCTATGCGAAAGGCTCTGCTGAATAGTGTAATCGGCATTGCCGTGACCGAGGGTAAGATCGATACCAACAGCACCCTGGCCGAGCTGGGCATCGACGATGTGCACCCCCTGACCGAGGCCGAAAAACAGGCCCGGGTAGCCGATGTGCTGAAATCACGTTCGGGTGTGTACGTGCCGGCGGCAGCGACCAGCGAGGGTATGCTGCAGGGCAAACCAGAGCGGGGGAGCCACGCACCGGGCACCTATTACTACTACAACAATTGGGACTTCAATATAGCCGGGCATATTCTGGAAGAAGCCATGGATACATCCCTGTTCTCGGTATTTCACGAACGGATCGCCCAACCCCTGGGCATGCAGGATTTTACCGGCGAGTATGCCGACATCGATGGCGAATCGGAGGTAGATACCATTCCACATACCAGTGGTGTATATCAATACGAGTTGGGCAAGTCGAAATACCCGGCTTACCATTTTCGGATGTCGACCCGCGACCTGGCGCGCTACGGTCAACTCTACCTCCAAAATGGCCGCTGGGGTGATGAGCAGTTGATCGATCCCGGTTGGATCGAGGCTTCCACCCGTCCCTACTCCCTGTATAATCCCGGTTACGGGATTGCCTACGGTATGCTTTGGTATGTGTTGGTCCCTAATGAAAACCGTACCACCAAATCTTTTTTCCATACCGGGGTAGGCATCCATATGCTGGGCGTTTACCCGGCCTCCAAACTGGTGCTGGTGCATCGGGTAGATACCGAGCAGGAATATTCCTACAATCAAGGCGATTTCTATAAAATGATCGATCTGGTGTGGGGTGCGCAGGAGAAGGAATAAGGACAATTTGGTAAGCATTTCGTACCGAAGAATCTGTATACTGGAGATTCTATGGATCAACTGCTCTCCGACATACGCGCCTGTACCATTTGTGTATCCGACCTGCCCGCCGGCCCCAATCCGGTGATGGCAGCACACCCCAAGAGTAAGATTGCCGTAATTGGCCAGGCTCCCGGACGCATCGTCCACGAAACCGGCATTCCCTGGGACGATAAAAGCGGTGAACGCCTGCGCGACTGGCTGGGTGTCACCACTGAACAGTTTTACGACCCCAAGATCCTGGCCCTCATCCCCATGGGCTTCTGCTTTCCTGGCACCGGAAAATCGGGTGATCTCCCACCACGTCCTGAATGTGCACCGACCTGGCACCAGCAGCTATTCGATCAAATGAAGGAACTGGAGCTCATTCTGCTAATTGGTTCCTACGCCCAGGGGTACTATCTCCAGAGACAGAAAAAGCGTACCCTCACTGAAACGGTACGCTCCTTCCACGAGTACCTGCCCCAATACATGGTGCTGCCTCATCCTTCGCCCCGCAACAACATCTGGCTCAAGAAAAACCCCTGGTTTGCCGAGGAGCTGCTGCCGGAGCTGCGCCAGCGGGTAGCCAAGGTGGTCGATCCTCAGTAGCCGCTGTAGCTTATGGCGCAGTGCATGGAGCGTCGAGCGCGGGTGACTGAAGGGAATAAAGGGACCTCAGGGACTATAGAGAAAGTAGGTACTGACCTCAGGCCAGGGCTTAAAGACACCCTCGATTTGCATAAATGCTGATCGTTTCTACGAGGGAAGGGAGTGGACAATGCTCAGTGCTCGGTGCTCAATGAAACCTTTGGTCATTAAAACCAAATGCAGACTTTACAGGACGTAACACTCCTTATCCGCTGAATCGAATCCCTTTCCCCAACTCCCCAATTCTCCCTTTCTTCAGGGCTCCGGCGGGCGGGGAAGGATCGTGCACCAGTCTTATTACTATTAGTGAGCCCGCGAACGGTCTAAAAATGACCCGTACGGGGAATGATCAAATAGCGAGCCCGTACGGGCGAGCGATCTTACTTAGAAGAACCCAATTGCAACTGAATCGAGGTTCGCTCCAACCACACCAACGTATCCGTATCCCCCATAATGTTATCTATCAAACCGTATTCCTGAGCTTCCAGGGCATTCATAAAGCGGTCGCGCCGAAAATCCTCCTCGATCTCCTGCCAGGTATGGCCCGTATTGTTGCCCACGATGGTGAAGAGTTGCTTCTCGATGCGCTCCTGCTCGTGGTAGGCGATACGTACATCCTCCGTATAACCCTGCGAGCCGCCGCCCGCCGGGTGCATGTGAATGGTCGCGTGTGGCAGGGCGTAGCGATTCCCTTTCTCACCGGCCGAGAGTAGCACAGTGCCCATACTGGCCGTCACCCCGATGGCCGTGGTGTGAACGGGCGCTTTGATCATCCGCATGGTATCGTAAATAGCCAGCCCGGCGTAGACTACACCGCCAGGACTATTAATGTACAACTGAATAGGTAGCGACTGACTCTGGCTGTCGAGGTACAGCAATTGGGCTACGACCAGATTGGCAATCTGATCATTGATACCCGACCCCAGAAACACGATGCGCTCTTTGAGCAGCAGGCTGTAAATGTCGTAGGCGCGTTCGGCCCGGTCGCTGGCGTCCACCACCATGGGGATGGTACTGTTTTCGATATGGAACATAAACCATGATTTTTGGCATGGGAAGCCCAGGGCCTGTCGTTGGTGACACGACCAATGAAGATCCCATTGGGTTGATTAATAAAGTGTTATGTGGTAGTAGTATGTGTTAAACTGGAGGTGGGAACGTAAAGATGCGATACCTCCGCCTCCAGATAGTCTTGACTGAAATAGCCTCCACCTGCTCTGCCCGCCGCAACGCAGAGAAGGCAAAAGCCTGAACCTTAACCTGCCGAAATGTAATGAAGGCGGAAACCTTAATCTGACCAACCTGCCGCAACGCAGTGAGGCATAAACCTCATCCTATCTTCCGAACACCTGCTCGATCCTTCTTTGCAGTTGGCCTTCCCCCGGTTGATGCATCATATCGTGGTGTACCCGGCGAAGATCCCGCTTCAGGGCCCTGCGTCCGGTAAGTCGTATCAGTTGGTACAGGCGCCGTTGGGTTTGTACTTGCTTTCGCAAAAAAGGGTCCTGCCCGAGCCGGAACTCGAAGAAGCGCCGCTGCGGAGCACTAAGCTGGTTCCGCAGGTAGCGATCAATGCGTCGGGCGTTAGTCCATAGCTTCGGCATAGTCTTCGGTTTTTTGGTGGGCAAATGCCCGCACTTTCTCCAGGCATTTGTATTTCTGAACCGTAGCGGAACGTACTGAAGAATACCCAAATTGCCGGGTGATCTCACCCAGGCTCCACTCGTGGTAATAAAAGGCCTGCAGAATCTCCAGGCACTTTTGGCCTGCGCGTTCGAGCAAGCGGAGCAGGCGATGGTCATTCGTTGAAGAAGCGTAGAAATCGTCCGGAATAGCAAATTGGTCATCCTCCGAATCTCCGGCGGTCAATGGAAGCTCAGATCCCTGCTTACGGAGCCACAGCCGACGTGACACCTCACACAAATAGGCCCGAGGGTGATCGAGTCGGAAAGAGGCATCCTGCCGGCTTTTTTCGTACAGTACGATCAGCGCATCCTGGAAAATGTCCCGTGCATCCTCCCCCCGGGCGCCCAAATCCTTTAGTTTTTTGGCGACAGCCGGATAACAGGAACGGTACAACTCCCTGAAGACCTGCTCGCGATTTTGCTGCAAACGATGATATATAAAGGTTGTCATATCGAGTGTTTCTACTATAAAGTGCCAAAAAATGAGATAAGTATCACCCAGGGGGCTTAGCTTTTTTTGATTCTTCTATCTTTAAATAACCGGATCATAGTAGTAGCGACTATTTGAGTAAGTTGCTCTCTTTCAGCTTTCGGTCAACGGCGATCAGGGACGTTGGAAAAGTAAAAACGGAAATAAGAAATACGAAGGTTACAGATTGCTCCGGCTTAGCCTAAGCCTGCGATCGTTAATAAGGCATTTAAACAACCTAGTCCCGCGAAGATTATGCGAAATCTGCTTTTTCTGTTCTTGTTACTAAATGGCTGTACCGGAGTCCCAGCGCCAAGCGAAAATCTCCGGGAAGATATCTCTGCCCTCCAGGAACCCGAAGCCCAAACCGCATTCCTGGAAGCTATTTACGACCGCGACCAACTAGTGCGCACTCAGGAAAAAGAAGCCCTGCAGCAGTACGGTTACGACAGTGCGGAACGCCAGCAGGCCATCGAAACCCTGATGCAAACCGATCAGGAAAACCTGGCCAAAGTGGAAGCTTATCTGGAAATTCACGGTCATCCCCGCAAGGACGTCCATTCGGATAAAGCGGTCAGTACGCCGTGGCTGGTCATCCACCACGCTCCGCGGAGTACGGGTGCCCGTCGTCGGAATTTCCCTGATCTGTACCGGGCCTATCGTGAGGGCGACCTGGATGACATAACGTTCTTCCTAAACCGAATGTACGATATGGAGTTTGGGGAGCGTATTACCTGGGAAGGTTCCTATAGCGTAGAAGAAGAACTCGATACTCTGTTACGCGCACTCAAACTGGAAGAAATCGTGAATAGAATAGATAAGGAGCTGAATGCCTCAACGGAATGACACGAGATACGTTTTCAATCCGTACTATAACCCAAACCCGAATGACCTATGAAGACCTTGATCACTTCGCTGATTATCGGCTGCCTTTCGCTACCCTTACTGGCACAAAATGCCCCCGCTATTGCTTCTGACATAGAAAAGCAAACCCTCACCTTCGTGGAACGCGACTCTGCCCTGGAACTCGATTTTTACCAGCAAAAAGGTGATTCGGAAACCCGCCCCTGCCTGATATTCATTTTTGGAGGAGGCTTTGTGGAAGGGGCTCGCGATGTGCCCTACTACAATGAGTACTACAACTTCCTGGTGGAGCACGGTATTAAGGTAGCTGCTATAGATTATCGGCTCGGCCTGCGGGGGCGTTTTGAGGAGGTAGGCATTTTCAATACGGCACCACTGAAAGAGTCCATTGATATGGCCGTTGAGGATCTGTATGCAGCCACCGGCTACCTGCTGGATCACGCCGATGAACTGGGAATTGATCCGGAGCGGGTGTTTATCTCGGGGTCCAGCGCTGGTGCGATCACCTCCTTGCATGGCGATTGGTATAAACGTAATAATGATGCGCTCTCGGTAGTCCTGCCCGACGGTTTCCAATACCGGGGCGTGATCGCTTTCGCGGGAGCCATTTTCAGTGATGCCGGCAAACCCGATTACGATCATGACCCGGCACCCACGCTCTTTTTCCACGGTACGGATGATGCAACTGTTCCCTATCATAAACGCAAGCTCTTCAGTAAGGGCTTTTTCGGTTCCGCTTTTCTGGCTGACCGCTTTGAAGATGCCGGCTACACCTACTGCTTCTTCAGCGTAGAAGGTGCCGGGCACGAGATTGCCGGATCCCCCATCTACGATCATCAACCCGAGATCTGGCAGTTTATTAGGACAGCTATTTTGGATGACCAGCGCTATCAGATGGAAACGTCGCTGAAGGTGCTAGCGGATGCTGAAAATGACTGAGGAGGTCACTTAAGTGATAAGCTCAGTTAAAAACGATAAGTCAATTCCGTGATTCGTAGTTTTTCCTTCTTTAATTCGTTCCTTTTTTAGGGTAATAGCCTTTTTTCTAGTTCCCGTTCAGTCTGTCATCTCTGGTCTTTCTGTTTTCCGTATCTATACAAAAAGCCTTATGCGCCTTTTATTGCCTCCGTTATTGTTGATGTGCGCACTTGCCCTACACGGACAATCTGTCGATACAACGAATATCGAACGCAAGCCCTTTCTGCAAAAGAGTAGCCTCATCGTCCTGCCCATCCTTTTCTATACGCCAGAGACTCGTCTGGGAGGAGGTGGTGCTATGCTGTACAATTTTCGGTTTCGGGGGGAATCGGAGGAGAGTCGTCCTTCACAGATCCAGGTGGGACTGGCGTATACCCAGGAGAACCAGATACTGGCCTATATGCCGTTTCAGCTTTTCGCCGATGAAGAGCGCTGGTGGATTCAGGGTGAATTGGGTTTTTATCGCTATATCTATCGTTTTTACGGCATCGGCAACGAGGTGCCGGCCAGCAATGAAGAAACCTACCAGGCTACCTATCCGCGGGTACGCCTCGATGTGATGCGCGAGCTCAAACCCGACTGGTATCTGGGACTGCGCTATTGGTACGATAATTACCGCATCGATATGCGCGATCCGGACGGGCTGCTCACCCAGCAACCCATTACGGGGTCCGACGGCAATGTGGTCTCTGCCCTGGGTCTGGTGAGTATCTACGATACCCGCGACAATCTCTTTTTTCCACGGGCGGGTACCTTTGCCCAGTTCTCTTATCTGAGCAACCAGCCGGCCTTTGGGAGTGAATTGAGCTTTAATCGCTATGCATTGGATGTGAGTCAGTATCTGCCTTTCGGCAAAAAGGTCCTGGCCCTGAATGCCTATACGGATCTGCTATTCGGGAATCCTCCCTTCCAGCAGTTGGCACTGATCGGCGGCTCCAAAAAGATGCGGGGTTTCTTCGAGGGGCGCTACCGAGATCAAAAGCTGTGGATGTTGCAGGCGGAGTACCGATTTCCGGTGTGGAATTGGTTGGGTGCCACCGTCTTCGGAGGCATCGGTAATGTATCGCCTACGGTCGATGAATTGTTTGCCCAACGCGTGCACCAAACACTGGGGGCCGGCCTGCGGATTCGCCTTAGCCAGGAAGATCCCATCAATCTTCGGGTTGATGTGGGCTTTAACGAAGCGGGAGAATGGTTCCCCTACCTGACGGTGGGCGAAGCTTTTTAAAAAGATGCCGTTAATGGTCATAGGGCAGGAACCTATGTCTACCGGACCGGGTTGTTTCCCGAAAGAATGATTCATGTCTTCCTACCTGCGCACTGCCCATTTGCTGCCCGAGCTCGATCGATTACTGCTGGATGTACTTGACAACCTATCAACGGACGACTGGAACCGGCAGACTATCGCCCGACTCTGGACCATCAAAGATGTGGCGGCTCATCTGCTCGATGGTAACCTGCGGGTCCTCTCCGGGCTGCGTGACAACTATCCGGGAGACCCACCCGGAGCGCTCAGCAGCTACCAGGATTTGGTTGGCTACCTCAATCGCCTCAATGCCGATTGGGTGCAGGCCATGCGGAGGGTTAGCCCCCGGGTATTGGTTTGGCTGCTGCGGGGGTCCGGTACCCCCTTTTGCCAATACTACGCGTCTCTTGATCCTTTCGCTCCCGCTAAGTGGCCGGTAGCCTGGGCCGGCGAATCCCAAAGCCTCAACTGGATGCACATCGCCCGGGAGTACACCGAAAAGTTTTTGCATCAGCAACAGATCCGCCATGCGCTGAATGACGATTCGCTGGTACATTCCGGACTCTATAACACCTTCCTGGAAGTATGCGTGTTCGGCCTTCCCTTCGCACTCAAGGATCGGAATGCGGAGGAGGGAACCGTCCTCTACTTCACGGTCGCAGGATCGACTGGTAGAACCTGGAGTGTTCAAAGAACCAACGGAAGCTGGCATTTAATAGACTCATTGGAAAATGAACCCCGTGCACAGGTTATCATACCTGCTGATATTGCGTGGATACTATTTTCCAAGAGCCGCAGGCCGGAGGATTTTAAGGACCAGATAGTCTTAAAAGGAGATATAGATTTGGCACAGTCTGCAGTGGGAATGGTTTCGTTTATGGCTTGATATGGCTTATTCATCGATTGACTTTTGCCGAAAGGCAAATAAGACGGATGTTGGTATGCAATACCTAAAACGCTTCCGACATGCATTGGATTGATCAATTACGCAAGCTGCGGTTTTTCCAGCTCCTGTATCCAGTGGCCTGGATTGGCATGGGCCTCACCTTTGTAATCTCAGGGATTCGAAAACTTCCCGGCGTACAATTTACCATCCTGCCGGAAACGAATCCGGTAGGCGCCTTCTTTCACGCCATGCACGAAACGGGTTTTTACTGGAACTTCATTGGCGTGTTTCAGATCCTGATCGGTATCCTCATTTTTGTTCCCCGATTGCGGGTACTCTGCATTCTGTTAATGATGCCGGTCACGGTAAATATTTGGTTGGTCTCCCTGGCCCTGCGTATGGGAGGTACTCCCGTAATTACCACGGCCATGTTATTGGGGAACATCTTCATGATGCTCTGGCACTACGAGCGATTTCTGCCCATTGTCCGCAAATCGGTGTAGTGATGCCCAGCTTCCCGTCTCCATCAATGGGTTGCCAATGGCAACCAAAACCACTACCTTTGCGTTCCCTGAAAATGAGGCAGATAGGTCGCACTATTAGCACCGTACATTCGCCTCTGATTGGTTCGGAAAAAGGTATGTACAATCATGGCCACACCACGTTCGGTTGCATTTTATACACTTGGCTGCAAGCTCAATTATTCGGAGTCGAGCTCCATTGCCCGTTTGTTCGAGGATGCGGGCTACCTGGAAGTATCCTTTCAGGATGGCGCCGACATCTACGTGATCAACACCTGTTCGGTAACGGATTTTGCCGATCGTAAGTGCCGGAAGGTGGTGCGCCAGGCTCTCAAACACCGTCCGAACGCCTTCGTGGTGGTGATCGGATGCTACGCCCAATTGAAGCCGCAGGAGATCGCCGATATCCCCGGCGTGGACCTGGTACTCGGCGCCGCCGAGAAATTCCGCCTGCTCGAATACATCGACGATCTCAGTAAAGCACCGGGCAAGGGCATGGTACGCGCCGGTGAAGTGCGGGAAGCCAATGAGTTTGTAAATGCCTTTTCCTTTGGCGACCGTACCCGTTCCTTCCTCAAAGTCCAGGACGGCTGTAACTACAAATGTACCTTTTGCACGATTCCGCTCGCCCGCGGTGCCAGCCGCAGCGATACTGTAGAAAGTGTGGTGGAGAATGCCCGTCGCATCGCCGATATGGGGGTTCAGGAGATCGTTCTGACCGGTGTAAATATCGGTGACTTTGGCAACGGTACCGAAGTGATCGAAGGCGTACGCCCCAAAAAAGAAGCACTCTTCATTGACCTCATACATGAACTGGACAAGGTGGAAAAAGTATCGCGCTTTCGCATTTCCTCCATCGAGCCCAATCTTTGTACCGATGAGATCATTGAGTTTGTCGCTGCATCCGATCGCTTTGTGCCCCATTTGCACATGCCCCTTCAATCGGGTAACAACAAACAGCTGCGCGACATGCGTCGGCGCTATAACCGCGAACTCTACGCCAGCCGGGTAGCCAGGATCCGGGAGGTGATGCCACACGCCTGCATCGGAGTCGATGTGATCGTGGGCTTTCCCGGCGAGACGGAGGAAGACTTCCTCGAAACCTACCGCTTCATCAATGAACTGGATGTATCCTACCTCCATGTGTTCACCTACTCGGAGCGGCCCAACACGCCCGCCTTTGAGCGTACCGACCACGTGGACATGGGCGAGCGCAAACGCCGCAACAAAATGCTCAACATCCTGAGCGATAAAAAGCGCCGCCACTTCTACGAGCAATTCCTGGGCAAAACCCGCGAGGTACTATTCGAGGAACACAAAACGAAGGGGCTGATGTCGGGCTATACCGATAATTACATTCGCATCGAAGCTCCTTACGATCCGGCCCTGATCAATACACGCGGGCAGGTGGAGTTGCAACGGATCAACGATTCCGGTCATGTTGGAGCCAAGTTGGTGGAGGTGATGGTATAGATTCTCGCCTTCACTGCGTTCTGACAGATTTAGGTTCAGGGATAAAACCGAAATGAAGGGTTGGATCGAAGGAGTTTGTCCACCGATTCACACAAATTTTTAGCACTGATTATCTCAGATCAATCTGTGTCCATCGGTGTGGTAATCCGTACAAATCTGTGGATCAGGTTGCCCATCTCTCCCAGCGTAATTCGCAGTGTGCGCAGCATCACCCTTCCCGTTGTAAGATCCGCAGTAGCTCCAGGGTGTCTTCCTCCTCACCACTGGCGAGCAGCCCTTTATTTTTCAATAGCACGTAAGCTTGGATCAGTTGATCAGAGGAAAAATGAGCACTTTTCATCGCTTGTATTTGCCCGGGTGTGAGCTGCTCGGTTTGCTGTTCGGCGAGGCCCAACAAATACCATTGGGCTTCGGATAATCGTGGTTCATCCTGCTGCTCTTCCTGCTCTTGCCGGCTGGCGTAAATCATCCATACCATGGCCACCGGGAAGGTAATAACCCCAACCAATAGGATTTCGTTCGCACCTCCGTAACTCATAATCTTAAGCCAGGCACCCAGTATCGTTAAGAGGGTGCTGAAACCAAGCATGAATAGAGGTCCTCGTATTTTTTGGGACATAGGATGAGTCTTTGTTTTACAAAATCCGGGCATCAGGCTTCACACAGCCTTTGCAGTACAGTATACGTTTTTTTGGCGGTTTCGTCCCAGTCGAAGAGTGTTCTCTGGGTGCGACCCGCTTCGATAAGTTGCAATCCCAGCTCCGGCTCCTGATAGATGCGTTCCATCGCCAGAGCGATATCGTCGATGGCTTCCGGGTCGACCAACAGGGCGGCTTCACCGGCTACCTCGGGAATGCTGCTGCAATTGGAGGTGATCACGGGCACCTCGGCGTGCATGGCCTCCAGAATAGGCAGTCCGAATCCTTCGAATAAAGATACGTAGGTGAGAGCCAGGGCACCACCCAGCAACCGCTTTACATCGGCATCGGGCACATACCCCAGGAATGTTATGTCAGACTGGTGATCTGATACCTCATAAGCGGCTTTAATGGCCCCCGTCTGCCAGGCCATGCGGCCGCCGATCAGTAGCTTCACCGGCGCACCGGTGCGGGTCTTGAACTGGTCGAAGGCCCGGATGAGGCGGTCCACATTTTTGCGGGGATGAACGGCCCCCAAGTAGAAAAAGTAGTTTTCGCCAGCGGCAAACTCGTTTCGGACCTCCGCTTTCTCTTTTGCCGAAAGGGGATTAAAATCGCCGCGCAGCCCGTTGTGTGCCACCGTTATTTTGGCGGAAGCCAGCCCGTAATGCCGCTCAATATCCTCCTTCACAAATTGGGAAACGGTAAGGACATGATCGGCCCGCTGTAAAAACCTGGGTACGTAATAGTTGTAGTACCGCCGCACCAATGCCGGAATCTGCTCCGGGTAATGCACATGCGCAATGTCGTGAGTGACCATGGCCGTAGGGACGTTCGTACGCAGGCTGCAATAGGAGTCGGGAGAAAGGAAAACATCAGCCTTATACTTTCGCAAAAACCGGGGTACCGACCGCTCGAACCACCAGTACCAAAGAAGGGGGTGACGGGCCGGCGGAGCCACCACGACGGGTATCACATTAGGACCAAACACAAATTCCTCGGCGTAGGGTCGGTCGAAAAGAAAAATGAAGGTGTCCTCGGGATGCTGAGCTACGAGTCGTTTACACAGCTCGTAATTGTGCCAGCCCAGGCCTTCGAGTTTGCCGGGCAGCAAAAACCGCGTATTGATGGCTATCCTCATGCGTCGTCGGTCTCTTCGAGTACGGGGTCCTGAAAGGAATAGGGGCGCACCTGCTCCCGCACGAACTGGCACCACTGGCAGTTCTCTTCCCCACAGCCTTCGTAGAACTGATGCTGTTGAATGCGTTCCCAGGTCTCCCGGATCAATTGGCGTACCTGCTGGGTATCAGTTATTTCAAACTCGAGGGTTTCCTCCGGAAAGCTGCCGCGGGCATCCGGGTCGAGGTAGGCGATGGTAGCAGAGTGGCAGCGGTGCCCCTGCGTGTCGAAGGCATCATACAGTACTTTGTAAAACGACAATTGTCGCCAGTAGGAGCCTCCCTCCGGATTTTTTTCGGTAGGTCGCCGCATCTTTTCCTTGCGGTGCTTGCCCGTTTTATAATCAACAATTCGCACTTCCTGCTGCTTCAGGAATTCCAGTTTGTCGATGGTGCCGGTGAGGGGCACCCCGTCAACCTCCACTTGCCGGATGGTGTATTCCAACACTACCCGGCGGTTCCAGGTACCCAACTTTTGTTGATAGTATTGCCCCAGGCGGTAGGCACCACGCTCCCGCAGGCGATCTATGGCTTCGGGCGACAGTTGGTATCTCAACTTTTCCAATTCCTCCGTAAAAAAGCCAATGAACGCTTGCTGAGCACCGAAATGTCGCGGCTTCGATTGGGTCATCTGGTAGAACAAGCGATGCAGGGCTACGTGGGCGGCTGTGCCGTAGGCAGCCGATTCGCTGAGCAGGCGCGGTACCCGCAGCACGTATTCGAAGTAAAAGGCCAGCGGACAATAGAGGTAGCTATTGAGGGCGGAAATACTCAGGGTGAAATCCTCCAGCACCCGGCTGACCGCCGCTCCGTGGTGTGGGGCAATGAGGGGGTTTGGACGTTCCTTCAGCAATTCCATTTGGGTGTCGACCATGAAAGCTGCTTCTACGGAGCGTTCCTGTACTTCCAGTTCATTGGGGACGAGCAACTCGTCGACAAAGATGGCCCGTTGGCGCTCTTTCCCATCCTCGTTTTGTCGCCCGTAGGAAATCTGCAGCCAGTGGCGGGCACGGGTCATGGCGACGTAAAACAGGCGCCGCCGGGCTTCGAGGGCATCTTCCTCGCCGGAGAGGGTCAGCGTATCGGGCAGACTGAATTGGTAGCGAGCCCTTCGCTGGCGGGGTTCCCAGGCATCCTGTACGGCATCCAGGATAAATACCCGGTCGAACTCCAATCCTTTGGCACTGTGAGCGGTGATCAGTTGCACCCCCCGGTGGGTATCTATGGTACGCTCCAGGTCGAGTCCGATGCGGTTGGCTTCCATGCGGTCAATGGTTGCCAACAGGTCGGCGATGGTCATGCGCGGGGTGCGACGGGCCTCCTTCCGCAACAGGTTGAAGAAGGTGCTCAGTATCTCGATGTGGCCGGTGGGGTCGACGGTGGCCAGGGCCCGGTCAAGCATGCCGGTGCGGTTGAGCAGTCGCTCCGCAAATTCCGGCAGGCTCCGGTTGGCGGCATCCACCAAAAGCTCTTCCAGGAGGGTGCTGGCATCCAGCAAGGCCTGCGGGTCTTTCAGATCCAGCTTTCGCAAAAAAGGTTCGTCGGCTATAAGCTGGCGCCAGGGCGGTCGCTGATCAGTGGACGTACGAGCGAGGTGCAAGCTGATGACCATCAGGTCAGGTAAATGGATTTGCCAAAAATCGAAATGCAGCAACCGGAATAAATGGTAATCGGCCGTCCCCGGGCTGTACAGTTCCCGGTCGAACCACTCCAGCAAGGTACGATACTGCATGATCTCGGGCAGATCCAATACGTTGATTCGTCGCTTGGTCTGGTAAGGTATCTTGCGTTGCTCCAGGAGTTGAATCAGTGGCTCGGCCTGGCGGTGCCGGGCGTACAGGATGGCGATCTCATTTAGTGGAATACCTTCGGTACGCCAACTCTCGATTTGCCGCACAATATCCGCCAGTTCGTGCTGTGGATTCGGGTATTCTACGATAGAGGGGAGCGGGTGTACTCCTTGCCGGTCGGGGTGAGCAGCTAACAGGTTTTTCTCGGCCCCGTCGATGGGCAGCTTTCGCAAAATGCGTAGCTCATTATGGTCGATGAGTCGTCCCGCCTGATTGAGTAGTACCTGGGTCGACCGGTAGTTATCGGTGAGGACCACCACTTCGAGATCGGGCTGGTAGGTATCGTAGAAGTCGGTCAGGTTTTTCAGACGGGCGCCCTGAAATTCGTAAATCGACTGATCGTCATCGCCCACGATAAATATATTCGGCACTTCCCAGTATTGGGTCAGGTAGCTCACCAATTGATTCTGGGCGCCATTAGTATCCTGGAACTCATCGATCAGCAGATAAAGGTATCGCTCCTGGTAATTGCGCAGCAGGGCTTCGTGCTCGGCAAAGGCGTCGAGTACCCAGCGGATCATGTCTTCGTAATCGTAGCGGCGGGCACGGTACTTTCGTTCCTCGTAGGCCGGAAAAAGGGTGACCGCAGCTTCGAGCAACGCCATGCGATCCACTTCTTCCTGATACAGGGACTCCTTTAAGTCTCCTTTCTGATGTTGTTTGTACTTGCGCTGGTAGGTGTATTCTTTTCGATTGGGCAACTCCTCCAGGTACGTCCGGATGGCTTCCTGTACTTGATCGACCGACCAGGTTTCGGCTTTCATCTGCTGAAAGAGCGTGATCAGGTGCTTTTCGTAAAAATACCGGTCAGATGAATTACGGCGCAGAGGGTGGTCAGGAGGCAGGTCATCGATCAGTTCCCGGATCAACTCCACGCGTTCCAGGTCGCTGATCGGTTCGAGATCCTGGCGCCCGAACAGCTCCATATTATCCTGGATAATGCTGTTGCAAAAGGAGTGAAAGGTATAAATAGGTACCCGGTGCGCTTCGGGTCCTATGAAGTGTAGCAGGCGGTCGCGCATAGCGCGCACTCCGGCATCGGTAAAAGTAAGACAAAGAATGTTGCCGGCCGACGCATCGGTCTCCAGCAGGATACGACCAATGCGGGCACCCAAGATGTGGGTTTTGCCGGTGCCGGGCCCGGCAATAACGAGCACGGGTCCCTCGGTCTGTTCAACCGCCCGCCGCTGGGCGGGATTGAGGCGTTCGAGTTCCCGCTGGAAACGCTCGTTGTATTGTTCCCGGGTCAACATAAATTCCTGCTGGACTTGGTGTGGCGGGAAGGTACGAAAATGCCCACCTAAAACCCATCCCTTTGGGGGTTGACCGTTCCAAGAAACTGATCCCTCAGAATCGCATGCGATTCTGAGGGATCAGTTTCTTGGAACAGGAAGGAAATGGAAGTGCATGTTTAGGCAGGAAGACAGAATTGCTTAACCTCAACCTGCCGAAACCCATACGGGCGTATGCCCAGTGAAGGCGGAAGTCTCAACCTCAACCTCAACCTTCTTCCCTTAACCTATTTTTTCCTCCAAATTAAAGATAGAACGATCCTTTACCATCGGGTTCAACTCACCTGACTCGGCGAAATCTCCGAGGCCAGCTGCTCCATATCTCGGATAAGTAACCGCCGACGATCGAATTTGATGATCTCCTTATTACGCAGTTCGTTGAGGACCGTGGTGACCGTCTGCCGGGAGGTGGCGGTGAGGTTGGCAATTTCCTGGTGGGTGATGAATTTGCGAACGACCGTTTCGTAGCCTACACGCTGGCCTTTTTCGAGGGCAAAGTTGTGCAAAAACTCGACAACCCGGGTACGGGAATCTTTGAATACCAGCGACTCTAACCGCTTCTCCATTTGCAGTACGCGCGATCCCATGATTTTCATCAAAAAGAGGCCCAGCCCGTTATAGTCGCGCATGAGCCCTTGCATATCATTAGTGGTGAGAATACATACCTGGATATCATCCATGGCGTAGGCAAAGTCCCGACGCTGTTTTTCGCCGATGATGGACAGCTCACCAAAGACTTCTCCGGGAGTCAGAATAGCTTTGGTGATCTCTTTACCTTCCTGATTATAGGTTCCGATCTTGACCCGACCATCGGTGAGGAAAAAGACTTTATCGGCGTGCTCATCGGGCAAATAGATATACTCGCCCCGTTTGTAGGTGCGGTGGGGTTGTTTTTCCAGGTCACCCCGTTCCACTTTCTTAGGGCAAAAAATACCGCTGACATCTAGGTTTTCCAGGTACCATAATGATTGATCGCTCATACTAATTGGACCATTTAGATTGGTATTCGGGTAATATCAGATGTTAAACGCCCGGGTGAATGGACCAGTTTTCCAGGTTTTTTGGAAGTGGGTATACTGTCCGCAATCGAACAGTTTTTTATTAAGAATCCCTTAAAGGATTATCTCAAAATAGGGCTTGCTGTTAAAAAAGTCTTACCAATTAGTCATCAAATCGCAGTCCGAAGCGATCGGCTAATTCCTTAATGTTTGGATTCTGCTCGTACATTTTCGCGAGTTTCTCCTTATTAGTGAGCGGCTTCTTCGGCTTTGGGGCCTTCTTTTGTTTGCTCTTATCAATGACGACTTTCAGGCTCAGGTCCTCCACCCCAAAATTATCGCGGATCGATTGGATCAAGTCCTGTTCTTGCCGCAGAGCCCCTTCCACCAATTTGGAGCTGACGGTGGCGGTAAGTTCTTTTTCACGTAGTGACAGGATAACGGATTTGAGCAGATTGCGTGCTGTTTCCTGCTCTAGTCCTTCCAGGTATTTCAGGTAATGTGCTTTTACATTGTCGAGGGTGAGCTCTTCGGTAACCCGTTCTTTTTCCTCACTGGCCTGCTTTTGTTTAAAGGCCTTCATCATGGCATTAACTCCGCCTAATTTCGGAGTAGCGGCAGTGCCTTTGGGTGGCTTGGGCTTCACCTCGGGGGCCGGAGGAGTGTGGACTTTTTCCGTTGGTTCTGGTGTGGAAACTTTATCAGCAGCAGGCTCATGCGAAGTATTGGTTTCCTCAGTGGTAGGTGACACTTCTTCCTGCTGACCGGCCCCGGCTTTTTGGTCTTCCCCCGGTTGGGAGGTGGTTTCGGGTTTAGAAACGCCGTTCGTTTTATCGTTGGGCGCGGATTTACTTACGTCAGGCGTTTTTTTTTCCGGGGCAGCAGCGGTTGGTACTCCATTACGGGCCAGGTCTACGGCGCGCTGCGCGTAGGTCATTTTCAACAGGGCCATCTCCACGTGGAGGCGCTTATTGAGGGCCGTTTTGTACTGCAAGTCGCAATCGTTAGCCAGATTAAGGGCCGTTAGCAGGAAAGAAGGCGTTGCCTGAGCTGCTTGCCGACGATAGCGGTCGCGCAGGGTCTCGCTCACTTCCAGTAGAGACAAGGTCGACTCATCCTGGCAGACCAGCAGGTCGCGCAGGTGGCTGGCCAGCCCATTGATAAACAGATCGGGATCAAATCCCTTATTGATCACTTCGTTGAGCAGCAACAGTACCTGCGACTGATCTTCGGCGATCATGGCGTCCACGGTGCGGAAGAAGTAGTCGTAATCGAGTACGTTTAGATTGGTGATCACATCCTCGTACTGGATCTGCTCCCCGTTGAAGGAGACCATGCGGTCGAAGATAGACAGAGCGTCCCGCAGGGCCCCATCAGCCTTCTGGGCAATGACGTGCAGGGCCTCTGGTTCGGCCTGTATGCCCTCCGCTGTACATATTTCTTCGAGGTGTCCCACCATGGAGGGTACCTGTATGCGCTTGAAATCAAATATCTGACAACGCGACAGTATGGTGGGGATGATCTTATGCTTTTCGGTCGTAGCCAAAATAAAGATGGCGTAGGGAGGTGGCTCCTCGAGTGTCTTCAAAAAGGCGTTAAAGGCCTGTTGGGAGAGCATGTGCACCTCATCGATGATGAAGACCTTGTACTTTCCCTGTTGGGGTTGAAATCGCACCTGCTCAATCAGGGCCCGGATGTGTTCCACGCTGTTGTTGGAGGCCGCATCCAGCTCGGTGATATTGAACGAGGCATTTTCGTTGAAGGAGGTGCAGGAGTCGCAGGTATTACAGGGCTCGTAGTCTTCGGTGACATTCCGGCAGTTGAGCACTTTGGCGAGGATCCGCGCACAGGTCGTTTTCCCTACCCCCCTCGGCCCGCAGAACAGGAAGGCGTGCGCCAGGTGGTCGTTGCGCAACGCGTTTTTCAGGGTATTGGTCACGTGTTGCTGACCTACCACATCATCAAAGCGCGACGGCCGGTACTTCCGGGCTGATACTACAAAGGTGCTCATACTCTTTTCTCCGTTGGGAGGACTAAGGTACAAAATATGGAGGCGTTGTGCCGGGTTTTTCCTGGTTGTTACGGATGATTGGTGGATTGCTCTTGGCAGGGGATTGTCGCTCAGGCTTATTGTTTAGGGGATTCTACCTATCTAAGGAAAATTATACCGACAACGAAGTGATTTGGATTCCCGAATCACTTCGAGTCGAGTATATACTCGCGTGCAAAGTTTGGGCGAGGCCCAATCCTTTTCAGCCTCAAAAAAAGATCAGCGATTTTTCTCCTTATCTGCACCACCCCAGGATTCGGGATCCCCATCATTAATATCCATGGGAATCTTATCGGCGTATTCCAGGACAATGCTATCCCTTGCCGCCTGAGATTTGGCATTCCGGATTTTGGAGTAGAACTCCTTGAAAAGTGGCTCGTATTTGTCCGATTTCCGTTGGCTTTGCGCAGACATCATGCCCATACCTACGGCCATCTGGATCTGTTCCTCGAATAGTTTCAGGTCGACGTGTTGGTATTGCTGCGGATATTCCTCCGGATCGTACATCAATTCACGGGGAATATACTGGTGGTCGGGATCGTATTCATCAACTATAGCCAACATGCGTTTTTGCATTTTTTTGGCGTCCCGAATGGCGATCTTTTGCGGCGAACTGCATCCTGTTAATAGCAAAAAGGAAAAGAGGCAAATTGCAGATGGCAATAGTCGAGGTAACATGGCGTGTGGGTTTAGTTCTCTCTGAAAAGATAAACAATACGTTCCTTTTTCCAAATGGCAATATGCGGGACGGTCGCTCAAGTGTATTGCTTTGCTATTGAGGTTGGGACTGCTGATCTTTTTTGAGGCTTAGTCATTTCGTACATGGAATCACCAGATGGTTTCCAGCCTCAAAAAAGAGCAGCGGACTAGTTCGCCTCAACGTTCAGCAGAGCCGTTGATATTCGTCGTTTCGGTGGAGAATTTTTCAAAAGCAGTTTTCACCAGATAAATGATGAATATCAATAACAGGCCAATGACCAAATAATGTTGAGAAAGGGAATCGGGAAGGATGGAGGAGGTTTCCAGAAAAGCTCGCAGGCTAGAAAAATAAACTACGCCTATGGGACCGATGGCAAAATCCCAGGCTGTAATCTGCCTCTTGCGTTCCCGCTTTTGACGGGACTTTTGCTTAATGAAGTAGAGTGCAGCCAGGGAGCATACAACAAGCAGGAGATATAACAGGCTATTCATATCCTTAAAAGTATAGAAAGAGCAACCCAGTTCCAAGGATGGACCTGGGATTGTCGCTCAAGTGCATTGCTTTGCTATTGAGCCTTGGACTGCTGATCTTTTTTGAGGCTTAGTCATTTCGTACATGGAATCACCAGATCGTTTCCAGCCTCAAAAAAGATCCGCGGACTAGTTCGCCTCAACGTTCAGCAGAGCCGTTGATATTCGTCGTTTCGGTGGAGAATTTTTCAAAAGCAGTTTTCACCAGATAAATGATGAATATCAATAACAGGCCAATGACCAAATAATGTTGAGAAAGGGAATCGGGAAGGATGGAGGAGGTTTCCAGAAAAGCTCGCAGGCTAGAAAAATAAACTACGCCTATGGGACCGATGGCAAAATCCCAGGCTGTAATCTGCCTCTTGCGTTCCCGCTTTTGACGGGACTTTTGCTTAATGAAGTAGAGTGCAGCCAGGGAGCATACAACAAGCAGGAGATATAACAGGCTATTCATATCCTTAAAAGTATAGAAAGAGCAACCCAGTTCCAAGGATGGACCTGGGATTGTCGCTCAAGTGCATTGCTTTGCTATTGAGCCTTGGACTGCTGATCTTTTTTGAGGCTTAGTCATTTGGTACATGGAATCACCAGATCGTTTCCAGCCTCAAACAAGATCAGCGGATCCCCTCCAGCCCCTTTTGCAAAACAGTTCCGGTCTGGCTCGCCGCAGGCGAAAGCCGGACCGGAACTGTTTTGCAAAAGAACCCCTACTTAGTTTTGTTCCAAAACTAAGTAGGGAAATCGTTGTTTTGTTGGTACTTTGCACCCAAATATTCCGACCATGAAAATTACTGTCGCCCAGCTCAATTACCACATAGGCAATTTTACCGGAAACCTGCAGAAAATGCTCGAGGCCGTGGAATCGGCCAAAGCACAGGGAGCCGATATTGTCTGCTTTGCCGAATTGGCTACCTGCGGGTACCCGCCACGCGATTTTCTGGAATTCGAAGATTTTATTGAGCTGGCCGAGGAGAGTATTACCGAATTGGCGAAAGCCGCTCAGGGCATCGCCATTGTGGTGGGCTCCCCCTGCAAAAACCCGGTGATCGAGGGGAAGGATCTGTTCAACGCTGTCTACTTTTTGGCCGACGGGGAGGTGAAACACCGCCAGCATAAAGCCCTGTTACCGACCTACGATATCTTCGATGAATATCGCTACTTCGAGCCCGCCAGCGAATTCCGGGTGGTGGAGTACAAAGGGCACCGTATCGCTCTTACCGTCTGTGAAGACCTCTGGAATCTGGGTAACGAAAACCCCATGTATACTATTTGTCCGATGGACGAAATGATGCCGCAAAAGCCCGATCTGATGATCAATGTGTCGGCATCGCCCTTTTCCCACCAGCAGGCCCATGAGCGCCTCAAAGTACTAAAGGCCAATGTGGAGGCTTACGAGTTACCCCTGTTTTACATCAATCAAAGTGGTGCCCAGACGGAGGTGATCTTCGATGGAGGGTCAGTAGTCATGTCGCCCGATGGAAAAGTGTACGAGGAGTTGCCTTACTTCGAGGAATGCCTGCGTACCTACGAGCTGGAGGCAGTGAAAAAAGGAGGGTCGGAACGCCTCCAACCCAAAGACAAGATCACGCTGATCCACGATGCCATCATTCTGGGCATCAAAGACTACTTCGGAAAGCTGGGATTCAACAAAGCGATCCTGGGCCTGTCCGGTGGTATCGACTCGGCCGTTACGGCCGTACTGGCGGCCCGTGCCCTGGGGGAGGATAATGTGCGCTGCCTGCTGATGCCTTCCCAGTTTAGCAGCGACCACTCGGTAAATGATGCGCGTGAGTTGGCCCAGAACCTGGGGGTGCAATTCGATATACTGCCCATTCAATCGATTTACGACAGCTTTATGGATACCCTGGAACCACACTTTTGGGGCACCGATTTCAATATTGCCGAAGAGAACATCCAAGCCCGTATCCGGGGGATTTTCAATATGGCCTTCTCCAATAAATTCGGGAATATCGTACTCAATACCTCCAACAAAAGTGAGATGGCCGTTGGCTACGGAACGCTCTACGGAGACTTGTGCGGGGGGCTTTCGGTCATCGGCGATGTCTATAAAACCGATGTGTTCCGCCTGGCGCGCTACATCAATAAAGACGCCGAGATCATCCCCGAAAACACCATTGTAAAACCACCCTCGGCCGAGTTGCGTCCCGACCAGAAGGATTCGGACAGCCTTCCCGAATACGACGTGCTGGATGAGGTACTGTACCAGTACATTGAGCTTCGCAAATCACCTCAGGATCTGATCGAGCAGGGGTTCGATGAAGTCCTGGTGCGCCGGATCCTGCGCCTGGTCAATATCAACGAGTTCAAGCGCTACCAGACGGCCCCCGTCTTACGGGTATCTCCCAAAGCCTTCGGTATGGGCCGGCGGATGCCGATCGTGGGAAAATACTTGTCTTAGGGAGGTCGGACGGTTCACGGCCGACGATGCACGGGCCTGGGTGGATTAAGCGTGGTATTGGAGTATTGCTAGGAGGGATGGTCCAAGGTCCAGGGTCCATGGTAGGTATTTAGGTTTGCGGTCGGTAATTACTGTTGGCTAAAGATCATTCGTTCTGTCAAAGTCACTCGCTTTTAGTCAACAGAAATTACCGACGGCTTAAGGTTAGTGCAGGGCCCTGCAGCTAATTTACCGAAGCAACTTATACCGCTTTCGAAAAGGTTTGGGCTTTGCCAAACCTTTTCACGCGAGTATATACTCGACTCGAAGTGGTTTGGAGTCCCAAACCACTTCGTTGTCGTTATAATGGCGAGGCTACAACTCCTTGCGCAGAACGTCGAGGAGGAAATCTACTTTATCGGGTTGGGCGGTATGGCCCATGAGGCCGATGCGCCAGATCTTTCCGGCCAGGTCGCCGAGTCCGCCGCCTACTTCGAGGTTGTATTCTTGCAAGAGTTTTTGGCGTAAGCCAGCTTCCTCCGTGCCTTCCGGCAAAAAAACGGCATTCAGTTGGGGAAGCCGGTATTCCTCATCGACGAGGAAGCGAAAACCGAGTTCCTCCAGCTCTGTGCGCAGGCGCTCGTGCTGAGTGCGGTGGCGCTCCCAGCTGGAATCCAGCCCTTCTTCCTGAAGCATCAGCAGGGCTTCGTGCATGCAATAGAGAGCGTGGACGGGTGCCGTGTGGTGATATGATCGCTTGCCACCTCCCGAGCCCCAGTATTGCATGACCAGGTTGAGGTCGAGAAACCAGCTTTGCACCGGCGATTTCCGCTTTTTGATCTTGCGTACGGCCCGTTTGCTAAAAGTAACCGGCGACAGGCCGGGCGTGGCCGAAAGACATTTTTGGGAACCGGAATAAATAGCGTCGATACCCCAGTCGTCGACCAGCACGGGGATACCACCCAGGGATGTCACCGCATCGACGATGCTGAGGCAACCGTACTGCCTGGCCAGTCCGCACAGCGCCTGTGCATCGGACTGAACGCCCGTAGACGTTTCGGCGTGTACAAAAGCCAGGATGGCCGCATCGGGGTGTTCTTTCAATATCTCCTCCACCCGATTAGGGTCGACCGGTTGTCCCCATTCGAAATCCAGAACGACTGGTGTCCCGCCACAGCGGGTGACATTTTCCAGCATGCGTCCGCCAAAGACTCCGTTGCGGCAAACGATGACCTTATCGCCTGGTTCTACCAAATTCACAAAGCAGGTTTCCATGCCCGCCGAGCCGGGTGCTGAGACCACCATACTCAATTGATTCGTCGTTTGGTAGGCGTATTGTACGAGGCTTTTGACCTGGTCCATCATAGCCACGAAGGCCGGATCCAGATGGCCTACCGTGGGGCGGCTCAGGGCTTCGAGCACCCGCGGATGAATATCGGAGGGCCCGGGGCCCATCAGTCTCCTGTGCGGTGGTTGGAAGGAGGAGATGCCTTGCACGTGCAGGTCTTCGGGTAGTTCCATAGCCGATTGGGTTGATTGAGGGGGAAGCTAGTTGTTTTACGTCTTTTTTCCAAGGTGGGTTAAGAGGGAGGATGGTCGGTGATTTCTGTTGGCTATGGAATATTTGTTCTGTCAGAGCTACTCGGTTTTAGCCAACAGAAATCACCGACGGTTTAGGGTTTGTGCAGGGCCCTGCAGTTAAGCTTGTGAAACAATTCACCGCTTTCTCTTTTGGTACTTGGTAAGTCCAGAGAAGGAGTAAGGCACTTGCAAAATAAATGGGGTAAGAGGGTGGCCTGTCGAATAGTACTGTTGGCCAGGTACTTTTCGCTTTGTCAGAATCAATGGTTTTCAGCCAACAGTGCTATTCGACGGTTTAAGGTTAGCCAAGGTCTCTGCAACCAGGCTACCGATGCAAACCGTCGTTTATTCTTGTTGCTCAAGCGGCGATATGATTGTGCGAAAAAAGGGATAAGCAACAAGAATAAGCGACAATCCCATGCCCCGGGCAAAGCACAGGGCTTGGGTAATGGTAAAAAAGGATGAATAAAAACCAACTAATAGGTGTACTTCGTAGTTAGTTACATCTGGTCTGGATTCGGAATGATGTACTAACATGTCCGATCGGAGACCTTAGGTATCCTATTAATTGACCACCTTGTGCGTTCATGACACAGTCTGCCAAGCATACTGCCCTATTACTTTTCGCTCGTCGACCCGAGCGGGAAGGTCAGGTTAAGTCCCTGATCGAAGGGAATAACGAACGTTTGTGGCAGGTCCTGTACCAGCGGACACGTACTACCGCGGCAGCCACCGGCTTGCCTTTGGTGGTGATCGATGAGCGACAACAGCGGGGAGCCACTTTTGGCGAACGCCTGAAGTATGCCTTTCATGATACCTTCCAGCAAGGCTATCAACGGGTGATCCTGATCGGGTCCGATGTCCCCGATCTGCGGTCCGATCATTTGATCCGGGCTGCCGAAAAACTAGACCACACCGATTGGGTGTTGGGTCCCGACCTCCGCGGAGGAGCCTACCTGATCGGGTGCACGGAAGAGGCCTTTTCCCGGAACCAAACCCTGGATCGATTACCCTGGCAATCTGATCGCATATTGCAGCATTTCACCGATCTGTTACTGCGGCACGAAGAACAAATAGGATGGTTGACCAGCCTGGCAGACTTGAACAATGCGGCTGACCTTCAGCGATGGTTGGCTATTCACCGGCAGTTGCCCTGGGTTCAAATCATTCTGCAATTATTGTCGGCCAGGTTCTTGTCGACTGCATCACACCGGATAATACGGTCAATATCTATTCAGTCAACCCACTTCCTGCGGGGACCACCCCGGGTTGCCTGAGAACTATCCTTACTATTTCCTGACGAATTGGTGCCAAAGAATGCCTTGGCATGCGCTCCGGCGTATGCGTCTGCGCGTTGGCAACCTCCGATTCGATTTCCATTACCAAGTACTATCAAAATACCTCGTTCCAATGCGAAAAGCACTACTATTCATGCTATGCTTGTGCGCAACCTCTGTGTTTGCACAACAGGATCTTCGGGTCCAGGTCATCAATTACCAAACCAATATGCCGGAAACCGGCATTACCGTGGAACTGCGTAACGAAAGCCGCGGAATTATGCGTACCCTGACTTCCAATGATCAGGGGATTGCCCTGTTCAAATCGCTTCCAGCCGTCGATGGCTTTCAGGTGATCGCTCCGGAGACCGAAGATTTCCTGGAGTCTGCTTCGGAGGTGTTCGGAATTCGTTCCAATCAGGACCCAACCATCGAGTTGGTCCTACTGAGTAAAACAACGTACGATCTGGGCGAAGTCAATATCGTCGCCAAAACAGGTGCTCAGATAAACCGATCCGATGCCGAGGTGGCCTTTGAGCTGCAGCAAAAAGAAATAGAACAATTACCGATCGAAGGACGCGATATTACCCGCGTACTTTATCGCCTGCCCAACGTGAGCCAGGCTACCGGGTTTTACCCGGAAGCACCTAACGTGGCCATCAACGGAGCAAATCCGCTTTTCACTTCTTACCTCATCGATGGGCTCGACAATAACGAGCGTTTCCTGGGCGGACAGAAGTTTGCGATCCCGAGCGGTTTTGCGAAGAATATTACCGTGCTCACCAACAACTACTCGGCGGAGTACGGTCTGACCGGTAATGGAGTAGTCAATATTACCACACGCTCGGGAAGTAATGAGTCGACCGGAGAAGCATTTTTTATTACCCGGCCGGGTCCGGCGATCGATGGAAACTCCCTCTACGCACAGCGCGATCTTTCGGGTAACCAGGTTAAAGACGGGTTCCAGCGCTACCAGGCGGGGGTTGCTTTGGGAGGCGCCATCACTAAGGATAAGACCTTCTTTTACGTGGACCTCGAACATACCACCGACCTGAAGGATAATTTTCTGAATTCCAATGTGCTTGGTGTTAATGAAACAGTGCGGGGCACCAATACCTTCACCTACCTTTCGGGAAAAGTGGACCACAACTGGTCGAATAACTTCCGCTCATCTATCCGGGCCAACGTGGGGATTGTGGCTATCGAACGCCAGGGGGGCGGACTTGATGGCGGGGTAACCTTCCCCTCAGCGGGTAATGCTCAGGACCGCAACTCCGTCCTGATCGCTTCGCGAAATACTTACGTTGGCGAGAACTTCAGTACGGAAACAAATGTACAGTATGCCCGCTTCCGTTGGAATTACGCCCGCCCGAATAATGAAGGCAATCCTCAGGTAGCTATTCAGGATCCTACCGGGGCGACCATTGCCATTATCGGTCACCCGGGCTATATTTTTGACGCCACCGAAAATACGATTCAGTTTCAGCAAAAAATCAATTACTATGCCGGTCGCCACACGTTTAAAGCTGGCGTGGGCGTGATCAGCGCCGACCATGGTTTGCTGGGTGGTGGTAATGTAAACGGTAACTATACGGTACGCCTCGATCAACAACAATTGCAACAAGTGCGAAACCTGAACCGTGGAGGAGCACTGGGAGTTGGAGATATTCCATCTGATGTGGAAGTACTTAACTATAATGTAGAGCTGCGACCAGCCTCCTATGGTACACGTCAGACTATTTACTCTGCTTATCTGGAAGATCAGATCGAAGTGAATAACCGCCTGCGCCTGACGCTGGGGCTTCGCTATGATTACGATAATTTGTCGCAGGGTGGGGGTTCCGAAGGTGATTACAATAACATTGCTCCCCGCTTGAATGCCAACTATAAATTGGGTCAGCGCTCCGTACTCCGTGCCGGTTACGGTATATTCTACGATAAGGTCTTGTATGCCATCTACAGCGATGCATTACAGCAAAACACCACCTCGGCCGACTACCAGGCGCAGATCCAGGACCTGATCGACCAGGGGATATTACCGGCCGATACGGATGTGGATGCCGTCACCTTCGACGGTAATCTGACTGCCAGCACCACGAATACGACCTACCTGAATGGCCCCGGCTTCGATGAGCTGCAGGATCAGCGGGAAGGGGTATTCAGCAATGAGCGCCGGATCCTGAACCCGAACGGATACGACAATCCCTATACCCATCAATTCAACCTGGGATACCAGTTACAGATCGACAATGACCGGCTATTCTTTGTGGACCTGATGCACAACCGGAGCGAAAACCTCTATCGCCTGCGCAACCTAAACGCGGCTGCGCCTTACATGATCACGGAGCAGGATGTCCTCAATAGTAATGATCCCAGCGAGTTGGTTCGCAGTGTACCGGAAGCAGATGCCAGCCGCCCGGTGGCTATCGTAGACGGTAGCTACGCTATTATCGACGGTGAGCAGCGTAGTGGTGTGGCCCGAAATGTAGTAGTTACGGAGGCCGATGGTGCCTCGCGCTACTACGCAGCCAGTTTCAACTTCCAGAAAGCCCGTGGAGAAGATGATTACAGCCTGCGCATCAACTACACTTTATCGTATCTGGAGAATAATACGGAAGACATCAACTTCCGCGCCATGGACGGTAATGATTTCGAGGCCGAGTGGGGACCTTCGATCAATGATCGTCGGCACATTATCAACGGGATTTTCAACTACTTCCCGACGGATGGTTTGGCGGTGACGGTAGCAGCATTGCTGCAAAGTGGTCAGCCCATCAACCGCATTCCCGACGCGACGGTATTTGGCACCACCGACCTGAACGGCGACGGTTCCTCCTTCGGTGATGCCTATGTGGGTAATAGCGACCGCTATCCGGGCGAAGATCGCAACAGTGATCGCCTGCCCTGGGCGAATACCTTCGACGTGGCCTTGCAGTACCAATTCCCGCTGAGCACGGGTCGTCTGGAGTTCCGGGCTGATATTTTCAACATCTTCAATGCCCAGAATCTGAGTGGATACAGCAATAATGCAACCCAATCGAACCAGATCCAGCCCGGTCCCAGGGAGAGCGGAGTGCTGATCCGCCGGAATGCGAGCGCACCCCGGCAGTTCCAGTTTGGCCTCCGCTACTTCTGGTAGCGGGTGCGATTCTCCCTATGTCACGGTTGATCGCTGAGGCGATCAACCGTGACATAGGGAGGTATTAAAGTACTTGTTCTATAAAGGCAGGAAATTCGGTTACGCGATTCGCTGCTGTTGGGGTGAATAAAAATGGCGCTACGTCATTTGCCAGTTCATTGACATTTAGGGACTCTAATCTTTTGAGAATCGCCTGCTTCAGGGAAGCGGAGTCGGTAATTCCCGCTTTTTGTTGAAGGTACCGGAAGTCGGGGTCAGTGCGTGCATGTAGGAATACTACGTCGAACAGATCTCGTCCTTTGGCTCGTTTTCGGTTAAGAATCGCATAGTATTTTTGCGAAAGCAAAATAGGAAGCGGGGTAACCAGCACATTGGCAAACACATCAAATTTGTTGAGCAGGTTCAATTCTGGTTCAAAATCGAAGTGTTGTGCCTCCGAGTCGAGTTGGATAAGGATCTTTTCCTCCTGATGCCCCGTTAAACCACTTTCAAATAGTAGTCGAGGAAAGCGAATATAGCAGTGGTAGGCACCCCGGATTACATGCCGCATTTCAACTGCATAGCCTTCCCGTTCTAATTCTGATTGTATAATGTCAGCGATCCTTGCAAAATCTATGGGGTCAAGTTCTACATGATCAAAGTCCAGGTTTTCCGAAAAGCGTTGATTGTTATGCATTATCCGAAGACAGGTGCCTCCTATGAAGCGCATCCTGTTCCCGTAGGAGGAGTTGAAGATGATCTCCAGGATTTTGTGTTGGAGGTATTCCCGTAACAAAAAGGAAGGGAATCGATGCAAATCATCGGGATAGAAAGGCTTGATCTCATCCAATGAAAGCATGCAGATACTGATTTAAGATACGGAAGCGATCATTCAAGGCTCTGCTATTGATGTACCCCAGGTAATGCTGCAACCGCTCTTCATTGAGCGTTTCGGAAATTTGCCAGGCATTCCAGCGTAAGGCTTCGTAATCATCCTCACTGTTTAACTCGGGATGTAAATACAGGTAATCGATCAGCACTTTTTCTGGTTGGGCTATTTTGTACCAGGCATGTCCGCTTTTCTTGAGATGATATCCAAAGCACAAAGACGGTTTAATCGTTTGGTACCGGAACTGTCCGATGGGGGTAGAGAACTCCTGGGAACGCCGGGTAGCCACCGAGGTGGTCATGAAGGTGCCCTCCGGAATAAAACCATAATGGCTTAAAGCCGACTCCAGGGATACATAGGAGGGACCATATATTTTATTAGCCACGTAAACTAGGTCGCTTGGTTTAAGGTCTTTATCCGAGAAAGTATACCAACCATTTCGGATTTTCAGCAGGTAACCTTTTCGTTGCCAATACGTGAGGTTCTTCGTATCAAAACCAGGAAATGCCTTCTCAATGTCCATGATCGAAAAGGCGATAAAGTCCTTAAATGCCGATTTGAAATGAATAAATTGAGTTTTCATTTCATTTTTTTACTAAAAATAGGAAAAAACAGAAACAAAATCAATGCAAACCTATATCCGAATACCCTTTCTCCTGGTCTGCCTGCTCACCCTTGCCGCCTGCGGGAATAATACTGATCCCGACACTACGCAGGAAGATCCCCGCGATATGAGCTGGGATGCCGTTTTGGCGGAAGCCGAAGGAAAGACCGTAGACCTGATGATGTGGATGGGTGACCCCCAGATCAACGGGTACATCAACGACTTTGTGAAACCGGCCCTGAAAGAGCAATTCCAGATCGACCTGAACGTGATCAACGGTCAGGGAAATACGGTGGTGCAGACGCTGATGGCCGAGAAACAGGCCCGCCGTCCGGAGAGCGAGATCGACCTGATGTGGATCAACGGGGAGACCTTTTACCAGTTGCGGCAGATTGAGGCGCTATGGGGCCCCTGGACCTCCCATTTGCCGAATGCCCAATTCATTGACTTTGACAATCCCTTTATCGGAACGGATTTTCAGCAACCGGTCGACGGGTACGAATGCCCCTGGGGGAACGTACAAATGGCTTTGATCTACGATTCGGTGCGGGTGGCAAACCCACCACAGAACCGGGTGGAGCTGCAGCGCTATGTGGAGGGAAACCCCGGCACGTTCACCTTTGATAATCAGTTTACCGGACTGACCTTTCTCAAAACGCTGTTGATCGATATTGCCGGTGGACCGGGATCATTATCGGGGCCCTTCGACGAGGAAAAATACAACACCTACGCACCACAATTGTGGGATTACCTGCGGGATCTCAAACCGAATATGTGGAAGTCGGGTACCAATTACCCGGAAGGAGTAGCCCCCATGCACCAGATGTTTGCCAACGGCGAATTGCACTTTACGATGAGCAATAACGATGCGGAGGTCGACAATAAAATTCGTCAGGGCGTATTCCCGGAGACCGCCCGCGCCTACGTGTGGGAGATCGGTACCATCCAGAACAGTCACTATATGGGGATCACGGACCGCTCGGGCGATAAAGCCGCCGCCATGGTGGTGGTCAACTTCCTGATCTCACCCGCAGCCCAGTACCAGAAAATGCAACCTAAAGTATGGGGCGACGGTACCATACTGAGTATGGAGAAACTTCCGGAGGAATGGCAAATGAAATTTGCCGATATTCCTGGCCGCACCTACGCACCGGACCGGTCAGAGATCCAGGACCGGGCCCTGATGGAGCTGGCTCCGGAATACATGATCCGGCTGGCCGAAGATTTCCGAACGGAATTACTGAATTTGTAAAGCATGATCTCACGCTTGCTGAAAAACTGGGGTGGACCAGCTTTTTTTCTGTTAATCAGCCTGGTTCCCTTGCTGCTGGGAGTAGGCTATGCAATGCTGTATAGCCTGGGGCTGACAGGCGTGTTGAGCGAAGGGTTTACCCTGGCACACTGGGCGTCTTTGCTCAGCAAGTCCTCCTTTTGGCTGACCATGGGCTTCAGTTTCTACGTGGCACTGGTGACGATCGTGCTGGCCGGCATGGTGGCTACCGCATTGGTGTTGCGTGATCCGCAGCGATTCCGCCAACCCACACCCTCTTTTCTGATGTATATGCCCCTGGCCATACCGGCGATTGTAATGGCATTCTTCATTTTTCAGTTGCTTTCGAAAGGAGGGTGGCTGTCGCGCCTTTCGTATCAATTGGGTTTGATCAACGACCTTTTGGCCTTTCCCGATTGGGTCAACGACAATTACGGCATTGGCATCATCGTGAGTCATCTGCTCATGGCGACGCCCTTCTTCGTCCTGTTTCTTACCAATATTTACGAGAACGAGCAGATCGCTTCCTACCGCCAACTAGCCTATACCATGGGGGCTTCCCGCCGGCAGGCAAGGTGGCGGGTCGAGTTACCCATGCTGCTAAGGCCGGCTGCACCTACCTTGTTTTTATATTTCCTCTTTGTAATGGGAAGCTACGAAATCCCGCTTTTGCTGGGCAGTCAGTCGGTACAGATGGTATCGGTATTGACCATTCATAAGATGCAGCGCTTCAACCTGGAGAATATCCCCCAGGCCTACGTGACGAGTGTGGTTTACACCATGATCGTGGTGTTGTTGATCGTTTTGATGGCCTGGCTTTCGCCAAAAAAACAAACTTCCTGATATGCGTCGGTTACAGCGGATCATACTCCTGGTGCTGGTTTTATTTCCCTTTGTGTTCATGCTTGGCTTGTCGCTGGGGCGCGAGTGGGGATATCCCCGCCTGATCCCGGCCCGGTGGACGTTAGAGCAATGGTCGTCGATGATTTCGGGAGGTAATGCGCTGGGTGGAAGTTTGCTCCTTTCCCTGGGGTTATCCCTGTCGGTGGCCGTACTGGCTACCGGGTTGAGCTTTTGGGGTAGCCGGCAGGTGGCCTATCACCCTCACCGCAACCTGTTTTTGCGGGCGGCTTATTTCCCCTACGTTTTTGCACCGGTCATTCTTGGGGCTTGCCTGCAGTACTTTTTCATTGTGAGCGGCCTGTATGGGAAGCTTGGAGGGGTGCTGACAGCTCAGTTGTTCATCACTATTCCCTACGGCTTGTTGTATTTCAGCAGCTTTTGGAATACCCTACGGAAAGCCATGGAGGAGTTGGTCTATACCCTGGGCGGTAACACCTGGCAAGCCTACCGAAAAGTGCTCTTGCCCACTGCGCGACCTGCGGTGCTGACGTGTTTTTTTCAGCTGTTTTTGATTTCCTGGTTCGAATACGGGCTGACGCAGCTTATTGGCGTGGGTAAGGTAGATACCCTGACCTTACAGGTATTTCAATACGTGACGGAATCGAATATTTTTCTGGCAGCTCTGGCCAGTGTGTTACTGATTTTGCCACCCGTGATCTTGTTATGGCTGAATAAACGCTATCTTTTCCGACTTAACACCGAATACCGTACATCATGATCCGCACACTTTTTCGCACCTTAATCCTCCTGACTTTTCTGACTGGTTGTGCTTCCACGGAGGAAACAGCACAACCACCCAACACGCCAGTTATGGTTGCCATAGGCACCTACACCCGTACCGAGGGGCACGTCGACGGGAAAGCTGAAGGTATCTATCTGGCACGCACGGATAGTACCGGATTTTTGACGATGGTCGATACGATTACTGGTATTGTAAACCCTTCCTATCTGGCCTTCTCGCCTGATGGCAAAACACTGTTTGCCGTAAGCGAGCTGAGTCCCGGATTCGATACGACGGGTTATGTGTACAGCTACGCCATTCCCGAGGAAGGGCCGGCGGTGTTGCGCAGTCGTCAACCCACGTATTCCCATGCGCCCTGTCACGTGCGGGTGCATCCTTCGGGCGAATGGATCCTGGTCAGTAATTACGTGGGCGGGGTCGTAGCCGTGTATCCGGTCGACGAAGACGGGCTGATCGAAACCGCTACGCAAGTGCTGACTCACGAGGGTACGGGTATCCATGCCCGTCAGGAAAGCTCCCATCCCCACGCTACTACTTTTGCCAACGGCGGCAGCGAGGTGATGGTCACCGATCTGGGAGCCAACGTTATCTGGTGGTACGATTTTGATAAGACGGTAGGCCGGCTTACCCAGACCGGACAGTATCGGGTAGAACTGCCTCCCGCATCGGGGCCCCGGCATATGGTGGTGCACCCGAGCGGCGAATATTGGTACGTACTCAATGAATTGAGTAACACGCTGGCGACTTTTCAGCGAAAAGGCGATGAGGTGAGCCTGGTCGATACGGTAGCCACCCTTCCGGCCGGAGTCCGGGTGGCTAATAATACCGCAGATATTCGATGGCACGATGGCGGGCATTTGTACACCTCGAACCGTGGCCACAATTCCGTAGCTCACTTCCGCCTGGATGAGAACCAGCGCCCGGTATTTGAGGGTACTTACCCCTCGGGCGGGGATGCGCCCCGGCACATACGTCTTGATCCGGACCAAGAACACCTCATCGTCGCTAATCAGAATACCGATTTGCTTGTTAGGTATAGTGTCGATGCCCAAACGGGGACATTGACCGCCAAAGATTCGTTGCGGGTGGCAACGCCCGTGTGTATTGCTTTTCAACCACAGCCCCATGTATCTGAGGATTGAACAAATCGAAAAATCTTTTGGTAAACAGCGTGTGCTGCACCCGACCAGTTTTGCGGTACCGCAAGGTCAGGTGCTCAGTGTACTGGGGCGATCGGGAAGCGGTAAAACGACGTTGCTCAAGATCATCGCAGGCTTAGAGGAGTCCGATGCCGGCGAGGTTTTTTTGGACGACAGTCCGATCACAACCTGGAGTCCCCAAAAGCGGGGGATCGTGTATCTCTACCAAGAACCCTTATTGTTTCCGCATCTGTCGGTGCGGGAGAACATTGGGTTCGGCCTCTCGTTACGGGGAGTGAAGGCACAGGATATCGCCAGCAGGGTCGATGAGATGATCCGGCACCTGGAGCTGGACGGTCAGGCCGGAAAAATGCCCGATCAATTATCCGGTGGTCAGCGACAGCGGGTAGCTTTCGGGCGGGCCCTAATCATCAATCCGAAGGTATTGCTACTCGATGAACCCTTTGCTGCTCTGGACAGCCAGACGCGCAGTCAGATGCAGCAATTGTTTAAGAAGATGGCAGATCGTCACCAGATAACGGCCCTTTTTGTGACCCACGACCTTAAGGAGGCCCTGATCATGGGCGACCAACTGGCGGTGATTCGCAAGGGGGAATGGCGATTATACGAAGACCGGGAAGCATTTATGCGGGACCCGCAGACGGGGGTGCAAGATGAACTGGCGTTTTGGGATCAATGGCGGCATTGATTTTTGCGAAAGCAAGACCAAAAGAAACATCCGTACGGACCATAAACCCGTATGTGGTACAAACGAAGCAAGATCATGAAACAAGATTTCAACCATATAGAATCGGTATACTGGGTATTCACTCAGCTGTGCAATGATCAGTGTGATCACTGCTATAATGATTCGGGACCTTACGGTACGCGGATCAGTGAGGAGGAGTGCCTGCAGATCATAGATCATTTGCCCGAGCGCATCGACCGCCTCATTCTCTCCGGCGGTGAACCCCTGGCCGACCGCAAAAAGCTCTTTCTGATCATGGAGAAATTGCGGGAACGCTACGACGAGCGCACTCAATTCATGTTGCAGACCAACGGTGACCTGCTTACCCCCGACATGCTGGATAAGCTGATCGAGGCCGGCATTACCCGCTTCGATATTGCCAGTATTGATCGCTTCCACAAACACGCCGGTGCCCGCCTGATGGAGCTGGCGGAGCTCTTCGAATCCCGCGGCGTGAACGGTGACGATAAAGATCCGCTGATCGACAAGGATACTTATCTGCACGGTCATCCACTGAGTTGGGGCGCCTGGGGTGCCAGCGAAGATATGTGGCTGGGCGGCAACTGGGCCCGGGGCCGCGCGATGGAAAAAGATATCTGGAAGCGCGATCCGGAGCACAACTTCTGCGCGATCCTCTCGGGGGCACGTAACTTCCTGGGGGGCTACGAGGATATTCCGCAGGAGATCAGCATCCAGCTGTGGAAGATAAACCCCTGTTGCCCCGGTACCAAATTCCCGATGGGCGATGCCCGTACCGAGGATGTGGCCGAGGTACTGCAACGCATATCTAAGCTGGAGGTCTTCCAAAAGTTAAACGAGGGCGATCCCTGGCGGATGGGGGAGCACCTGGGAGTTACCGAAGCCGAGGCTAAAGCCAAGACCCGTGAACTGGAGAATATCTGTTTGTACTGCGATGCTTTTTTTAATGAGCATATGCAGGATTTTAATTCCAGTTCTTTTAAGGAGTTACCGGTGGTGAATAAGTGATTTGCCTCTGGCGACCTTTTTTCCTTTTTGTTGGTTTGGAGTCCCAGCACGAAGTACTGCGGAGCAAAACCACTTCGTTGTCGGTATAATTGCCTGGGTGTAAGTGTACCTGATTTATACTTGCCTCTGGCGAGAGTACTTTTACTGATCTGTTAGCGATAGTTCCTGTTGGATATGCCACTTGATCTGGTCGAGGTTCTATAGTGCGGGTTCTTTGCTTTTAGCTATGCCTCCGGCGGCCCTCTTTTTGCAGTCGATCAAAAAGAGGGGAAAAAATCTCCTCCCACAAATACGACTGCTTCGCCCTAATTGCTTGGATAACAAATCTGGGGGTCCTTCCTTTAATTGCTTCGCACGATAGCAACCTGCTTTCCCAATCTGTGGCAATGGTACTGGTATCCGTTACCAGTAAGAAAAATAAAGGTGTGTCAACTCAAAGTACTATAAGGAGATAGCCACAGCTTGAAGCCGCTGACGGTTGCTATCTCTCAAGGCCGTGACTTGTGGGAGATTTTCTTCCTCTTCAAAGTATAGAGAAAAACCGCCTCCGCATCTTCGCGGCCTTGCGAGATCACAGCCGTAAACGCCTTTGCCAGGTGGCCGTGGTCAATAGACAAGTGTGCTTCATTAGATATGGTCTTTACCGGAAACCAAGGTCATGAAATAACTGCACCTGGCAAGTAAGATAGGCTGTGATCAACCGAAGCAGTACAGAGCAAGACAAATAACCTAAGCTGACCAATAAAGAAAAGCGTAGAAAAGCCGCCTTTTGCGGAGGCAAGATTTTTGGTTCCTCTTCATCGAATGGAAAAGGAACCCGCCGGAGGCAGATCAGAGACTTGAGGGATGGAAGAGATACGAGAGAATGAATGGTATACCCCTTGGGTCAGCCAGGTAAGTACCTCCCAGGATTACAAGCCCAAAATAAAACGGCGAAGTCTGGCCTTTGGCGGCAAAGAAAAAAATCCACCAAAAAAATAGGCAGATGACACACGTCCACCTGCCTATGGTCCAAAACCAACATATATAACTAAAAAGGAACGTCTGATCAAAGTCATCCAGGTAGGTATGGTCTCCTCTTTTGTATTGGAGGGGCCGTACGGGATAGTTGTCACCGGAAGCTCTCGCCAGGCCGCAGGCACAAGGACAGAGTCCACGGTGCCGGTAGTGGCCAATTCAATTCCTTTTGTCGAAGGCATTTCGCGAACATCTGTGTGTTGCTGGCCTTGGTCCGTGGCCTGAACGGTCGGGAATTTGAAGGGAATTCGCACCAAACCGGCCCATTGTGCATTATCGATGGTCACTTGCCGGATCATTTTCCGGGGCAACGGAAGTATCGATGCCGCTTTGGTATGTGTACGCACCTTTTCATTGTGTGTTTCCACTTTTTGGGGAGAGCTAAGGAACGGTTGAATCTGGTGAGCAACGTAGTGATTGGCCACGTAAGTGGCAGCAATAAATTTGGCGATATAGTGCTGTGTTTGTGTTGGCAGGGCACTTTTTAGCTCGGAATACTCCGAAGTGCCCATACGGCGGATGGCTTTTTTGACTCTTCCCGGGCCGCAGTTGTAGGCCGCAAGGGCCAGGCGCCAATCGCAAAACTGGCGGTGCAGGTCGGCCAGCATTTTGGCAGCAGCCTGACTGGACAAGTGAATATCGGTGCGCTCATCGAGGCTATCCGAGACGGTCAGGCCGTAGTAGCGGGCGGTAGCGGGCATGAATTGCCACCAGCCACCGGCACCGGCCGGACTGATCGCATCGCCCTGAAGGCCCGATTCGACCATAGGCAGATACTTGAGTCCTTCGGGAAGCCCCTGAGCTCGCAGGTAATCGGAAAAGGTAGGGAAGTGTTCCAGTCCGCGTCCGAGCAACTTGGCGGTTTCGTTGCGTCCCCGGGTGGTATAGTCCAGAATGTACTTTTCGATCATGGGATCCTGGTCGACCACGATTGGTAAATCAGCGATCCGCACGAGGTCGCCGATATCGGAATCTAGCTTTAATGCTCCGGCAAGAGCGTGACTGCGTACGTTTCCAGACAAGAGGAAAAGCAGACAAGCTAAAAACGTCAGATGGTGCTTTGGTGACATTATTCTTGGGTTTTATGGTGCCCGTTATTGGGTGCGACACCATTCGGTTTTGGGCGTTCCTGTCTTTGTTAATTTCGTTGGTTTGGGATGTTTTCTTTTGGCGAATACGTTGGGGTATCGCGCTGGGGAGCATGCACAAAAGCACGCTTTTGTCGCCAATAGCAATAGGGGGATCGTGAAATAATCGGACGCGAAAAGGGGGGACCGAATTCCGAAAAATTCGATGGGGGGAGGTACGTCCTTTTAGGTATGTATTAGCCTGTATTGTGAATAAATGTACTGATTTTTCCTATATAAAGTTGCAGTTTCTACAGGAAAATCTTCTAACACGGTGCGTGCGTGCGGTGGGAATTTAAGGGTAAGTGGTTGATTTGGTCAAGGGAGTGCAGTAAAGTAAGGTGACGATAAACAAGACAGAATTGAATTTATATTATTTATATGCAAAAAGGCGATTAATGTAAAGTGCTGATTGAATATTATTAGCGTACGTCATTCATTACAATGAAAATTAAATAATATAAAATCAATTATATTCGAATTTTGTATAATTGTTATACTCATTTTGAGGGTATAACATAAAAAAAGCTGGCCCCCAAGGCCAGCTTTTTTTATCATTTCCAGATATTAGTTTAATACCATCCGGCTCCCAGATTCCGGAAAGGCCAGGGAATACTGACCAAAATCAGCAACAGACCGATCAGGTAAAACCAAAAAGTCTTTTTAAACTTGGCGATGTCCGTAGTGGCGCGCTTGGCACGACTGTATCCCATAGTGATCAGTACAATGGCAATCAACATGAGCGTAATGTGCTCGACCGTATAAAATCGGAGCAAGGTATTTCCCATTACGTCGCCCGAAAAACGAACCTTGGGACTGATGAAATATAATACCAGACCCAGAATCAATTGAATGTGGGTAAAGATCAACGCGAACAGGCTAAACCGTTTATCATTTGCCGTGTAGGGTTTATTTCCCTGCCATTTTGATAAACTGGAAAAAATAGCCAGCAGTAAAAAAAGTAACACCAACCAGCGCAGACCAGAGTGCGCAGAAACGAGTATCGGATACATAGATTATCTTTTTGTATGTGTGGTAGATTTCTTATCGACCCATGTGCACCAATAATACGGAAATATCCGAAGGTGATACACCACTAATTCGACTCGCTTGTCCGATCGTTCGCGGACGAAGGCGCGTCAACTTCTCACGTGCTTCGGAGGAAAGGCTCTTCAGGTCTTCGTATACGATCTGATCATTCAGCCGCACTTCCTCCAGACGGTTCATTTTCTCTACCAGTTCCTGCTCCTTGCGAATGTAGCCCTCGTACTTCATTTCGATCTCGGCGGTCTGGATATCCTCGGGGCGGTAGGCCGATAGAAACTGGTCAAGTTCCGGCAACACCTCACGCAACATGGGCAAAGTAATGTGCGGGCGCAGCAAAATTCCTTTCAGTTTTACCGACTGCTTCAGCTCGGCACTGCCAATCTCGTTCAGAAATCCGTTCAACTGATCGGGCGTAACACTGGCATCGCGCAGGTACTTTTCGATATCCTTACCCGCCTGCACTTTTCCTGCGACCTTTTCCATGCGCTCTTCCATGCCTTCCATGCCGGCCTCCACCGCCAGTGGCGTCAGTCGAACATCGGCATTATCCTGTCGCAGCAGGATGCGGTATTCGGCCCGGGAGGTAAACATGCGGTACGGTTCCTTGGTGCCTTTGTTAACCAGGTCGTCGATCAGTACGCCAATGTATCCTTCCGAACGCTTCAGGATGAAGGGCTCTTTATCGCGAATGGCCAGGTGGGCATTGATGCCGGCCATCAGTCCCTGGCAGGCCGCTTCTTCGTACCCGGTCGTACCGTTGATCTGTCCGGCAAAGAACAGGTTCTTGACCAGACGCGTCTCCAGGTTGATACCCAACTGGGTGGGCTGGAAAAAATCGTACTCTATCGCGTAGCCGGGTCGGAACATCTTCACGTTCTCAAAACCGGGGATCAGCTTGAGCGCCCGGTATTGGACATCTTCGGGCAGCGAGCTGGAGAACCCGTTCACGTAGATCTCACAGGTTTCCCAACCTTCGGGTTCTACGAATATCTGGTGGCGATCGCGCTGTGCAAAGCGATCGATCTTATCCTCGATCGAAGGGCAATAGCGCGGTCCTTTGGCCTGGATACGTCCCGTAAACATGGGCGAACGGTCAAAGCCCGTGCGCAGTACTTCGTGTACTTCGGGATTGGTATAAGTAACGTGGCAGGGGATCTGCCTATCGGGCCGCTCGGTATCCAGGTAGCTGAATCGACCCGGATTCTCGTCGCCCGGCTGTACCTCCATGCGTTCGTAATCGAGGGAGCGTCCGTCGACCCGCGGCGGGGTACCGGTTTTCATCCGGCCCGCTTCGAAGCCGAGCTCCACCAACTGCTCGGTAATACCCTTAGCTGCCCGCTCCCCGGCCCGGCCGCCGCCGAATTGTTTTTCGCCGATATGGATAACGCCATTCAGGAAGGTACCGCTGGTCAGGATCACGGCATCGCTCTCGATCTCCATCCCCATGCCGGTATACACGCCTTTGACCTGGCCTTCCTTTACGACCACGCCGGTCACCATCTCTTGCCAGAAGTCGATATTGGGGTGGGCCTCCAGCATCATGCGCCATTTGTGCGCGAAGAGCATACGGTCGGATTGCGCACGCGGACTCCACATCGCAGGCCCCTTCGACATATTGAGCATGCGAAACTGGATCATGGTGCTATCAGTTACGATGCCCGAGTATCCGCCCAGGGCGTCAACCTCGCGTACGATCTGTCCCTTGGCAACCCCGCCCATGGCCGGATTGCAGGACATTTGGCCGATCGTATTCATATTCATCGTGACCAGAAGTACCTTGGACCCCATATTGGCAGCAGCAACGGCTGCTTCACTACCGGCGTGTCCGGCTCCCACGACGATCACATCATATTTTGGAAACATAGTACCTGTCGGTTCTGTGCTGATTATCAAGTCGATAAAAGTGGTGCAAAAATAGGCATTCCGGCACTCTCATGCCAGCAATGATTGCAGGATATGGAACACCACATAGTAAGAATTCGTTCTTATCTTGAGCATTATGACAACAGAGTTACTCAAAGACAGCCTTTTATCCCTCTTTCCCGGGTTGCAAGGTGCCTACCTGTACGGCAGCCGGGCTCAGGGGTATGCGGGTTCTGATAGTGACGTTGACCTGGGACTTTTATGGCCTTTCGGCAAAAGCCCAACGGCGGTGGAGCTGTTCGGATTTGCCAATCAATTGGAAGACTTGCTCGGCGCATCCGTCGACCTGGTGGATATGCGCCAGACGAATACTGTCATGCAATTCCAGATACTGACAACGGGCGAACGCATCCTTTGCCTGGATGAATACGCCTGTGCGGAATTTGAAATGGTGTGCTATTCCATGTACCAAAGGCTGGAAGAAGAACGTAAGTATATTATGCAGGATATCTTAGATCGGGGGTCGGTGTATGGATAACGTCATTTTGAATAAAACGGAGAGCATTGAACGCTGTATCCGGCAAATCCGGACCTATTTCGAGGAAGACCCGATTTCTTTCCGGGAAGACCAGATGAGGCAGGATGCTATCATTCTGAATATTGAGCGGGCTTGCGAGCAATCAATCAGCCTGGCCAACCACTTGGTGCGTGTTCGCAAATTGGGTTTCCCCAAAACCAGCAAAGAATCGTTTCAGCTTTTAGCGGAAGCGAACCTAATAGACAACGAATTAAGCTCCCGATTGCAGAGCATGGTGGGCTTTCGCAATATTGCAGTCCACAATTACCAGAAAATCAACCTCGAGATTGTCGAGAAAATAATTAACGAGCACCTGGAGGACTTTACGGATTTCTCCAAAATCGCCATAAATCTTATCCCCAAATAACGCTCCATCCCCATGCGCAAACTACTGGAAACCGAACAGAAAGCACTCGAAATAAACCTCGACCCCGCCATCTACGGCACCTTTGCCGAGATCGGGGCCGGGCAGGAAGTGGCCCGCTACTTCTTTCAGGTGGGGGCCGCGGCCGGTACCATCGCCAAGACCATGTCGGCCTACGACAAGGTGTACTCCGATCAGATCTACGGGCCCGAGCCCACCGGCCGCTACGTCTGCGAATCGCGTCTTTACCGCATGCTCGATCACGAGTACAGCCTGATGGACGATCGCCTGCAACAGGAGCGTCCCGATACCATGTTCTTCGTATTCGCCGATACGGTGTCGGCCATCAACTACCAGCGCACTATCCGCGGGAATGGCTGGCTGGGGATCCGTTTTCAGATGAGCCCCAATGGTCAGCCCAACGATCTGGTGCTCCACGTGCGCATGCTCGACAACAGCAATCAGCTCCAGCAGCAGGCCATCGGTATTTTGGGTGTCAACCTCATCTACGCTTGCTACCGCTATAAAAAGGAACCCGAAGCCATGATGGAATCCCTCATGGACAACTTGCGCGGACGGGTCAAAGTGGATATGGTACGCCTTACCGGTCCCGACTTCGACGATATCGACAATCGCCTGTTGAGCCTGTACATGGTGAAGCACGGCCTGACCGACGTGGCCATGTTTGGTCCCGACGGCCGCAACCTGCACGGGTCGGAATTTTTGTACCGCAAGGACGTGATGATCGTACGGGGCAGCTTTCGTCCGCCGACCCTGGTCAATATGGATATGCTGGAATCGGGCTACCAGCAATTCCGCAATGAGCCGGACAGATCGCCCAAGAAGAGTTACCTGCTCACCGAGATCACCCTGAACAACCTGCGATCAGAAGGTGATCTCGATGAAAAGGATTTTCTCGACCGCGCGGAACTACTCAACTCCCTGGGCCAAACCGTACTGATCACCAGTTGTGAAGAGCAGCACAAGATCGTGGAGTACCTATCTGATTTTAAGGTGCAAAAAGTAGGCCTGGTCATGGGTGTGCAAACGCTACTGGAACTCATCGACAATAAATACTACCAGAATATGGACGGCCGCCTGTTAGCCGCTTTCGGGGAGTTCTTCACCAAAAACGTAAAGTTATATACCTATCCGGCGCTACAGGAAGGCAGCGAAGAACTCATGACTGCGCAGAATTTGCCTTTGCCGGAAGGCGTAAAATTCCTGTACCGCCACTTAGTGGAGAACAAACAGATTGTGGATATCGAAGGCTTCAATGCCGATATTCTTCATATTTTCTCCAAGGAGGTGCTGCGTCAGATCCGGGCGGGCCATGCGGGCTGGGAAAATATGGTGCCGCCCAAGGTGGCGCGCATCATCAAGGAGAAGTTCCTCTTCGGCTACCCCGTCGAGCAAATGGAATTCGAGTATTAACAGGACTGCTTCCCATTCTTGTCGGGTAGAACCGTTAGGTCGATATGGAAACAACCGTTTCCCAACAAAAATGGGAAGCGGACAAACGCTTAAAAAACGCCTTTTCTATATTTAGTTGGTATTTAGTGCTGGATCATGTCTGCTAACACCGTTTGGTATCGCCGCCCTTATCCCTTTTTCCACTCGGGCATTCCCCGTTGGCGGAATGCGGGTCTGTTACTGCTTTTCGGTTTTTTCTTCCTATTCGTTTTCGAGCCCTTTGATGTATACCGGCCTGAGCATCTTTTCCCCTTTTGGCTCATTTGTCTGATGCAAATTGGCAACGTGGTCGTCGTTTATTTGCTGATCACGGGAATAGTACAGTATATAGTTTCCGAAGACGACTGGACTCTCGGAAAAGAGTTGATCCTGATGATCTCCTTTGTGCTGGTAATGGGCACGGCCAATTTTGGACTCCGGGAAGTGATCTACGACAATCCGGAAAACAGTTCATTGAGATATTTGCTGGAAGAGATCCGAAACACCTTTCTGGTGGGCAGCCTGATCTTATTTGTTATCACCACGATCAATGCCCGGATGTTGGAGCGCGAAAATCAACGAAAAGCACCTGTTATTCAATCCGCTAACGAACACCACACAGGTAGTTCGATCACCCTCGAAACCGCTGCCGCCAACGAATCCTTTACACTGCACCCTGATCATCTCCTCTGCATGAAATCCGATGGCAATTATCTGGAGGTATATCAGTACCGAGATGAGGCCCTTCAAAAAGACATCATCCGTCTCACCCTGCAGGAGGCCTCCCAACAGTTGGAGCCATTTCCCAACTTGCTGAAGACCCACCGTGCCTACCTCGTCAATCTCGATCGGGTGATCAAAGCAACGGGCAACGCCCAGGGATACCAATTGGAAGTGTCTCACCTGCCCTTCACCGTGCCCGTGACCCGCAAGCACCTGCCAGCTTTCCGAAAGTCTATGCCTTCGGTTTGACAGTCAACCCTGAAAATTGCTGCCAATCACAAGGGCTTGTCGGCCGTCACAGATTCTTGTCAACCATCCCTGCTCCCTGGCTTGCTATTTGATCTGACCCTACCTTTCGGTAAAAAACGACATGGAAAAGATTCGTCGGTACGATCTGGACTGGTTGCGGGTGGGTGTCTTTGGCCTGCTCATCTTTTACCACGTAGGCATGTTTTTCGTGCCATGGGGCTTTCACCTCAAAAATAACATCATCTATCCCGAGCTGCGCTGGCCCATGCTCTTCGTGAATCAATGGCGCCTGCCCATCCTCTTTGTGATCTCCGGCATGGGAACGGCCTTTGCCTTATCTTTTCGCTCGGGTGGTCAATTCCGCCGGGAGCGCCTGGCGCGATTAGGGTTGCCCCTGCTCTTTGGTATGCTGGTGATCGTACCACCCCAGGTCTATCTGGAGCGATTAGCGAGTGGTGTTTTCCAGGGATCCTATTGGGAATTTATGCGTTCGATCGCTTTTACCCAGGGCGTATATCCGGAAGGCAATATCAGTTGGCACCACTTGTGGTTTTTGCCTTACTTGCTGATCTACTCGCTGGCGTTGTCACCTGTATTCATTTATTTGCGGAACCATCCAGGTGCGCGCATCCTACGGACCTTACGTTCCTGGCTTACTCATCGTCCCCTGCGGATCTATTGGTTGGTGGTTCCCCTTTATCTGTACGAATCCCTGTTGGAACCCTTCTTTCCGGTTACCCACAACCTCGTGTGGGACTGGTTCAATTTCATCAGTAGTGCTACACTTTTTTTGTACGGCTTTCTGCTGATCTCGGTCCGCGATGTGTTTTGGCAGGCTTTGGGGCGCTTACGCAAAAAGGCTTTGTACCTGGGCATCGGATGCTTCCTGGCCATGGTGGGCATATGGCTGTTCCTGGAAGATGGGGTATTCGTTCACTTTATCGAAGCCGGCTTGAAAGTCACCAACCTGTTGTCGTGGATATTGGTACTGTTTGGCTACGGAGCCAAATACCTCAACCAACCCAGTCGGGCGATTACCTATGCGAATCGGGCCGTATATCCATTTTATATTTTGCACCAGACCATTACCCTCATCCTGGCTTATTTTCTGATGAATCTGGATTGGGGGCTGGCGCCAAAATTCGCGATCCTGACCATCGGTACTTTTGGTGGTTCCTGGCTGCTGTACGAAGGACTGATCAAGCCTGTTCGGTTCCTGCATCCGGTTTTTGGTCTCAAGCCGCGAAAAAAGAAAAAGGAACCGGCGACCCCCATGGTGGAGCCGGCGGTTCCTTGAGGGACCTTGAGGTTGGGGTCGAGCCGTTTGCTAAAAGACAGAATGTTGCAACCTCAAGGGTATTTGGTAGAGGGTATTGGGTAGTAAGACTTGTTCAAATCCATATCCACTATATCTTCTACACTGTACCGCTTCCGAAGTGGTTTTGCTCCGCAGTACTTCGTGCTGGGACTCCAAAACACTTCGGAAGCGGTATAGTATGATCTAGCGTACAATGAGCTTACGGGAGGCTACTCCCCGGGATGATGTCATCTGTACGAAGTACATACCCGATTGTATGCCGCTCAGGGGCAGGGCAACGCGTTGGGTGCCGGCCGACCAGCTTACGGCTGGCAGTCTGGCGTGTATTTTTCCATCCAGACCAATGATGGCCACCGACCATTCGCCGGCTTCCCGTAGGGTCAGCTCCAGCCAGGCCTCGTCCCGGGCCGGATTGGGTTGGATCTGGATGTCCTGTAGCCCTAAAGCAAGATCGTAGGTGCTCACGATGTCATCACATACGGCACTCTGGTCGGGATTGGCTACGTCGGGGCAGTTGTCCAGGTCGTTGCGGATACCATCCCCGTCGATGTCGTTATCGCAGACATCACCGATGCCGTCCTGGTCCTGGTCAGCCTGGTCGGGATTGGCAGTGAGGCGGCAGTTATCAACGGCATTGCTGACTCCGTCGCCGTCGCCATCAGCCTCCGGTTCACAGGTATCCCCCGTACCGTTCTGGTCGCTGTCGGTCTGATCGGGATTCGCCACGAAGGGGCAATTATCCACATCATTAGGTACTCCGTCTCCATCAATATCCATGTCGCAAATATCTCCGATACCATCGCCATCGATATCCCTTTGCTCGGGGTTAGCGGCCAGACGGCAGTTGTCTTCGGCATCGGGAATGCCGTCGAGATCGGTGTCCAGTACCGGGGTGCCATCCGGATTCTCCACAGAAAATGTCCAGCTCACCGGCTCGCTATTGGTGTTTTGGTTGCGGTCGCTTACGCTAAATAGCGTCACTGCAAAGGTTTCTCCCACCTGGGCCGAACGCTGCCACAGGGGTTGCAGAATAATTTTATTGTCCGCACAGCCTATCTCCATTGGAATGGTCTCTCCCGTATTGGTATTCCGCAGAGATACACTTTCCTGGCTGAGGGTAAAACATTGGATGGGTTCATTGAAGCTAATGGAGATCAGGTCGCCCGTACTGAGCAGCCCATCGGCCGGAGCGGGCCGGCCGAAAGTACGCGGGGGCGTTCGGTCAATCAGGCCGGTGATCGTTTCGGAATAGACATCGACCTCGCCGTAGTCGGTCCGCAGCCGCAGGTCATAGGCTCCCTCGGGTAGGCTGCTAACATCCCAGCGGGTGGTGACGGTTTCGTTGTTTTCCGGTAAGTCACTGACCTGCCACTCCTGACCCAAGCTCCAGGTGTAGCGATCTTTGGGAGAGTAGAGGAGTTGCACTTTGTTCAGTTGCTCCCGGTCAAGCCCGGTAAAGCTTACTTCCAATTCGTTATTACTGCCGGTGTTCACCAACCATTGGTCGTAGGGCTGGTTTACGATCAGGTCGGGAAAGGCACTTTGAAAACCCACATTCAGGGCCACGGTATCAGATAACTGATCGTCGCCGCAACCGGAACCCAATACGAACTGTAAGCCGTCGTAGCTCGAAGCGCGGGGGCCCTCACTAACCGTAACCGTCGCCTGCCGCGCCTGACCCGGGCCGATCTGGTAGGGGATGGCACTTTGTGCCTGACTCCCGCCAATGGTCACCACCGCCCCGTCGGGATTCGACTCCTGCAAGAAGCGAAGGGAATAAGTGCGCGCCTCATCGCTCTGACTGATGTTGGCCAGGCTGAGTTCGAATACGCCGGGCTCCCCGGCGGGAATGCCGCGCTGGGTATAGCGGTCGGCCTGCAATTGTGGCGTTTCCCGGGGTTGGGTGCCCGGCTCCCAGGGACAACTGCTGCGGCCACTAACCAGCTGGAAGACCGGCGTACCGTAAACCGGATCTTTTTTGACATCCACGCTAAAGAAGTCGCCCGGATCATCATCCTTCAACTCGAAGCCCGTGGTGCGTTCCTCCAGTTGAGATTGCGTAGTCGATTTCCCTACCTCCATGCGAATGTTCGTAGCTACCGATCCTTGTACACCCGAACCAGCGACTTCGTAACCAGCACCGAGGACAATGCTGCTCTCCATAAATAATTGTACATCCATCGATAGGACACCTTCGGTGGCACTCGTCAATGAAGAGGAATACGTAGCCCCCGCGCTGAACGACCGGTTTTCGACCATAGTGGCCTTGCTTTTATTCTCGCGGTTCTGGTCGAGTACCTGTTTCCACACGGCGATCTGGTTATCGTAGATCCGGGCCGAGTCCGAACCGTTTTGCTCGTAAATGTCACGTATACCGGTCAGTTGAGGGATCAGGATATCACGTACGTGCTGCTCGGTATACATAAAGGTGGTCGAAAAGCCGTCGTTGCCCATGATCAGGTCAATATCCTGCTCAATACTGCAAGTTGCCGGATCGTAGGTCAACACATCGGCCTGCGCGTAAATAAGGTTCAGGGCAGCACCGATGAATACATCGCCTTCCTCTCCGGTAATCTGCTCGCTATTCGAGGTGGTGAACTGTTCGCTATTGGTCATCGACATAATCCACTCCTGACTCTGTGCAACCGTTGCCCCTACGCTAAAGGAAGCCCCAACGGTACCCCAGACCTCGGCATTGATCGAGGTGCCGGGGAAGATGGTCTGGCTAACGGCCGATCCCACCTTAATTTGCGATTGGGTGGTAATGCTGCCTTCCGCCTGTCCATAGAGGCGCATGGCCATTGTACTCGTACTGTTGCGTGCAAAATAAGAGTAACTGGCATCACCCGGAGGATCGTGCAGGATCTGGAAGGGCACTTCCGGCGATACGGTAGTGAAGGTTTGTTCGCGTGGCCGCACACCCGTGACGATCATGGGTTCCGACCAGGAGACTTCTTCCGCATCAACCACAGCCAGTACTTCGAATACTTTTTGGTGGGGCGCTACCAGGTTGGGCATTCCCGGACGCAGTTCGTACACCGCTAATCCGTTGACGATGGGTATGCTGTCGGGCTCATTGGCGCGGTCGCCCACCTCGTCGTACACGAGCACGTACCCCTCTTCCACCGGACAACTTTCGTCTCCGAAGGTTTCATTCACCTCAATGTCTACTAAATAGCGCTCATCCTGTTCCACAATGGCGAAAGCCAGATCGGAGCAGGCAGGCTGATCCAGGCCCGCAACGGTGACGGTGGGTGTTTCCCGGTAAATGAAATCGATCACCTGGTCTTCGTCAGTCAGGTCTGTTTCTGTGGTCGTGAAATACCCGAGGACCTGATCAGGTAAAAGATTCAGGTCTGTTCGGGGCGAGAACTGCACCACTTCCACCTGGTACTCACGAGCGGGCAATACGGCGCCATAGTCACCGTTCGCATCGGTTGTGAGCAGGGTGTCGATGCAGCCTCCGCCGCCCACGCTCAACACCCGCACCTCGGCTTCACCAATGTAAATGTCGCAGGTGGCCAGCACTTTTCCGGATAAGGTACGAGTCTGAACATCGTTGAAATCCACCCCGTTGGTCCTGGAATCAATAAATACCTCCCGTTGCCCGGGTGAAAAACTATGATCCCGGAATCGGGGCTCCACCGTATAGGTCCCCGTCTCCTCCGCCAGGAACTCGTAATAGCCATTCTCATCGGTAGTTACGCCTTTGAAAATGTCATTCACCCATATTTCTACGCCGCCGATACCACAGGGAATACCGTTCAGTTCTTGAGATACGTAACCGCTCACCGTAAAGGAGGTCGTATCCTGAAAATCGAGATTGGCAATATCCGGCCGCGAGAGCTCTAGTAGTCGGTCGGTATAAAAGGCGGGATCAAAACCATGATTCGTCTTGCGTGGGGTCACCCGGAAGGTCGCCTCCCGGTTGTAGTAGATCTGGCGGATCTCGTACTGCCCGTTCGCGTCGGTAGTGTCGCAATAGGTAGTTCCTGCGACATCTTGATCAATATCCGTTTCCAGTTCGGCGCATACTTCCACGTTTTCTACGGGCAGTCGGGAACCGGGAGTCAGCACCTTTCCCTTGATGCGTCCGTTAGGTAATATTCCGCCCGTGGCCGGCACTGCATAGTCTTTTACTCCGTCCGACCAGTTAATGGTATAGCTGTACTGATACCCCGGGATGAGACTGGCCTCCCGGTCGGTAAAGGTGGTGTCCGAACCATCGATTTCGGTGCGGGCGTCAATTTCTTCCCCGTCGCGCAGGATCCGGAATTCGGAGGTTTTCTTGGTAAGATCTTCCCAGTTCAACGTCACCTTTTCCGGGAAAGTACTGGTCGCGGTAAAGAATGGCGGCTCTGAGTATCCGCCATAGATGGTCAGGGGTGCAGAGGTGTGGCCTCCCCATTTATCGGTGCGGGTGAAAATGTAGTAGGTATGTGCGCCGGGGCCGGCCGCCTCGTCCCGGTAACTTGCATCCAGGCCAGTGACGGTAGCGATGATATTATCGGGCTCGTCCCGGGCAATGCGGTACTTCAGGTCTTTATTGGGGATGTCACTGCCCTTCCTCCAGGAAACGAAGATCGATGATCCTTCATTAACAACTGAACCACCAATGGGCCGCTTGATGGGCCGGGTGGTGACAATGTCGTTATCGTTGCCACTACTTTCGCAGGAACTAAAGCAGTCAAAAATGGAAAAATCGTTTTTCCCCTCCACCTTCATAATCGCTAAAAAACGGTGGGAAGCGTTGGGACCTAGTATTACCGAATAATCACCACTCGACCTGGACGAATTCACCTTGCGGCTGCCGGGCAGGTAATCATCCAGGTAAATGGAAAATCCGTAGCTATCGGTACAATCACATCCCGAATCGATATCGAAATCGCCGGTTACCTTATAATCGGAACCGTTGTTGCGCCAGTACCACTTCCAGGTAGTTTGTGAAAAGCATGTCTGAGCTATTGCTAAAAAGAAAAAGAGGATCAGAAACCGGTTAAAACGTACGCGCATGGTCAATGGGTTTTTAAACTATTTGGTCAATGCCTCCAAACTGCGCCAATTGTGGGGTACCGGCAAGAAAACGGAGTGGACAAAGGGTGGACAGGGCTGTATTTGCTGTCGTGCAAAGGTTGTATCTTCCAATCAAAACCCATGCGATCAGTAACCGCCCTATTGCTCGGCCTTTTGTTGGTAAGTTGCAGCAATGTCTCCCGGGAAAGGAGTTCGTATACCCCGGCCTTTTCCGTTGCGGGCGAAGGGCCGGACATCGTCTTTGTCCACGCCGAGGTGATGGACCAACGTATGTGGGAACCGCAGGTCGACCTGCTGAAGGAGGATTTCCGGGTCCTGACCTACGACCGCATGGGCTATGGGGAATCGCCCGAATGGACCCCCAATCTGCCGGCGGTGGACCAGATGCGTTCCGTTTTGGCGGAAGCCAGCATATCTGACGCCATAATTGTTGGTAGCTCCGAAGGGGCGGCTATCGCCCTCGATTATGCCCTGGCAAATCCCAGCCTGGTTAAATCCCTGATCCTGGTCAGCCCCCGCCTGATCGATTTTGAGCCGGTCAATCCGAACTATTCCATGGCGTGGGACGGATACCAAACTGCTCTGGCGGAAAAGAATGTGACGTATCTCAGTTCCTATTACCTGGATATTTTCTGGCCGGATGGTATGCCGCTGGATAAAGTAAAACTGCCTCGCAAATGGCGTAATTACAAAGCAAATCAACACTATGCTTTTACGGAGCGGGAAGGGTTCTATGAATTACCAGAGTTCCTGGAACCAGAGCCTCTGAAATGGATGACGCGGATCGATGAGTTTCCGACTCTGCTGATCTTCGGGGAGTACGATCATTCGGCCATGATCCAGAATGTAGCCATGATCCATCAGGCCTTGCCCGAGGCGCAGTATGCCGAAATTCCCAATGCCGCTCATCTGCCAAACCTGGAGAATACGGAGCGTTTTAATGAGATCCTGCGTTCTTTCTTAGATGGACTACCGGAATAGGGAAGGCGTTTTTGCATAAAAGAAACTCAGAGGGTATAGTTAGGTCCACGGTCCTAGGTCCAAGGTACATGGTTCAAGGTCCAGGGTTCAGGACTTAGGTAAGGCCTAAACCTTTATCTTAACCTCAACCTCAACCTCAACCTTCCCTGCCCGCCGAAACGCAGTGAAGGCGGGAATCTCAACCTCAAAAACGAATTCTTTCCCCGTGCGACCCTTTTTCTCCTTTAATTACCAGAGCGGATTCCTGTTGTATTTTTTCCTGACGGGCTTACTGTACGCGCTACTACTTGCCTATCGTAGCGGCCGGGAATCCAACCGTGCGGGAAAGTGGCTCAGCCTCTTCGTTTTACTCTGCAGCCTGAACCTGGTGCCCTGGATGCTGGGCCATTCCAATTGGTACGCCCGCGATGGCTACCGGGAAGTCTTGTTCTTTATCCCCTTCCAACAGCTGTTGCTAATGGGGCCGGTACTGTTTGTATACGTCCGTAAGGTGCTGCAACCGGAGGTCAGGCTTTCGCCAAAAACAGGATGGCATTTTCTGCCGGCGGCCTTGTATCTGGTGTATAGTGTAGTGGTCTTTGTAGCTGATGTTTGGGTGCTGGATGAGTTCTACTTTTACGCCGATGGTATCGATAAGGATCTCAAGCTTTGGTACCAAACACTGGGTTTGCTTTCCATCAGCGGGTATTGTGGCTGGAGTTTGTGGTACTATGCCCGGTATCGTCGCTCCCTGGTCAACGAGGTGAGCTTTGCCGATGTGCTGACCTTTTCCTGGATTCGGCAGTTTCTATGGGCCCTGCTGCTCATCATTTTTCTGCGGACGGTATTTCTGGTGCTATTTCCTCAATTTGGTGATTTCGGCATCAAATTCTGGTACTACTTTGCCTTTGGTCTGCTTACCTATTTTATCGCCTTCCTGGGATATCGTCACCTGGACCGGAGTACGGCCCTGACGGCCATTCCCCAACCAACGCTCCGGCCGTGGAAGCCTGACCTGGAATCACCACAGCCCACGAAAAACCCATCACCCGACACGGAAGTAGAACAGATCTGCCAGTCTATCCGGCAATTACTGGATCAACAGCCGTTGTACCGGGAGCCCTTACTTACGGTGTCCGATCTGGCCGGGCACTTACATTTGCCCCCCAAATCGATAAGCGCCGCCATCAATCAGGGAATGGATATGAACTTCAATGACCTGATCAACAGCTATCGGGTGGATGCGATGGTCCGGCGAATGAAAGCTGGCGAACATCGCGAATTTACCCTGCTAAGTCTCGCGCTGGATTGCGGATTTAATTCTAAGACGACCTTCAACCGCGCCTTCAAAAAGAAGATGGGCGTTACTCCCCGGCAATTCCTCGCTGATCTGGATCAGCCTTCCGGCAAAAAAGATCCGAAAAAAGGTGCCAAATCCTGATTTGAAGCGGTTACGTACGGGGTTGCAGGCATATTTGGGACCTTTATTCACCCGACGAAACGAAGAGGAGTTCGGTGCGGCGGATCAAGAATCAATAATTGTGGGGCCATGAAAAGTCGATCCGGCCCTGCCTGCGCTAAAGCTTCAGCGGTCGCAGGAGGATCGACATCCAATGGCGGTCGATCCTCCGGATCGACCAGGATCATGCC
>CAYFGK010000007.1:1732-91702 GCA_964342305.1 uncultured Saprospiraceae bacterium | reverse complement strand
GGGAAGGGGGCCGGGGGGATGGGTTTTAAAACTTGAAGTTTCGTACAGTCCTGATTTAGCATTCATCATTTTCTGGTATCGACACAATCCCTAACAAACAAAATATGGGTTCTAAACACCGACCCAATCCACCTGATCACCGATTAGATCCATGCCTTCATCGATGGTACCTGAACCACAAGCAACTTCCGCACGGCAAAAAGTGTCGATAGGTATAAACGCCATTATGTATTTATCCAAGACCCTGATCCGCTTTTTAGTGGTAAGTGCCCTGGCCAGTTGGGCCGTATTGATCTATTTATTACTGAGTGGTTTTGCCGTAAGGCCCGCGGAACGCTTCGAAGAGATTACCGCCGAGCGACTGAATATCGTCAATGAGGATGGCACTACGGTCATCGCTATCGCCAACAAACAACGCATCGCACCACCGGTGTTCGATGGCAAAGAGTATCCCATCGAAGTGGCGGAAGGACGGGAGTATATGTCGGGCATGATCTTCTTCAATGAAGAGGGGGACGAAATGGGTGGCCTCATATTCAACAGCTTTGAGTTACCCAACGGGCGGAGCGCCGGCATCGGGCACTTATCCTTCGATCGGTTTAAAGACAATCAAGTGCTATCCCTGGAATACAACGAAAACCGTTCGGGCGTACGATCGGGGATTACTATTTACGATCGTCCCGGCGATGGCACCTTCGTCGAAAGCCTTGATCTTTTGGCGGAAGCCCATACCGGAAATCCCAGCAAGGAGCGCATGCAAGAAATCAGGGATTCCCTGACTTACCTCTCGCAGGGTGGCCACTTGGGTAAAGACCGCCTGTTTATTGGCAGCAAAAATGAAGTACCCCAATTGACCATGAATGATCAGGCGGGCAAGCAGCGGGTAAAGCTGTTCGTAGACGAAAATAATGAGGCCCGATTGGTCTTTTACGATGCGAAAGGAGAAGTGGTTGGACGGTTTCCGGAAAAGTGATTCCCGGACGTACGTACATTCCCCGGCCGGTTGCCATAATGCCCCAAAAAGGCGATCTTGCAGGCTACATGTATACGCTCCTGGGGGCAGTGTTTTTTCCCTAATCATCCGCTAATACTTTATCAAATGGTAGCCCTCCTGCGACGTACATATTCCATCGTCTTTAGTCTTTTTGTTTTTTGCTGGCTTTCGCCAAAAAAAGGTTTTGCGCAAGTACCCGATAAAGCATCCTCTTTATTCAACATTTTGCTGCCATGAAAACCCATACCACCAACTACGAGAATACCCTGATCGAAGTAGCCGATGATTGCCCGGCCGATGCCGGCCAGGTCCCGCCCCTGCGCGGCAATAAAAAATCGGTCGCTAATTACCAATACGAGATGCTGATCGATAAGCCATATCAGTATACCTCGGATGACGTTTTATTTGCCGTGTTCGCCCAACGTAAGGGCTTTGAAACGGAGCAACTGGAGGAGGAGCGGCGGAAGTTCTTCTCCAAAGGTCAACCCTGTTTTCGGGCCTCACCGCTCACTAAACGCTACGGCTGGGGAGTGCACAGTGATGACCAGGGACGCATCGCCCTCTACGGACGGGAATCCGAAGCCTATCAGCGATTTTCGGAAGATGCTAAGGTGACCACCGTAAAGGCTATGAAATCGAAGCGGTAGCTCATGGCATACAAAAAACTAAAGCTCTGGTTCGACGAGGAACTCGCCAATCATCTGGCCGATAAGATTCAACCAATTGCCTCCGAATTCGACCGCTCCCGATTTGTGTCGACAGTCGGTAGCCAAATTACCGACCTGGAACTGAAAGACCGGGTAGCCGTCATGGCTGAGGCCTTATACGAAGGCCTGGGCGGGAATTACGCTTACGCGACGGATACACTGGTACAAATATTAGGGCCGGAAAACGAGCTGGAGACCGGCATGTTCAAAGAGTATTACTGGGTGATGCCCATCGCCAAAGTAGTAGAGACCTACGGGCTGTCCGATTTTGAGCGTTCCATGGACGCCATCGAAGAGATCACCAAACGCAATACCGGGGAATACACCATCCGCCCGTACCTGGTACACGATCCGGAACGCACCCTGGCGCGGATGACCCGGTGGTCGCTGGATCCCAACAAACATGTACGTCGCTTAGCCAGTGAAGGCGTGCGTCCGCGATTGCCCTGGGCCAGTAAGCTGGACCAGTTTGTCGAAGATCCGGCCCCCATTCTACCTATCCTGAACAACCTGAAGGACGATCCCTCCAAATACGTCCAAAAATCAGTGGCTAATTGCCTGAACGATATCCTGAAGGATAACTACGAGATCGGAAAAACGTGCATCGACCAATGGTGCTCCGAATCGCCTTCCAAAGCACGATCGTGGATCATTAAGCACGCTTTGCGCAACCGCATTAAAGCCGGTGATAAGTGGGCGCTAACCGTAGTTGGATAGCTTTTTTTCTGTAGAAAGGCAGCTTCCCCTTTCGTGGGATTTAAAAAGTGTGTACATTTGTATCGCACACGATTTAATCATAAACGACACAAATGAAAACTACTAAGCTCCAAAACGTATTTCGAGTCCTATTGGGAGCCTTCATGGCATACGCCGGGGTCGGACACCTGACCTTTCTTCGTTCCGATTTTCAGGCGCAGGTACCCCGGTGGCTGCCCGACTCTTCGGGCTTCATGGACTTCGTGGTGGTAGCATCGGGAGTGGTGGAGATCGCCCTGGGGCTGGCCATGATCTTTCTGGTAAAACACAAAGTGTGGGTAGGGATCGCTCTGGCGGTATTCTACATCCTCATTTTCCCCGGGAACATTTCTCAGTACACCAACGGGATCGACGCCTTTGGGCTGGATACCGACCGCAAGCGATTGATCCGGTTATTTTTCCAGCCGGTGCTCATCCTGTGGGCCCTGTGGTCGACGGGTGCGCTGCGGTACCTCATCAAAAAGTATACAAACTCAAACAACGACTAATGGAATTTTACAATTTGGAAGCGGATACCCTGAGCGGGAAAACCGTATCGATGAAAGACTTCGAAGGCAAAGCTGTTTTGGTGGTCAACACCGCCAGCAAGTGTGGTCTGACCCCACAGTACGAAGGGTTGGAAAAATTATACCAGGAATTTCGCGATGAGGGACTGGTCATCCTGGGGTTTCCCTGCAACCAATTCGGCAAACAGGAACCCGGATCGGCCGAGGATATTCAGGAGTTTTGCCAAGTGAATTACGGCGTGAGTTTCCCCATGTTTGCCAAGGTGGATGTGAACGGTTCCGATGCCCACCCTATCTTCCAGTACCTTAAATCTAAACTCGGCGGCTTGCTGGGACGTAGTATTAAGTGGAACTTCACCAAATTCCTGATCGACCGCGAGGGGCGTCCGGTCAAGCGATTTGCGCCGACCACCCAGCCCCATAAAATGGAGCGGGCCATCCGAAAAGTATTGTAATTATGAGCGACCAAGCAGCCACGCTGTATCTGGACAATCAACTTTGTTTTCCACTGTACGCCGCATCAAGGCTCACCACCAAGATCTACGCTCCGCTGTTGAAAGAGCTGGATCTGACCTATCCGCAATACCTGGTCATGCTGGTGTTGTGGCAGCACGCGGACCAGTCGGTGAATGCCATCTGCGAACGCTTACTGCTCGAATCGAATACGGTGACGCCCCTGTTGAAACGGCTGGAACAAAAGAAACTGCTAACCCGCCGGCGCGCTACCGAGGATGAGCGTAAGGTGATGGTTTCCCTTACGGAAAAAGGGGACGAACTGCGGGAGCAGGCCCTTTCCATCCCGGAGCAGATCGTAGCCTCTTTCGATGATGGAGAGGTTACCGAGGCGGAAATCCGGCAGTTCCAGAAGACCTTGTGGAAGCTGGTGAGGGTGTTGGATGAAAAGGTTGAAAAAATGTAAGCCATGAACCCCAAGCAACCCTGGATGGATCACGGCTATCGCACCTTCGCCTACGAAGGCCCCACCGGTCTGAAGGTGGAGCGCCTGGCCCGGCAGGTGGGAAAAAGCAAATCATCCTTCTATCATCTCTTCGCTGATCTCGATCTGTTTATCAGTGATCTGCTGGATCATCATCTGGAACGTGCGGTAATTATGGCTGAGCGCGAGGCCAAGTGTACCACGGAATCCGAATTGATTGGGGTAATCATCGACCATAAGATTGATCTGCTGGTCAACCGTCAATTGCGTTTTCACCGGGAAAATCCTGATTTTGAGAAGTGCTTCACGGCCGTTAATCAATTGTCGGTCCCGGCCCTGATGCCGCTCTGGAAACAGATCATCGATCTCCGGGAACAGTCGTATCTGGCGGAGCTGGTCTTGCTGCTGACCCTGGATAATTTTTTCCTGCAGATCACCGATCAGACGCTCAACGAGGCCTGGCTCCAGGGATACATGCAAAACATCCGGCAGATGGTGCGCCAGTTCAAGCAAACGGGAAATCTACCGCAAATGGACGGTAGCGTCTAAAAGATCCGCTTCAATCAGCCTAATCTTGTGCTTAGAAGCTGTTTGAATTTAATCCTTCGACTTTGTTAGGCGCCTTTTGCGGCTACTCTTCGTTGCCAAAATCCTCATTTAGCTCTGCTAAACTCCGGTTTTGGCGCCTCGATTAGCCACAAAATGCACACTAACAATTTTCAAAAACCAAATTCAAACAGCTTCTAAACAAAAACACAAGATTATGACTGATCAAACTGTTCCTCGTTACCGTACCCATGCCTTCCATCGCAATTACCTGAAAATTACCGCTCTGGTGATCGGGGCTTTCGGGCCCATATTTTTCTTTGGCACCATGCCTGCCACCGACGGTCTGGCGCGCTGGACGATCGACCTGGTTAGCTGGCCACTCGATGGTGTTCCGGATATACCGAACCCCGCAACCCGCCTGTTATTGGCGCTGACCGGCGGGTTCCTGCTCGGCTGGGCGGTAACCGTGTGGCTCCTGTCCACTCGCCTCTACGATCAGGCCCCGCAGACTGTTCGCCGGATCGTATTGACGGGAGTCTTGGTCTGGTTCATCGTAGACAGCACCGGTTCGGTGACTTCGGGTCATGCCTCAAATGTCTTGTTTAATGTCCTGTTTCTGTTAGTCGGGGTCGGGCCGTTATGGTGGCGGGCCTTGGATTGACTGGTAGCAGGAAGTTGTTGGTTATAGCGATACCCAGCTCTGACTTGGGGTTATGGTGGAAAAGATGGATATTAATGATCTGGAATATCCAATCCCGAAAACACCTGTTTCCCATGGCTAAAGTGACTTATACAACCCCCGGCGTATACATCCAGGAAAAAAATGCCTTCGGGAATTCGGTGGTCGGGGTTCCCACGGCCGTTCCGGCGTTTATCGGATATACTCATCCGACGGCCAAGGGCGCTCAGAACGTTCATAATAAGGCGGTTAAGATCAGCTCCTTTACCGACTTCCTGAGGTATTTTCCGCTCCCCAAAAACAAAGCCATTGCAGCTCCTGTAAAACCCTACCAGCCGCAATATTTCCTGGTGGAGCAACATCAAATGCCGACGGCCGGACCCGGCCTGCAAATTGGCTCCAGCTATTACGCATTAGTTCCCGACCCGGCCTCCATTTACTATCTGTACAACAGCATCCGCTGGTTTTATCAAAACGGAGGCGGCGAAGCCTACATCGTTTCGGTCGGTTCCTACGATGCTACCTTCGGTAATCCCCTGCCGCCGGGCGATTCCCTGATCAATCCCCACGTACGTGTGAATGATCTGCTCAATGGCTTAAAGGTACTTCGTGGGCAGGCTGAGCCCACCATGTACGTTTGTCCGGACGCCAGTCTGTTGCCTCCCGGCCAGTTGTCGACCCTGATGCAGTCCATGCTTGCGCAAAATGCGGAGCTGAAAACGGCCATCAGCCTCTTCGATGTACCCGGTGGGCGCCAACCCGATCCCACCCAATTCATGAGTGACATCACCGATTTTCGATCCCTGTTGGGTACGGAAAACCTGTCTTATGGAGCGGCGTATTTCCCCTTCGTCAAAACGAGTGTGATGGCCATCGAAGAGATTGATTTCACGAATCTCTTCGATGGGCGTCTGTCGTCCCTGCTTACCTTCCTGGAAGAACATAAAGCCGATCGGGAAGTATCCTCTCTTTTGACTACCATCCAATCCCTCAGCGAAAAGAGCGATTCGACTGTGACTATCGAGAAGGTTCACCAGACCCTGGTGGCAACCAGTTCCTTGTATAAAAAAATTATGAAGCTGGTACTGGATGAGGTAAACCTCCTCCCACCCGGTGGGGCTATGGCGGGCATTATTTCCCGGACCGATAATGCGGAGGGTGTCTGGAAAGCACCGGCCAATACATCCATCGCGGGAGCCACCGGTCTGCCCATCCAGTTGACCAATAACCAGCAATCGGGACTCAACATCGATCCGCAAACCGGTAAATCGATCAATGCCATCCGCTCTTTTCCCGGACAGGGCATCCTGGTCTGGGGTGCCCGCACGCTGGCCGGCAATGATAATGAATGGCGGTACATCCCGGTGCGCCGAACAGGTATTTACATCGAGCAATCCTGTACATTGACTACTAAAGCCTACGTCTTCGAACCCAATGACGCCAATACCTGGACGGCCATCAAAAACGTGCTGTCCAACTTTTTAACGGAGCTTTGGAGAGCGGGAGGCCTGGCCGGTGCTTCGGCCAATCAATCCTATTTTGTTAAGTGCGGATTGGGTACCACCATGACCCAAAATGACATCCAGCAGGGGCGGTTGATCGTCGAGATCGGTTTCGCTCCGGTGCGTCCGGCGGAGTTTGTTATCCTGCGGGTTGAACAAAAGATGGGATAGACTCAAAAAGGACTGCTCCGAATCCATTATTTTCCGGCCAACAAATGCTAACCAGTACTATGAAAAACATTCTTTTACTACTCCTCTGCCTGCCATTAATAACTCTCGCCCAATCCACCATCATCAGGGACGTGAACCTGCTCGACGTGGAAACCAAAACGCTCAGAGAGGGCACATCCGTGGTCATCACCGATAGCCGCGTTACCGCCATTGATGATTTTGCCAACCTGAAGACCAGCGCCGATGACCGGATCATCGAGGCCGGCGGGAAGTTCCTTATCCCCGGACTGATCGACGCCCACATCCACTTTTTCCAGTCGGGCGGTTTGTATACGCGTCCGGATGCGGTAGATCTTCGCCGGGTACGTCCCTACACCGAGGAGATTCAATTTGCCAAAGACAATGCCGCCGATTACCTGCAACGCTACCTGCGTCTGGGCATTACCACCGTCATGGATGTGGGCGGGCCCATGTGGAACTTTACGGTGCGCGACTCCATCGCCGCCGGCATGCTGTCGCCCGATGTACTGGTGACCGGGCCGCTTTTCTCTATCGTGGCACGCCCCCAGATGGATGAGGGCGATCCGCCCATCGTCAAGGTGACCAACCGGGAAGAGATCGATGCGCTCTTCGAACAGATGCTGCCCAACAAACCCGATTTCATGAAGATCTGGTACATCGCTTCCCGCCAGTATCCACCCCAGGAAACCTATCCTCTGGTGGAGTACATCGGACAATTATGCGACGAAAACAACCTGCGATTAGCCGTCCACGCCACCCAATTGGAGACGGCCCAACTAGCCGTGAAAGCCGGAGCCGACATCCTCGTACACAGCGTGGATAATGCCGCCATCCCCGAGGACTTTGCGCGGGAGCTGGCCGAAAAACAGGTCACCTATATTCCGACGCTCACCGTATCGAACGGCTATTTCCGAGCCTTCACCGGGCAGCTCAACCATACCGATCAGGACCTGGCTTTCGCCAATCCACACGCCTACAACACCCTGATGGACCTGGAACGGATTCCCGAAACGCAGTGGCCCAACCGGCTGAAGGCCATCTATAAGAGCGGTACGCCACCCAATTCCAGCACCACCGACAGCCTGATGGCCCGCAACCTACGGATGCTCTCGGAACTCGGTGCTAACATCGCCACCGGTACCGATGCGGGTAATATCGGCACCATGCATGCGTCCTCGTATATGCCCGAGCTACTGGCTATGAAACAGGCTGGATTGTCCAACTGGGATCTGCTGGTCTACAGCACGCTCAATCCGGCCAAAGGATTCGGCAAGGGCGATCAGCTGGGCTCCATCAAGGCCGGCAAGCAGTCGGATATGGTCCTGCTTTCGCAAAATCCGTTGCAGGATATCGGGCATCTGGAAGACATTGAGCTGGTTATCAAGGCCGGGCAAGTGTTGCCCGTCGATTCCATTCTGCAGGAAACGCCGGAACAGATCGTCCAGCGCCAGGTGAATGCCTACAATGCCCGCGACATCGATGCCTTCCTCGGTACCTACGCAGCGGACGTGGAGGTCTACAACGAGCAGGGGGAATTATCCATGAAAGGGCACGAGCAGATGCGGGCCACCTACGGGCCTATGTTCGAACGCGTCACCAACCTCTACTGTGACATCCAAAACCGGATCGTACTCAATAATAAGGTGATCGACCGGGAGCACGTTCGCTTCGGTGATCGCTACTCGGATGTAGTGGCCATCTACGATGTAGCGGACGGGAAGATCGTGAAGGTGCGGTTCATTCGTTAAAAAAATGATGAGTGATGAATGTTGAATTACCATGGTAAGCTCATTCAACATTCAACATTCATCATTCATCATTTAGCACTGAGCATTGAGCATTTTCGAATGCAACCCCCGTCCCGCTCTCCTGTCCTTACCCATGTTCGTGCACCAATTGATTCGACATGCGACAGGAGCGTCCGGTTTTCCAGTGGGCTGTAGCCATTACCGTAATCACGTTTAGTGTTTTGTACTTTTTGAAGCCTTTTACCATTGAGCACGGCCAGACACTGGTTGGCGGGCTGCGGGTAGCCAGCTACGCTTTGTGGGCCGGAGGGCTGTTCTGGTTGCTGGAGGCACTGGTACGGCCGGTCTGGGACCGTCGGTTCGCCAGTTCAATTCCCTGGTACGCTTTGATGATCATGGTTTTTATATTGGGCATCTTTTTCCTGAAGAATGCCTGGCAGCATTTCCGGTTTGTGAACTGGGAGGAACTGGGGCTGGTGACCGTGCGGGTGCTGGCGATTACCGGGGTGCTGGGGCTGGTTTTGGCTTTCGCCAAAAAACTACTGAAGCCCGGTGCTTCCCAAAAGATACATCTGCTGTCGGCCGACGTGAACCCCGAGCAATTGATCATCGCAGCGGGCAACCTCATTGCCCTGACCCACGATAGAAATTATACTACTATCCACTACTTGGAAGGGAGTAATTACCGCTCGCGACTTTTGCGGGGCAGCCTGACCTACTTTGCCCGGCAATTGCCCGATCGGATGATCCGGGTTCACCGGGCCGCTATTATCAATACGGATTTTATCCAGGAGGTAACCGGAAACAGTCAGGGTAAAACGGTGTATTTGCAACACCTGCCGGATCCCTTTTTGGTGACCCGTACCCATCTCAGCGCATTTGATCAACGAATATCCGCGCGCAAGTCTTTCCTTTCGGCACAGTATTAAGTCATTCGGCACAAGGTGGTATTGAGGCTGTTTTTTTGCGAAAGCAACCCCTAACTAGTGGGTACCCCAATCCGGGACAATCGCGATAACCATCACGTAATGACACTCGAAAGCACAGATCAAAAGCTGGCGGTATACCTGGCGCTGGCCTGCGGCACGCTGGGGATGTTTACCTATCCGCTGCTAATCACTTATCACGCGCAGGACATTTGGTCGCTTCTGCTGGAAGTAATCTTCGGCCCCATGTACATTTTGACCCAGCTGGGATTTTACCTGCTGTTCCGGCGGCACGGACACAGCTACTTCAATGTGCTGGCCCTGCTTTTCATTGGAATCGCGGGATTTTGCATCACGCTCATGTTCAATGTACAAAAGGCGGTGTTCACCCAGATCGACGAATACCGGGCCCTTACCGATGCTACGCAGAAGGAGATGTTGCGCTGGAGCTTTTCGACCGGTAATCTGGTGCAGCTCGGCATGGATTTTTGCTTCGATATTTTTGTGTCCTTGGGTACCTTCTTTTTCGGTCTGGCTATTCTGCGTCAGCGGGCGATCATGCGCTGGTTGGGCTACCCCGGTATCCTGATCGGGCTGGCCGGCCTGGGTTTAAATATGGCTACTTTCCCTACGCCTCCGGCCGATGTACAGTTACCTGATCCGGGACCGTTTTTCGGTGGATTCTATACCCTCTGTTTGCTGAATGTCTATTGGTTCATCATTAAAGCACGACGGAATGGTACGGAGTGGATATAAATACGGTGTATTGGTATCAATGGTAATGCTTACCGCTGTGGGGCTGATGGCCCAGACCTCACGTTACGAAGAAATGCTCGCCAGGGTCGACACCGGCCAGTATCTGCCCGATGAAGCCTGGCTCATTGACGTGGACGGCGATACGGTCTATTACGAGCAATTCCGTGGCAAATGGCTGATCATTGATTACTGGCTGCCGGGGTGCCGGCCCTGCATCAAGGCCTTTCCCGAATGGAATGCCTTTTACCAGGATCGGGATTCGTCCAAGGTGAACATCATCAATGTATTCGTTGACAGCAGCCCGGCACAATGGGAACGCCGACGAAAGCGAAATAATATCCAATTTCCGGCCTATTACGGAGGGTGGGATCTTGATAATGCCCTATTGGCACTAGACCTGGAGACTACCTATAGTGCGGATGGCAAACTTCAGGTGCGCACCTCGGCTCCTAAGTATGTGTTGATCGACCCTTCCGGGAAAATTGTTACCAAGGCTTTTCCGAAGCCATCGGATGGAAAAGTCTTCGAAAGGTTACAGCTGTGGAGAGGCTAAATTCCCCCAACCTATTATTTACAGAGATCTCCGCTCACCGCTTTAGCGGGCGAAGGGACACGTTAATATTCACTCACCACGAAAGAGAATATTTAGAACTCCGTTTTTACATTAACCAGCTTGTAAACTAAACCCCAGTTAACCACATCTCATGAATACCAAAATACTCCTTTTTTTAGCAACGCTATTACTCCCCATGGTTCTGCCGGCCCAATCAAAGACCACTATTGACCTGATGGTGGGGGTGGAGTATAATTGGTTGGAAGATTACGTACGCTTTAATCCAAATATCGGGCGTCCTTCCGGGGAGTATAACCCCCGGCTAGGATTAAATATCAATCACCGGGTGGCACCTCAACTTTGGTTGAAATCGGGTATTCGCTTAGCCATGATTGGTGAAAAATGGCCCAAAACAGCACTTCGTTGGGGTAACCAACACGATGGCGAAGGTGGCTTTAATCCGGATTACACAGACCCTGATCTTCCTTCCGAAAGTCAGTTTTTTAATACCTACTGGTATCTGGAAATACCGGTTGCCGGACGCTGGGAGTTTTCGACCGGGGGGCGGGTTACTCCCTTTGTGGAGTTAGGGGTATCTCCACATATCTATCTGACGACTCAATCCCGTTTTGTATCAAATCTGTATAGTAATTCCGATTTTCATTATGACGAACAAAAATCGTTTAACCATCTAAGTGTTGCCGGGACCCTATCGGTTGGTACCAACATTTCATTGGCAGATCATTGGATGGTATTTGTACAGCCCATATTTCGCTACCACTTTTCCCGGTTGTATAGTCTTCCGACCTCGCCAAGGATGCTGATTGGTGGCGCGGAATTTGGTGTTCGACGATCCATATAATTTATCATCGCAGGCAGACGCGATAAATCCCGTCTCTACGTGGTCGGAGTGCATATCGAGTCAATTCCTTTTTCACGCTGTGTGCGCAGTGGATCGCAATGATTCGCTGAGGTATTGTTACGGTCGCTGCGAGAAACAGGCATAATACATCGTGTCTCTACGTAATCGGGTTGCATATCGAGTCAATTCCTTCTTCAAGCTGTGTGCGCGAGAGAGCACCGCGGTTCGCTGCGATTTCGTTGCGGTCACTGCGTGAAACAGGGGCAAAACATCGTTTCCTTACTTTGATATTTAGGGTGTCCAGCAGGCTATACTGAATTAAAAATTAGACACTAAAAATTCGGTTAGCTCAAACGCAACTCCGGTAACAGCACTACCACTTTGCAAAGGTCTTCGATGCGGCATCTCGTAATTTTACGTGCAACTTTTGCCGCGAATGCTCATCTTTAGGTAAAACCCATATCATGAAATGTCGAATACTCCTTCTATTTGCAGGCCTGCTCGTCTGGCAACCTGCATGGTCACAGGAATACATCACCGAAGATGCCGAGCGGTTCGCTGCCCTGCTTGCCAAATTTCCCGATGAGATAACCCCCGAAGCCATTCAATCGGGCTACCTGAAGCCGGGCACTAAGGGCATCAAGATCTTCACCCCCAAACGGATTCAGAATGCCAAAAACATGGCCGATATGGTGAATACCTACCGGAGTCGCTACGACGAGGGCGTCGCGCTGATGCTACCGGCAGCACTGGAATCGGCTGATGCCTCCCGGGAAATATTGGATCACGTCCAGCAACTGCTGGGCCAGGAAGAATCCGCTCCGGTCTATATGGTGTTCGGGGGCAATAATTCGGGGGGAACGGCCTCGCGCAAGGGACTGGTGGTTGGTTTGGAAGTCCTCAGCCGCTTTGTGGAAACGGAGGCTGAAGCCAAAAAACTGCTCAAAAGCTTCATTGCCCACGAAGTGGTGCATGTCTATCAATACAATTCGGGAAATAAAGGTCGGGGAAACCTGCTGCACCACAGCCTGCGGGAGGGGTTCGCTGATTTCATCGAAAACATGGTAATGGGCGGCATATCCAGTGCCGAACGCGAACGGCACACCTACGGACTTGCTCACGAAGCGGAGCTTTGGGCGAAATTCCGGCAAGTGATGCATACCAAAGACATCCGTTCCTGGATGTATAATGGCGATCAGGAAGATCGTCCGGCCGATCTCGGATACTGGATCGGGAAGCGTATTTGTGCTGCTTTTTACGCGCAGTCCCAGGATAAACACCAGGCATTGCAAGTACTGTTGTACTTGAAAGACCCGGATGAAATACTGGCACGGAGTGGGTATAATCCCGGTTGAGATCACTGCTTCAGGGTTATACCGCTCTACCTCAAACCCCAACGCCCTGTGAAATGGCTTTGGCCCTTACTTCGTAAGATTTCACTGGGCTAGCTCTTGCTTCGCAAGGGTTTCACTGGTCAAGACCTCAAACCCCAAACCTCAAACCTCAAACCTGCATATGAAACCACCGATCACGAATTGCCATACGCACGTATTCACCAATGACTACGTACCACCCTTGCTGGGAAAGGGGGTGCTGCCCAATCCGGTGCACTGGCTGGCACATTTGGGAATATTCATCGCGGTATTGCGGTACGTGGTCATGCCCATCCGCCGGCCCGATAAACACGACCCCGCTCTGATCCATCAGGTAGCCTACCGGATTAAGGAGGGACGGGAATGGCTGTACGATAAGTACACTTATTTTCCCATGGTACCACGTATTGCTAAAATGGTGCAATATGTACTGGCCTTCGTGGTCATCCTGATCGTATCGCAGTGGGTCTACGGGACGTTTTCTTTTGGCGAAAGCCCGTGGGGGCAACGATTTAATCAGCTATTCGACTGGATATTCGCAGGTATTAATACCGTCCTCTTTAAAGATTGGCTGCGAATTGCTTTCGTAGTGCTGGTACTCCTTTTTCTGAAGTCGGCCCGCAACCTGATTTTGTTTGTTTTGAAATACCTCTTTCGCATTCCGGGTAAATTGAATACCGCCCTGTTCCGCAGGTATTTACAGTTGGGCGAGTTTGCTAAATACCGGCGTCAGCAGGACATCCTGGACCGGCTGGAAGACCAATATCCCGGCGGAACTCATTTCGTAGTCCTACCCATGGATATGAACTACATGAAGGCGGGTAGTCCCAAAGCTATTCCCGCTGAGTATGAGTCGGTCTACGAAGAGATGGATAAACGCGGCAGGTACGACTGGCATACCCCGGAGCGGTTACTACAGCAAAAGAATAACTACCTGCTCCAGCTCGAAAAATTGCGCGACCTGAAGCGAAATCGCGGTGAAGTGTTCAAGCCCTTCGTCTTTGCTCATCCGGAGCGTATACGGTCCAGCCGCCGAAAAGGGGATCAAAAACCGTATTTCGATTATTCGGTGACCGGGCATGGCGAGGTGAAGATGGGTGACTGCTGGCTCAAGCGCTACCTGGAACCAGAGGATCCCGACCTGCAATTCGCCGGCATTAAAATGTACCCTGCACTAGGCTATTACCCCTTCGATATCGATCTGTTACCCCTGTGGAAGTACGCGGCCGACCGGCAGATACCCATCATGACACACTGTACCATGGGAACCATCTTTTACCGGGGCATGAAAAAGCGGGCCTGGAACCGCCATCCGGTGTACCGGCAGGATCCGGACGGGGATCGGTTCTTACGTCTATCCGCCACCCGGGCGCGGAATTACCAACGACACTTTTCGAATCCGATGAATATCCTGTGTTTGCTGCATCCCGATCTTTTTGCCGCTTTATTACACCATTACTACACGTCGCCGGAGGTGACGGACGACCAGAAGGATATGCTCGACAAGCTGTTCGGGCAACCCGAAGAACGCACCCGGAATTTGCAGCAGTTGAAAGTCTGCTTTGGTCACTACGGTGGAGTAGAGGAGTGGACAAAGTATTTGCATCGCGACCGTAGTTACAGTGCTGCTCAGTTGCGTACGCGTCCGGCCTCGGGATCGGCCCTGGCCCATTCGGTAGCGGACCACGGCAATCTTTCCTGGTATAATGCCCGCGATGCCTGGGAGAATATGGATTGGTATACCATGATTTCCAGCCTGATGCTGCAGTACCCCAACATCTACGCGGATATCAGCTATACGTTACATGACGAAAAGATCTATCCCCTCCTGCACCAGACCCTGCATCACGATCGCGGTCCGGACCCCGTGACACCTCCGCATTTGGCGGAAGCCGGCCTGTCCCTGCCCACCCACCGGTTGGGGGAACGGGTGCTCTTCGGGACCGACTTTTACATGATACGCAGCCATAAAACCGACAAGGAGCTGCTGGCACAGTCCCGGGCGAAGTTATCCGAAGCGGAATTCGACCAGATCGCCCGCTATAATCCACAGACTTATTTGAAAATGACCTACTGACCATGGCCAGATCCAATACGATCAAATTGCCGCTTACCGATCACGAACGCAAACAACTGCGCCGGCAGAAGATTAAGATCCGGGAATTGACGCACTACGCGCCCGACGAGTTGGAGGGCATCCTGGATATTGACAGTGAGCGGGCTCGTTTGCTGTACGGATTAGCAGCATTTCAGCAAATACCCTCGGTGGGAATCAAGTTTGCGGAGGATCTTACTTTCCTCGGGCTTTATTCCCTGGAGGACCTGCGTGGTAAGGATCCGGCCAGCCTGATCCACGCCTACGAATTGAAGAAAGGGTACTGGACCGACCCCTGTGTGGAAGATCAATTCTGGCTGGCCATTCACGTGGCTGAAACCGGCGATTATTCCAAACAATGGTGGGATTTTACCTTGACCCGTAAAGCGTACCGAAGCCAAAATGGTTACCCGCCAGACCGGCCCAAAACCGCCTGGTTCGATGTACCTGATCGATAACCAGGTTCTGTAAAACATTTAAAACTAAGATTATGTCCAATACAATTTCACGGATATCATATCGGATAGTATGCTCCATACTACTGCTTGTATTATTTGTAAACGCAGGATCGGGGCAAACACCGAGATACGATATGGATCTGAAGATCGATCCGGATGCTCACCAATTGAGGAATGAGTTGACCCTGACCGTGCCCATCACCTACTTCGAAAGCGACACCCTGCGCATGATGATCGCCCGGGATGCTCAGTTTGACATGATGGAAGCTGATGCCGGCAACGAGGTTACGATCAACCAGAAAGGCGAAGGCCCGCAAATGATCGTAGTAACACTGGGAAATGAACGCCCCGGGCGGGTCGTCATCCGTATGAAGTATTCGCTGCAAATTCCCGTGGATCATCAGATCAACCGCATTACCCCCGGTTGGGTCGAATTGAACATCGATTCTTTCTGGCAGCCCTTCATCACCTCCTTTCCGGCTTTTACGTACACGGTGCGTCTCGATCTCGATAAATCGTTCCGGGTACTGACGGGCGACATCAGGAAAAGGAGGAAAGGAAGAACTGTACTGGAAAGTCGGTTCCCGCGCGTGGATATTCCCTTCTGTGCTTCGCCTGCTTTTACTACTGCCAAGAGCGACTACGTGGAGGTATACGCTTCCAGTGAAGATATTCCCGCCGACTCCGTAGCCTTATTTGCCGATCAGGCCATGACCTATCTCGAAGAATATATCGACGAACCGGCTGATTTTAAAGTGCCGCGGATCATTGCCATCAGCCCGCGTAAGGATGTGGGGTATTCCCGGAAAAACTATATCGTGCTGAGTAAGATCAAAAGCGTTTCACCACAGCGTTTGTCGGCCTATTTGGCTCATGAATTCAGTCATTACTGGTTTTCAGAGGCCCTGCTGAGCAGTAAACACCACTGGCTTACGGAGTCCTTTGCCGAGTATATGTCGAACATCTACATCCGGGAGGCCTTCGGGCAGGAAGCCTTCGATCAGGAAATGGCCGATAAAAGGGAGCGAATCAAAGAAGAGCCCAAAACCCTGGCCGAATTCGAAAGCCGACCCTCTTACCTGGCCATGTACCACAAGGGGCCTCTGGTGCTGGCAGGATTCGAAGAACACATCGGACCGGAAGCCTTTCAAAAATTCATCAATGACTTTATCGATCGCAACGTCAAGACCAACGAAGCGCTTTTTGACCTGATCGAAGAAACGCTTGGCTCCGATGCCCTGGCTAAAATGAAGGAGTTGCGGGAAGAAATATAGGCGTTTGCTTCTTGCGTACTCCGTGCCTTGTGGTAGATTATAACCCGAGCTTTTCCAGCGGGATCACATACACATCCGCATCCGTACTGCTCAGGAATTGGCTACTGATAAAAAGTAACTCATTTCCTCCCGGTGACAAGCGCGGGTTCAGGTCCGAGCCGGTAGAATTAATGGTCTTCAACGGCTTGGGACTACTCCAGGAATTCCCCTCTTTGCGACTTAGGTACAGGTCACCGTAAGGCGATAAGCCACGTTCCTGGCTGGATATCTCGACGATCAGCCATTCGCCGTCCGGGTCGATCAGCAGATTCCATTCGCCGTCGGTTGAGTTGACGTGGCCGGGTAGCAATTCGGGTGCCTGGTATTCGCCATTTACCAGACGAGCTACGTAGAGGTCTCCTTGCCCGATGCCCCCTTCCCGCATGGAGGAAAAATACAGATTACCGGCTGCATCAGTTACCGGGCTGGCTTCGTAGCCCGGGCTATTCACGCCTGCTACCGGCTCGGGTGTGCCCCAGGTCTCACCGGTACGGGGTGCCCGCCAAATGTCCGGGTTGGTATCGGACTTGCCGGGGTAGGTATGACTGGAGGTAAAGAACAAATATTGTCCGTCGGGACTAATGAATACGTTTCCATCGGAATCAACGCTCTTGCTATCGCTGAAGGTGGCCGGCCCCCGCAGTTGCCATTCGCTACCGACAAATTCGTATTCGTAGATCTTGGAAGGTGGGTTCTCCCGGCGACCCCACTGTCCGCTGTGACGGGAAACGTAGGCGCGGTGCCCGTCGGGCGTGAAGGCTACGGAGGTTTCCACCGCATTGGTAGACAAAGGATGCCGTTGCGGGAGATCCGCCTCCAATTCGTTCAGGTTGCGTTCGATCACGGTGCGCATCCGTCCGGGCATGCCACCCCGGCCGAGTGCCTGTTGGTAAGCCAGGGCCGCCGCTGTGGGGTATTGCAGATCGGCATAGATCTCCGCCAGGTAATAGGGGATCTGGTAGTTGGTTTGATCGTTTTGTTGCAGCCAGTGGAGCAGTGAAATGGCGAGCGTGGATTGCTGTTCCTGGTGCAAATTATAGGCTTTCGCCAAAAGAGCATCGACCGGTACCTGGTAGCGGATACCGTAGATAGAATCCGTTGTGGTGTGCCATTCGCGAAAAGCCCTCATACCACCATCCTCCAGGGCAGCTATGGCTTCCTGGCTCCAGCGGGTGTCCGGGAATAAGGCAAGCAGCCCCTGGTGCAGAGTGGTGGTGACATTGGTAAAATGGTTCTCGCCGTTAAAGATGCTGTATTGCATATGCATCTTTTTGATCAGACCTTCGTCTGCGAGCCACTGGCCGTATCGCTGCAGGGCGGCCGTATTCCCCCGGTCGTCGGTTCCGGCCGACAAGAACAGGTAGGGTTTTGCCGTAAGGCGATCCAGGGCGTACGCTCCGTACAGATAGTCATCTTTCCACCAGATACTGGGACTGGCGGCGATGTATCCGTCGAAGGTGTCGGGTTGTGCTTTCAGGGTGTAGAGTGCGAACAGTCCGCCAAAACTATGCCCGAACAGCACTTCGTACCCGGCAGCACCCATGGCCGCATCGAGGGCTGGCTGCAGCTCTTGGCGGACGAATTGGAGGAAGGCCTCAGCTCCACCGCTGCCGGGGTACCGCTGATCATCTTCGGTGGGGGTGAAGTCGCGCGTGCGGTTGGTATTGGTGAGGCTGACCACCTCGATGCCGGGGGTTCGTCCCCAGCGTACGAGCTGGCCCACTACGCCTTTCGCCAGATCGTGGTTCCATTCGCCATCGAGTACGTAGAGGCGAACGGCGGGCGTTTCCTTTTTTGCGGAAGCATAGATCTGAACGGTGCGATCCTCGCCTAAGATATCAGACGTGATAACCAGGCTGGTATCCCGGTAGTCGAGTTCCTGGGCCGGAAGCAGAACGGTCGGACTGATCAAAAAAGCAACACATAAAAGCAGAGAATGACTGGGTATACGCATCTGGTCGGGCATTGATGTAGCCTACAAAATTCAGCCCGGTAGTTAAAACTGGCAAGTGACAGTGATGAAGAGCGGTTTGATACGGATGAAGGACTAAGAACCAAGGTTCAAGGCCAGGTCCCTTAAAAAGATATCTTGAATCCCTGTGGTCACCGGTTTCCCCATCGTCGTGTTTTCATCTGGTTTCGTCGACAAACATACCCATTTCACCCGCAGAATCAGCAGTTTAGAAGTAATCAAACACCCAAAGCCATGTTGACCTATTTTCGTGAAGTTCGTCGTGCTGTGCGTGAATCGGGAAGTGTAAAAAGCTACTGTCTGCAATTGATCGGAGCCGTGGTGTTTTTCATCATGTGCTCGGTCAATACCCCGCTAACGGAAGTAGGAGAAGTAGCCGTTCACACCGTTCCCCAAATGGAAGTCGCCCAAGCCGACCAAACCGTATAACCCCATGAACCAATCATTTGACAGTGGAGCAACCAGTTGCATCAACTCACGACCAGTTCGTACCAGTAGGTGGAACTGGTTCCACGTTTGCCAAAAAAGATAAAAAAGTGGAACTCGTTCCACCATAAGTGCCGTCCGCGGGCGCCGCAGGTAACCTGCGGTATAACCAGATACGAAAAAAGTAGGTGGAACTTGTTCCACCCAAAGTGCCGGAGGCACGACCTGTCTGTCCGCCCGGACGTAAGTCCGGGCAAAACGCCCCACTACACAAATTCACCCACACAAAACTACCCATGCGCCATCTGTTACCACTCACTCTTTTTACCCTGCTAACCCTCCAATGTCACGCCCAGATCGCCAAGACGGATCCGCTGCACGCGGAAATACTGCGCCTCGACAGCCTGCTCTTCGAAGTCAGTTTTAACAACTGTGAAGTGGATATCCTTTATGAACTCACCGATGACGATTTCGAGTTCTACCATGATCAGGCAGGTATTACCCGTGGCCAAGAGCCGTTCGTAGAGAGTATCCGCAACAACATTTGTGGCCTGCAATACCGACCGCTGCGCAAACTGGTAGCCGGGTCGACCGAGGTCTTTCCCCTGTACGAGAATGGGGTCCTCTACGGGGCGATCCAGCGCGGCGAGCATGAGTTCTACGCCCGCGAAGCCGGTAAAGAGCCCTACCTGACGAGCAAGGCCCTGTTCACCCACCTGTGGATCAAAGAGGGCGATCAGTGGATCATCCGGCGGGTGTTAAGTTATAATCATCAATAGTTCCTGAAACACCAAAATCCATACACATGAATAAACAAGCTATATATTCCATTTTATCAGGCACCATTCTACTCTTCATCTGGAACGCCGTTTCCTGGATGGTGCTGCCATTTCATAGCAATACCCTGAACACCATACCGGATACCGTTATCCAACCTGCGGAAGTCCTCAAAGAGGCTATGCGGGAAAGCGGGGTGTATCACTACCCGGGGTTGCCCGAAGGCAATTCGGCGGCCGCTATGGAAGAGATCGAAGCGAAACTGGCCGAAGGCCCCCGCATCACCCTGATGGTCTATAAAAATGAGCCGACGGAGCTGTTTGAACTATCTTCTTTCATATTCGGTGCAGTTACCAATTTACTAACTGCCTTGATCGTCTTTTTGATCATCAGTCGGTTAGGGGTAACCAATCTGAGGTCTGCGGTAATTACCTGTTTGCTGATCGGTGCGGCGGCCGCCATTGTTTCGGACATAAGCCAGATGAACTGGTATATGTTTCCAGTGGATTACACCTTGATAAATGTGGCGGATAAACTGGTGGCTTTTGGTTTGCTGGGATTGGTTTTTGGGTTGTACGTTCGGCGTACATCCGTTTCTTAGGCATTGTCCGACTTCTTCTTAGGCGTATAGATGATGATCAGCTGAATGGCAATGGCCAGAAAGATGAGCAGGTAGATCTCCATGCGGGTGAACAACTCTACATTTTTTACCGCCTCCTTGCTGATCGCCAGTTGGTTGCGTCCTTCCCGGAGTTGGATCTTAGTGAGTTCCCGAAGATTGTCTTTGATGTTAGCCAGTTCCCGGAGGTAGGCTGATTCATCGCGGGGCTGCGGGACCTCCATCTTCCGCAAGGTCTGCAGATCATCCTGCAGTAGCCCGAATGTTTTTTCCTCCCGGTCAGTAAGCTTGGTGGTGAGGTATTTTTCGATCAGGATATCTATTTTCTCATTGACCCGCTGATTGGGCGTGTTGAAGAATTCCGTATCTGCTGTGGCGGCAGCCAGTTCTTTTTGGTGCACCAATTGGGAAAGTTCAAAAATGAGGTCGTTCGCAACCAGTCGGTCCTCGTAGATGGTAACGATACTGTTCTTGACTCGTCGGAAATTGTCTTTATCAATCAGGTTGGTAGCGAGGATGAGGAAGAATACCAACAATACACTGAGGACCCATTTAATTTTCGTGAAAAACGTCATAGCCTGTGTTTATGTGAAATATGATTGGTCTCTTATGCTGAAATGCGGGGGACTCATACTCTGGCTTTCGCCAAAAAAATCAGTCCGTCCCCACCTCCGGGTACAACACCTGGTCCAGGACCACGTCGTGTTCCTCGACGGGAACCTGCCCGACCAGTTGAAAGGGGTACCCGATCCCCACGGTATGGGCTTTGGGGTTTTGAGTGAGGAAGGCATCGTAGTAGCCGCCGCCGTATCCAAGCCGGTAATTGTCCTTATCAAACGCCAGCCCCGGTACTATTATCAAGTCGTAGTCTCCGGAAAAAGTTCTTGCGTTAGCCGGATGACTGGTCCCGAAAACGCCCCATTCCAGTTCATCAAGAGAACGCAGGACCAAGTGCTGCAGCTTTCGGTCGGGCAGGGTTTTGGGGGTGACCACGGTGATGTTGCCAGCCAGCATCCGGCGGATCAGGGGCACAATATCGACCTCCGTACGCATGGGCAGGTAGCAGTGTATGGTCGACCACTGTTGCTTGCTGATCAGTTCCCACAGGGACTCGCACAGGTCCTGGTCCCAGCTTTTCTTTTGCCACGGATCCAGCGCAGCACGTTGGGTCAGCATGTGCTTTCGCAAAACCTTCTTTTGCTCGGTGGTGGACATAGGGCAGTTGGTTGAGAGTGTCAATATCGGGATTATCGCATAAGTACGGAGAGAAATGGGATTGCGGAGTAGCGATGGATAGGCGATATTGAGGAGAGCCTATGACTGCTGTAAACAATAGGGTTTACTTACATAAAACAACATCCTTGAAAACACCGATCGAACGGAAATTGGAAAATGAAAAGTTCCTTAACGAACAAGGCATTCTGATAAATGAAAACCTTCCAACGATTGAGAATGAAGAAGAAACGATAATAAGACCCGCAGGGGAAATCGCAAGGAGGATTTTGATCATATGCTACTTGAATATGATTGTTGAAGGAGTCGATAGGAATGAAATTATTCCATTTCTAAAAGAATCGAAGCTTTGGAGCTACTGTAGCCCCAATGAAATACAGATGCTCGAGAGGGGTGGATTTTCTAACCAGGAGAAGATTGATCTTTCTTGGCAATCCGAAGCGGTATGGGTAATGTTATGGGCACTTCATAAAATTGATAAACTTGAATTACCTGTAGAGCAATGCGAAGTCGCAAAAATAGTTGAATTGATTCCTGATTATCTGGAGCCATTTGAAGGTTTTATACAGTCAGTAGAGATTAGAGATACTTCTGATATTTTAGACCAGTCAGACCTGATTTACAGGTTGCATTGGGCAACTCGTCATGCTTACCTTAATAATGTAGCATTGGACATAGATCTGGATTTATCAATTATCCAGGAATGGCACTATGCAATTAACTGGATAACTTCCTACGGGGACTTGGATTGGGATGACGTTACTACAGATACTTGAAAGAAATTTTTCCTTTTTATATTCTAATTATGAGGAAACTAATCATTATTCCATTTATCATTTTATTAGCTGGGTGTACATATAACTTACAGGTTGAAGGGTATGTAATGGATGGCAATACCAGTGCTGCATTGGAAGGAGTCAGGGCTTATCAGGAGCAAAGCCCAGAAATCATTGAACAATCCGATGAGGTTGGACACTTTGATTATCAAGTTGAATCAGGAACATTTTTCTTTTCTCCCGAAATCAAGTTAGTTTTTGAGAAAGAAGGGTACAATCGATTAAAAAAAACAATTTCGAATCGGAATGCTGAGGTAGAAATCAAATTGGAAAAAGATCTCCGTGCTTTTAGCAGTATTCGCCAGGAAGTACTTGATACAGTTAGGGAGATTGATTCTGACAATTTCATTTCAGGAGGTATTGTTGGCATAGCAGGTAAGCAACCTCTCCAATTTGAAAGGTGCGCATGGCTAAGAACACATGCAACAGATGAAGAATTGATTTTGCTAATCAAGTATCCAAGTGGAGCCGTCAAAATATCAGCCTTTGAAGGGCTTTACCAAAGAGGTAGGAAAGAAGTTCCTCAGATAATGTTAGAGTTGTCAGAAGAAAACAACAGAGTCTACTATCTGACAGGATGCTCTGGTTATCCGATTCAAATAGCGAAATATTGTTTTACCGAAATTTTGGGGTATGATCTTCCTGGTAAGCCGAGCTCCCCTCGGCGGAGAGTTCCTGGAGACTTAAGTGCCAAGGTCGATCTGAGTCAGAAGCAAAAAGAAGCCATCATTCAAAACATAGAAACCAGAGAACAGCGTAGGTAATTACGGATTCATTGTTTGTTGAGTTATCTCATACAAATGCTCTCCTTACCATTTAAATCTACCTCTATGCACAGCTATCACTGTTGGATCAATATCAATCATCAGGTATATGATGTCCAATGGGAAGAGGGTGAAATTGATTATGATGAATATGAACGGCTACAGGAAAGCCTGATTAAGAGACTCATCCAGAAAATTGAAGAGAAAGGTGGGCCCATCAAGGACGAATACACGCTTGTCAAAAGTAATAATCAAACAACACTGCTTTTTTCAGGATGTAGAAATCATTTCTATGGCGAACCACTTGAAGTATTAGAGTGGATCCGGGAGAATGCACCGTATTCCTATGGGCTTTTGTATTCCCTCGATGATGAGGATCGGGAAAACCATGACAATTATATCGTTTACCGCCTGGCCCGCAACACGCTCACCAAATTCAACGATCAACTCCTATCTCCCTACATGGACACCATTGAAAAGGGATACTTCCATGACTGATATCCAGTACGCTACCAGAAATAAGAGAAAGCTCTCTGCCCTTTCCTTGTTTTTTTGCGAAAGCTAAGCTATATAGTCAATTAAGTGCTGGGCCCGGGAGTGCAAGTAAAAATGCAGGCAGGAATAGTTTTACTATGATTGACCGAACCCTGACCGACTGATCGGTTTCTATAATTGAAAGCCATAGGTTAATTCTGGGCCCTATGACCAATCAACAACGAAAAACTATCCATCAGCATGAGTTCCAAGTTCTACGACATTAAAAATTTGAAAGGCGATATTACCGGCGGCCTGGTCGCGGGTGTGGTTGCCCTGCCCTTAGCCCTGGCATTCGGTGTGCAGTCCGGTATGGGCGCTACCGCCGGACTGTACGGTGCCATAGCCATCGGTATCTTTGCCGCCATGCTAGGTGGTACCAAAACCCAGGCCAGTGGTCCTACGGGCCCCATGACGGTAGTTTCGGCAGCCCTGGTCGCCGCCGCCATTGAAATGACGGGCAGCCTGGAAAATGGGATGAGCATCATTCTGCTCACCTTTATGCTGGGTGGCGCTCTCCAGATCCTTTTCGGGGTGCTGAATATCGCCGGCTACGTCAAGTACTTTCCCTATCCCGTGGTCTCGGGATTCATGAGTGGGGTGGGCCTGATCATTATCATTTTACAGATATTTCCTTTTGCGGGACTGAGCTCGCCCAAATCGACGGTGGCTGTGCTGCAGGATATGGGCCGATTATTTGCCGAATTCAATGTCCAGGCATTAATACTGGGCGGGATAACGGTAGTGGTCTACTTCGTTTTTCCCAGGATTACCAAGGCAGTCCCCAGTCCGCTGGTGGCCCTGATCGTAGCTACCTTGATCGGCTATTTTCTTCAGATGGATGTGCCCGTAATCGGTGATATCCCCTCCGGACTACCTTCTTTGAAATTGGGTACGATATTTTCACCCATCGATTCCAACGCTTACGGACTAATAGTCGAATATGCTTTTGTGCTGGCTATACTGGGTAGTATCGATTCCCTGCTTACCTCGGTTATCTCCGACAATATGACCAAGTCTAAGCACAACAGTAACCGGGAGTTGATCGGACAGGGAATCGGTAATATGCTGGCAGCCATTATCGGTGGTATTCCCGGTGCCGGCGCTACTAAAGGTACCGTGGTAAACATCAATGCCGGCGGACGCACGCGCTTGTCGGGTACTACCCACGGACTATTTTTGCTCGCAGTGCTGTTGGGACTCGGTTCCCTGGCTGCCCACATCCCCCTGTGTGTACTGGCGGGTATTTTGATCCCAATCGGTTTTAAGATCATTGATTTTAAGGGAATTCGTCACCTGCGCAAGGTTCCCAAGTCCGATGCGTTTGTGATGATCGTAGTGCTGCTCATCACCACCTTCGGTAGCCTGATTCAGGCCGTGGGTATTGGAGTCGCACTGGCGTGCTTGCTGTTCATGGTCAAGATCGGCCGGATCAGCGAGAAAGGGTTGGATGCGGATGCTATTTCCGATATAGATGATGTAAACCCCTGGCAGGATGATCCGGACTTCTACGAAAATTACAAAGACTACGTGCTGATCAAGCAGCTGTACGGTCCCTTATTCTTTGGCTTCACCGCCTATTTTAAAGATGAGGTCCTGGCTCGTTCGGAAGGCGTGAAAGCCATTGTCTTCCGCATGGACAAGGTGCCCTACATGGACCAATCGGGACTATATGCACTGGAAGATATTGTTTTTGATCTGCGCCAAAGGGACATAGAAGTTCTGCTGATCGGCTTGCAGACACAACCCCGCGATATGCTGGAAGCCATCGACCTGGTGCCCGATCTGGTGCCCGAAGAGGATCTGTTCGATACCCTGGATGATGGGTTGGAGTATCTGAAAGGGAAGTTGAAAGAGAATGGGGTGAAAGCATAATGATTGCACCTCCTTCGAAACATGAACCTAACCCACCAAATCGTTAAATACCCCGGAGTACAGTTAAAGACTCTTAAGGCTCTGCCCGGAAAGTACCACATTGGTGTACTTTCCGGGTAAAACGTAAGCCGTGAAAAAACAACAGATCCTGTCTCTTCTGTATGTCGCCTTATCTTTAGTGAATGGTTCGTCGCAGCCTTTAGGAAATACGGATCCTTTTCGGGGTATCGATAGCCTGCTGGCGCAGGAGTATGATCTCCCTGGTCCCGGAATCGTCGTTTTGGCCAGCCAGGACGGTACCGTAGTTTTTGAGAAAAGCTATGGCCTGGCAGATATAGAAAGCCAACGAGAGCTATCGACCGATATGGTTTTTCAGATCGGTTCCATGACCAAGCAATTTACCTCAACGGCCGTTTTGCAGTTGGTGGAGGCCGGTGAAATTTCCCTGGATGACTCTGTCCAAACCTATCTGCCTTTTTTTCCGGTCAAAGAACATACCCTGACGATCTATCATTTGCTTTCACAAACATCAGGCATACCGGAGTTTTTCGACGTAGATGAAAATGAGTTTGCGATCCTAAACCAAGAGCATACCCCTCAGGAATTGATCAGGTATTTTCAGGATCGACCCTTACAATTTGAGCCGGGGTCCAGGTTTGCGTATAGTAATTCCAACTACCCTTTGTTGGGGGCCATTATTGAGGTGGTAAGTGGCATGCCTTTGGCCGAATATCTGGAAAAGTACCTCTTCGGGCCACTGAATATGCAGCATACCAGTTTGTGGTACCAGGACAACAACAACTCACCAATCCCCAAAGGATACCGGCTAAATACCCAGAATGAATTCGTGGAGGGGCCGGCCATTGATGGGTCCACTGTTTACGCTGCCGGTGGTATCGTGTCCACTCTGTCCGATTTGCATATCTGGAATAGGGAGTTGAGCGATCCTCAATATCTTTCCAGAAAGCTGGTAAAGCAATTGCACAAAGAGAAGAAGACCACCACCGGACAAGGTACCGGTTACGGATATGGTTTTTTCGTGGAAGGGTTGGGGAAGTACGAGGTTATCCAGCACGGCGGAAATATGTACGGCTTCACCAGCACTGCTCTTTACATTCCAAAAAGGGAGGTGTACGTATGTGTACTGTCGAACCGGGCTTTGGACAATACCAAAAACATTGCCCGGTACATTGCCAGTCAAATCATAGATGATCCCATTGCCTATTTCCGGCAATTGCCCGTGGATAAAATGGGTGATTACCTGGGTAGCTACCAAATGGAGGGTTCGGAAGGAAAAGTCATTAGGGTGGGATCCTTTGAAGGTAATCTGATTATTTATCCCGCGGATGCTCCCGGTTCGGAGGTGGACATTTACCTGACCGGACCCGATACCTTCCAATCGCCGAAGGTAGATATTCGAATCGTTTTCAAACGGGGTGCCACTGGTGCTGTCGTGGGCTGTAGGGTCTATCAGGGGGGAACATTTGAGTTTATAAGGCTTTGATTCATTTGCGGAAAATGGTTATTTTAACGGGAGGTTGTCATCCTCAGTCATCTGGCAAACAGATCGGCCCACTCCGCTCGCAGTAACGGAGTGAAGGTGAGAACCTCGCGCTTTTTTAATTAAAAATACTGCCATGACTGCACTACAAAGCGTTAAAAGCCAGTTAGGACTGTCAATTGCCATGTTTCTGGCATCCATCTTTATGACGGTATCTTACTTTTCGGAGGTTGCAAGCAGGGATGCCGATACGCTCTCCACCATCGCTTTTTATGTTTGGTTGGTATCCATCTTTGCCTGGGGGATCAAGATCATCTATGAGGTACGAAAGTGAATATAAAGCGTGAGGATGGGCATAGACCATTTCGTAAAGGGAAATTATTACCCAACCTCACGGTATCCAGCTTTCGCTAAAAACCAAACATCGTATTCTGATTAGCCAGACCTTCCGTGGGAACCGCCTGGATGACGTCCCAGTGTTCTACCGCTTTGCCACCTTCAAAGCGAAGGAGGTCGTAGAAAACATTAGTCTTTCCATTCCATTGCCCTTCACTTACCGTAAGCACGAAGTCTCCTTCGCCTAGTACTTTGTGAATTTTAGTGTACTGGAACATGTTGTTTTTAGAGGTGAGATATTCTACAGCTTCTACGATTCCCGCCAATCCATCTTTGATACCAGGATTGTGTTGCTCGTATTGTTCTGAGCTGATGTAATCCGTAATTTTATTTGGATTTTTGCCCATTAGAATATCTTCGACCATCGCTTTCGCAGTTGCTTTGTTTGCGTTGGTTTTATCCAGGTCGGTTGCGGTCGTCGGTCCATCCGTCTGGGTTCTTCCGCTGGCAGTCTCCTTCACCAAAGCAGTCATGGCGTCCCAATGCTCGGCCACTTTCCCGTTTTCGTCCAATCGGATTATATCAAATGATACCATTTCATCTGCTCCAAATGGCTTGGCATTTCTCCAAATATTATGCATGAACACGTAATTGCCATCTTGAAACATCCGAATGTTTTCAGCAGTTGTTCCGTTTTCTTGCAGGATAGGCAGCATTTGAATAAAGGGCTCTAACCCTGTTGGGATAAATGGATTGTGCTGAATGTAATCGGCATTGGCCAATTCCCGCATCGTGGCAGGATCATTTTTCATTACGGCACCCAGAAAAGTACCCACGGTTTCTTTTTTACTCATCGTTGTAGTTTTTGATTGATTACCCTCGCTCTTTGATTGTGTTTTCACTGAGTTACAGGAAGCGAGTAACCCGGCCAGACTCATGAGGATTAGTGCTTTTCTCATTGATTTTTTCCTTTAATGAATAACTATTACTTTTGTTTTGCAAGCAAAGTACGGGAATGACTTTCAAATTGCAAGCAATAATGATTTTTACTTGCGTTTTGCAAGTAAAATTAACCTTTGGTTAACATGAATACTACTTTTCGCTGCGATTGTCCGATCACCTCCGCCCTAGATATTCTGGGTGACAAATGGATGTTGGTCATCGTCAAACAGATGCTTTTGGAAGAGGCTTATACCTTCAAGGACTTCACCGAAAGCGACGAGGCAATCGCCACCAATATCCTGTCGACCAAGCTGAAGATCCTGGAGGAGGCCGGCATCCTTACCAAATCCAAGCTCCCCACCAACCGCAAGACGAATCTGTACCTGCTTACCGAAATGGGTTTATCTCTGACCCCGATCATTGTGGAATTAGCCCTTTGGAGCGATGCGCACCTGCGGGGAATGAACCCGGCTATTCGCAGGGATGAGGGGCTGGTCCAGATGAAAGCGGATAAGGAAGGAGTTGTTGCCGGCTTGCAGGAGCAGTATCGGAAGATGCGCGAGCAGTTGTTATCGGGAAACGTCTGACGTCAGACCTTACGAGCGATGATCCGGCATGGCATTGCCTTTTTTCCGTTCTTGTAAACAAGCAGCCTCTTAACTTATCTCCGTGCTATGATCGTCCAATGGATATTTATGTGCATTGCCTTGGTACAGCCCTTTGAGAGCCGGGTTCAGGTTCATATTCCTACCGCTGAGGAGGAAGCTGAATACGTATGGCGAACCATCCGGGACATTTCCTTTTTTGAAGAACACAACTATCAAGTCAGTTTGCCGAAAGGCGAATTCATTGAATCGCTGAAACAGAAATCATCCCAAAATCAGCTATCAGATGCAGACTATGAATCCCTGAAAGTATTCATGAAAACCAGCGTGTATCGCCCGGAGGATTACGAAAAAGGCTATCAAACAATAGTGGAAAAGAAGCCACTGATAGAGCGTATGGTTCGCGAAATTTCCCGCCTGAAAAAGCACTGGTCGTTTCGGAGCTTCGACCAATATCAGGTCCATTTAACCTTGTACGGACCCGGGGGGAGTTATGATTCGGAATATGGGACTATCCTTATTTACACTACACCGGAGAGTGGTTTCAAGCAATACGATAACCCGGCGAACACCATCATCCATGAAATTGTCCACATCGGGACAGAAGAAGCCATTATGAATACCCATCAAGTGTCACACCCTTTAAAAGAGCGGATCATCGACCAGATGGTGTTGATCTACTTTGAAAAATACCTGCCGGATTATCGTTTACAAGGATTCGGAGATGCCCGGATTGATCCCTTTCTCCGTACTAAGCGGGATATCAAAAGACTGCCGGAAGTGATGAAGGAGTTCCAGAAAAAGTATCAGCCGTAACCGGTACCACAGTAAGGATCTATGGACGAGCAAACCTTCCAAACCCGCCGACCCAAACGCATCATTCAGGTCTACCACAATCACCTGCGATATACTAAGGAGCACAAATCCTTCGCCGATCGCAAAGATTCTCTGGCCTGGAAGCAGCAGATCCATTCCTATGCTCCATATGTTACGGAGGGTCGATTGGTGATCCCCCGGTCGGCTCATCATCCCGATCTGGACAAATGCGATACTATTTTCCTGCACGATTTCAACGTGGATTCCGAAGCGGAAGCCATCCAAATGCTGCAACATAAATATCCCCGCGATTTGTTGGAGTACGAAAAAAGGGCGGATGGGCGGCAGTATCCTGTCTTGCGGCAGGTTCAATTCGTGCAACTAACCGGCAGACCGAAAAATGTGGACATTTTTCGGTTGAAGGAGACGAATGGGCGGATTGACATCCACCTGCAATACGACCTCTTTTCCATCGGCGAACCTCGAAGGGATAATTTTAAATTGGCCGACCTGGAGGTTGATACCCCCGTCGAGATCAAAATAAACGGCAAGCTCGATCACGCTATGACCAGCGGACGGGAACGTACTTACCACGAACAGGATTATATCTTCCATTTACTGGGCCATACCAACGAGTTCGAGCTGGCCCGGGATCCTTTTGGCGGAAGCCAAAAAAACATCCCCGAACCGGCAAAGGTGGTGGATTTGCTGAAACGATTATTTTGAGGGTAGAGGGTAGAGATCAGAGATCAGAGAGGAATTATGTAGAGACGCGATAAATCGCGTCTATGTGTTTTAATAAATAAAACATCCTGAATTATGATCGTGGCCATTGATGTCCACTATAAGGGTGATTCAGCCAGCGCAGCCGGTATTACCTTCGAACAATGGACCGATAGCGTGCCTACACGCACCTTCACGGCATCGATACATGATATTGCCGACTATGAACCAGGACAATTTTACAAACGTGAATTGCCCTGCATTCTGGCTCTTCTTGATTTGGTGGATGTCCCCATCAACCTGTTGGTGATCGATGGTTATGTATACCTTTCGGATGATAAGCAGCCTGGAATGGGGCATTACTTGTACTCGGCACTGGAAGAACAAATTCCTGTAATTGGTGTAGCCAAGAATGCCTTCCGGCAAATGACAACCTGTGGAATGGCCTATCGTGGGAAAAGCAGCAAACCACTCTACGTTACCAGCGTAGGTATTGAGCTTGCGGTGGCTACGGACCTCATTCAACAAATGCACGGTCCCTACCGCATTCCCACGTTGTTAAAAATGGCCGACACCCTGGCCAGGGATAGCGAACATGAACTATAAAAAGTCGTGCGCTCCAGTCCCTAGGTTCCCTTCTTCACCCCAGTCTCTTTGTTCGCTTCGATCCCGTTGGTCCCTCCGTTCTCAATAACTCTCCGTATCTTATTGCAAGGATCCTCCCCAGCAGTCCCCCTCCTCCGGAATATCTTTTGGCCCAAAACACTTGTTTATGATACCTTCCAAAGACTGCACGACCCTCCTGTTATTTCTGGTGCTTGGTACGATTGGATTTGCTCAGGATTCGTCAGTGCCCGAGCGGGTGCAGGAACTTACCGACCGTGCCTGGGAGTACACCCTCGACGGACGGGATAGCGCCCTGGTACTGTCGGAACGGGCCCTGGATATATCCCAAAAAAATGAATATCCCCTCGGAGAGGTGCTGGCCCGGGAATCAATCGGACTCTTTCACGAGATCGTGACCGGCGATATTGAAAAGGCGAGCCAAGAGTATTTCCTGGCCATTGAGCTGTGTGAAGAACACCAACTGTCGTACATCGCGTCCATGTATCACACGCTGGGAATCATGTTTCACACCACCGATAATTACGATAATGCCAAGCAGTACTATAACTTGTCACTTGACCAGGCACGTGCCCAACAGGATTCCTTTCTCATCAAAAAGTGCCTGATCAACCTGGGTTCCATCCATTCCTCCCTGGAGGATTTTGCGGAAGCAGAAACACTCATGCTGGAAAGTCTGGAAATCCCTATCGAACCGGGGATGGACTACACAACCCTGGGAAATCTGGGCTATCTCTACGTTAAACAAGAGCGTTTCAACGAGGCTATTCCCATACTGCTGCGTGCCACTGAGAAGCATCCCGATAATCCGGATCCCGACCTGAATCTCTATTTTTTGCTGCACGCAAAAACGATGGCCAAGGATAGCAGTAATATGACCGAAGCCCTGGCGCGCGCCAAAGAAGCGGCCGATAGTGAGACCTACGGGCTGCGTGACCAAAGTCTGCTCTACCGGAATATTGCCGACTACCTGACCTTCACTGGTCATTACCGGGAGGCACTTGAATACCGGAATAAATACGTCGAAGTGTTCGAAGAGATCAAGGAAAAGCAACGCGATCAGGTGGTATTGGATTTGGAGGCCAAATACGAGAACGAAAAAAAGGAAGCTCAGCTACAGGTACTTCAATTAGAGACTGAGAAGAAGGCCCAGCAAAACCGTCTTTATCTCGCCCTGGCCCTGGCAGGCCTGTTGATTGCCGGATTGGTGGGCTTTTTCCTGTACAAGAACCGGGAGAAGAATAAACTCCTGACCACTCAGAAAAAACAACTCCAGGAGAACGTGGACGAGATCAACCTTTTGCTGCGGGAAATTCACCACCGGGTCAAAAACAACTTGCAGGTGATCACCAGTCTGCTCAATATTCAGCAACGGGCGATCTCCGACGAGAAAGCGCACGAGGCCCTGCAGGAATGTAAAAACCGCATCGAATCGATGGGACTTATCCATCGGAGTTTTTATCAAAACAAAAATCTGGGCGAAGTAAATACCCGTGAGTACATACAGAATCTTACCCGTCAGATCGTAGATAGCTATAGTACTGATAAACAGCCCATTGAATTAGAAACCCGGATTCAGGATGTCTACCTTGATATGGACACCTTGGTACCACTGGGGCTGATCATCAATGAGATGGTCAGCAATACTTTGAAGCACGCATTCGAAGAGAACGAATCCGGAAAACTATCCATCTCCCTGGAAAAGCTGGCGGAACAATTTATCCTGGAAATCTCCGACAATGGTTCGTCACTGAACGACCTGGAGGCCCTGGAAAAATCCGAGTCGTTCGGGATGAGTATGATCCAGGCCTTCGTACAAAAGATGAATGGCCAGTTACGCTTGCTGGAAACCGAGGGAACAACTTTTCAAATTAAATTTGCCGCCTGACCTAAGCTTATGGAAGCCAACCCAAAAGATATCCGGATCCTCGTCGTGGAAGATGAACCTTTCATCGCCCGCGATATCTCCGATTTTCTGAAAGAAGGAGGGTATCAGGTCCAGGACATTTGTTATAATGCCGCCGCCGCCGAGCAGAGCCTGGCCAAAAAGTTGCCTCACCTCTGCGTGATCGATGTGAATCTCGGTAAAGGCGACGATGGGATCACCCTCGCCCAAAAGATCCGGGATACCTGGCAACTGCCATTCATTTTTGTTACCTCTTACACTGATTCTCAGACTATCGGACGGGCAAAAAAGACGATGCCCTACGGCTATATTTCCAAGCCAATCCAATTCGAATCCCTGAAAAGTACCATCGAGATCGCGCTTCACAATTTCAGCAACCGGAAAGAGCCACGCCCCTTTACCCTGGATCACATTAACGATGCGCTTGATTCCAAACTCACACCCCGCGAATTCGAACTCACCCAAGACATTTACGAGGGCAAGACAAACCACCAACTGGCCGATCAGCACTTCATCAGCCTCAGCACGGTCAAAACCCATGTCCACCGTATCTACGAAAAATTCGACTGCCACACCCGCTCCGAACTCATCGCCGAAATCCGCCGGATATTAACCGAGTAAGATGAGAGGGATGAGGTCAGAAGTATGAGGTATGAAGTATGAGGTATGAAGTATGAGGTATGAGGTATGAGGTTTGAGGTATGAAGTATGAAGTATGAAGTATGAGGTCAGATGCAGTTTTGACTTCTGACTTCTGATTTCAAAATTCTGACCTCAAAACTCTGACTTCTGACTTCTGACCTCTGATTTCACACTTCACACTTCCGACTTCACACTTCAAAATGTCATCCGATCGGTGGATGCCATTGGGCGGAAATCCGTGTAGCTTGGATATACATCCAAAATAAGTACACGATGAAAACCTACCTGCTTTCCTGGATACTCCTGCTTGGATTTGGTCATACAAAACCTGTGATGGGTCCTATTGAACCTTGCTCCTGTACGGAGAATCAAAGGCTGGCTATGGACCTCTATGAAAAGGGGGATCTCCAGACGTTTCTCACCTTTAAAGCGAATGTGCGATTGCAATTGGTGAAAGATCGGATCGACATTCTATCCTATTACGCGCAACACCCTAAGGTAGCGGCTAAGGCCAAAACAGCAATCCTCGGTTCCATCAAAGCATTGAAACGGGCAGAAAACGACCTGCAAAAGGTATCCCGCAAGATCCGTAGTGCCAAGATCAAGGACAGGAAGCAATTTATGACCTACCTGCTTCAGATACAGGAGGGCTCCGGAGTGGCCCTGAAGAAATCGTCGGAGATTCTTTTCGGAAGCTACCATGCGGGTGATACTCCTCCTTTATTGATTCTCCAACCCGGACCCGGAACCTGTGAAGAGGGCGAAACTCCGCCCAGCCTGGATTGTGGTGGCGTGGCACAGGGGGTAAATAATGCCTGCCTCGACGGTGTGGAGCAAAAAATGGACTGCGGATACTACGCGGATATGGGGAACGACGGTCAACACCAACTCAATCAGGATATAGCCGAGTGTACTACCGCCATGGAGAATTCCCGGGCCGCTTGTCAGCGAGCCGTGGAGTCCTGTGATAATACGTACGATCCCCGTTCCGACCAATATGACTTTTGGCGCAGGGCCTCCATGAGCTGTACACTGAAGGAATTATTAGATGATCCCCTGCAAACCCAGACGGCGAACGGGAATGAAGAATAGCTGATAAGCAAAAGCTTCTTTGCCTATGAGCCTCATCTTCCATTGACATCAACCGAAAACATACATCATGAAAGCTAAAATCTAATTTCTTAACATAAATCAATATTCAATGCACTTCATTCCAAAAGCTTTTCTGACAATCATTTTCGTCCTGAGCATAGCTTCCGTGCTTTCCGCTCAGGGGTGTACCTTACCTTTCGAAGAGGCGGGTACCAACCTGACCAATAGTAGTCGCACTCTGTTGAGTTTTACGTCCGATGTTGATCGAGTTATCTTTGATATTGATGCCAAACGCTATACCCGATCACAGGCTTCTCTGTCGGTTTACATAGATGGCACCCTGGTAAAGGGCGTAGCCATCAACAGAGGACCATTCGATACCTACTTTGCATTGCGAAACCTGGAAGGGAAGCACGTGGAGATCAAAGGCCATAAGACGTCGGCTACTGATCGCCGGTTTGTTCGTGTTGCAGCTAAAAAACCGACAAGCTGGCTTACCAAGCATGGCAGTGCAGTAAAAGAGTCTGAAACGACCCTGCGCATTCCCGCCGGTGGAAGTAAAGCAATGGCCTCCTTTGCTGCCTGTAATGGCAACGCCAAACTCAATATCCGTGTAACAAACAACAACACCGCCAACCTGGTCGTGCGGGTGCGCGAGGGTGGTTCCGGTGGTTCGGTTATCAAAACCTACACGCTGGGAGGACGCGCCAAGAACTTCACCCAGATCATCAATTCCGATAAGGACCTGTACATCGAATTCACAAATACGAACCCTAACTTGCGCAAGGACATACGGGCATCCGTACGCTATACCACCAGCTCCGGCTTTTCGCTGAGTAATAATTAAGGTCCACGGTCCATGGTTCATGGTCCACGGTTTTAGGGGCAGATGAATAGTACGTAGAGACGCGATTTATCGCGTCTTACTACTTGAAGGAATGAAGGGCAATTCGCTTTGATCTCTTCGTTCCCTTCCGTCTCTCCCAACTCCCCTATCTCCCCAAATCCACCCTCCCCGGGCCTCCGATCGCTACCGGGATCTTCTCGCCCGGGCCGGGCGGGACCGTACCCAGGTAGGGGATCTGGATCAGTTGCCCGGATGGCAGATGTACTGTCAGCAGTACCCCGCCGGGGAGTGACCGGCAACGTACTACGGTACCAATTACTCTCGTTTCGGCCCAGTTGCGGGGTCGTTCCAGGTTGGCAGGCGGACCGGCGTAGGTGATCCGGCCTTCTTCCAGGCGCCAGACGACCTCGGCCATTTTGCCGATCTCGCTGAAATCGTGGGTTACGAGGAGGGTCGTGAGGCCGTACTGATGGTGCACGCGCAGCATATAGTCCTGCAAACGTTGCCGCAGGTCGGTATCGAGGGCGGAGAGGGGTTCGTCGAGCAGGAGGAGTTTGGGTTGGCGTACGAGGGCGCGGGCCAGAGCCACCCGCTGTTGCTGACCGCCCGAGAGCTGTCGTGGATAGCGGTCGACCAATTGCCCCAACTCCATGATATCTATAAGTTCCCTGATGATGGTGTTACCGCCTTCTTTTTGCAGGGCATACCGCAAATTGGCACCTACCCGCAGGTGCGGGAACAGAGCGTATTCCTGAAAGACCATGCCGATCGAGCGTTTCTGGGGCGGCACGAAGATCCTTTGATCCGTATCCAACCATACCTCATCGCCAAACTGCAAAAATCCGCTCTCGGGTTTACTGAGTCCGGCCAGCAAGCGCAGCAGGGTCGTTTTGCCGCTACCCGAGGGGCCGGTTATGGCCACCAACTGATGCGGAGCGATCTCCTGATCGACCGCAAGGTTGATGGCTCCGGAAGCAGCCTGTAGTTTTTTGCGAAAGCGAAATCCGATCATAGTAGCCTCGGTTTTCGCGCGTTAACGGAGTAGATCACCAATAATATGAGGAAGGAAAAGATGACCAACACACTTGCGTATTCACCGGCCAGACCGTAGTTGAGGCCTTCCACCTCGTCGTAAATGGCGATGGAGGCCACTCGCGTTTTGCCGGGAATATTCCCTCCGATCATCAGTACTACCCCAAATTCACCAATGGTATGTGCAAAGGACAGGACCAGCCCACTGAGTACCGAGGCACGAATGTTGGGTAGTAAAATGCGGGTGAGGGTAGTCCACCGTGATTTGCCAAGCGTGTAGGAGGCTTCCGCCAAATGCGCCGGCAGGGATTCGAAGCCCGACTGGATAGGCTGCACCATAAAAGGCAGGCTGTAGATGATCGACCCCACCACCAATCCGCTAAAAGTAAATACCAGTTGAATGTCGAACGTGCGGTCCAGCCAACTACCAAAGGGGCTTTCGGCGCTGAAAACTAACAGCAGGTAAAAGCCCAGTACCGTAGGTGGTAACACCAATGGCATACTGACCAGAGCCTCCAGGACCGGCTTGAGTCGATGCCGGGCCGAGGCCAGGTACCAACCCAGCGGAATACCTACGACCAACAGGATGAGGGTGGTCATAGCAGCGAGGCGGACGGTAAGTCCGAGGGTTAGCCAAAAAGCGTCGGGAAAGTATTCCATGCAGTTTTTTAGTCGCCGATTGGTACGGTATACCCGTAATTCCGAAAGATAGTCTGGGCTTCGGCGGAAAACAAGAATTCCAGGAATGCTTGTACAGCCTCCGGATGATTTTCCATCCCGTAGGTAGTGGCAACGACCCCTTGCTTGATGGGCTCATAAAGGTTGTCGGGTACCGTGATCCACTGCCCTTTCTCCTCCATATTCGGAGAAAGCACCACCGATTTGGCGGTGAAGCCTACCGCGGCGGCTCCGGATATAATGTACTGATTGGTCTGGGCGATGCTCTCCCCGTAGATGAGTTGAGATTGCAGTCGGTCGTACTGCCCCCGGGCACGTAATGCCCGGATACTTTCGGTTCCGTAGGGGGCATTTTCGGGATTAGCAATGGCGATCTTATCGCCGGGAGGGAGTTCATCGAGCAGACTCATACCGAGTCCGATCGATAGGTCGCGGGTGGTCCATAATACGAGGCTGCCCAGGGCGTAGGTCCGTACCGGCCCCTGAGCATCTCCGCGCTCGATCAGGGATTCGGGATATTTCTGATTGGCGGCGATCAACAGATCATACGGGGCTCCCTGCACGATTTGGGCGGTAAGTTTACCGGTGCTGCTTACTACCGCGTCAATCTGGTAGTCAGTGCTGGCTTCAAAGGCTTTTTCCAGGTCCGCCATTGCAAACTGGACGTTGGCAGCGGTAGCCACGACCAGGGTATTGGGCCCCCCGGCGGCAGGAAGGGAATCGGATCGGCACGAAGAAAACAAAAGGGGAAGCAGTACTATACTCAGAAAACGCATAACGTATTTTTTTTGCCGTAAGGCAGCTACAAAATCCTTGAATCGCTCCAAGGCTTCCAGGATAAGAAACCGGACCAGGTTTTCGGTACGACAATTATGGCCAGCCTCACGCTACAGGCTGCGGAGTGGAGGGTATGCGGACCTCGGTAAATCCTGATAGCCCATCCTTACCACCAAAGACCAGCTGGGGATGGTGATATTCAGCTGTTTAGTAACCTGCACTTGCCAGCCATTCGTCAAGATAAAAAACACACGGCTCAGCCCATATACCGCTTCCGAAAAGGTTTGGGCTTTAGCCAACCTTTTCACGCGAGTATCTTCTCGACTCGAAGTGGTTTGGAGTCCCAGCACGAAGCACTGCGTAGCAAAACCACTTCGTTACCGGTAATGTTGCAGGGGCTTCGCGGTGTTCCCACGGTCACTTCCGGGATTTTTTGTACTTTAAATAACCCCCTGACACCCAATGTACCTTAAGCAACTATGAGAACCTACCTATTTGCCATCCTGGCGCTGCTGCTTATTTGTAGCTGCCAGTCGGGTGATTCAACGGCCGGAAACCGCGCCGCAAAAATGCCTAAAAACCTAAAACGCGATTGGGCTGAGATCAGTGAAGCGGGCGTACTGAAAGTCATCACTGTTTACAGCGAGACCTCTTATTTTCTTTACCGGGGCCGCCCGATGGGCTTCGAATACGAATTGCTGGAACGCCTGGCCGATCACCTCAATGTGGAACTGGAAATCATTCCGGCCAGCGACCTGACTGATCTGATCGGCATGCTCAACCGGGGCGAAGGCGACTTGCTGGCCCACGGACTGACCATCACTTCCGACCGGCGCAACCGGGTGAGTTTTACCGATTACCTTTATCTGACCAAGCAGGTGCTGGTACAACGCAAGCCCGATAACTGGCGGCAAATGAAATTACACGAGATCCAACGGTCACTCATTTCCGACCCCATTGAGCTTATTGGCGACACCGTCTCGGTTCGGGCGGCTTCCTCCTACGTGAAGCGCATCCGCAACCTCTCGAATGAGATCGGCGGCGTCATCCACGTGGATACCGTGGATGGGCGTTTTTCTACCGGTCGCATAATCGAAATGGTGGAAAAAGGCGCCATTAAATACACCATTGCCGATCAGAATATTGCCAGTATCAATGCCTCTTATTACCCCGACCTCGACATCGGCACTCAGGTCAGCTTTTCACAGCGGGCCGCCTGGGCACTGCGTAAGAGCTCACCGGTATTACGGGACACTATCAACGATTGGATCCGGTCGATGCGAAAGGAGGCGGAATACTACGTCATCTATAACAAATACTTCAAGAATACACGCTCGTTCCGGACCCGTGAGGCGAGTACTTTTTATAGTTCCAATGACGAATCGGAAGGCCAGCTAAGTCCGTACGACGAACTCATTAAGCAGTATGCGGATAGCCTGGGATGGGATTGGCGCTTTTTGAGTGCACAGGTGTATCAGGAGTCTCAATTCGATCCGGGAGCTTCCAGCTGGGCCAATGCCGAAGGCCTTATGCAACTGATGCCTGCCACGGCGGATAATTACGGAATCACTGACCGGTCGGACCCCGAACAGAGCCTGCGTGGCGGTACCGCCTTTTTAGCTGACTTGTGGGAGGAGTGGCCTGGTATTCCGGATTCTACCCAGCGACTTAAATTTACCCTGGCATCATTCAACTGCGGATTATACCACGTCAAAGACGCCGTGGCCTTGGCGGAAGCCGAAGGTGACGATCCCACCCAATGGGATAATTCGGTCGAAGATTGGGTGTTGAAACTTACCTATCCGGAGCATCACAACCGGCCCGAAGTTCAATACGGCTATGTACGCGGACAAGAACCTGTGCAGTACGTGCAGCAGATATTTGACCGGTATCGGCACTATCTGACCTTGCTGCCAAACCAGGAAGTGAGGATGTGACACCTTCAAAATTCGCTCAAAATCGTTCCCTACATTTGCTGTATGAAACTGCTAATTGTAGAAGACGAGCTCGAACTCCTTACCAATATCGAGACCTACCTGACACGGGGGGACGTGGTTTGTGAAACAGCTTCTTCCTTCGCCAGTGCCCGCGATAAACTCACCGGTTTTTCGTATGATATTGTAGTATTGGATCTCATGCTGCCCGATGGTGATGGCTTCAGCGTGCTTCGGCTGCTCAAGGAGGTGCAACCCGAGACAGGGGTGCTAATCATCTCTGCTAAAAATGCCCTGGACGACAAGATCAAAGGACTGGAACTGGGTGCTGATGATTACCTCACCAAGCCCTTTCACCTGCCGGAGTTGAACGCCCGGCTGAAAGCCATTTATCGACGGCGAAAATTTCAGGGGCGGGACCTTATTGAGTTCGGAGATATCGTCATCCAGCCCGATACCCACGATGTATTTATTGTGGATGAAGAGCTTCCCCTTACGGTAAAAGAATACGAACTACTGCTATTCTTTGTGGCTAATAAGGGCCGGGTGCTGACCAAGCAAACCATTGCCGAGCATTTATGGGGCGATAATGTTGACCTGCTGGACTCCTTCGATTTTGTGTATCAACACATTAAGAATTTGCGTAAAAAGATCACGGAGGCCGGAGCCCCTGACTACATCCAGACGATCTACGGATTGGGGTATAAGTTTACGGATCGGGGGGTGTAATCCTTGCGTTTGATCCGTTTGGAAACAAAAACCATGAGACTACTTACCAAAACTACCATACTGTACCTCCTTCTTTCGCTGATCGTTTTTTCAGTAGGCGGGGTGGTCGCTTTGCGCTTCATCCGCAGTGAAGTGGAGAAGGAAACGGATTATGCTTTGCGGGATAACTACCGCGATGCCCGCCGGGCCATCGAAAGCGGTGTACCCATCGAGGCCCTCAATACGCGCAAGGTGCGTATCGACTCCGTACCAATGTCTGAGGTATCCGATACCTCCGGGCGTTTTTCCGATACGCTGGGGCCTCACCCCTTTCTGGATGAAATGGAACCCTACCGGAAGCTTTCGGTGACCAAGGTGATACAAGGAAAGGCTTATCACATGGAATTTCAGGAGAACTTCCTGGAGCAGGATGATTCATACGAGGTGGTGGTGAAGATTATGACCCGCCTGTTCCTGTTACTGGGGATCGTGCTGGTAACCGCTATGTTTTTTATCTCCCGGTATATGTTCAGACCCTTCCATGAGACCCTGCGACGTATCCGGGCGTTTAATGTGACACGGACCGAACGTCACCCATTTCCCAAGACGAGCACCCGTGAGTTCAAACACCTCAATGAATTTATTGATCAGATGATGCAACAGGCCCAGCGCGATTACCGGGCCCTGAAGGAATTTTCGGAAAACGCATCGCACGAAATACAGACCCCGTTGGCTATTGCCCGGGGCAAGCTGGAGATACTTTCGGAGTCGGAAAGCCTGTCGGCCCGGCAGATCGATCTGATACAGACCGCTCAGTCGAGCCTGGCCCGCTTGTCTAAAACGAGTGAGGCACTATTGCTTTTGACGCGGATTGAAAACCAGGCACTCGTACCCCGCCAAGACACGAATATCTCCCAAATCGCCGAACGATCCCTGCATACTTTCGAAGACCTGGCTGCTCTGCGGGGACTTACCATGACCACCGATATTGAGCCCGGCGTGCATATTGCCATTGATCCGGCCCTTTGTGAAATCCTGGTCGGTAACCTCCTCAAAAATGCGGTACGTCATAACCAAGACAACGGCTGGATCAAGTTGCTCCTTAGTTCCCAACAATTAATTGTCGAGAATACCGGAGCTCCTCCTTCGGTACCCACCGACCAGTTGTTCAACCGCTTTCAAACCAATAGTAATGGCAGCAGATCACTCGGATTGGGCCTCGCAATAGTTAAAAAAATATGCGATGTACACAGCGCTGATTTGCAGTATGTTTATGAGGCCGGTGTCCACCGGTTAATTGTCACATTCTAGTCATTTCCCGAAACTTCAGATTTCCCTCAAATTCTACTCAAAAGTTCCATAGAATCACCCCTTATGTTTGTATCAAATCACCCAACAATTGACTAACCGACTGAAGACAAAAACTATGAACGATTTAATCCGACTGGGGTACCTGCTCATTTTTGTAGCAGGTACTTTTTCTTTGTCCGCCCAAAAGGTAACCCTGACCGGGAAAGTGATGGACGAAGACGCCAACGGTCCCCTGGCTTACGCAAATATCAGCCTGTTAAAATCAGCAGACAGCAGCCTGGTCACCGGAGGGATTACTTTTGAGGATGGACGCTTTTCCCTGGATGCACCGGCAGGTGATACGTACCTGGTTAAAGCCGGCTTTGTTGGGTATCAAACACAGTTCATCGGCCCCATTGAAGCTGATGGTAGTCAAAAGACCATCGACGTTGGAACCCTCTCCCTAGGTGGTGATGCCGAAGTACTCGACGAGGTAGTAGTCGCTACGGAGCGCAGTCAAATGGAAATGGCGCTCGATAAGCGTGTTTTTAACGTTGGTAAAGACTTAATGACCACTGGTAATTCTGCGGTTGATATTCTCGATAATGTACCTTCCGTGCAGGTAGATGTGGAAGGTAACATTAGCCTGCGGGGAAATAATGGTGTTCGAATTTTAGTCAACGGTCGCCCGTCCGCTCTGGTGGGCGTAGGTGATTCTGACGGACTTCGGGCCCTACCCGCTGACCTCATTGAACGCGTAGAGGTGATTACTAACCCATCGGCCCGTTACGATGCGGAAGGAACAGCCGGTATTATCAACATCATTCTTAAGAAAGACGAGCGAGGAGGGCTGAACGGATCCGTAAATCTCAACACCGGTGTACCGGATAACCACGGCGCCAGTGTAAATATGAACTGGCGACAGGATAAACTAAACCTATTTGCAAACGTGGGGGGGCGCCTGCGGGGCAACCCCGGATCCGGATACGTGATCCAGGAGTTCCTGCGTAACGATAGTCTTTTTATCTATCAACAGGACCGGGAAACCGAACGCCGGGGCTGGTCGGTAAACTCGAGGATCGGAGGTGAATACTTCTTCAATGAAACCACTACCCTTACCGGTTCTTTTAACTACCGCTACGGCGAAGATGATGACCGCACCGAACTGACCTATCAGGATTTCATCGGAAGCCGTGATAATCTCGATCGCATCTCCATCCGGACAGAAGATCAGACCGAAGTCGACCCTAGCTACGAATATGCCCTGACCTTCCGTAAACAATTCGAAGGGGAAGATCACGAACTGGTCGCTGATGTTCGGCTACAGGATAATAAAGAACAGGAAACCTCCGATTTGCGGGAAACCTTTTTCAATCCGGAATTTATTGAAACCGGTGAAGATGACCTGCTGCAACGCTCCGACAATGTAGAAGACGAGAGTGAACTGAACGTCCAGGTTGATTATGTGAAGCCCATCGGAGCCGATGGTCGTTTTGAGCTGGGTGGTCGTGGTACCTTCCGCCGCATCGATAATGATTATCTGGTCGAGGAGCTCATGGCCGGTACCTGGCAGTCACTCGAAGGACTCTCAAATAACTTTAATTACGACGAAGACATCTTGGCTGGTTATACGGCTTTCGGTAACAAATACGGGAAGTTTTCATTCCAGGCCGGTTTGCGTGCCGAATACTCCAGAATTTATACCGAATTGGAACAAACCGACGAAGAGAGCACCCGGAACTTCCTGAATTTGTTTCCTTCTGCTTTCCTGAACTACGAGTTCCCCGGAAATAACCAATTCCAGATCAGCTATAGCCGCCGGGTGGACCGGCCAGACTTCTGGTCTTTAAATCCATTTTTTAGCTTCAGTGATAACCGAAACTTCCGTAGTGGTAATCCAAATCTCAATCCGGAATTCACTCACTCGGGCGAGATCAGTCACCTGAAGTTTTGGGATAAGGGATCTTTGACCTCCGCGATTTACTACCGCCATACCAATGGCGTGGAGGAACGCATTCGGACCGTATTCGACGATGGTACCTCTGTGTCACGCCCCGTAAACCTGTCGACTGAGAAATCGCTGGGTATTGAATTTACCTTCTCCTACAATCCAGCCGAGTGGATGCGGGTAAACGGTAATGCCAACTTCTATACATCTGAAACCGAAGGTGAATACGATGGGCAAGAATTTTACGCGGAAGCGACTACCTTCTTCACCCGCCTGACCACCCAATTTGAGTTTGGCGAAAAAACCGAAGGTCAGCTTCGTGGTAACTACCGGGCACCCAGAAATACTGCTCAGGGACGCTCCAAGTCTTATTACTCTATTGACCTGGCGATGAGCCGGGAAATAATGAACAATAAAGCTACTCTGACCCTGAATGTGCGGGATTTATTAAACTCACGCAAGCGCCGGTACATAACCGAAGGGCCCAACTTTTACACGGAAGGGGAATTTCAGTGGCGGGCACGCACCGTCACCTTGGCCTTCAACTATCGCCTCAATGATAATGGCCGTGGTGACCGGCGGGGGCGCGGAGATCGCGGCCGTGGCGGATACGACGGTGGTGGAGATTACGATGGTGAATAGAAAAATGATCTGAAAAACGTCGGGTGATCTCAAGCCTATCTTGAGACCCTATTAATACAGCTTAGTTTTCATACTAATCTATTTTTAGTTGGATTCCGGGTCTTGCCTGGAATCCTTTTTTATGTGGTACGCCATTGTAAACTCTGGTTGTTTTGTCGGGTAACCTCTGCTCGACTCATCCAGCACATTTGATGCGTCGATCGCAGCAAGTGACCCAGTTGCGTCAGATTCAATTGCCGGTAAGCGGGGGTTGGTCCTTTAGGTACATGCTGATACCAGCAATCCTGGAATAAATGATCCAGGAGAACACGCTGGAAGCAATGGTTTTCGTGAATAGGCCAGTCATTTTCCTTGCTCAGACCCGGAAGCAGGTCGTTGGTCAGGAATAAGTACTCCTGACGGTAAAGCGTAGTTGCCGCGAGGATCTGGTCGGTTGGCAGCGGTAAGACTTGAATATAGTCGGTGTCGGAGTAGGCCAGGTATATCTTTCCGGTTTCGGAGTCCCGGTCGAAATGAGTGAGCAGGAAACAAAGTCCCCTGGAGGTCGATTCGGTAGGTTTACGGTATAGCACTTCCAGGCCGACCTGGCCCTCGCGGTTCGTGAGCCTTGCGTAGGATAAGAAAAAGGTATTAGTTGAGGTTCGCAACAGGGCTCCACGGGTGAGGGTTTCATCGAGGATCTGCTGGCAATCTTTCCAGTCGATCATGTTATGTAAAGGAAAATCGGGTGCTTCTTGTTTAAAAGCCTTCTCAAAACATTTTTGATATGACTTCTGAACTGAATGGCATTCGATCCTTGCAATCCGACAGACAAATTCTACAAAAAGGTCCGGGAAGTGTTTGAACCATAACCAGAAAGGGCTATTTAGTACCTGATTTTACTGGTACACTCATTTGGATTGTATGAAAAAAACCACCGCCCGACTCTTAATACTGCTTTGTATTTGTGCGGCGCCCATTGCACTTGCCGAAGCTCAATCGCAGATAGATACCCTTACCTATACCGTATCTCTCCAGGATGATAATCTGCTGGGAGCCTTTCGGCAAATAGAATCAGCCACCGGTATCAGGATTTACGCGAATCCCGCCCAGTTACCCGAAAAGGAGGTTGATATTTCACTCGAAGATGCCACTCTGCCCGAATTGATCGCCCAGTTGCTGGAAGGTACCGGTCTGACGTTCCAGCCATACCGGGATTACGCAATTGTGATCGGACCAACGGGGCGCCTCAATGCCCAGTATGCAGCTTCTTATTTCGCTACTCTGGAAGAGGCCGTAGCCACAGAACCTTCGGAAGCCGAGCGTACCCTGGAGATAGGTTCTATCGAAAATATTGCGCCCAACGGTCAGGCCACGGTCACGGCAACCCTCATTGACGCCGAAACGGACTTACCCATCGTGGGCGCCAATGTGTACTGGCCGGCCCTGGAACAGGGGTTCACTACCGATCAAAATGGCCAGTATACTGTTCAGGTACCCACCGGACGCTACGAGGTGCTGATCTCATTTGTGGGATACGAAGAGCGCTTACAGCAGATTCAGGTATTCAATGATGGACCCCTGGAAATCAACCTGGAACCAAGGGCAATTGAACTAAGCGAGGTTACCATTCAATCCGATTCTCCGGAAGACAATCTCGACCGTACACAGGTCGGGGTGACCCAAGTGGATATGATGACTGTCAAGCGCTTGCCTTCCTTTATGGGCGAAACGGATGTCATTAAGAGCCTGCTCTTATATCCCGGAGTGAGTACCATCGGTGAGGGAGCGATTGGATTCAATGTACGGGGCGGCGAAGTTGATCAAAACCTCATTTTGCAAGACGATGCCATTCTTTTCAATCCTTCCCACGCACTTGGTTTTTTCAGTACCCTGAATACCGACCTCGTGCAACGGGTGCAACTATTTAAAGCTACCATGCCGGCGACTTACGGCGGGCGTTTATCTTCGGTACTCGATGTCGAAATGCGTGATGGTAATTTCGATGGCTTTCAGTTCAAGGGTGGGGTAGGACCGGTCACCAGCCGGATATCCGCCGAAGGGCCGGTTATCGCTGGTAAGAGCAGTTTTCTGGTCGGTTTTCGCTCGTCCTATACGGATTGGCTGCTGCGGACCATTGATGTGTTAACGGTACAACGCAGTTCAGCTTTTTTCTACGACCTGAATGTGCGGTATACCCATCGCTTCACTGAGAACCATCAGTTGATCCTGTCGGGATATTCCTCGGATGATGAGTTCACCTACAACGATGAATTCGGTTTTGATTACCAAACCCTGACGGGTCAGGCTATCTATAAGACTTTTTTCTCCGATCAGGCATATAATCGCCTCTCGCTCAGTTATAGCCGTTACCGTAGCGAACAAACAGATTTTGCCGGGCGCGAGGCGGCCACCCTGAATAATCAGATCAGTTATACGCGCCTGAAGAATCAGTTTACCTACAATCCAACGGTTGACCTGACGGTGGAGGGTGGACTGGCCTCCGTGTTTTATCAGGTCGATCCGGGCGATTTGGCTCCCTTCGGAGATACTTCACTGGTCATGTCTCGATCGGTTCCTCGGGAGCGTGCCCTGGAATCGGCTTTATTCGGACAGGTAACCTATGCCTTATCACCGGCCGTTGAAATTTCGGGCGGACTCCGATTAGTACACTATCGGTTCCTGGGACCGGGAGAAGTACCCAACTACGAAAATCCGGAAGACCCGGAAAGCGAAGAGATCACCGATGTGTCTTCCTATGCTTCGGGCGAAACCATTGCCACCTATAATAGTCTGGAGCCCCGGATGTCGGTCAGGTACCGGCTTTCGCCAAATACCTCTATCAAAGCCGGATATAGCCGGACGGCACAGTTTATTAACCAGATCTTCAATGCGGATAGCCCCACTCCGGGCAATCAATACCAGCTTAGTACTGCCTATCTGGAACCTAACCGGGCCCATAATGCCTCCATCGGTTTTTTCCGAAATTTTGCGGAGAACGAATGGGAAACTTCGGTCGAAGTATACGGCCGAACTATTGATCAATTATATGACTTCAAAGATTTCGCCGCGTTGCGGGCAAACAACAACCTGGAAACAGAAACGCTAAACGGTACCGGTCGGGCTTACGGGGTGGAGGTTAGTGTGAAGCGAAATATCGGAGAGTGGAATGGGTTCGTGAACTATACCTATTCGCGCACCGAGCGACAGGTAACGGGAATCAACCGGGGCGAATGGTATCCGAGCAATTTTGATCTGCCGCACAACCTGGCTATGGTGGTCAACTTTCAGCCCAACCAACGGCATACCATCACCCTGAATTTCAATTACCACCGCGGTCGGCCGGTTACGGCTCCCGTTGGTACCTACGAAACGCTGGAAGGACTGCGGGTACCCTTGTACTCCTCGCGCAACGGATTGCGCATACCCGATTACCATCGGCTCGACTTTGCTTATACCATTGGTATGGGGTACCGCAAGGATCGTCGGTTCAAGACCAGTTGGACAATCTCAGTGTATAATGTCTACGGTCGGGAGAATCCATTTACCGTCTTTTACGACCGGGAGATTACCCTGCCCGGGCGGGCGCGGCAATTAGCAATTTTGGGCAATGCCTTCCCGGCACTGACCTTTAATTTTGAGTGGAAATAGTTCGAGTATTTCCAGAAAACGGATGACCAAAATGAGAAACCCACTGCTCTTTCTTATTGGCACTTTGGCACTCTTGCTATACGGATGCGTAGATACGATCATCCTCGATCCTGACAGTGACCCTAACGATAATGTAGTTATTAACGGGAAACTGACCTTTGGGGAACCCTCCACCATTTTCGTTCAGGTAAATCGCTTCCGGCCGGTGGATCGTTTTTCTAATGCCTCCCCTGTTGGTGTGGAACGAGTGGACCTGATCGAGGTGGAAAGTGGCGATTCGTACCGGGTTCCGGTATCGACGCAGCGGCGGGGATTTTTCGGGGAAATAACGCCTGGCGAACCCACTATTTCTATCGAGCTGGGCCGAACCTACCAAATTGAAGTGGAGCTCAACGAAGGTGGGATTTATCGCAGTATTCCTCAGGAGTTATACGCTGTTCCGCAAATCGAAGAATTAACCTATACACTGAGCGAAGAAAGAGGTATGAGTCCTTCGGGCATCCCCTACCAGAATGACATTATTACCTACCAGGTCAGGACAACCTACGAACGGCCTGATGGAGCCGGAAATGCCAACCTGCTCTGGTCGCGCAGGGGCATCTTTGAGCTTGATGAAATGCCGGGCGACGACTTCTCCAACATTTGCTACCTGGAATATCCCATCGTAAATGCCCGGACACCAATACTGCGGGGCGCCGAATTTACGGAGGGTACCGGCCAATCCATTCTGGTGGATGTGTATCGAAGCAACATCAATTACCGGTATGCCGACGGCTTTCTTTTTACGGTATTTCAGCAATCGGTTAGCAGGGAGGTCGTCGACTACTGGGATCATGTCAATACGGTCATTAACCGGACGGGGACCATCTCGGAAGACCCGGCAGGAGAGGTACGTGGGAATATGTTTGCGGTTAATGATCCGGAGGAGATAGTCTACGGGATTTTCTATGCCGTGGTGCAAGATTCGGCCAGCATTTATATTTCACCCGGAGAAGTGGGTAACCCAGGTCACCTCTGCCCGATCCCTCCGTCACGTGATCCTCTGATCCCGCCAACCCCTACTATTTGCGATGATTGCGAAGATCTGTGGGAAGAAGGACCAGTGTATTTGTCTCCGCCTCCGGGTTGGGGCGGGTAAAGGAGTCAACGGATAGCTGCCGGTGAAGATATCGGGATGCTTCCGCAAAAAAATATGATGCGAAGAAATTTGATATTTACTACTTGCTTAGCATGTCTTGTCAGCTATACCGGTTGTGTAGATGAAATTACGCTGGAGGCTCGGCATGAGCCTCTCGATGAGGTAGTCATTAATGGCAGATTAGTGTATGGGCCAGTTTCCGAGGTATTAGTACGGGTTGAAACCTTCAACCCGAAAGCATTTTTCGGTGCCTCCGAACCAATAATGGCAACGGGGGTACGGCTGGTAGAGGCCGAATCAGGGGCTACCCTGGAGATACCGGTCGACTTTACCCAGAGGGGGTATGCTACAAAGATCCCGGCTGGCGATCCCCGTTTTTCGGTGGAACCCGGAAAAGGATATCTGCTGGAAGTAGAACTACCGGACGGGCGTATGTACCAAAGTGCAATTGATACGTTGTATGTAGGAACTCCAATGCCATCTGTTTACTACGAAATCGACCAAAAAGAGGTGCTGGCCGGAGACGGAGAAATAATAAGCGAACAAGTTCTGCGCTATTCCATTACAGCTGGTCTTAAACGGCCGGATGGCCTCGGGAATGCCCGATTTCGTTTTACAAGGGAATCCATCTTCAAGCTGACGGAATCAAATGATAATGGTTCCTTTGGGCGAATGTGCTATTTGTCGTCCGAACCAGATCGGTCTGCTATGCTATTACTGGATGGAACCCAAACGTCCAACGAAGAGCTGGATCAAGTTAGTCTGGAAATACTGGAAGATCCTCTTGATTTTCGGTACGCCGAAGGGTACCAGATGACCGTTATTCAGGAAACCTTATCAAAGGAGGCCCATCGGTATTGGGATCAATTCGATCGTATTATTAACCGATCAGGCACCATTGCTGAAGATCCGGTAGGGCAATTAAGCGGAAACATGCACTCGCTGCAGGACCCGGAAGAAACCGTCTTTGGGTTATTTTATGCCACTCACCGGGATACCATACAGCAATTTGTTACGCCAAAGGAAGTAGGTATGCCCCCAATGTACTGCCCGTTGCCGGAAAATCTAACTCCTGACCCAGACGGGGAATTGGTGACAACTCTGTGCGACGATTGCGCCTACGTTTGGGGAGCAGATAGGACCTCCTTCTCCAAGCCACCCCATTGGGGTGGTTAACCTTTAAAAAAAATTTTCCATGAAACGCTGGATCCTTTCCCTACTCGGTATTTGCCATTTTTTGCTCCTGGCAGCACAAGTGCAAACCACTTGCATGGTTCACATGGACAAGTCCTTCTACGTGAATGGGGAGACTATGTGGTATCAGGTATACCTGCCCGATCATATGGAGGGGACCAAGGTAACTGTCAAAGCAGTAATCCTCGATGGGAAAAACCGTTTGCAGGGCTATTACTTCCTGGCTTCCGAGGGGAAAACCGCCCTCCCTGCCTACTACAAAATCCCCTATGATGCCAACAGTGGTATGTATCGGTTGCTCATCTGGGGGCGCACCCTTAATAGTGCACAGGAAACCATCTTCGCTGCGGTACCGTTTCCGGTATATAATGATCTGACCACGAATCCGGAACAAGTGACCGTCCGGGATGCTTCCGGTCTGGAGGCCTCCGGGGTGCCGCAGCTTTGGTCGAACGATGTGGAGATGAATATTGACGTCCCGGAAAACCTGAATCCCGGTAGTACTGCTGCCATTGATGTGCAGCTAATAGATCAGTCAGGCAATCCACTGCCGGCAGCCAACCTTAGCCTTTCCGTGACCGACCATCAATTAGCGGGGGAAGGGACGCTGCCAATCGCGAATGTCCAACGTGCCTATCCGCTGCCGCGTACCCGATGGGAAAACAATGTTTTCCTCCGGGGTAAGATCACACCAGCCTCGGATACCGTCGACCCCACCGGACTAACGATCGGAGGCTTCCTGCCACCCTCCCAGCGGATTTTTTATTCCCGCGTAGATGATAATAGCCAGTTTGTACTACAGTTCCCGGGATTCTACGAAACATCCAAGATTCAGTTTATCTCCTATCCCGAGCGCGGATTCAGTGTTCAACTGGCTGATGCCCTGAGTACCCCGCCGCCGCCGCCACTCGTCTACACGGAGGGCGTGCTCCGGTATTTAGAGCTAAGCCGACAACGAAAAAAGATCTATCAGGTATTTACTTCGGTCGAGCAACCGCTGAATGTACCAGCTGTTGATATGGCCTTCGATTTTCCGGCTCCTGATCGCCTGGTCGAGCCTGATCTATACGAGCCGTTCCCTGATCTGGCAACCTTTTTCAATGAGGTGGTTACGCCCCTGCGATTCAACCTGGACCGGAATACGGAAAAGTACGTCGCCAAGATGTACGATAGAAATAAGCGGGAATTCTATGCCGGTTCCCCCTTGTTTATTATTGATGATCAGCTATCGAGAGATTCTGATTTTATTGCCCGCCTGAATCCGGTCGATATTGAATCCATCGGTTTGTTCTATGAATTTGATCAGTTGTTTAATCAATTCATGTTCCTGGCGCAAAATGGGGTAGTGATCATCAAAACGAAAACCGGCAAAACACAATTGCCCCGCGAAGGAGGAGGAGCTACACTACAGGGACTATTGCGACCGGTCAATTTCAGTCGGGCACACGCCTCGGATGGCTTACCCGATATCAGCCCTTTGGTACATTGGTCCTCCGGAATGGAAACAGATGCAAATGGTCGTGCGACCATCACCTTCCCTCTTACGGATGATCGCAGTGAATTCCGGGTACACGTTGTCGGCCAAACGGCCGATGGCCGTCGGGTGCAGGGGGAGGCCTTCTTCACTACCATTCCCAATCGATAGTTATTCGTCGGAAAATACAGTCATTCGTCGACGCTTCTCCCCTTCATCGATCATGGATCGGCTCGTCGCCAATGCCTTGAAGGAGCAGCCCATTGCCCGTAGCTTACGAGTGAATTTCAATCCGTTTACCGGAAAAAGTAGTTGAACGTTTAGTCCGGCGCTAATAAGCGCTCTTGTTCAGGATATAGCCCCGACTAACCAGGGAGCTGCTCGTTCAGACTTCGGTGTAAACGGGCTTTTCACATTCCGCCTTCAAGGCTTCATTGAAAGCCTTAAAGTTTTTCTCCGTATCCACCAGCATACGGCGCCTGAATGTGCCAACGGGCCGGTTGCCGGAAAACCAATGCTGCCAGGTCGGTGATAAATTCTCCCGGGCTTGAGATCCATTGGGTGATGTCTTTCCCGTCGCGCTCGGCAAATACCCGCAGGTATCCCGAATGTATAAAGCTAAGGCGGTTGTGGTAAGAGCCGGTTTGGGTAAAGTATTCCCCTTTCGGCAAAAACTCATCTGCGAAAGCCATTTCCAGACGTTGGGCAGTGTCGGGAGCCACCTCGAAGGTCTGATTAATATAGTGTTGAAGTTCAGAAGCCATAGATGAAAGCTAAAAAAATCCCGGAACCTGACCGAAGTCAAATTCCGGGAGAAGGTTGCCAATACAGGCTATCGTTAACCCAGCAACTCTTCTTCTTGTACAAATGGTTGCTTGTACAGGCGGTTGCCTGTCGCCTTGTAAAGGGCGTTGGCAACGGCCGCCTGGATCGGAGGCAGTCCGGGTTCACCCAGACCGGTCGGATCAATACCGTTATCCACAAAGTGGGTCTCGATCTCGCGGGGTGCCTCGGTGTGGCGGATCAATCGGTAGGAATCGAAGTTTTGCTGCTCAGGGCGACCCTCCTTTAGCGTAAGCGCGCTGAACATAGCGTGGCCGATTCCATCGACCAGGCCTCCTTCGATCTGGTTTTTGGCGCCTTCGGGGTTTACGACGATGCCGCAATCCACCGCGCACCATACCTTGTTAACCCGTGGTTTACCGTTTTCCTTTACGATATCGACTACCTGAGCAACGTAGGAGTTGTGGCAATAGTAGGCCGACACACCGCGGTAGGTGCCGTCGGCTTCCGTACCCCAGTTGCATTTCTCCTTGACGAGCTTCAGTACGCCAGCGTAGCGCTCGGCATCGTAGTCGTTGTTCTCACCCACCGGATTACTCTGGGCCCGTTCAAAGAGCTCGAGACGCATTTCGATGGGATCCTTGCCGGCTGCTTCGGCCACTTCGTCGAGGAAAGATTGCTCTGCTCCGGCGATGAAATTGGAGCGAGGTGCGCGCCAGGCACCGGTCGATACATTAGACTCCAGGCCGTGGTTTTCCGCCAGGTAGTTATCGACGGCACCGGCCGGGAAGCGATTCTGGAATACGGGGCTACCGTGAACACCGGCACCGCGAACGTGGAAACCGATCAGGTTGTTGTCGGCATCCAGAGCGGCGCGGTATTTCACCTTATAGGCCGGGCGATAAACACCGTTGGTCATGTCATCTTCACGACTGTAGACCAGTTTGACCGGAGCTTTGGCTTTTTGAGAAATCAGCGCGGCTTCCACGCCGAAGTGTCCGTACAGGCGGCGTCCGAAGCCACCCCCCATGCGGGTCATCATAATGGAGATATTATCCTCCGGCATCCCCAGCAATTCCGAAGCGGTCATACGCAGGTATTGGGGAGTCTGAATGGGACCCAGTAATTCGGCTTTGTCATCGGTAACGTGTGCGAAGAAGTTCATCGGCTCCATCGGGTTGTGTGCCAGGAAGGGTGCCGAGTAGGTGCGCTCGATAACCTGGGCTGCATCCGCGAAAGCTTTTTCGGGGTTGCCGTCGCGTCGGGCGGGCTCCGCAGTAGGCTGTTCGATCAGTTGGGCCAATGCCGTTTCGTGATTGGCGGTATTTTCGAGATCACTGGTTTTTTCCCATTCGATCTTGAGGGCTTTTTTAGCCTTCATGACCTGCCAGGTAGTCTCACCAACTACTACCACCAGTTCGGGAAAGGCGTTGACGTCGGACCATTGCTGTTCCGCGCCTTCGGGTCTGGTATTGATGGTGAATACGTCTTTAATCCCCGGCATGGCGAGGGCGTCCGAAGCATCGAAGTTCTTAACCGTCATACCGAAGGCAGGAGCGTGCTCAGCCATGGCAATCAGCATTCCTTCACGCTGTACGTCGAGACCAAATAATGGCTCACCGGTAACGATGGCTTTACCGTCCACATTGAGGGTGGGGGTGCCGATGATGTTGAAATCTTTAGCGTCTTTCATGGGTACCTCCTCGGGCACCTGTAATTGACCGGCGGCGGAGGCTACTTCGCCGTAGCCCATCTTCTGGCCGGAGCCTTCGTGCATGATCATGCCGTTAGCCGTAGTCAGTTCTTCCACGGGAACGTCCCACTGTTCGGCAGCGGCCATGAGCAGCATGTGGCGAGCGGTTGCTCCTGCTTTGCGCAGGCCGTTCCAGCCCTGGCGGATCGATTGGCTACCACCAGCCAGCTGACGGGAATATTTATCGGTATCCAGGCCGGCTTGCTCGACCACCACGTTTTTCCAGTCCACGTCGAGTTCTTCGGCTACGATCATGGGCATGGCGGTCTTGACGTTCTGACCGATTTCCGGATTTGGTGAGTAAATGGTTACCACACCGTTGTCCCCCACCTTGAGGTAGGCGTTCATTTCGAACCATTCTTCGGGCATTTCGATCTCATCCGATGCACCGGGTCGTTGGCAGGAGGTCAGCATATTGAGGCCGAGGACCAATCCGCCACCCGCAACGGTCGAGATCTTGAGAAACGACCGACGGTTGTGTTTGCTATTTATATTGGTTGTCATGATGTTCGTTATTTTGAGAAAATAAGGAAAGCAGAATGGGTGGTTATCCCATTTTGCCGGCGGCTGATCGCACGGCCTTTTTGATGCGCACGTAGGTACCGCAGCGGCAGATGTTACCGGCCATAGCCGATTCGATCTGTGCGTCGTCGGGATTCTTATTTTCCTTGAGTAAAGCGGCGGCGCTCATGATCTGGCCGGCCTGACAATAGCCACACTGGGCTACATCCTCTTCCAGCCAGGCTTCCTGAACGGCATTCAGGCCGCGGTCGGTAGCCAGACCTTCAATGGTGGTGATTTTCTTATCGCCTACGCTGCTTACGGGCAGGGAACAGGAGCGAATAGCCGAACCGTCAACGTGAATGGTGCACGCACCGCACTGGCCGATACCACAGCCGTACTTGGTGCCCACCATTTTCAGGGAATCGCGCAGCACCCAAAGAATGGGGGTATCCGGATCGACATCGACCTGTTGGTTTGTTCCGTTAATGTTTAAATCAAATGTTGCCATGATAGCTCATATTATGGTTTAATTCATGCATTTGTCGCTTTGGATTTCGCCAATAAACAGACCCTATAAGATACAATCTAATGATCAGAACCCACAGTCCGCATCGGTAATTTCGAAGTAAACGGCGAAGCACACCGGAAATATATCGACGAATGGCCTGGAAATAGGGCAGGATAGGACATTTTGTATGGTCCTTTCCCGCTGGTCTATTATCTTTAGCAATTGAGTACCATTAAGGAAATAACAAAACAAAGACTATGTTCAAAACTTCCCAAATCATCGGGTTGGTGATCCTGGGGCTTACGTTGTCAAACCCGGTTTGGGGGCAACAGCAGTACCGCAACGGGCAGGCCCTGGAAAACAGTATCCGTGCTCTGGAGCAACAATACGGTGAGCTTCTGGATGTTTCTACCCTGGCGCAAACTACCGCCGGGCGCCCCATCTGGCAACTGACGATTGGTTCCGGAGACAAAAATACCAAACCGGCCATTGCCATTGTTGGCGGGGTAGCCGGCCCTCACCTGTTGGGGCAAGAATTGGCCCTGGGGGTGGCGGAGAATTTGCTCGCCGGCAGCGCCGAGGCGGAAATTAATGCGCTGCTCGATGACGTAACCTTCTACGTATTCCCGCAAATGTCGCCCGATGCGGCAGCCCAGTATTTCGCCGATCTAAAGTACGAGCGTATGGGTAACGCCCGCGACACCGATACCGATCGCGACGGCTACCTGAACGAAGATCCCGGTGAAGACCTGAACGGCGACGGAATGCTTACCCAAATGAGGATAGCCGCTCCCGATGGCGAATGGGTGGTCCACCCGGCGGATTCCCGCATTATGCGCCGAGCAAAACCAACGGATGGCACCGACAAGCGGTACCATATTTTTCCGGAAGGGCGCGATAATGATGAGGATGGCAAGCAGAGTGAGGATGGCCCCGGGGGCATTTTCTTCAATAAAAACTGGACCTTCCAGCACCCTACCTTCCGGGAAGGGGCAGGTGATTATGGGGTTTCCGAAGTGGAAACCCGGGCACTGGCCGATTTTCTTTACGATCGGTTCAATGTATTTGCCGTTCTGACCTTTGGCCCCTCCGACAACTTATCGTCTCCCTATGAATACAGCTCATCGAATGATCGCCAGCGGGTGATCAGTGGTATCTTGCGCAGTGATGCGACCGTTAATAAAATGGTGTCCGAACTGTACAATGAGCACGTCGATGTAAAAAAGGGCACCCGCTCCAGTATGAGTGGTGGTGGCTTCATGGAATGGGCCTACTTTCACTATGGCCGTTTTAGCTACGGCGTACCGGGCTGGCAGGTCCCCGAATGGCAAATGCCGAAAGACAGTACTGAGGCCGCCCAGTACGAACCGAACAGCGATAAAAATGCGGATTTGAACTTGCTGCGGTGGGCCGAATCGGAAGGTATCAATAACGCCTTTGCCGACTGGACGGCTATTGACCATCCTGATTATCCGGGGCAATCGGTGGAAGTGGGCGGACTGGCTCCTTTCCTGTCGTACAATCCGCCCTATGGTCAGGTGCGCGAATTGGTCGATCAACACACCGACTTTGCGGTAGCCTTAACCAAGCACCGTCCGAAGGTTTCGCTCAGTAATGTGCGAACCGAACAGGTCGACGATAATCTCTGGCGGGTTAAAGCTACGGTGGTCAACACCGGAACGATGCCTACCACCTCTCAGATCGGCGACGACTTCAACTGGGTGAAGCGACTGCGGGTTGAGCTGAAACTGGCCGACGGGCAGGCACTGAGCACCGGACGTCCCATTTACCTCTATCCGGCGATGGATAGCGGTGAGTCACGTGAACTCTCCTGGTTGGTACGCGGTAACGGCACAGCAACCCTGTCGGCCGGAGCACCCCACCTGGGAACGGAAACCATTACTCTCAACCTCCAATAATTGATACTATGACCATTCGACATATAATCGGGGCGTTGAGCCTGCTTTTGCTGCCGGCACTCGCCATGGCCCAAACACCCGAACAAATATTTCAGGCCGTTGGTACTCCTGCCAATCCTAAAGTGGAGATCAGTTTTAATCGCTATTACACGGCCGAAGGGCTGGAGACACTGGCCAAAAAACTGGCCGCCGCCCATCCGGATCTCATCTCCGTACAGTCTATCGGTAAATCCTACGAAGGGCGTGATCTGTGGTGTATGACCGTAACGGACCAAAGTACCGGTCCTGATCTGGAAAAACCGGGTTTTTACATTGACGGAAACATCCACTCCAATGAAATCCAGGGATCGGAAATTGCCATGTACACTGCCTGGTACCTGGCCGAAAGCTTCGGGCAGAATGACTTTATTACCAATCTCCTGAAGGAGAAAGTATTCTATATCGTACCGACCATCAACCCTGATGCGCGAAATGCGTACATGCGGGGCGACAATACCGCAAGTACCCCACGTTCAGGGATGATTCCGATCGACGATGACCGGGATGGAATGTACGACGAGGATGGTTTCGATGACCTGAATGGCGACGGGGAAATTACCCAAATGCGCCGCCGTTCGCCCTACGGTGATTACATCATTGACCCACAAAATCCCAACCGCATGATCCGGGTCACGGGTGATCAACGGGGTACACACGAGATCATCGGGACGGAAGGCATTGATAACGACGGCGACGGCCAGATCAACGAAGACCGGGTGGGTGGTTACTACGACCCGAACCGGAACTGGGGCTGGAACTGGCAACCGGAATACATCCAGCGTGGCTCACACTATTACCCTTTCTCCATCCCCGAGAATCGGGCAGTAATGGAGTTTGTAATGGATCACCCTAACATTGCGGGTGCTCAGTCCTATCATAACTCCGGTGGTATGCTGCTGCGCGGACCCGGTGCTGAAGAAGACCGCCCTACGTATTCACGTCGTGATGTGCAGGTCTACGATCAATTGGGAGAATTAGGGGAAAGCCTGATCCCCGGCTATCGCTACCTGGTCGTGTGGGATGATCTGTATTCCGTATTCGGTGGCGAACTCGACTGGTTTCACGGCGGCCGCGGGATATTTACCTTTACTAATGAGCTTTTCACCAGTTACCTGATGTTCAACAGCAATGATCGCTCCCAGGAAGCCACCCAGCTTTTCGAGGAGCGTCTTCTGTTTAACGATCAGTTTATGCCCTGGGAAGAATACGATCACCCCACCTACGGTAAGATCGAAATCGGAGGTAATCGCCGTAACTACCGCCGGGCCGATCCGGGCTTCCTGCTCGAAACGGATGCACACCGAAATATGGCCTTTACCCTCTACCACGCTTACCAAACTCCTAAGCTGGTAGTAGAAGAGGTGACGAAAGAGGACCTGGGCGACGGGTACCTGGAGGTGACCGCCACCATCGGTAACCAACGGATCATTCCCACGCACAGTGACCACGATCTGCGAAACGATATTTCACCACCGGATTTCATCAGTCTGCAAGGTGGTGATGTTGTTGCCGGCATGCGCGTGCTCAACCGGGATACCGGTGATGCCGAAGAACAAGAATTCCGACCGGAGCGATTGGCGATCGACAACATTTCCGGACTCAGCACCGTCGATGTTCGCTGGATCGTAAAAGCCAATGCCAATACGCCCCTGACCATTCGCATTGAGAGTGCGAAGGGGGGTACGGTAACGCACGAAGTTGAGTAATTTTTAATGCATAATGATTAATTTTTAATTAGGTGACTGCTTCACTTAATTAAAAATTAATCATTAAAAATTAGGCATTTCGATGAGAGCCCTCCGTTCTCACCAGATTGGTGGTCCATCTTCCCTACAACTCGATCAGGTCGAACCACTTTCGGCTGGCAAGGGCGAAGTTGTGGTCGCAGTAGATGCTTGCGGCGTGAATTTTCCGGACTTGTTGATCATTCAGGATAAATACCAATTCAAGCCGGAGCGTCCGTTTGCGCCGGGTGGCGAAGTGGCAGGGACGATCGTGGAAACCGGCGAAGGTGTTGATCATCTGCAACCGGGCATGCGTGTACTGGCTCTCTGCGGTTGGGGTGGCTTTGCCGACCAAGTCGTGGTGGCGGCCAATCGCGTTTTCCCTATTCCCGATCAGTTAGATTCCGTTACGGCAGCGACCACCTTGTATACCTACGGTACAGCCTTACACGCCCTGCAAGACCGGGCACGGCTAAAGGAAGGCGAAACGGTGTTGGTACTTGGTGCTGCCGGCGGGGTAGGCCTGGCGGCCGTAGAGTTGGCTACCGTCATGGGAGCCACGGTTATAGCGGCGGCCTCGACCGACGATAAGTTGGGGGTTTGTCGTGAGAAAGGAGCCAGACATACGATCAATTATGCGACAGAGGATCTGCGCGAGCGGATGAAAGAGATCATTGGTAAAAAGGGTGTTGACGTGGTGGTTGATCCGGTAGGGGGTACCTACGCCGAGGCAGCCTTGCGCAGCATGGCCTGGGAAGGTCGGTACTTGGTTATTGGCTTTGCTGCGGGTGATATTCCCAAATTACCCTTCAATTTGCCCCTGCTAAAAGGATGTTCGGTGATGGGCGTTTTCTGGGGGAGCTTCGCTGAGAAAAATCCGGGTCAGAACCTGCGAAACCTCATGCAACTGATGCAATGGATGGAGGCGGGAAAAATTCGCCAGAAGATCCACGGTCGGTATGAGCTTGAGGAAGCACCGCTGGCCCTGCAGGATATGGCCGACCGCAAAGTGCAGGGAAAAGCCGTAGTGGTAATGCGGGAACTGAAGCCGACGACTCCCAAGGCAACATCAGCACCAAAGTCGCAGCCTACGGACAAAACGGATGTCGACCCAAATCCGGAAGGGCCGCTGCAGTTAGCATCCATAGAGGAGGTCAAAGCCTATCTGGGTAAATCCATCGGCCGCACCAAATGGATGGCCATTACGCAGGAGATGATCAATCATTTTGCCGACGCTACCGGCGATCACCAGTGGATTCACGTGGATGAGGAGCGCGCTGCCCGCGAGCTACCCGAAGGGCGGTGCCTGGCACACGGCTACATGTCGTTGTCATTGATTTCAAGAAATGTCTACGAGTTGATCCAGCTCGACAATGTCCGCCTGTCGTTTAACTACGGGACCAATCGGGTCCGTTTCCCGCAGGCGGTTTACGTAGGCGATCGCCTGCGCATGCACGCTACCCTGGACAAGCTCGAACCCCGATCCGACGGCGGAATGCTGATCGGATTATCCTGTACAATGGAGGTCGAAGGTAAGGAGAAGCCGGCCTGTGTGGCGGAGGTGATGAGTGTGGTGTACATTTGAGTATTGAGTAAAGGGTATAGGGTATTAGGTAGAAAGATACATCCAAATACCTACTACCCTATACCTTGCTACTCATTACTAATAGAAAAATTGCTCAGATACAATCTTCCCGTCTTCCACTTTGTAGAGGCAGATCTCATCCATTTTCATGCGTCCCTGACCTTTGAAGGTAGCGTCGAGCATCATGGATACCGAAAAATGGTTTCCTGCTACGATAGGGTCTGAGACAGAGCTACCGTGGAGTTCCTCCAGCATTTCGCCAAATTCTTTGTCCTTCCTGAGCAGGGCTTCTTTGCCCTCGGTCCGTTTTTGTTGAACGCTGGGATGATCGGGTTCGATAGCTACGGCGTGATCGGCAAATAATTCCTGGTAAGCATCGGCACTTTTGCCTTCCCGGCTAAGAGCAACCAGACGATCAGCGACTTCTTGTGTAGTCATGGTAGGGTGATTTTAGGTTGATGGTTAAGAAGCTGTTTGTATTTAATCCTTCGATTTTGTTAGGCACCTTTTGCGGCTACTTTTCGTTACCAAAATCCTCATTTAGCGCTGCTAAACTCCGGTTTTGGTGCCTCAATTAGCCACAAAATGCACTCTAACAATTATCAAAAACTAAATTCAAACAGCATCTAATGATTGGTTTAGTTAAAAACAAAATGTTTTAATCGAAAACAATATCGTTTGTTTTTCTATAAAAATCCAGTACCCAGGGAAAAAAATAGGTATTAAGTATTTGGTAGAACGTAATAGGACAAATTCTCTGTACCAGGTATATTTCCAATTATAGACTTTCGAACTGCTAACACACCAAACAAGGCGTGCGATGGTACTTTGTAGGGGCAAATGAAACAAGCAACAACCATGTGCAAAAACAACCTGTTCCTACTTCTACCATTTTTTTGTCTGACCGCCTGTGGTAATTTTGGCGAAAGCCCGGGCCAGCCAGCCACCTATGAACCTGGCATGGTTGATACGAGTAGCTGGCAGACTTATCAGAACTCTGAGTATCAAATCGCGCTGCGGTATCCCGAAGATTGGGTGGTGACCGAATCACCAGCGGAAGGCAGCTCCACGCCGGTGATCAATATAGTCCCGATGGCGGAAAGCGGTGCTGATGACCTGCCGCTGGATATTCACGAATCTGCTGAGAAAGCATTTCTGGTAGTTTATCCCGGTGGGCTGGGTACTGAATACCCATCGGGTGGACGAACGACTTTTTTTGAAGCCGAATCCAAACCTATTTCGCTTACTTACAACGTCGATGACCGCTCTTCTTATGTGTTCCGTTTAGCTAATGCCGCACCCTGGGGCTATTTCGTTCGCCCCGACCGGGTACCTGACGGATGGGAGGGTTCCGGTTTCCTGTTTGCCCAGTACCCGGTACAAAATTTCTCCGCCACCTGCTTTGATGCGGAAACGGGAACTAAAAAAGATGTTACGGACTGTGACCCGATGGCAGGCGATCGGCTGGTTCGCAGCGGGCAGTTGGATTCCCTGCAGGCCGATATTGTATATACTATCCTGAAGACCATCGAATTGGGGAATGTGCCCACTCAGACCCCGATCCGCGAACTGATCCGGGTGGAGGATCCTGCGCCCAACCTCGATATCCAATCACCATACGAGGTCAGAGGCGAAGCCGTGGGTTACTGGTACAATGAGGGAGCCTTCCCGGTGCGCCTGTACGATGCCAGTGATAATCTGCTGGCCGAGGGAGTGGCCGAAGCTCAGGGTGAATGGATGACCGAAGAGATGGTGCCCTTCTCCGTATCCCTCACCTTTGATGCACCCGACGACGAACGTGGAGAGCTGGTGCTGGAGCGCGCGAATCCTTCGGGTCTGCCCGGGAACGATCGCTCGTACACATTGCCGGTGTTGTTGGGGCAGTAGTATTGGGTATAAGGTAATGGGTAAAGTGTAACCGTACTAATACCAAATACCTGCTACCCAATACCCCTCGCCAGGAACAATTGATAACCTTGCGGGAAGAAACGCCTAGTCATTGATCCGTTTTTCGGGACAAATTGGATGATGTACATCCTGCGACAGTATGGAATTAGTACTTCACCTTAACTTTACCGTCATGAAACGCATCTGGCAAAAAACATCCCGCATCGCACCTGCGAATTCAGTAACCAATGAACAGGCATGTCCCAATTGTTGGGGAAATCAGGAGTACGCCTGCACTTATATCGATAAGGGGCAACGCGACCCCAAAGCATTCATTGGTCGCTTTGTCGAAAAGTACCTCACCGGTATTCAACCGGCACCGGCCGTGATACGTCCTATTTGTGTGTCTATCAATGATAGAATCTGATCGGCTATGGTGTTAACGTTCAATAATAGCCGGCAGCAGAGTCATCTCACACTAAGTACGACCGACCGGTACGAAGATCTGGCCGGGAAGAATGGGTTTAAGATCATCTGGAACCAATCCGGCACGTTTCGGGGCCTGGTAGATAATACCGAGGTGGCCTTAGCCGCTAACGAAGTATTGACCCTGGCCCCGAATCAACACTTGGAAGTGGTGGAGCCCGGCGAGGGAGTCGTATTTCAGTACAACCGCGATTTTTACTGTATCCTCGATCACGATCAGGAGGTAGGTTGTGTGGGCCTGCTGTATTACGGTTCCCGTCAGACGCCCATTATCCGATTGAGTGCCGAGGATCAGCGCAAATTCAGTCTGCTGCTGGAAGTCTTTAAAGATGAGTTTGCTACCCGCGACAATATTCAGGAGGAGATGCTGCAAATGTTGCTAAAGCGCCTCATCATCCTGTGCACCCGTCTGCTGAAAGAGCAGGAGCACATTACCGGAAGTCAGCATCAACTGGACCTGATCCGGCAATTCCACGTGTTGGTGGAAATGCACTTTCGCGATAAGCAGAAGGTGGCTGATTACGCCAGTCTCCTGCACAAATCTCCCAAAACGCTGGCCAATCTTTTTGCGCAACACCAGGAACCTTCACCCCTGCGGCAGATCCACGAACGCATTACCCTTGAAGCCAAACGCATGTTGTTGTTTACGGATCGCTCCATCAAAGAGGTGGGGTACGAACTCAACTTCCTGGAAGAAGCTCACTTCAGCCGCTTTTTTAAGCGGCTCACCGGCGTAACGCCTACCGCTTTCCGGGAGGAAAAGGTGAGGATGGGCGAGATCTGATTACCGTTCTTACCCCGCTACTGACAGGGCATCCTCCGACTTTTGGTAGTTGCGGATCAGCAAACGCACGGAGGTGCCGTTGGTACTCTTAATGTCGAGGTCGGCCTTTAGCTTTCGCTGAAATGCTTCGATCAGTTGATAACCGAACGACTGGGAGCGGTCTTGCTGTTCGAGTTGTGGCATGCCAATTCCGTCGTCGCGCACAATGAGTTCCAGCCCTTCAGTTTGTTCGCGGGCCTGGATCCAGATCCGGCCTTCGCGCCCATCGGGGAAAGCGTACTTCAGGGTGTTGGTCAGCAGTTCATTCACGATCAATCCCAGGGGTACCACACTGTCGACGTCGAGCATGATGGGTTCGATATCCGTTTGCCAGTGGATGGTGGAAGTTCCCGTTTGGTAGGTTTCCAGAACACTCTGGCACAGGCGCTCCAGATAATCCGACAGGTTGACTCCGGTGAGGTTATCGCGCCGGTACAGACTCTGGTGGATCAGCGACATAGACTGTACCCGTGCCCGCCCCTCCCGGAGCACCTCCGAGGCTTTTTGGTCCTTGATCTTACGGGCTTGCAGGTTGAGCAGGGAGGAAACGATCTGTAGGTTGTTTTTTACCCGGTGGTGGATCTCTTTCAGCAGTACCTCCTTTTCACGCAGGGCTTTGGTGATGACTCCGTGTTGGTTTTTTACCTTTCGGTAAAAGCGCCATATCACGAGCAACAGGCCCAGAATTATAAGCAAAATGGCACCGCCTCCGTACAGCAGCAATCGTTGGCGGCTTAACCGGGCTTCCTGTAGCTCATTCTGGGTGCTGAGCAGCTCGATCTGCCGGTCTTGTTCTTCTTTTTGATATTGGGCATTGAGCTCATTGACCCGCGAGGCCAGCAGCTCATCAAACTCGGTGCGTTGTTGCTTCAGTTTAATACGCTGGTATTTGGCGGCTTCTTCGTACATGCCCACATTATAGGTACTGCGAATCAGTGTATTCAGCACGGTGTTGGATTCTTTGCGATAGTCTTTGGCCAGAGCTTCTTCGTAGCTATCCTCGAGCATGGTCATGCCTTTCTGTTGCTGTCCGAGGTATAACAACGTACTACCCAACAATCCGCGCAGTCCTACGAGGTCCTCTGAGGAACCCTGTTCTTCTTTTTGGGCAATGGATCGCGAGAGGTATTCCTCCGCTTTTTTATAGTTACCGGCGTGGAGTAACAAGTTCCCGATATTGCCTTCGAGGGTTGATACCCCGTGCATATCGCCCACTTCCCGGTTGATGGCCAGGGCTCGTTCGTAGTACCTGAGTGCTTCTTCGTAGCGCTCCTGGTCGTGATACATGCTGGCCAGATTATTACTGATGGGTTCGAGCTGATATAAAATGTTCTCGCGGTCGGCAATTGCGTATGCTTCGAGGTAAATCTTTTCGGCCTCATCGTGGCGGGTGATATCTTTCAGGATGGTCGCCCAAACGTTGAGCGCCCCCAGTTCCCGTTCGGTGATCTGAAGATCCCGGTAAATTTCCCGTGCTTGTTGAACGTGTTCAATGGCTTGTTCGAATTCCCTGTTCTCGAGGAATACGATGGAGATTGCATAGTTGGCACGTCCGTCGTCGTCCCTGGAGGCAGTTGTTGAGCTATAATCCAGGCACCGTTGGAGGGCTTCTTTTGCTTTGGCATAATCACCCCGGTACCGGAGTACGGTGCCGAGGGTATAGTCGTATTCGAAGCGGAGGGAGTCGTAATTGCGTTTTGGTAAAAGGGATTCGGCTTCCGCCAAAAAGAGTAGCGCTGAATCCAGGTTGATGCGGCGATACTGCCAGCCCAGATCATTATAGGCTTCGGCCCTTTGCGTTTTGGTGAGTTGCTTATCCTTGGCCGTTCTTTTCAGTGTATTAATGGAAGGAGATTGAGCCCCCGCAACGAAAAACCATCCCAGACTTAGCAAAATAAAAACTGCGTGTCGCATGAATATGGATTATGGTAACAAATGATCGATTTCCGGGATTTCAGCGGTTTTCGAGCGGGGGCTAATATTGTTAGCGGGCTTTGGAGGTAATCTGCAGGGTATACCCTCCGGATACCAGTCCGTTGGCACCAACTACTCCGACTACCACTTCGTAGGGGTTGCGCAGCGCGAGAATGTCGGTGACAACCCGGGTGTGGTCCTGGGTACGTCCGCGTTTGGGACGATCCCATTTAAAGTCGGCTTCGCAGCGGACACAACGGGCCAGGTTAGGTACCGTATTACTCTCCGATACCTTACCTACTTCGTAGGCGTACAGGCTAAAATCCTGATCGGGATCATCGGGGATTACCCGAATTTCCACCTCGGAATAAGCGGCCAGCGGGAAGGTGTACAGCACGTGGTGGCCGGTGAAGTGTTCCTGCTCCGTCGCCGGAAAACAAGCCACCGAGCTATTCCAAGCCCACGACAGGTCGTGTATGGGTGCCCCTTCCGAGAGGTTGCCGGTTACTTCGGTTGTTTCATTGGGTGGTACATCAATGCTGTGTACCTCCTGGGCGTAACCACCCAGGCTGGGTCCTGCCATCAGGACCAGGCAACTAATTATGGTCTTCATGAATTTTGGGTTTTGACTCAAATTAGGCGAAAGCTCGCATCAGTGCTAGTTTTGGAGGGGAAATCGGTGAAAAATCACCCGAAAGTACTAGTCAGGTATGAGGTATGAGGTTTGGGGTTTGAGGTTAGGTCAGAGGTTACCTCACACCTCAAACCTCACACCTCAAACCTCATACCGGCTGTAAACAAAAAAAGGGGCTCTTCGCCACGGCGAAGAGCCCCTTTTTTTGTTTACAGCCTGCTATCCGTTCATAGCGGCGAGGAACTCGTCGTTATTATTAGTGCCGGCCATCTGCTTGCGCAGGAAGTCCATAGCCTCGTCGGGTTTCATATCGGCGAGGTGGTTACGCAGGATGAACATGCGCTGGAGTGTATCCTTGTCGAGCAGCAGATCTTCGCGGCGGGTCGACGACTTGGTGAGGTCGATCGCAGGGAACATCCGCTTGTTGGCCAGGCCGCGATCCAATTGGAGTTCCATGTTACCGGTACCCTTGAATTCCTCGAAGATCACGCCGTCCATTTTGGAACCAGTGTCGATCAGGGCTGTTGCCAGGATGGTCATGGAACCGCCGCCTTCAATATTACGGGCAGCACCGAAGAACTTCTTCGGTTTGTGCAGGGCGTTGGCTTCCACACCACCGGAGAGTACCTTGCCACTGGCGGGCGCTACGGTGTTGTAGGCGCGGGCCAGACGGGTAATGGAGTCGAGCATGATCACTACGTCGTGGCCGGATTCGACCAGGCGCTTGGCTTTTTCCAGGACGATGCCGGCCACGCGAACGTGGTTTTCGGCGGGTTCGTCGAAGGTAGAGGCGACCACTTCCGCATTAACGCTGCGCTTGAAGTCGGTTACCTCTTCCGGACGCTCATCGATCAGCAGTACGATGATGTAGCATTCGGGATGATTTTTACTGATGGCGTTGGCCATATCCTTCAGCAGGAAGGTCTTACCGGTTTTGGGTTGGGCTACGATCAGGCCACGTTGTCCCTTACCGATGGGCGTGAACAGGTCGATCATACGGTTACCCAGGTCACGACCGGTGGGCGATGCCGCCAGGCTGAACTTCTCTTCGGGGAAGAGGGGAGTCAGGTAGTCGAATGGTACCCGCTCGCGAATATCCTGTGGATCGAGACCATTGATCTTGGATACCCGCAGGAGAGCGAAATACTTCTCACCTTCTTTGGGGGGGCGGATTGCGCCGCGTACCGTATCACCGGTGCGCAGGCCAAACAGTTTGATCTGAGAGGGTGAAACGTAAATGTCGTCGGGAGAAGTGAGGTAGTTATAGTCGGCAGAGCGCAGGAAGCCGTACCCATCGGGCATCATTTCCAGGATGCCTTCGCCTTCGATGATGCCATCGAGTTCGATATCGAATTTCTCCTTTTTGGGTGCATTACTACTGCGGCGGTTATCGTCTTTATTGTCGTTATTGTCCTGCTTTTTGTTGCTGGAGCGGCTTTGTTTGCGGTCGTTGCCGTTATTACCACTCTTACCGGAGGACCGGTTGTCGGACTGTTGATCCTTCTTATTGGAGCGACTGGACGTACGACGACCGCGGTTGGAGTCGTCGCCCTGGTCGTTGGATTTATTATCGTCGGAGCCTTTGTCTTTATCGTCGCTTCGGGAATCTTTGGTATCCTTTTTACTGGAATTCCCACCTTTGGAAGCCGGCATGCGACGCGGACGTTTGGTAAAGCTGTCAATTTCTACGCCTTCCACTTCTTCTTCGCCCTCTTGTCCTTCTTTGGAAATGGCTTGATGATCGAGAATTTTGTAGATGAGTTCTTTTTTGTTGAGTCGCTTATATCCTTTGAGACCAAGATTTTCGGCGATTTCGCGTAGCTCGGGGACGAGCATGTCGTTGAGTTGCAGAATGTCGAACATAATTGTTTGGTGTGCTTTGAAGTACCTGATATGGACAATCAGGGGAGGTGTTTTACCTGATCGAAATCAAATTCATTTATGTGTGGGAAAAGATGCAAATAGCCACTAGATGGCAGTTAACCAAAAACAGATACTGAAGGATCCTACTTCCCAGGACTAAAATAGTTGACCGTTCTGTAAGAGTTTTGTGGGAATTCAGTAGGAATTTGGATAATACCTACAACGCGAGCAAAGCTCAATGTGTGCGGTGTGTATTTGCCTTGCAGAAGCAAAAATACATTATATTTTTAAAATCGTCTAGTATCTTCGCAAAAATGTAACCAAATTTTTAAGTGAAGGTTTAGTCAGCGTTAGGTTTTCTGCCGGATATAGGGCAAAAACCGGGGATTTCCTATTTTCGCGAAATCGTACTGTCGCCTGGAACGGTTTTTTGGCGAAAGCCGTTAGAGGCATAATCCATTGAACACAAGCTACCACCAATTATGCTGCAACTGAATGTCATTCGGGAGAACCGCGATCGCGTGGTTCGGGGACTCAAAACCCGCAATTTCCGGGAAGAAGATCTCGACCTGGTCGATAAAGCCATTGCGCTCGACGATCGGCGCAAAGAAGTGCAAACGAGCCTCGACGAGGCCAAAGCCAGGCGCAACAGCCTCTCCTCCGAGGTAGGTGCCCTGTTTAAGCAAGGCAAACGCGACGAGGCCGAAAAGATCCGGCAGGAAGTCAGTAATCTGAAAGAAGATATTGCGGAACAGGAAGAAACCCTGCGCAATATCGAAGCGGAGCGCACCGAGGTATTGCTACAGCTCCCCAATATTCCGCACGACAGTGTGCCGGCGGGTAATACCGATGAGGATAATGAGGTGTACCAGGCCTGGACCGGCGAATTGCCGACCCTGGGTGATGAGGCATTGCCACACTGGGAACTGGCCGAAAAATACGGCATCTTCGATCTGCAGCTCGGTACCAAGATCACGGGTTCCGGTTTTCCCGTATTTCGTGGAAAAGGAGCGCGTCTGCAACGCGCGTTGATCCAGTTCTTTCTCGACGAAGCAGCCAAGGCTGGTTACGAAGAAGTGGTTCCGCCACTGTTGGTCAACGAAGATACGGCCCGCGCCACCGGTCAGCTGCCCGACAAAGAGGGCCAAATGTATTTCGTAGAGCGCGACAACCTGTACCTGATTCCTACGGCCGAGGTGCCGCTCACCAACATTTACCGGGGCGATATCCTGGCGAAAGATGATCTGCCCATCAAGATTACGGGCTATACGCCTTGTTTTCGTCGTGAAGCGGGCTCTTACGGAGCCCATGTGCGCGGACTCAATCGGGTGCACCAGTTCGATAAGATCGAGATCGTACAGATCGCTCATCCCGAGCAATCGTACGCCGTACTGGAGGAAATGCTGTTGCACATTGGCGGGCTGCTGAACAAGCTGGAATTGCCCTTCCGGGTGCTGCGCCTTTGTGGTGGTGACCTGGGCTTCACTTCCGCTTTGACCTTCGATTTCGAGGTGTATTCCGCCGCTCAGAAACGCTGGCTGGAAGTGAGCTCCGCCTCAAATTTCGAGACCTACCAAAGTAATCGCCTCAAGCTGCGTTACCGGGAAGGGGAGGGTGAGAAACCACAATTGGTGCATACCCTCAACGGCAGTGCGCTGGCTCTGGCCCGGATCATTGCCGCACTGCTGGAAAACAACCAAACACCGGAGGGGGTTGTTATTCCAAAGGTCCTGCAATCGTATACGGGCTTTGACCGCATCGATTAAGGAAATTCCAAATACGCTCAAAAAACTGATAAAACGCTATGGCTGCATTAGGAGGATATTACAGCTACATGATCATTGGTGGCTTACTATCACTGGTCGGTATGTTTGTGAGTTCGCGCCTTAAGGGGAAATTCCGCAAGTATAGCCAGATCCGGAATACCGCAAATATGTCGGGACAGCAGGTGGCGGAAGCCATGTTGCGTCACTACGGCATTAACGATGTTTCCATCAAGCAGGGACAAGGTATGCTGACCGATCACTACAATCCGGCTACCAAGACGGTAAGTTTGTCGCCGGAGGTGTATCAGGGACGAAGTATTGCATCGGCAGCAGTGGCTGCGCACGAGTGCGGACATGCAGTTCAGCACGCTACCGCATACAGTATGCTGCAATTGCGATCGCGCCTGGTGCCCATCGTGCAACTTTCGGCCACCGCACAGCAATGGCTGTTGTTGATTGCGTTTATGACCATCAACACCATGCCTCAGCTGATGCTGATCACTATCGTAGCTTTCGGTATTACCACCCTCTTTTCCTTTATCACCTTGCCGGTGGAGTTCGACGCCAGTAAGCGCGCACTGGCCTGGCTGGATCAGAGTCAGGTCGCTTCAGGACGGGAATACAGTGGTGCCAAAGATGCTCTTTGGTGGGCGGCGATGACGTACGTGGCAGCAGCCCTAAGTGCACTGGTCATGCTGTTGTATTTGGTATTGCGCTATTCGGCTGCCAGAGATTAAGGGTGGGCCGAAAATGGTACGAAGGACTTGTTTTGGCTGCCCAAAACAAGTCCTTTGCAGTATAATTACGGGCCTTTATTTTTTGCGGAAGCGTAATTGCCGTATTTTGGCTCCGCTTTTGCTGTCAGCAGCTGAGCGATGCCAACATTTTCTGATCATAAACGCAGATAGTCATGCAAGAAGAAGAATTACAGATGCACCTGGATGAGGCCAAGGAAGGGATGGAAAAAGCCATCGATCACCTGAAAAAAGAATTGGCTAAAATCAGTACCGGTAAAGCTTCCCCGCGCTCGCTCGAGGGGGTGCTGGTCGAGTATTACGGTAGCCCGACGCCCCTGAACCAGGTGGCGAACGTAGGTACGGCTGATTCCCGGACGCTGACTATCCAACCCTGGGAAAAGTCGATGCTGGCACCCATCGAAAAGGCCATCTTTGAGGCTAACCTCGGGTTTACACCCCAAAATGACGGAGAGATCATCCGGATCAATATTCCCATGCTGACCGAGGAGCGCCGCAAGGAACTCGCCAAAGTGGCCAGAGCCGAAGGGGAAGAATCCAAGCAGGGTATCCGCTCGGCGCGTCGTGATGCGATGGATGCCATCAAAAAGGCAGTGAAAGACGGATACCCCGAAGATGCCGGTAAAGACCGGGAAGATGAGGTGCAAAAACTGACTGATTCCTACAATCAGAAGATCGAAAGCCTGGTTTCCGCTAAGGAAGCAGATATTATGAAGGTATAACAGCCTCTTTTTTCATTCATTTAAAGGGGCCTAATTTGATATTTTAGAGGAATCCTTTTACCTTTGCCCCACTTTTGAAGACGGATAAAAGACGATATAATGAAAAGGACGTATCAACCATCGAGAAGAAAGCGCTCCAATAAGCACGGTTTCCGCTCCCGCATGGCCACCAAAAACGGGCGCCGGGTGCTGAAAACGCGTCGTGCCAAAGGCCGTAAGCGCCTGACGGTTTCTGATGAGAAACGATTGAAGAAAGCCTAATAAGGCTTACGCATAATACTGGCATCTTCCTAAAAGAGGAGCGCAGGTACAACACCTGCGCTCCTCTTTTTGACTATTCGTAGCAGCCAACCTGGTTTATTGCACGGCATCACCCCGTAGTACCCGGTATCGCTTGCGGGCCTCGACGGCAAACGTACTATTGGAGTAGTCGATGAAGAGGGTTTCGTAGTAGGCCTTGGCTTTTTCCGGATCGTCCAGTTGGTTCTCGTACAGCTGCCCCAGTTGGTACAAGGCATTATCGGCCCGGATACCATCGCTGTACCCATCGACAATTCGCTGCAACATGTCGGCGGCCTGCAGGTAGTCCCGCTTCTTTTGGTAGATACGGGCTTTCAGGTAGAATACATCATCCTCCAGCTCGTGGCCGGGGAAATCCTGCACGAGCGTATCCAATTTGGCGAAAGCCTCCTCAAACTGGTTTTGAAAGACTAACAGATCGGCGTCGGCGTACAGGGCCATGGCCGTTTCAGTGGAATCCAGCCCCAGGTTATCCATAATGAAGACCGAGAGGTCCAGGGCGTCATTGGCGATGAGTTTGGACGTACTGGCCTTCAATACATCGAACTGCGATTGGGCCCACTGAAAATCGCGGTTGAAATACGACAATCGCGCGTTGCGGTAACGGGCTTCGTGGCCCAGTTGATCGTCTTTGAATGCTTTATCGACCTGGCTGTAGAGCAAAGTGGATTCCCATATTTCTCCCTCGATAAGGTAGTAATCACCCAATTGGAGTTTGCCCTGGGCTTGTACCCACGGGTTCAGGCCGGGATACCCGATCATTTCCTCCAGGAGGGAAATGGCCTTCTCATTATCGTTCAGGTAGAGGGCTTCCAGTTCGGCCAACTCCAAAATGATAGGAGCCGTAACCTTGCGGCGGCCGAATTCATCTAGGAAATCCAGGTAGAGTTGTTCCAGCTTTTTCAGTTCTTCCTGGCTATAGTCGTAGCCCTCCACCAGTTTCAGGCGGCGATTGCGCAAAGCTTCGCGCTTGGCGTCGATGTAGAAGGAAGAGCTGGCCCCCTTCTCCTCGACGATATAATCGTAGGCCCGGATGGCCGTGTCGTAATCTTTGTCATTAGCGGCAATTTCCGCCAACTGATAAATGCGCTGACCATTCTCGCGCAGGCGGCGATCCATGGCCAATACCTGCCGTAGTGCTTTACCATACTCCTTTTCCTGAATGAATACCCAGGTTAGCAAGACGGGATAGTAGATGACATCCCGGTCTTCCTGAATGCGGGTATAGAGTTGTTTTTGCAGCTCATCGAATTCTTCTTGTGAAAAATACCGCTGGAAGATGGTCTGGAGTGTATTCATGCGGTCGGGGTTGGCCGCCAGTGCGTTGAGGTACTGGGTTACCATTTTTTCCGATTCACCTTTGCGGCGATAAAGCTCACCGAGGTTATAGGCGAATACCTCATCGTCGCGTAATAACTCGGCCCCCCGTTCGAAGGTTTGGATGGCCAGGTCGTACTTCATCTCAACGGTGAAGATGTTGGCCAGTTTAGTGATGGCGTATTTATTGCGCGGAAGTTGGTCGATGGCCCGCATGTATTGTTCCTGCGCTTTATCGTCTTTAAACTGGGCTTCGAAGAGGGTACCCAGCGAAACGTAAAGACGCATATTGTCGGGAAACCGCCGAATCTGGCGCTCCACCAGTTGCTCGGCTTCCTGGTAGCGCTCCAGATTCAACAGGCTGTTAAAGTACCGGTCGAAGTAGTATTCGTTTTCTTCATTCTGTTCGAAGAGCTGTTCGTAGAGGATGGCCGCTTTTTCGTATTCACCATCCAGGAAGTATTGTTGGGCCAGGCGTGCATTCTGGCTAGTCGCCAAAAAAGGAAGGACCAACAAAAGGCTCGTCAAGATCGTCCGCATAGTTATTGTGTTTCAAACTCGTCTGTAGGTTAAAGAACGATGGATACCGACAAAAGTTGCTTGCTCCACCGATGGTTTCAGAAGGTACGTCGATTTCAAAACAATTACGGGTCGTCTGCGGACAAATTCGGGATTAAATACGGGCCAGGGTCCAAGGTCCAAGGTTCTTTCTTAACAATAAGGTATTTGCTAAACAACTGAATGTCACGTTGTATTTGGTAGAGGGTATCAGGAAGTAGGAGACGCTTAAACCCCGATACCCTATACCTACTATTCTATACCGGGAGGTCACTATCAACACTTTACAGATATGTCTGTGCCCAACCTCACGTCTTCTTATTTTTGCAGGCGGAATTTGACGGGTAACTGAAACTGTACCGATACGGCCCGGCCTTGCTGCTTGCCCGGCTGCCAGGGGGTCTGTAAGGACTCCAGCACATCGAGTACTTCATCACCGCAATTTGCTCCAATATCTTTAAGCAGTTTGATCTGTTGTACCGTACCCGATTGATCGATCACGAACGATGCTACCACGGTTCCCTCAATGCCATTCTCCCGGGCAATGGGAGGGTAGTTGAGGTTGCTGTAAATGTACTGCAGCAATTTGCGATCGGTGCAGGCACGTCGCTCCCCTTCATCCTCGAGGGTTTCGCAACCCGGGAAGGCGGGCATGTTTTCCACGGCGATGAATATCTCAGGTTCCTCCGAATCGTCATCAATACGCGTGGGTGGCGGTGGTGGAGTAACCGGGTCGGGGTCAGTGACCACCGGTTGGTCATACACCGCCTCGTCGGCATCGATGGATTGGTCAACGAACTCGAAGACCTCGTCGTCGAGGAGTTTTTCCTCGGGAACTTCTTCAATAACGGGTGGCGGTGGTGGTGGCGTTTTCTTGGGGGGATGTACGGCAGGTGGAGGTACCATTTCGAGGATGTTATCCTCAAAGGTTTCGGCGGTGTAGTTGACAACTACGGGATCGGTTTGGGTGTAGTTGAGACCCGTCAGAGCCAGCCCGAGGGCGATGATCAATCCGCCCGACCAGAAGGTGGCATACCAGCGGTGAAGGGTCCGGTTGTTGAAGTATTGCCTTCCGGCAAAAACGATAAGAACGACCAGGATCGGGGTAGCCAATAAGAGGGCTTGTACTACCTGGCCAGATAGTTGGAAGTGCATGGTAACAGTATTTAGAAGCCATCTCAAAAATATCCTTTGGCCTGCAAAGCTATCTTTTGCCCCTGCATTTCGTTGCAAAAAGCTTACGTAGCTATGACTATGCTTTGATTCAAGAACGGGGCCCCTTTACCCCATTCTTGAATGGGCGCCTTACCCAGGGACAAAATCTTAGCTTTTCGTTATCAAAAACATTTTTGAGATAGCTTCTAGTGAAAAAATGGCCGGTAGTAATGACGACGTGAAGGAAGCTTCCTTCCGATACTATATAGATGTGTGGGGGGTGCTTTTTGGTGGGCGGAGGACAAAAAAATACCGCTCGCCAAGGATTCGGCGAGCGGTATAGGGTATGGTAAATACCGGGTGCTTACTGCAATTTGAAGCGGATCGGCAAGCGGAACTGTACTTTCACCGGGCGGCCGCGCTGGCGACCGGGAGTCCATTTAATCCCGTTTCCGTTCATTGATTCCACTACGCGTACTGCTTCTTCACCGGTACCGGCACCGAGGTCACGCAGGAGGGAAACGTCGGCAACAGTACCATCGGTTTCGACTACGAACTGCACTACTACGGTACCTTCCACCCCATTTTCCCGTGCGATGGCCGGATAGCGCAGGTTTTTACCTACGTATTCGAACACCTTGCGGTCGGAGCAACGTTTTTTAGCCGCTTTATCGGGCTCGTCCTCACAACCGGGGAACAGTGGCATATCCTCAACCACCATGAAAATCTCTTCTTCCTCGGGTGGAGGGGGAGGTGGTGGTGGCGGTGGAGGTGGGGGAGGAGCTTCTTCTTTGGGCTCTTCGACGAAGACCTCTTCATCGGCTTCGATCGACATATCCTCAAATTCGAATTCCTCTTCTTCCAGAATTTCTTCTTCCGGCACCTCTTCGATGACCGGTGGTGGCGGTGGAGGTGGCGGGGGTGGCGGTTCAGCGGTACGAGGTGGTTCGATCTCGATATCTTCTTCGACTTCGATCATGAACCCTTGGAATTCTTCCTGTTTCTCGTATTGTGTCCAACTGAATGCCAGTAGCGTCAAGCCAAGAGATGCCACCAAGCCGATGTTAAAGAACGTACCACTAAGACGGAAAGCATCCGCCTCGGGGTATTTGTTCCGGGCTTTGAGTGGTGATCCTGCCTTGGAGCTTTTCCCGGCCAGACCGTCCTGGGAACGCCTGCGCAATACCATGCGCATGCCCAAGATCACCGCAGCGATAACCAGGATGAGTCCCAGTACCGCAGTGATTAGGCCAGTGCCGCTTACAGCAATATCCATACTGACAAGGTTTTATGTAAAAAATAATGAATATATAAGCCATCCCAATCCAAGGCCTACCGCATTGGCGGCCATGTCGGGGAATTCAAACATACGTCCCGGAAAAAAAGCACCCTGTACGAATTCCAGGCTCACTCCGAAGAGCAAGCAGAGGAAAAGCACCAAAAGCTGATTACCACGGGTGGCTTGCCAGCGCCGGTGCGTGTACAACCCAACCAATGTGAGAAAACCCAGGCCTGCGTAGGCCAGAGCGTGTATCAGTTTGTCGGGTTCCACCCAATGTTGGGTGGGTATGGGGACCTTTACTCCCATTGACGTAGATCCGAAAAAAATCAGTCCGGCCCACATCAGGGCCGGCAAAAAGGGAATATAAAATACCCTTTTTAGTAGTTGATGCAGCATACACTGCTTTTGGTGTGCTGGTGCGAAAAAAAATTACGCAACCAGCTGTTTATATGCCTCAACGTCCATCAGGTCTTCCACCTCAGAGGGATCAGACAGTTCGATTTTTACGATCCAGCCGTCGCCATAGGGGTCCTTGTTGACAAGAGTAGGGTCGTCGCCCTCGTTTTCGTCGAGTTTCGGGTTAAACTCCAGGATCTTCCCGCTGACGGGCATGAACAGATCCGAAGTGGTTTTTACGGCTTCGACGGTGCCGAATACATCGTCCTTTCCGAGGGACTCCCCCACGGTTTCCACTTCGATGTACACCAGTTCGTCCAATTCAGACTGCGCAAAATCCGTAATGCCTACGTAGGCAATATTGCCTTCTTCCAGGCGAATCCATTCGTGTTCCTCCGTATATTTCAATTGAGAAGGAAATTCCATATTTGGATAGTTTGGTTAGTGACAGAATTTTCCGCAGGCCTACGGGTGTCGGCCAAAAATAAATGATTTTGATCACACCCCTGAATAATCGCCGGATAAATTTCGCAGAGATATGGAGGGACTCGCCGGTTCCGGGCTGCTTCGGTTTTACCTGACTGCTGTGTCTCTGCTCTTTTTTGCGTGGAGCGTCGGGCGTAGGAGTGACTTGAGAGAACTAAGTGAACGAAGGGACTGGAGGGACCGGAGAGAAGGGAGGGACTCGCCTGAGCCGGGCTGCTTCGGTTTGCTTGTGGCCAGTGGGTCTTTGCTCTTGATTGCGTCGGGCGTCGAGCGTGGAGACCGGGAGGGACTAAAGTGATCGAAGAGAAAGAAGAGACGGCGAGCGGTCCGGGTTTTTGTTCCTGGCTGCTGGTGTCTTTGCTCTTTTTTGCGTGGAGCGTGGAGCGTCGAGCGTGGAGACCGGGAGGGACTGGAGGGACCGGAGAGAAGGGAGGGACTAAAGTGATCGAAGAGAAAGAAGAGACGGCGAACGGTCCGGGTTTTTGTTCCTGGCTGCTGTGTCTCTGCTCTTTTTTGCGTGGAGCGTCGGGCGTAGGAGTGACTTGAGAGAACTAAGCGAACGAAGGGACTGGAGGGGCTTGCCAGAGCTGGATTGCCTCCGGTTGTGCTTTGCTACTGTTTCTCTGCCTCTATTTGCGTAGAGCGTCGAGCGTAGAGCATCGAGCCAGTGCATGAGTCCCATCCCAGACAACCACTGCGAACCTCCGCGAACCATTGCGGTCCCCGCGTGAAAAAGGCAAGTTTAGACTTTAGACTAAAGATTAAAGACCGGAGACTGCCAACTGAGCATCCTCCTTTTGGCGAAAGCCAATAAATGGCAACCTACATTGAGCACTGAACATTGAGCACTGGAAACTGGAGAATGACTACATTCCCACCGCTGAAGCGGATGGGCTTAAACTGCCAACTGAAGGCTGCCAACTGAAGACCTCAACGTCTTACCGCGAAACCAAATAAAATGTCCAGTGCCCAATACCCATTGAGCATTCATGCCCGCCGAAGCCCATACGGGCGAAGGTGGGGAGCACTGAACATTGTGCATTCCATTCACAAGAAACGTACCGTCTGTGCTGTTGGCCTACTTATCGGCGAGGTATTCCCTGACCCACTCGGTGGTCACTGATTTGGGACGCTCCAGCGGGAATCCGAGGGCGCGGGCCCAGCACTGAGCGGCCAGTACCCCCAGGGCGCGGCTAACGCCAAACAGTACGGTGTAGAAGCTGTACTCGGTCAGGCCGTAGTGGACGAGCAATGCACCGGAGTGGGCATCTACGTTGGGCCAGGGGTTCTTCACCTTACCCAATCCCTTGAGGATGTCGGGAACGATATCGAAGAGCATCCATACGATGTTGACGATGTCGTCATTTTTGATGTAGCTTTCGGCAAATTCCTTTTGGGCTACGAAGCGCGGGTCGGGGCGGCGCAGCACGGCGTGTCCGTACCCGGGGATCACCTGTCCGGCATTGAGGGTGCTTTGTACGTAATCGGCTACCTGCTCTTTGGTTGGTTTGCGGGTACCGAGTACATCGACCATTTTGAAGATCCACTTGATGACTTCCTGGTTGGCGAGTCCGTGTAGTGGTCCTGCGAGGGCGTTCATGCCACCGGCGAGGGAGTAGTACGGGTCGCTCAGGGTCGAACCTACGAGGTGGGTGGTGTGGGCTGAGGCATTTCCCCCTTCGTGGTCGGCGTGGACGGTCAGGTAAAGGCGCATCAGTGATTTGAAATCTTCCCCTTCGATGCCGAGCATGTGGGCGAAGTTGCCGGCCCAGTCGAGCTGGGTATTGGGAGCAATGTGCATGCCGTCGTGATAGGTGCGGCGGTAGATGTATGCCGCGACGCGGGGCAGGCGTGCAATGAGGTTCATCGTATCCTCATAAGTGGCATCCCAGTATTCGTCTTTACTCATACCCTCACCGTAGCGGCGGGAGAAAACGCTCTCGGTCTGCATCGAAACGATGGCCGTCGAGAACTGCGTCATGGGGTGGGTATCGGTGGGCAGTGCATCGAGTGCTTTAAAGGTATGTTCGGGGACATTACTACGACGGATCCACTGACTGGTGAGCCAGTCTACTTCTTCTTCGGTGGGGACTTCACCTACGAGCATGAGCCAGAACAGGCCTTCGGGCCGTGGCTCTTTGCCGTTCTTGGTTTTGGGAAGTTTCTCTTTCAGTTCCGGGATGGTGAATCCACGAAAGCGAATACCCTCGATGGGGTCGAGCTGGGAGGGTTCCCAGATCATCATTTTGATGCCGCGGGCACCACCGTACAATTGCTTGATGACGACCTCATCCACTTTGGTGTCACCTTTTTCTTTGAGAAGGTTTCGGATTTCTTTGCCCAGGGCAGATGCTTTTTGGTGAAACTTCTTCTTTAGGGGATCCATTTAGTATGTATTGATTATGGTTAGTAATGTTTTTTCGTTTTGCTCGCGGCACTAGTGGATTGGCCAACACCAAATGTAGCCAATTTTTGCCGTTTTTGACTCACGGAAAGGGTCTTTCATCCCGGATTTGGGCGGTCCTTTCCTTTACATTTGTTAGTCTGCTAACTATAAGGTGAGGTTAGTGATGGAACTGCTCGAAAAATGATTGAATGTCACACCCTCACCTTGTATTTGGTATAGGGTAAAAAGTAGTAGGTATTTTAGCGGGATTCCTAAGGTAAGTACTCCATACCCAATACGCTGTACCCTGAGGCTGGGCCCTGACCAATATCCATGTACGAAGTGGCCCATGCCATATCTCACGTTATTAATAGCTTTTTGGAGGCTGTTTTGTTTTGCGAATTCCGGGAAAAATACGCCGAAGGGCTACCTTTACGTAAAAATAGAAGAGAACTATGCTGATTGTGCAGGGACGCATTGTGGATGAATCGATTTTATCGGCTTATTTCGTTTGTAATCTATCGGCTTGCAAAGGGGCTTGCTGCTGGGAGGGAGAGTACGGAGCTCCCCTCGAAACGGCTGAATTGCATACCCTGGAAGCTATTTACGATCAGGTGGCCCCCTTTTTAAGCCCCGCCGGTAAAAAAGTTATTGCCCGTGAGGGGCTGTACACGTATTATAAAGATATGAAGGCCTACGGCACTCCGCTGCTCGAGGATGGGTCGTGTGCCTATCTGACCTACGGCAAAGACGGGGTAGCCCTGTGCGGCCTGGAACGTGCCTGGCGGGAAGGGGCAACGACCTTCCGCAAGCCGATCTCCTGCCACCTGTACCCCATCCGGGTAAGTCACGATCGCAAGACGGGTTTCGAAACCCTGCGGTATGATCGCTGGGATATTTGCTCGGCCGCTTGTGCACTGGGTAAGCGGGAATCCGTGCCACTCTATATTTTTGCCCGGGAAGCGCTGGAGCGCGCGTACGGCCCCGAATTTTTTCAGGAATTAGAGGCAATGGCCTCATATTTGGGAAAATAAGAGATATGAAAACTTGACTTTTAGTCCCAAATGCCGCATTTTGTTATAGAATAAAGTAAAGCTATCAGCCAGCACCCTTCCCTGGCCCCTCCTTGATTGTATTACACAACCTGATCTCTACCCTTCCCTTGTTTGTATAAACTGCACGCCGGAAAGCCAGCTACTATTGTGGTCTGCTCGTCAGTACGATCACCCTGCTTAATTAATTTGCTATTTGTAGGACCTTACGATATATGCGCTGCTCATTTAAGACAATGAGTAAGTTTCCCTAGGCCCGGTCTGCCCGGTCCGGGCCACCTTTTTTCATGTTTCGACACTTTACAGCGTTCTAACCAATGTTTCTGTGTTTATGATCTTTTAGTTCTGCGACCTATATGCAGAGCAAAAAAAGAAGGCTGTCCGGAATTCCGGACAGCCTTTTAAATAAACACCTAAAACCCTATTAACTAACCTAAATCTTATGGTTCACCTCTGAACCTTTATTTAATCTCTATCACTTTGTGGGGCTTTGCTTTTTCGGCTACCCGTGGCAGCTCGACGTGCAAAACGCCATCCGTATAGGAGGCATTGATAGCCTCACTGTCGACATCGTCGGGCAATTGAAATGTACGCTCGAACGATTGGTAACTGAATTCCCGGCGCACGTAGTTATCATCTTCCTGATTGTCCTCGTGCTTTTGCTCCGCTTTGAGTCGCAGCAGGCCGTTTTCGACGTTGATGTCAAAGGCATCCTTGGGCATGCCCGGCACCGCTAATTCCAGGGTGTAGGCTTCATCCGTTTCCTTGACGTTTAAGGAAGGATGGCTTTCGCCAAAAAAGGATGCATCAAAAAAGTTGCTCAGAGAGCTTCCCCAGAAATCGTCGAACAGTTTTGGGGATGTCGTACGCTTATAATTACGCAATTTCATAATGATTGGTTTTTTCGGTTATTCTTTTTAAGGACACTTTAACCAAACTGTTAAAGCGGCCGGAATACCTTTGATTCCGGCCCGATAACAGCTTTAGCTAATCTCAATCTTACGGGCAGGCTGGGCCTTCGCTTCTTCCTTTTTGGGAAGGGTAATCGTCAGCACACCTTGTTCGTAGGCAGCATCGATACCGGTGGTGTCGATGGCATCTCCCAGACGGAAGGCGCGCTCGAATTCGTGGTACGAAAAGCCCTGGCGGACAACGGTTTCATTGCCGGCCATTTCGGTTTCTTTGGAGACCTTAAGGCTCAGTACATCATCTTCGACGTTGAGGTGAAAATCCGATTTGGTCAGACCGGGTGCGGCCACTTCCAGTCGGTAATTCTCGGCCGTTTCGATCAGGTTGATCGCAGGACGACTCTTCACACGGCTGGCGGGAACCTCAGGTGTTGTGAAAAATTCGTTGAAAAAGCTGTCCAGCGGGCTCGTAAAGAAGGCTGGACGATTTGGTTTGCGGACTACCATACGTGTCATGATCTATGTTGTTTTGGTTAATTTTTGAATTCACCAATTTTAGATCAAAGCACGTACCAAGTGGATTTTGCTGCCTTTTTTGCCGAAAGGCAGGGGAGGTGAGTGACAAAGTGGCAAAACCAGCTGCTATTGACTGCCGAAATGGCACTTTCAAGGCTTTGCAGGTGAGGAATAGGGGTCTCGGTCTTGATCCGAGTCGATCCGGAGGGGCTGCGGATCAAGATTCGTTTTTCTGAGCATGGTCCTGGTCGGTCCAGAGGACCGACTTCCATTGGCGGTCGATCCTCTGGATCGACTTTTCATCGCCCTACAATTGTTGCATCTTGACTCGCCGCGCTACCAATGTCGTTTTAATGCTTGTAGCATTCTGTATTTCTACTGGTTATTACCTTCACTTCCTGCCCGCTTCCCCGTCCAACAGAGATGATAATAAATCGGCCATGCCATGATTAGGCCCAAGTACCTTATTCTTCGCGATCCTGCCCTCACGATCAATGATCACATGGTGGGGGATGCCCGTAATGTCGAAGGCTTTGCGCAGCACACTGTACTGTGGAATCGTCAGGAGAACATGGTCACCTTCCAGGTCGTATTCGTCGATGACCTGCTGCCACCTGTTTTCCGGAGAGGAGTTGGCCAGAAAAAGGAATGCGACTTCGGAGGTATCGAAGTTCTCGAACAGTTTTTGGTACGCGGGGAATTCACCCAGGCAGGGACCACACCAAGTGGCCCAGAAATCGATGACTACGATTTTGCCGGCATGTTTCTTTAATAAGGCGGGAAGTACATCCTTGACGGAGTCGGGTACCTGTATCAGGTTTATCGCTTCGTTAGCGAATTTTGGTTTTTCAACCGGACCAATTACCTGATGGTATCGATCCAGGAACTGCGTTCGCAAATAAGAATCCGAAACATGCTTATCGAAAAGCGGTAGCACATCCGGAAGGATGCTCAAGGTTTTGGTGTGGCCGAGCATATTGGTGAGGTGACTTACGATCATAATTTCACTACCGTAACCCTGGTCCACCTCCGTATAATAATGGATCATCTGTTGATTGCGAATGACCGCGGAGTCGGACAATTCCTGGGGCATAGTGGGTCTTAATACCCCAAATTGCTGAACAAAATAATAGTAGGCACCGGGTGCCGGTTCAGGAGGTTTTGTAAAATCAAATTGATTTTGGTAGGCCATAAATACCGGGTTTTTATTCAAGAAGACCCGGTATTGCATTTTAGCTAAGCCAAATAAGTCCAACCAATCTTTCGCCACCTCGTATTCAATCCGATTTCGGGCCCATGCTTCGAATCCAGGGGGAGGATTTCCATTTTTAGCTATGAAATCATGCAGCAATTGCAGCCTTTTTTGCCGAAAGGCTTCAAGTTCAGGGAGTGCCTTGGATACGATAGTATCCTCGTTTTTAGTGGCCAACCAATTGCGTTGTTTTTCGTAATGGAGCTCGTGCATATCAGCTTTTGCCTCCGCCCGCTGATAGTCCAATGCATAATTATTGATAAGGGCCCGGTCACCAGTACATACGAGCGAATATTCTTGCCCTCTGCTTTTTTGCTCGTTTAAGTATATACTGTCGCCAGGAGCTACAATTAGGTGGGCCATTTTTCTCTGCCCAATTTGGATTAGAACGTCCGTGAGAAATGGAACCTGGAAGACCAGCCGGAAAGATCCATCCGTGTCGATAAATTCCGACAACCTCTTCTGATCACCGGATACGATGTCCCGTACGTGGACCACTGCCTCCTGGTATGGATCGTCAGTATCTTCAAGGTGACCTTCAATTATTACGAATGTCGGATCCTCTTGAGTGGTCTGGGAGGCAACATGGCTGGCGAAGGACAATAGTAAAATGGTGAGCTGGGGTAATAGGCGCATGATCAAATCATTTACACCTAAAATAATGGTTTTTAGAAACTCATGCTTTAGATATAATATTAACTAAAACCGATCAAACTTATTCCGTCCCCGCGGGAAGTTACTTCGCTCGGTCAGCACCAGCGGCTGCCGGTACTCCTTATAGCCCTCTTTGAGTTGCCAGCCGCCGATGAAGATAGCTCCGAAGGGGAGGAGGTATTCGGCCTTCATGGCGAAGGAGGAGACGACGACCACCGCCAACCCCACGCCCAGCAGTACACCCCCGATGAGCATCCGGTTGACGGCCTTCTCACGCTGCTGTTTGGCCATGATGTACTGGTAGACATAATCGTCGGCCTTGAGCAGTACCTTTTTGCGCAGATCGGGCTCCAGGTCCCAACGCAGTACTTCAGCCTTAATGGTGTCGTAATCGTTGCCCGCCAGGGCTGATTCCCGGCAGTAGTCGAGGCATTCGTCGAGGGTGGTCGGTTTCATACCCCAAACTTATTTAAAAATCACCAAACGGCGGGTTATCGCCTGGCCGGCGGCTTCCAATCGCACCAGATACACTCCGGCGGGCCAGGAAAAGGTTGTGAGCTGGTGGTCCTGGCGGCCCGACGTGAGATTGCCGAGCTGCTCCCGGTGTACGGGCCGGCCGCGCAGATCAAAGACCTGAAGCTGGACATCCCGGTAGGCTGCTGCCAGTTGCAACTGCAGGCGCACCTGGTCCTGTGCCGGGTTGGGTACGAGGGTAAGGTCCGCAGCCAGGGCGGGTGGTGCAGCGGTATTATTGGGGTTTTCACTAATGTTCACGCAATAGTCTTCCACTTCACCGAAGAAGCTGGCGCTGAAACTACAGGCTCCCGGCTTGTCGCGAAACTGCATCACCACCCGCATGCGGGTGCTGCCGAGCATAGCGGTGGCCGGAATACGTATGTCCCGGGTGATGGCCACCTCAGTGGTGCCTTCCGAGTCAAACACGATCTCGTCGGAGGTAAACTGGCCGTTCTGGTTGAAGTCGATCCAGGCGAGGATATACTCTCCGGAGGCGACCGAGCTAAAGCCGGGCTCCACGGTCATGGCAAGGGTATCGCCGCGATTCAGGTCAGTACCCATGCCGGCGGTGTAATTGGCGTAGCCACTGCCGGTGCTTTCGTTGATCATACCGTTGAGTTCGACCCGGGCGATCCATTCCAGGCTGGAGTTGTCGAAGCTGAGGATGTCGGCATCGCAATAGGCGGCTTCCAGGCAGGCACCACAACCACGGGTGGTGAAGATGAGCGAAGGACCAAAGGGCGAGGGGCCACCGTCGCAGTTGACCCGGAATTGCATTTCGTATTCGGTACATTCCGACAGGTTGCGCAGGCCGGCGCTGGTCTGTACGGCAGTGGTTTCCATCCAGTTGACTGCGCCGGTCGCACGGTAGCGGATCACGTAATTATTGGCGGCCAGTACCGGATCCCAATTTAGTAATACATCATTAGGGCCGATAAAGCCAAAGCGAATATCATCGGGTGGCTCGCAGCAACCATCGGTCTTAAAGGTGAAGGTGTCACCGTAACCGGTGGTCTCGTCGGAGCAAAAAGCATTGAACTGGAGCTCATAAACGGTGCAGGCATCCAGGCCTTCAAAGACAATGCTGCCACCTACATCGTTGACGGTGGTCCAGGCCGTTTCGCCTTCTTTGCGTACCCGCAGATCGATGCGTTGAATGTCGGAAGCGACGGTCCAGGTCAGGGAGGCCATCTCGTCGTCCAATTCCAGGATCTGGATGGACAGGGGCGGGAAACATTCGGCACATTCCGATTCGAGTAGTTGCAGGGCATTGTAGACGTTGAGGCGTCCGCCGGTAACGGTGCGTCCCATGAGGTCATCTTCCGGAACAACGCTGCGCAGCAACAGGTCTTTAGCCAGCAGTGCGGCGGCTCCCGGATCGGCCTGGCTGAGTAGCGGCAGGCTCGGACAGGGGGAGGAGTACAGCAAACCCACCGAACCCGCTACCAACGGGGAAGCCATGGACGTCCCGGCGTCGAAATTGTAGTTGTTGCCAATAAAGGTCGTGTATATGTCAGCACCGGGTGCTCCGAGATCGATGGTGGTGGCACCGTATCCGGCCTGGTTGAGTTTGGTGCCGTCGCGTCCGGTACTGGTGACCGTGATGAGGTAGGGGCTGGTACAGGAAGTAGGCAAGTCACCCACCGCGTCGATGTCCAGGTTTTGGTTTTCGGTAGCGGCCACATTTATGATACCCGCCTCGCCCAGTGTATCGTAGATGGCGCACCAGATCGGATAATCATCTTCTTTGAGGCCGGAAAATCCCCAGGAGGAGTTGGTCGCCACTACGTAAGCTCCTTCGGCACCATTGGTCTCATTGTACCGGCGCCGCTGGGTCAATGCGTACTCGTAGCCTTCGATGATGCGGGATTCCACGATCTGTCCGAGGTAGGCCCGCACCACCATGATCTTGACGTTCCAGTTGACGCCGGTCACGCCTTGCCCGTTATTGCCCACGGCACCGATCACCCCGGCGACGCGGGTGCCGTGGAAGTTCTGGCTCGAAATATTTCCGTCGCGGGTAACGGCATTCCAGCCGTAGTAGTCGTCGACGTAGCCGTTGTCATCGTCGTCGATATCGTTGTCGGGGATTTCGGCGTGGTTGATCCAGAGGTTGCCTTCAATATCGTCGTGGGTGCGCTCTACGCCGTTGTCGAGTACACAGATCACGATGGTGTCGCCCGAGGCAGTAAGGCCCCCGGTGGTGATGTCCCAGGCCAGTTCGGCCCCGATATCGAATCCACCCGTACCGCCGGGTTGGGCCATGCCGTTGAAAAACCACTGCAGGTCGTAGAAGGGATCGTTGGGCATGAGTCGTTCCTCCAGGATGTGGTTGAGCTGGGCAGCATCGACACTGGGGTGGTTACGCACCTGCTCGAGGAACTCGTTTTCGTCGATCGCGGTCCAGTCGAAGGTCAGGGACCAGATGTTTTGGGTTTCGGAGAGGCAGCGGCCTACCCTCAGGTCGGTGGCGCGTCCGCGGTAGGAGCGCGTAGCGGGCATCATCCGTTCGGGTGATTGGCCGGTCCGGTAGCGCACCAGGATCTCTCCCTGTACATGATGGAGTTGCTGGGCTTTCGCCAAAAAGGGAAAGAGGAAGAAAGTCGTCAATAGCAGACCGACGGAGACTAACGATTTGTTCATGAGCGAGGCGGTTTGACTGCAGGGCTAGTTCGATATAGGTATTAACGTATGACTAATATAGATTAATAGAAAAGTACGATTTGTAGTTTCATCCTAAATAAAGGACTTTTGCAAAAGCGCCAACAAAACCCTATAAATCATGTACAGGTTTCTAGCAGCCATCTCAAAAACATCCTTTTTACTGCTCGGTCTTTGGGTGGGATGCGTTCTTCCTCTTAACGGTCAAAGTCAGGATGAAGGTATCGAATTAACATTGGAAACACCGTACAATACGGTGTTGGTTCACCTCTATTACCTGCAGCCGGATTCGTACCAACCGGAGCTGGCCGCCCGGACTCTGGCCAATGTCCAGGACAGTGCCCGCGCCAGTCGCCTGGCCATTCAGCTCAAACAGATCTACGACGGCGAGGGCTTGTACGTACCGGTGAATACGGTGCCTCAGGACCCCAACTACGTCGACAGCACGCGTCAGGGCTCTTTCTACGTACCTTTTCCCGATCAGTTTCCGGAAATATACCTGGAAAAGCTGAACGACCGTTGGTACTATTCGCGGGAAACGGTGACGGCCATTCCCGATTTGCACAAACGTGTATATCCATTCGGGGCTGACTTGCTGCTTAATCTATTGCCGACAGGCGGAAAACAATATCTGGGCTTGTATCCCTGGCAGTACCTGGGCTTGCTGATCGTAGGGCTCATTATCATTCTGTTGCACTTCGTGTTTCGCCGGTTGCTGATACCGCTGGTCTCGCGGCTGAGTTCTTCGCGGCTGAATCCCAAGCTGGTACCGCGCAGCCTGATCCGGCAGCTCGCGGGGTACATCAGTGTGTGGATCGTGATCCGGGTGTTGTTTTTCCTGTTGCCGCCCCTGCAGCTACCGATCGAGGCCAGTCAGTTTGTGATGACCTTGTTGCGCATGATCAGCATTGTGCTGGTGGTGCTGGTGGCGTATCGGATCATTGATATTGTGGCCCTCTATATCGGCAAGGCAACCGACCGCACCGAGAGTAAGATGGATGATCAGTTGGTGCCATTGGTTACCACGGCCCTGAAAGGTATTGCGATCATCTTCGCCATTTTCAGTGCGTTGAAGCTCCTGAATTTCGATCCGACGGCCCTGATCGCGGGTATCTCCATCGGTGGTCTGGCCATTGCCCTGGCGGCCCAGGATACGGTAAAAAACCTGTTCGGGTCGATGACCATCTTCTTCGATAAGCCCTTTCAGGTAGGCGACTGGATCAATTTCGGGGATATCCACGGCACGGTGGAGGAGGTGGGATTCCGCTCGACGCGGGTGCGCACCTTCGAAAATTCGCTGGTGTACGTACCCAACGGCAAGCTGGCCGATATGGTGCTTAATAATTACGGTTTGCGGGTGTACCGCCGGTTCAACACCAAGATCGCCCTGACCTACGATACGCCTCCGGCGCTGATCGAGGCCTACGTGGAGGGGTTGAAGGAGATGGTTCGCAACCATCCTAAAACCAGGAAGGACTACTTCGAGATCCACCTGAACGAGCTGGGGTCGGATGCGTTGCAGATCCTCTTCTACATTTTCTTCGAGGCTCCCAGCTGGTCGGTAGAGTTGAAGGCGCGGCACGAGATCCTGCTGGGCGCCATTGAGCTGGCCAAGGCGCTGGGCGTACGCTTTGCCTTTCCGACGACGACGCTGCACATCGAGGAGATGCCGGGGCAGGTGCCGACCACCCCCGGTTATAAGACAGACGAAGGATCGATCGATTCCCGGACGGCCGCATTTTTGGAGGCGTTCAAAGCGAAACATGCGGACGGCTAACGGATCAAGGCTAACGATCTACGGCTTACGGGGTTTATTGCTCTGGGCCTTGTTGTTGTAGGCTTGGTATTTGAGCTTTGCTCCTTGCTGCGTAGAGCGTGGAGCATAGGGCGTAGGGGTTTTGGATGCTCAGTCTTCAGTCGGCAGTTCTCAGTTGGCAGTCTTTAGTCTACTGTCTACAGTCTTTAGTCAACAGTAGGCAGTCTGCAGTTGGTAGTGCTCAATGTTCAGTGCTCAATGCTCCATGTAGGTTTCCATTTATTGGCTTTCGCCAAAAGGAGGATGCTCAGTGGGCAGTTGGCAGTTTAAGCCCATCCGCTTCAACGGTGGGAGTGTAGTCATTCTCCAGTTGGCAGTAGGCAGTCTCCAGTCTTCAGTCTTCAGTCTACAGTTGGCAGTCTCCCACCTTCACGGCGTATTGGTCTTCCGGTAAACCATAGAGTTACACGGAGTTTCACAGAGCAGATCAAGGTATTTCCGCTTTCCCTGGCCGCCGAAACTTTAGTGAAGGAGGCCGATTTCCAATTTCGAACTTGCCTTTTTCACGCGGTGATCGCAAAGGTTCGCGGAGCTACGCAGTGGTTGTATGGTGTACGATCCGTACGTTGGCTCTATGCACTATGCTCTACGCAAATAAGGGCAGAGAACCAGTAGCCAGGTGAAACCGA
>CAYFGK010000007.1:0-1632 GCA_964342305.1 uncultured Saprospiraceae bacterium | reverse complement strand
AAGGGCAGAGAACCAGTAGCCAGGTGAAACCGAGGCAGCCCCGCTCCGGCAAGTCGCTCCAGTCCCTTCGTTCGCTTAGTTCTCTCAAGTCACTCCTACGCCCTACGCACCATGCACTATGCTCTACGCAAATAAGGGCAGAGAACCAGTAGCCAGGTGAAACCGAGGCAGCCCCGCTCCGGCAAGTCTCTTCGGTCGCTACGTTCTCTCCGGTCGCTACGTTCTCTCCGGTCGCTACAGTCGCTCCCAGGCTCGTAACAAGCTTGTTTCACCTTTGGAATTTTTGGATATTAAGAAGGAATCAAAGGAATAGACATAACTGGATATACACAATAAATATGCGTGTAGCAAGATGTTAGGTACGATTAGATATAAGTAATAAGCTGAAAAATGGATAAAAAAGATAAAATATTGTTGGAAGCTTATCTGAAGAGCAGCCTTGAAGATATTGAACTTTCGGCTGGAAGAATAATATTAGATTCTGGTTCAGAAGCTATAAAAGCAGGTGCTAATGAGGAGGAGGAAGCTAAAAAAGCGGCACGAAATTTTTTCGTTAAGAAGTTTGCTGAAGTTAGAAATTTGATATGCGAGAAGTACCAAGAACGAGTTTCAAAGTTTGATGATTCAACGGATAAAGGAGTTGAACTAGCTGGATACATTGCAGCAATCCTTGAAAGTAATAATATATCCGTAGGACCATTAAACTATATTTTTATCTCAGTTTGGTTGGTAAAGTTTGGAATCGATAAGTTATGTCAAGAAAAACCAGAAAATCAGTAAATACGTTAATTCACGGAATTCCAATCCAAGCTGCTCCGTATTCAAAGCTACCACTAACCTTAAAGAAGAATATAAAGGAGCTTATAGCAAATGAGGTAATCTATGTGGCACCAGCAGGTAACTATGGACCTCTTCCTGGCACAATCAATCCATTTGCAAAATTTAGGAATTCAATAATTGTTGGAGGGGCAAAAAATGATGGTTCAGACTTGTGTTCATTTTCCTCAAGGGGAATACCAAATATAGATGGATACTATCGACCAACTATTGTTTGTCCAAGTGTAGATTTAATTGGGCGAACACATTCCGCGATTTTACCAGTTATAGAAAGTTCTAAGAAAAAGTTACACTTATTTACTAAAGAGAGATATGAAAAACAAATCAACACCAATATAACTGATGTAGAATGGACTAAATTAAAGCAAAGGTTTGTGATAGGAACGGGAACTAGTCAAGCTGTTGAATATTTGGTATATATTATTTATTGGATTATCCATTTCAGGAATCAGCGAAATTTCGTGTCAGATCAAAAAGTCATACGCAGACTACTAACCAACATGGCGGTCCCAATTAGAAATTACAAGAGGCATGAAATAGGAGCTGGATTCGTAGATTACAAAATTGCAGATGCCCATTTAAAAAAAGTTGATACTGGAAATATTCCTTTAAATGAAAGGGAATTCTGGTCAAGAAAATACCACAACCCTAATGCAAGATTTGGAGAAATTATAATTCAATGGTCTGACAACATAAATGATCCAAATCAGATTGATTTCACCGATGGGGAGTCCAATGTTCCGGATAAACCTGATATTGAAGGAATAGGGAAAATAATCGAATAACCGTACCTAA